>NZ_JAIVFL010000001.1:3000000-3600000 GCF_022760805.1 Candidatus Mycolicibacterium alkanivorans | reverse complement strand
CCAGACCGGCAAGACCGTCTCGCCGCAGCTGTACATCGCGCTGGGCATCTCCGGGGCGATCCAGCACCGCGCCGGCATGCAGACGTCGAAGACGATCGTCGCGGTGAACAAGGACGAAGAGGCGCCGATCTTCGAGATCGCCGACTACGGCGTCGTCGGCGACCTGTTCAAGGTCACGCCGCAGCTCACCGAGGCCGTCAAGGCCCGCAAGGGCTAGCGCTACTCACGAGAAAACCCCGGGCACCTCGGTGTCCGGGGTCTTCTGTCTCTATTCGTCACCGAGCGTGCACGAACTCGTCACGTGGGCGTTGACCTCCCGCCGAACGCAGCGGCGACCGTGCAGCCATGAGCACTTCATCTGTACTCATAGCGCCGACCGAGACCACTGAACTGCACGCACCCCGCTACACCCTGTTGCTGTCTACCAACCCCGCGCTCATCGAGGCGGCCCAGCGGCTGCGTCATCAGGTGTTCACCACCGAGCCGGGCTTCGCACTGAATTCCGACGGCGACGGCCGGGACGCCGACCGGTTCGACGAGTTCTGCGATCACCTGCTGGTGCGCGAGGACACCTCCGGTGAACTCGTCGGCTGCTACCGCATGCTACCGCCGCCCGGTGCGATAGCTGCCGGAAGTCTCTACACTGCAACGGAATTCGACGTCACCGCACTGGATGCGCTGCGACCGTCACTGGTGGAGATGGGGCGCGCGGTGGTGCGCGCCGATCACCGCAACGGCGCGGTGGTACTGCTGATGTGGGCAGGCATCCTGGCCTACCTCGACCGGTGCGGCTACGACTACGTCACCGGCTGCGTATCGGTGCCGACCCATGGAGAGGGTGCACCGGGCAGCCAGCTGCGCGGGGTGCGGGACTTCGTCGTGCGCCGCCACGCGGCCGTCCCGGAGCTCACCGTGCACCCGTACCGCCCGGTGGTCATCGACGGCCGCCGCCTCGACGACATCGACCCACCGGCCCGGCCCACCATCCCGCCGCTGATGCGCGGTTACCTGCGGCTCGGAGCCAAGGTGTGCGGTGAGCCGGCCCACGATCCCGACTTCGGCGTCGGGGACTTCCCGGCGCTGCTGAACAAGCACCAGGCCGACACCCGCTACCTTGCCAGGCTGCGCTCGGTCTCGGCGGCCGCCGCGATGGCCGAGGGGCTGGCCTGATGAGCGCCGTCGAGCACGCCTGGCTGCCGAAGGCGACGTGCGACGACAGCTGTGTGCGGGCCGGCGGCGACCGGCCCGACCGGCCTGCGCTGGCCACCCTGCGCGCTGCCCGCCGTATCGCCAGCGCTCTCGTGCTGCTGCCATTGGTGCCGTTTCTAGCGGTCCCGTTGCCCGGCCGCTCACGCGTGCAGCGGCTGTACTGCCGGATGTTCCTGCGCTGCCTCGGTGTGCGAATCACCGTGTCCGGCGGCCCGATCCGTAACTTGCGCGGCGTGCTGGTGGTCAGCGGCCACATCTCCTGGGTGGACATCTTCACCATCGGTGCGGTGCTGCCGGGTGCGTTCGTCGCCCGCGCCGACCTGGTCGACTGGCCCGCCGTCGGCCTGGCGGCCCGCATCATGAAGGTCATCCCGATCGACCGCGCGAGTCTGCGCAGACTGCCGCTCGTGGTCGGTGCCGTGGCCGACCGGCTGCGGGCCGGCCAGATCGTGGTCGCGTTTCCTGAAGGCACCACCTGGTGCGGGCTGGCCTACGGACCGTTCCGTCCGGCGATGTTCCAGGCCGCGGTCGACGCTGCCCGCCCGGTGCAGCCGCTGCGGCTGACCTATCACCACCGCGACGGGCAACCCTCGACCGTGACCGCCTTCGTCGGTGACGACACACTGTGGCAGTCGCTGAGCCGCACCGTGCGGGCCCGCCTGACCGTCGTCGACGTCGAAGTGGCCTCCCTCGAGCTGCCCGGGGACGACCGCCGTGAGCTGGCCGCGCGCTGCGAGATGGCGGTGCGGGGACCGGCCATCCAGCGTTACCGTCACCAGCCGGCGCTGAGCGCCTAGCGACAATCACCCTCCAGCGTCACTGCGGGGTGACGTTTCGGCGATGAGGGCCGGTCGCTGGCCTGCCGGTATCCTGGACAGGCCATGAGCCACGGTCCGGTTTATCTCGACCACGCTGCCACCACCCCGATGCATCCCGCTGCCGTCGAGGCGATGACGGCTGCGCTGAGCATCGTCGGCAACGCCTCCTCGCTGCACACCGCCGGCCGCGGCGCCCGGCGCCGGATGGAGGAGGCACGGGAGAGACTCGCCGCGGACCTGGGCGCACGGCCGTCGGAGATCATCTTCACCGCCGGCGGCACCGAGAGCGACAACCTCGCCGTCAAGGGCATCTACTGGGTCCGGCGTGACGCAGAGCCCGGCCGGCGGCGCATCGTCACCACCGCCGTCGAGCACCACGGCGTGCTCGACGCGGTCATCTGGCTGGCCGAGCACGAGGGCGCCGAGGTGACCTATCTGCCCACCGAGCCGGACGGTTCGGTGACCGCCGCCGCGCTGCGCGAGGCGCTGCACGAGCACGACGACGTGGCCCTGGTCTCGGTCATGTGGGCCAACAACGAGGTCGGCACCATCATGCCGATCAGCGAACTGGCCGCTGTGGCGGCCGAGTTCGACGTGCCCATGCACAGCGATGCCGTACAGGCCGTCGGCCAGATTCCGGTCGGATTCGCCGGCTCCGGGCTGTCGGCGATGAGCGTGACCGCCCACAAGTTCGGCGGCCCGACCGGCGTGGGCGCGCTGCTGCTGCGCCGCGACACCGCCTGCACGCCGCTGCTGCACGGCGGCGGTCAGGAGCGCGAAGTGCGTTCGGGCACCGCCGATGTCGCCGGTGTGGTCGCCATGGCGGCCGCGGCCACCGTGGCCGTGGAGTCCCTCGACGCCACCGCCGCCCGGTTGCGCGGGTTGCGCGAGCGGCTGATCGACGGCGTGCTGGGGTCCGTCGCCGACACCCAGCTGAATGGCGCGCTCGGTGAGCGCCGCCTGCCGGGCAACACCCACTTCACCTTCCGCGGCTGCGAAGGCGACTCCCTACTGATGTTGTTGGACGCCAACGGAATCGAGTGCTCGACCGGTTCCGCCTGCACGGCCGGCGTGGCACGGCCCTCGCACGTGCTGCTGGCGATGGGGGCCGACCCGGTGGTCGCGCGCGGCTCGTTGCGGTTGTCGCTGGGGCACACCAGCACCGAGGCCGACGTCGACGCCGCGTTGCGGGTGCTGCCCGCCGCGGTCGACCGGGCTCGCCGGGCCGCGCTGGCCAGTTCGTCGCTGGGCGGTCTGCGATGAGGGTTTTGGCCGCGATGAGCGGTGGGGTGGACTCGTCGGTAGCCGCCGCGCGCATGGTCGATGCCGGCCACGAGGTGGTTGGCGTGCACCTGGCGCTGTCCAGCGCGCCCGGCGCGCTGCGCACCGGTTCGCGGGGTTGCTGTTCGCGGGAGGATGCCGGTGACGCCCGCCGGGTCGCCGATGTCCTGGGAATCCCGTTCTACGTCTGGGATTTCGCCGACCAGTTCGCCGAGGACGTGATCGACGACTTCGTGTCGTCCTACGCGCGCGGTGAAACCCCCAACCCGTGCGTGCGGTGCAACGAGACGATCAAGTTCTCCGCGCTGGCCGCCAGGGCCCTGGCGCTGGGTTTCGACGCGGTGGCCACCGGTCACTACGCCCGGCTCTCAGAGGGCCGGCTGCGCCGTGCGGTCGACCGCGACAAGGACCAGTCCTACGTGCTCGGTGTACTGACCGCCACGCAATTGCGGCACGCGGCGTTCCCGGTCGGCGACACCCCCAAGCCGCAGATCCGCGAGGAGGCCGCCCGCCGCGGCCTGCTGGTGGCCGACAAGCCCGACAGCCACGACATCTGCTTCATCCCGTCGGGTGACACCCAGGCCTTCCTCGGGGCGCGCATCGGCGTGCGGCGGGGGACGGTCGTCGACGCCGCGGGCACCGTGCTGGCCGAGCATGACGGTGTGCACGGCTTCACCATCGGCCAGCGCAAGGGCCTCGGCATCGCCGGCCCGGGACCAGACGGCTCGCCGCGCTACGTCACCGCCATCGACGCCGACTCGCGGACAGTGCGGGTGGGCGGGGCCGCCGACCTCGATGCGTGGTCGCTGATCGGTGGTCGCGCGGTGTTCACCTCCGATGTGGCGCCGGAGGGACCGATTGAGTGCGAGGTGCAGGTACGCGCCCACGGCGGCATCGCTCCTGCGGTCGCCGTGTACGCCGACGACGAACTGCGGGTGAGCCTGCGCTCGCCGCTGCGGGGTGTGGCGCCCGGCCAGACGCTGGTGCTCTACCGGCCCGACCCGGCCGGTGACGAGGTGATCGGCAGCGCGACGATCCTCAACCGCCGGGAACGGTAGTCCCGACCGCACGCGCCGGGGCGCCGCACGCGCCGTCATGACCATCACGTTAGGGCCCCGGGTGAGGCCTTGCGGCCGGGTGTCCAATACGGTTGCCCGATGAGCGTTTTCGCCGCGGCCACCGGCATCGGATCCTGGCCGGGTTCGACACCGCGGCAGGCCGCCGAGATCGTGGTCGGCGAGCTGCATCGGCTGCCACACCTGGTCGAGTTGCCGGTGCGCGGAGTCGGGGCCGACATGATCGGCCGGGCCGCGGCGCTGCTGGTCGACATCGCGCTGGACACCGTTCCCCGCGGGTATCGCATCGCCGCCCGCCCGGGTGCGGTGGTGCGACGCGCGGTCAGTCTGCTCGACGAGGACATCGATGCGCTGGAGGAGGCCTGGGAGAAGGCCGGTGGCGCGGTAAGCGGTCGCACCGTCAAGGTTCAGGCCCCCGGGCCGATCACACTGGCCGCCGGGCTCGAACTCGCCAACGGCCACCGGGCCCTCACGGACGCGGGCGCCGTGCGGGATCTGACCGCCTCGCTGGCCGAGGGGGTGGCGCTGCACCGAGCGGAGTTGGCCCGACGGCTGGGAACGACGGTGGTGGTGCAGTACGACGAGCCGACGCTGCCCGCCGCACTGGCCGGCCGACTGACCGGCGTGACGGCCCTCAGCCCGATTCATCCGGTCGACGAGGCGGCCGCCATCACGCTGCTCGACACGTGTGTCGCCGCGGCGGGCGCAGAGGTGATGGTCCACAGCTGTGCTGCCGACTTCGCGTGGAATGTGTTGCAGCGCAGCAATGTTCATGCTGTTTCTCTTGACGTCGGCGAGCTTGGTGACAGCACCCTGGACGGGTTGGGGGAGTTCCTGGACTCCGGTCGCGCCGTGGTGTTGGGACTACTGCCGACGAACGCGCCGCAGGTCCGGCCGTCGGCCGAGGAGGTTGCCGCGGCGGCGGTTGCGGTCACCGACCGAATCGGGTTCTCGCGTGCGGTCGTTGGCCGGCAGGTGGGCATCAGTCCGGTCTGCGGGCTGGCCGGCGCAACCGCCCAGTGGGCGCGCATCGCGATCGAATTGAGCCAGCGCGCCGCCGACGCGATTGCCGACGATCCCGCGGCGATCTGATCGACTTACGCCCCGGGCAGCTGTCTTCGTCAGCACCTCGTCATCGGTGACCGTCGAGCAGGTGGACCAGCCGCGCCGGCGCCTGCAGCCGAAAGGATGCGTCGATGAGTTCGCCGACCTCGTCCCAGTCGATCGCCGCGGCGTCGAAGTCGACGCCCAGCCAGCCGGACGGGCCGAGATAGGCCGGGTAGAAGAACCGGGGATCCCGCTGCAAGGCGGGGCGTTCACTGTCGTCGACCTTGACCAGCAGCGCGTGGGCGTACCGGATCATCGGGCCATCGGGATTCTTCCGACTGCCGCCATAGACCGCGAACATCTTCGGCGCGCAGAACGTCGGCCGGCCGTGCGAGATCTTCTCGACCGCCTCGGGGAAGCGCAGCGCGATGCCACGGACCCGCGCCAACAGAGGATCGTTGGCGTCGAACATCACCGGATGCGGCATACCCCCACACTGCCACCCTCAGGCGTCGGTGGCCTCGGTTAGCCTGCGAGGGTGGCCACCGACGATCCGGAAACCGATCCGATCGATCCTGACGTGCGACGGCGCTGGCAGGAACTCGCAGACGAGGTACGCGAACACCAGTTCCGCTACTACATCAAGGACGCGCCGATCGTCTCCGACGCGGACTTCGACAAGCTGTTCGACGAATTGGTCGCACTCGAGGATCGCTACCCCGAACTGCGGGTGCCGGACTCGCCGACCCAGCTGGTCGGCGGCGCCGGATTCGCCACCGAGTTCGTCGAGGCACAGCACCTCGAGCGGATGCTCAGCCTCGACGACGTGTTCAACACCGACGAACTCGAGGCCTGGTCGGCGCGGGTGGAGAACGAGGTCGGCCGCGACCCGCAGTACCTGTGCGAGTTGAAAGTCGACGGAGTCGCCATCGCGCTAGTGTACCGGGACGGCCGGCTGGAGCGGGCGGCCACCCGTGGTGACGGCCGGGTGGGTGAGGACGTCACGCTCAACGCGCGCACCATCAACGATGTACCCGAAACACTGCGCGCCTCAGCCGAATACCCGTTGCCGTCGGTGCTCGAAGTGCGCGGCGAGGTCTTCTTCATGGTCGCCGACTTCGAGAACCTCAACGCCAGCCTCGTCGAAGAGGGCAAGGCGCCGTTCGCCAATCCCCGCAACAGCGCGGCCGGGTCGCTGCGGCAGAAGAACCCTGCGGTGACCGCCCGCCGTCCGCTGCGGATGATCTGCCACGGCCTGGGCTACACCGAGGGGTTCAACCCCGCCACGCTGCACGACGCCTACTTCGCGCTCACGGCTTGGGGTTTGCCCGTCTCTGAACACACCACGCGGGTGGCCGGCCTGGCCGCAGTGCGCGAGCGGATCGACTTCTGGGGCGAGCGGCGCCACCAGGTCGAACACGAAATCGACGGTGTGGTGGTCAAAGTCGACGACTTCGCCCTGCAACGCCGCCTCGGTGCCACTTCGCGCGCACCGCGCTGGGCGGTGGCCTACAAGTACCCGCCCGAAGAGGCGCAGACCAAACTCCTCGACATCCAGGTCAACGTCGGGCGCACCGGGCGCGTCACCCCCTTCGCGATGATGACCCCGGTGCGCATCGCCGGATCGACTGTCGGCATGGCGACCCTGCACAACGCCTCGGAGGTCAAGCGTAAGGGTGTACTGATCGGCGACACCGTGATGATCCGCAAGGCCGGTGACGTCATCCCCGAGGTGCTCGGCCCGGTGGTCGACCTGCGCGACGGCAGCGAACGCGAATTCGTCATGCCCACGCACTGCCCGGAATGCGGGACCGCGCTTGCCCCCGCCAAGGAGGGCGACGTCGACATCCGCTGCCCGAACTCCCGGACCTGCCCGGCGCAGTTGCGCGAGAGGGTGTTTCACCTCGCCGGCCGCGGCGGCCTGGACATCGAGGGGCTGGGTTACGAGGCTGCGACGGCCCTGCTGGACGCCAAGATCATCGGCGACGACGGCGATCTGTTCACCCTCACCGCCGACGACCTGCTGACCTCAGAGTTCTTCCGTACCAAGGCCGGCACTCTGTCGGCCAACGGCACCCGCCTGCTGGCCAATCTGCGGCAGGCCAAGGATCGCCCGCTGTGGCGGATCCTGGTCGCGCTGTCGATCCGGCACGTCGGCCCCACCGCGGCCCGCGCGTTGGCCTCCGCGTTCGGCAGCATCGAGGCGATCATGGCCGCCTCCGAGGAGCAGCTGGCCGACGTCGAAGGTGTCGGGCCGACCATCGCCGCGGCACTGAAAGAGTGGTTCGACGTCGACTGGCATCGCGCGATCGTCGACAAGTGGCGGGCCGCCGGCGTGCGGATGGAAGACGAACGCGACACCACCGTCGCGCCTACGCTGCAAGGGCTTTCGATCGTCGTCACCGGCTCTCTGCCCGGCTTCTCCCGAGACGAGGCCAAGGAGGCCATCATTCGCCGCGGCGGCAAGGCCGCGGGATCGGTGTCGAAGAAGACGTCGTTCGTGGTGGCCGGGGACGCCCCCGGCTCGAAGTACGACAAGGCGGTCGAACTCGGCATCCCGATCCTCGACGAGGACGGCTTCCGCAATCTGCTGGAGAACGGCCCGCCGGACGCGGGCCTCACTGACGGAAGTCCGCCGGAGTAGCTCAGCGCAGGATCGTCGCCACGATGCCCGACAGGTAGCCCAGCCGGGCCACCTCCGACGGGCGGAAGAACGGGCCACCGGGCCGGCCGAGCATCACCGCGGTGTGCGGTTCGCCCAGTGGCGCGGCGGCCAGCGTCGTGTCCATGTCGCGCCACACCCGGGGCACCCAGTCCTCGCTGCCGTCGAGCGCCTTGGCGTGGGCGATCGGCAGCCACGGCGCCGTCTCCGCCTGCGTCTCGGGCGCGCCGGGGCTTCCGGCTATGCGCTGTAGCCCCGACTCGGTTCCCCGTACGACCGTGCACCAGCCCACCCGCAGCACCCGGGGCGCCTCGTCGGCGAGCACCTGCAGCTTGGCGTCGCGGCCACCGGCGGCGGCGATGTGGTCGATGAGCTCGAGTTCGCGGTGGGCTTCCAGCAGGCCGGTGTGCGGGCGGATGGTGTCAACTCGAACCCCTTCGAGCCGCTCGGCGGCGGTGATCACCATGTCGGGCATCGTGCCGGCCGGCAGCTCGACGACGAGGTCGTCGATGGCGTATCCCGATCCGCGCTCGACGACGTCGAGCGACAGGATGTCCGCGCCGACCGAGCCGAGGGCCACGGCGAGCGACCCGAGGCTACCGGGCCGGTCCTCGAGCTGAACCCGCAGCAGATAGGAAGGCACCGGCACACTTTTTCACAGTCGCGGTGTCCGGGCATGTCAGCCTTCTGCGCCCAGACCGCAATTGTTCGCGGTTGCACCCACGATTTGTGCGCAACACCTGCGGTCTCGGCGCGGTCGGGTGCCATCTAGGCTTGTGCACCGTGTCCCAGATTTCCCGTGACGAGGTCGCCCGGCTGGCCAAGCTGGCCCGGCTCGCCCTGACCGACCACGAACTCGACGGCTTCGCCGGCCAACTCGACGCCATCCTGGGGTACGTCAGCAAGATCCAGGCCGTCGACGTCACCGACGTCGCACCGACCGGCAACCCGCTCAAGGCTGTCAACGTCAGCCGGCCTGACGTCGTCGAGCACTGCCTCACCCAGGCCGAGGCGCTGGCCGAGGCGCCCGCCGCGATCGACGGCCGCTTCGCCGTGCCGCAGATCCTGGGGGAGGCGGAGTGGTGATGAGCCACTCGGGCGAAGAACATCGGGCAGCGAGCGACGTGATCCGGCTCGATGCCGCCACGCTGGGCGCCAGGATCGCGGCCAAGGAGTTGTCCTCGGTCGAGGTGACCCGGGCGTGCCTGGACCAGATCGCCGCCACCGACCAGCGCTACCACGCCTTCCTGCACGTCGCCGCCGACGAGGCGCTGGCCACCGCGGCGTCGGTCGACGCGGCCGTCGCCGCCGGCGACCAGCTGCCGTCCCCGCTGGCCGGGGTGCCGCTGGCGCTGAAGGACGTGTTCACCACGACCGACATGCCGACCACCTGCGGTTCGAAGATTCTCGAGGGCTGGATGTCGCCGTACGACGCGACGGTGACCGCGCGGGTGCGCGCGGCCGGCATCCCGATCCTGGGCAAGACCAACATGGACGAGTTCGCGATGGGCAGCTCGACAGAGAATTCCGCCTACGGCCCGACCCGCAACCCGTGGGACACCGACCGGGTGCCCGGCGGCTCCGGCGGGGGCAGCGCCGCCGCGCTGGCCGCCTACCAGGCACCGCTGGCACTGGGCTCCGACACCGGCGGGTCCATCCGCCAGCCCGCCGCGCTGACCGCGACCGTCGGGGTCAAACCGACCTACGGCACGGTGTCGCGCTACGGGCTGATCGCCTGCGCGTCCTCGCTGGACCAGGGCGGACCCTGCGCGCGCACCGTTCTGGACACCGCTCTGCTGCACGCGGTGATCGCCGGGCACGACCCCCGCGACTCGACCTCGGTGGAGGCCGCGATCCCCGACGTCGTCGCCGCCGCGCGGGCCGGCGCCGCCGGTGACCTCAACGGCGTACGGATCGGTGTGGTCAAGCAGCTGCGCACCGGCGAGGGCTACCAGCCGGGTGTGCTGGCATCCTTCAACACTGCCGTCGACCAGCTGGCCGCCCTCGGCGCCGAGATCAGCGAGGTGGACTGCCCGCACCTGGACTACTCGCTGTCCGCGTACTACCTGATCCTGCCGTCGGAGGTGTCCAGCAACCTGGCCCGCTTCGATGCCATGCGCTACGGGCTGCGGGTGGGCGACGACGGTACCCGCAGCGCCGAAGAGGTGATGGCGCTGACCCGCGCGGCCGGATTCGGCCCGGAAGTCAAGCGCCGCATCATGATTGGCACCTATGCGTTGTCCGCGGGCTATTACGACGCCTACTACAACCAGGCGCAGAAGGTCCGGACACTGATTGCCGGCGACCTCGACAACGCCTACCGGGGAGTCGACGTCCTGGTGTCGCCGGCGACTCCGACGACCGCGTTCCGCATCGGCGAGAAGGTCGACGACCCGCTGGCGATGTACCTGTTCGACCTGTGCACGCTGCCGCTGAACCTGGCCGGGCACTGCGGCATGTCGGTGCCGTCGGGCCTGTCGCCGGACGACAACCTGCCGGTTGGACTGCAGATCATGGCCCCGGCTTTGGCCGATGACCGGCTCTACCGGGTCGGTGCGGCCTACGAGAGTGTCCGCGGTCCGCTGCCAACGGCGATCTGACGGGGCAGGATAGGCCCATGCGCATCGGAGTTCTCACTGGCGGCGGTGACTGTCCTGGCCTCAACGCCGTCATCCGGGCGGTCGTGCGGACCTGCGACGCCCGCTACGGGTCGTCGGTGGTCGGCTTCCTCGACGGGTGGCGCGGCCTGCTGGAGGACCGGCGGATTCAGCTGCACAACGACGATCGCAACAACCGGCTGCTGGCCAAGGGCGGCACGATGCTGGGCACCGCCCGGACCAACCCCGACAAGCTGCGCGCCGGTCTGGACGACATCAAGCAGACCCTCGAGGACAACGGCATCGACGTGCTGATCCCGATCGGCGGCGAGGGCACGCTGACCGCGGCGCATTGGCTCTCCGAGGAGGGTGTGCCGGTCGTCGGCGTGCCGAAGACGATCGACAACGACATCGACTGCACCGACGTCACGTTCGGGCACGACACCGCACTGCAGATCGCCACCGACGCCATCGACCGGCTGCACAGCACAGCCGAGTCGCACCAGCGGGTGATGGTGGTCGAGGTCATGGGCCGGCACGCCGGCTGGATCGCGTTGAACGCCGGGCTGTCCTCTGGGGCGCACATGACGTTGATCCCCGAGCAGCCCTTCGACGTCGAAGAGGTGTGCCGGCTGGTCAAGAAGCGCTTCCAGCGCGGCGAGTCGAGCTTCATCATCGTGATCGCCGAGGGGGCCAAGCCCCTGGAGGGCTCGATGCAGCTGCGCGAGGGCGGCACCGACGAGTTCGGCCACGAACGGTTCACCGGGGTCGGCCAGCAGCTGGCCTTCGAGGTGGAGAAGCGGATCAAGAAGGAAGTCCGGGTCACCGTCCTCGGCCACGTCCAGCGCGGCGGCACCCCGACCGCCTACGACCGGGTGTTGGCCACCCGGTTCGGCGTCAACGCCGCCGACGCCGCCCATGCCGGCGAATACGGGATGATGGTCTCGTTGCGTGGGCAGGACATCGGCCGGGTGCCGCTGGCCGACGCGGTGCGACAGCTCAAGCTCGTGCCGCAGAGTCGTTACGACGACGCGGCCGCCTTCTTCGGCTGAGTTTCCTTTGCGCGAGCAGTCACAAAAGTCCCTACCTGACGGCGTGTCGGGGGACGTATGCGTCTGCTCGCGGGATGAACCGGGGCCACTAGGATCGGTGTCATGACGATCGCTGCGAACGCCGAACTGCTGGACTACGACGACGTCGTGGCCCGGTTCGATCCGGTGCTCGGTCTGGAGGTGCACGTCGAGCTGTCGACGGCCACCAAGATGTTCTGCGCCTGCTCCACGACCTTCGGCGCCGAGCCCAACACCCAGGTCTGCCCGGTGTGCCTGGGCCTGCCCGGCGCGCTGCCGGTGCTCAACGAGGCCGCCGTGAAGTCGGCCATCCGCATCGGCCTGGCTTTGAACTGCGAGATCGCCTCGTGGTGCCGCTTCGCGCGGAAGAACTACTTCTACCCCGACCAGCCGAAGAACTACCAGATCTCGCAGTACGACGAGCCGATCGCCTTCAACGGGCATCTCGACGTCCCGCTCGACGACGGCAGCACCTTCCGGATCGGCATCGAGCGCGCCCACATGGAGGAGGACACCGGCAAGCTCACCCACGTCGGCAGCGACACCGGCCGCATCCACGGCGCGACCACCTCGCTGCTGGACGTCAACCGCGCCGGGGTGCCGCTGATCGAGATCGTCACCAAGCCCATCGAGGGCGCCGGGGCTCGCGCGCCGGAGGTGGCCCGCGCCTATGTGACCGCGCTGCGAGACATGTTGCGGGCGTTGGATGTCTCCGATGTCCGGATGGACCAGGGCTCGCTGCGCTGCGACGCCAACGTGTCGCTGCGGCCGATCGGCCAGGCCGAGTTCGGCACCCGCACCGAGACCAAGAACGTCAACTCACTCAAGAGCGTCGAGGTGGCCGTCCGCTACGAAATGCGCCGCCAGGCAGCGCTTCTCGCCGCCGGCGGCAGGATCCACCAGGAGACGCGACACTTTCACGAGGACGGCTACACCTCGCCGGGCCGCGACAAGGAGACCGCCGAGGACTACCGCTACTTCCCGGAGCCCGACCTCGAGCCGGTGGCGCCCAGCGCGGAGCTGGTCGACCGGTTGCGTGGCACCATCCCTGAGCTTCCGTGGTTGTCGCGCAAGCGGATTCAGCAGGAGTGGGGCGTCTCCGACGAGGTGATGCGCGATCTGGTCAACGCGGGTGCGGTCGATCTGGTGGCCGCGACCGTCGAGCACGGGGCCTCCAGTGAGGCCGCTCGGGCCTGGTGGGGCAACTTCCTGGTGCAGAAGGCCAACGAGTCCGGCCTCGAACTCGACGCGGTGGGAATCAGCCCCGCCCAGGTGGCCAAGGTGGTGGCGCTGGTCGACGAGGGCAAGCTGTCGAACAAGCTGGCGCGTCAGGTGGTCGAAGGGGTGCTCGCCGGCGAGGGCGAGCCCGAACAGGTGATGGCCGGCCGCGGGCTGGCGCTGGTGCGCGACGACTCACTGATTCAGGCCGCCGTCGACGAGGCGCTGGCCGCCAACCCCGATGTCGCCGAGAAGATCCGCGGCGGCAAGGTGCAGGCCGCGGGTGCGATCGTGGGTGCGGTGATGAAGGCCACGAAGGGCCAGGCGGACGCGGCGCGGGTGCGTGAGCTAGTCATGGCCGCTTGCGGCCAGGCCGATTAGCCGGAGTATGGCCGCTTGCGGCCAGGCCGATTAGCCGGAGTATGGCCGCTTGCGGCCAGAGTTAGGCCGGTAGAGCGTTCAGCCTGCTTCGTTGGATGCACCACCGCTCGTGCACGCGCCGACATCGCGACGCCGACAGCGGATCGGGCCAGTCGTGGCGATCGAGCACTTCGGCCGCACCGGTGAAATCGTGACCGCGGATCTCGTCGGTGGTGACGACGACGGTCGCCAGGCCCGCCGACCGCGCGGTGTGGAACCCGGTCATCGAGTGTTCGACCGCCAGGACGTTGGCCGCCCCGACCCCCAGCTCGCACAGCACCCGGTGGTATGCCTCGGGGTCCGGCTTGGGCCGTAGGACGTCGTCGCCGGCGATCAACACCTCGACGACCCCGTCACCGATCAGTTCGCGGACCAGCGGCTCGATGCGGTCCCGTGAGCCGGCTGCGGTGACCGCGACGCGGATGTCGGCGCAGGGCAGGCTCCAGATCAGATCGCGGAACATGTGAGCGTCGCGTTCGGTGGCTCCCCGCGGCGCGTCGAAGTCGAAGATGACCGCCTCGAGAACCGGCACGTCGGCGTGCGCGCACCAGGCCCGATCCCACCAGAAGGACCGACTCCGGGGAAGAGTGTCCACTCGCGTTGCGGCCACGCGCGAAGTATGAACCCGCGCGAGCAGGTCCTACATCCCCCGATCAGGGGAGGCTGGGGCGGCTCCCTCACCCGCCCCAACCCCCGGGTATCGGCAGAGGACCGGCACCTGAGACGGATGGTGTTGCAGCCGTGGTCATTACGCGTTCTCGACATGTGTCGAGTCCGATGCCGGCCGGGGCACCCGTCGGGGGAGAATCTGCGGAATAAGCGGTGACGGTGGTCCGGCCCGCCGCTACGGTGAACGCATGACGGTGCGGGTGGTGCTCGTCGACGACCACGAGATGGTCATCGAGGGCCTCAAGGCGATGCTCGCGCCGTTCAGTGAACGCGTCGCGGTGGTCGGTGAAGCGGTGGGCGCCGACAAGGCCATGACGGTGATCGCCGAGTTGCATCCCGACATCGTGCTCTGTGACGTCCGGATGCAGGGTGCCAGCGGGCTTGACCTGTGCCGGGAGATCCGCCGCCGCGACCCCGCGCTGAAGGTGATCTTGCTGTCGGTCTACGACGACGAGCAGTACCTGTTCCAGGCGATGCGGGTGGGTGCCTCCGGATACCTGCTCAAAGGCATCAGCAGCGACGAGCTGGTCCGCCAGCTCGAGGGCGTGCACGCCGGTTCGACGGCCATCGACGCAGGCCTGGCGGCCCGCGCAGCCGAGACGGCGGCGCGCCTGCAGAGCGACCAGTTCTGGCCTGGCGCACGCCACGGCCTGACCCAGCGGGAAAGCGAGATCCTGTCGCTGGTGGTGACCGGGCTGTCCAATCGCGGGATCGCCTCCAAGCTGGTGATCGGCGAGGAGACCGTCAAGACTCATCTGAGTTCGATCTACCGCAAGCTCGGCGTCAGTGATCGCACCAGTGCGGCCGCAACGGCCTTGCGGGAAGGCATCTTTCGATGAGCAGCGGGGTGAGCCCCCACGCGGTCCACGGGTTGGTCGACGCCGACCGGGAGGTGGCGCTGCTGCTCGACATCATCGCGGCCACCTCATCGGGGCCCGGGGTGGAGCCGATGGCGGCGGCGGTGGCGCAGATGATCACCGCGGCCACGACATCGGACGTGTGCTTCGTCCACGTGCTCGACGACACCGATCGCTCGCTGACACTTGCCGGCGCCACCCCGCCGTTCGACGAGCAGGTCGGCCTGGTCCGCCTGCCGCTGGGTTCGGGGGTGTCCGGCTGGGTGGCCAGCCATCGCGAGCCGGTAGTGATCGTCAGCGACAAGGAGGCCGACCCGCGCTACGTCCCCATTGCGGCCTTGCGCGGCAAGGACTTCACGTCGATGGCGTCGGTCCCGATGGAGACCGAGCCCGGCGGGCTGGTGGGAGTGCTCAACGTGCACACCGTCGAGCGTCGCGACTTCACCCCGCGCGACATCGAGCTGTTGCTGGTGATCGGCCGGCTCATCGCCGGCGCGCTGCACCAGGCGCGGTTGCACCGCCAGCTGAGTGCGCGGGAACGCGCCCACGAGGACTTCGCCGAACAGGTGATCGCCGCGCAGGAAAGCGAGCGCCGCCGGCTGGCGGGTGACATTCACGACGGGATCTCCCAGCGCCTGGTCGGATTGACCTACCGCCTCGATGCCGCGGCGCGGGCCGTCGACGACGGCGACCAGCCGGCCGCGGCCGAACAGCTGGAAAAGGCAAGGGATCTGGTGGACCTCACGCTGGCGGAGGCGCGTTCGGCGATCAGCGGGCTGCGCCCGCCCGTCCTCGACGACCTCGGGCTGGCCGGGGGACTGGCGAGTCTGGCCGCCTCGATCCCGGAGGTCGACCTCGAGTTGGACCTCGCCGACGAGCGGCTGCCCGAGCATGTGGAAGTGGCGCTGTATCGCATTGCGCAGGAATGCTTTCAGAACGTCGTCAAACACTCCCGGGCCCTGGTCGCCGCCGTCACCTTCACGGTGACCGACGGCGTCGCCCGGCTGGAGGTCGTCGACAACGGGGTGGGCTTCGACACCGTGCCGGGTGCCCCGTCCGGCGGCTACGGCATGCTGTCGATGGCCGAGCGGGCGGAGCTCGTCGGCGGGACGCTGAAAGTCAGGTCGCGCCCGGGAGCCGGCACCACCGTCACGGTGACGATTCCGCTGGAGAACTGAGGGTGAGGCGGGCAGCAAGCATGCCGCTGGTTGCAGCGGCTGGTGTGACGAGTGTGGGCGCGCTCAGCGGCGCAGAGTCTCCGAAGGCGCTTCGCCCCAACGTTTCCGGTACTCGACGGCGAAGCTGCCGAGGTGGTGGAAGCCCCACCGCTCGGCCACCTGCGTCACCGTGACACCGTCGGCCGGGATGGCGTCGGTGAGTTCCTCGTGCACCCGCTCGAGCCGGCGCTCACGCACATAGGTCATCGGGGTCATGCCGAGTTCCGCTCGGAAGCCCTGCTGGATCGAGCGCACGCTCATGTGCACCGCCTTGGCCACGGCCTCCATGGTGATGCGTTCGGCGAGGTGTTCATCGATGTAGTTCATCGCGTTCTGCACCACGGCTCGGCGTTGGTCTGGCTGGGCCGGTGCGAGGAGGTCCGAGTAGTAGTTGGACGGCTGCAGGTGCAGCAGGCTGCTGACCACGAACTCCTCCACGGCGCCGATACCCTGCCCGCGCTGTACAAGTCGGCCTACGCACTGGACACCGCGTGGCGCACGCACATGCCGCCCAACGCCACCCTGGTCCGCAACATCGCGCAGGCCTGCGAGACGCTGCAGTCGATTCCGCGTTACTTCTACGCCCTGTTCGCCATTGACCTGACGAACAAGAACTACGCCAAGTCCTCGATGTACGACGAGGCCGTCCGCCGCTTCGCGCCGTATGTGGGCACCAGCTACCAGAAGGGCGTGGTGCTCTCCAACAAGCCGGTCGAGGTCTACGCGATCTTCGGCGGGCAGTGGCCCCACTCGAGCTTCATGGTGCCCGGCGGCGTCATGTGCGCTCCGACGCTGTCCGACGTCACCCGCTCGATCGCCATCCTCGAGCATTGGAAGGACAACTGGCTCGAGGCAGAGTGGCTGGGCTGCAGCATCGACCGCTGGCTGGAGAACAAGACCTGGGAAGACGTGCTGGCCTGGGTCGACGAAAACGAGTCGCACCACAACAGCGACTGCGGCTTCTTCATCCGCTACTGCCTGGACATCGGTTTGGACAAGTACGGCCAAGGGGTGGGCAACTACATCTCCACCGGCACCTACTTCGACCCGACGCTCTACGAGAACCCCACGATCGACGGGCGCAATGCGGCCCTGATCGGCCGCGGCGGGGTGTACGCCCAGGGCCAGTGGTACGAGTTCGACCAGGCCAACGTCCGCGAGGACACCAGCCACTCCTTCTATCAGGGCAGCAAGCCCCTGCACCCGTTCGACGGCGAGACCATCCCGATCGACCCCGAGGAGGGCAGGAAGCAGGGCAAGTACAGCTGGGCCAAGTCGCCCCGCTACGCCGTCGGCGACCTGGGCACCATCCCGCTGGAAGCCGGACCGCTGGCCCGCCGGATAGCCGCCGGCGGCCCCGACGCCGCACCGCACCAGGACAACGACCCCCTGTTCGTCGACATCCTCAGCACGATCGGGCCGAGCGTGCTGACCCGTCAGCTGGCCCGCATGCACGAGGGCCCGAAGTACTACAAGTGGGTCAAGTCGTGGCTGGACCAGCTCGACCTCAAGGAGAGCTTCTACACCAAGCCCACCGAGTACGCCGAGGGCAAGGGCTTCGGCTCCACCGAGGCGGCCCGCGGCGCGCTGGCTGACTGGATCGTCATCGAGGACAGCAAGATCAAGAACTACCAGGTGGTCACGCCGACGGCGTGGAACATCGGGCCGCGTGACGGCAACGATGTGCTGGGTCCGATTGAGAAGGCATTGGTCGGTTCGCCGATCGTCGATCCGGAGGATCCGGTCGAACTGGGCCATGTGGCGCGCAGCTTCGACTCCTGCCTGGTGTGCACCGTGCACGCCTACGACGGCAGGAGCGGCACGGAGCTGTCGAAGTTCGTCATCAACGGAATGGTGTGATCCCGGCGGTCGGCTCACCCGAATCCCGCAGCGACCCAGGCGGTTCGGATAGCCAACCCCCTCCTCTGGATATCGAACCGCCTGGGTGTGCGGTTCTGGTGGTCGGTTGCGGCAACCTGCTGCGCGGTGACGACGGTGTGGGTCCCGTTCTGGTTCGTCATCTCTGGGAGCGTGGTGTGCCCACCGGTGCCCGGCTCGTCGACGGCGGCACCGCGGGCATGGATGTCGCGTTCCAGATGCGCGGTGCCGAGCGGGTCGTGATCATCGACGCGTCGGCCACCGGCGCGGCGCCGGGCACCATGTACCGGGTTCCCGGCGAAGAACTCGAAGACCTGCCTCCGTTGCAGGGTCTGCACACCCACTCGTTCCGGTGGGACCACGCGATCGCGTTCGCGCGCTGGGCCCTCGGCGAGGCCTGCCCGACCGACATCACGGTGTTCCTCATCGAGGCCGCGGGTGTGGAGCTGGGTGCCGATCTGTCCGAACCGGTGCAGGCCGCGATGGAGCAGGTCATCGACCTCGTTGAGCGTGACTACCTGGCCGCGTTGCGCCCGCAGACCGGCACCGACCTGACAGTGGAGTTCACCGCCGACGGGTACGTCCGCCTCGAGGCCGCCCTGGCCGCGGGCCGGTTTCCCTCGGACGCGGTGGCGGCGGTGGTCCGCGACGACGACCTGTGGCTGATCCCGCTGCGCGGCCCGCGCAGCGGTGGGCTGCTGCTCAAACAACGCAATCCGGCCGGCGACCGGGCCACCCTGGTTCGCGACGTGCTGGCGGACCGTATCCCCGCGGGCGTTCGCGTGAGGCATTCTGGGACGATGAACACCAAGCGCTGCGGATTCCCCTGGGTCGGCGCTAGCGGTCCCGGGTTGTGATCGCGATGTGCCAGGACCACGCCGCCGAGCGCGACATCCGTGGACCCATCCACGGCTGAAGGAAGGATGTCTTGACCGCCGTATCCGCCGATACCGATCTCGTGGTGCGCCCCCAGCCGCTGGGTGCGTTTCCGCTGCCGCTGGGCTACCTGCTGATACCGGCCTCACCGGAGACCGAGGACGCCCGGGTGGCGCTGCTGGCCGGGCAGGTGCCGCAGTGGCCCGAGGCGTTGCGGGCCCACGAACTGGCGCTGGCCGGCGACCGCGACGGCGCGCTGGCCGCGCTGACCGGAGACGGCGCGGTGAGCCGCTACAACCGGTTCGTCATAGATCCGGATTCCGCCGATGTCGACGAATTGCGTTCAGCGCTAGGGGAATTCGGTGTTCTAGTCGACGTGGTGCGGTTTGCGCTCGGCCGTACCGACGTGCCGCCGCAACTGGGCTCGGCTACCGAGGAACTGGCGGCGATGGTTCTGTCGACCCAGGCCAGTAAGGCGTTCAACGAGGGCGCCGAGGCGCTGGCCACCTCGCTGCTCGACCAGGCGGTCGACGCGGCCGAAGGCGTGTCCAAGCCGCTGTGCGGTGTGCTGCTCGGCGCGGCGGCCTCGATAGCCGCGTACGGCGGAAAACCCGATGCCTATCGACGCTTCGAGACCGCGCTCAAGGCCCTCGAGGGCGCCGACGGTCTGCGGGTGGCCCGCGCGGAGCTGCACCTGAACCTGGCCGGGTTGTTGCACGAGCAGGCCCAGGATCGGCCCGAGTTACTCAATGCAGCCGTACCGCACTACCATTCGGCCCTTCAGCTGGTGCTGCGCGAGGAGGCTCCGCTGTTGTGGGCGTCGGCGCACGCCAATCTGGCCACCGCGTATCTGACGATGCCCATGACGGAAGCCTCGGGTCAACTGCGCCTCGGTGTGGCCGCCCAATCGCTGCGATCGGCGCTGAAGGTCTACACCCGCGAGGACTACCCCGAGGAGTGGGCCAGCGTTCAACTGAACCTGGCCAATTCGCTGGTGTACACCCCGTCGAATCATCAGGGCGACAACCTCGTCGAGGCCGTCGAACTCTACGAGGCGGTGCTCGAGGCCCGCGACCGGGACACCGACCCGCTGGGCCGCGCAAGGGTGCTGGCCAACCAGGGCAATGTCCTGGCGCACCTGGGCGCATTCGATCAGGCGAAGGCCAAGCTCTTCGAGGCCCGGTTCATCTTCGAGGAGTTCGTCGACCACGATTCGATGCGCACCGTGCGCGGCGTGCTCGACGAGATCGCCCGGCACACCACCCTGAACCGAACCGAAGACCCCGAGCGGGATCGAGCCCACGATGTCGACGACGACTGAACGGCCAGTTGCCGAGCCCACTTTCGAGGAGCTGCCCAACGAACCCACCCCGACGTTGATCCCGCTGGAGTCGCTGCGGATCGTCAGCGCATGAGCCGATACACCGTCCGGCACAACATCAGCGGTGTGGGGACGCGCCCGGACGTCGCGCCCGACGTCGACCTCACCGACGGCTGGTCACCGGCGCTCTGGCTGGGGGCGCCGGCACCCGGCGGTTTGGCCCTTCCGCCGGCCAAGCCCTCGATGGCATGGATGTACTCCCCGCGCGGGGTTTTCGTCGGTGAGCACGAGCTCGTGGTGGCCGACTCCGGCAACCACCGGGTGCTGATATGGCACGAGACGCCCTGCTGCGACGAGCAGCCCGCAGATGTGGTGCTGGGCCAGCCCGACGGCGAGACCGAGGGCCGCGCCGCGGGTGGGCGGGGGCCCGAGCGTGGCATGAACCTGCCCACCGGAGCGCTGGTGCACGACGGCAGGCTGATCATCGCCGACGCCTGGCACCACCGAATCCTGGTGTGGAACAGCGTGCCTCAGCGCAACGACGTCGCACCCGATGTGATACTCGGCCAGCCCGACGCGTCGTCGGTGCAGGCGAACCGCGGCGGGGAGTGCTCGGCCTCCACGCTCTACTGGCCGTTCGGGATAGCGGTCATCGGATCCACGTTCTGGGTGACCGACACCGGGAACCGCCGGGTTCTCGGTTGGCGCAACGGGATACCCGAGCCCGGCCAGCCTGCCGATATCGTGCTCGGCCAGCCGGATGCGAGCGCGCGCGAGGAGAACCGCGGCGCAGACGCCGGCCCGGCAAGCTTCCGCTGGCCGCACGACATCACCGGACACGACGACCTGCTGCTCATCGTCGACGCCGGCGACCACCGCGTGCTGGGCTGGTCTCCCCCTCCGCAGGCCGATCGCGACGCCGACATGGTGCTGGGCCAAGCGGATTTCACCACCGCTGACGAATGGCCCTACGGCCCGCACACCAACGACCGGTTGCGGTTCCCGTATGCGGCATGCCTCGATTCTGGGAGGTTGGCCGTCGCCGACACCGCCAACAACCGGGTGCTCCTGTGGGACGGTGTTCCCACCGACGGTCGCGGCGCCGATCACGTGCTGGCTCAGCCCGGCTTCGGCTCCAACGGCGAGAACCGCTGGACCGCCGTGCAGCGCGACACCCTGTGCTGGCCGTACGGGCTGTCCTTGCGGGCCGACACGCTGGCGGTCGCCGATTCGGGCAACAACCGGGTGATGGTCTGGCGGCGGCGATGAGCGTGGGTAGCCCATGAGACCCCGGATCGTTCAGAGCGACGGCCAGATCGGCTTCTACTGGGCTTCGTCTTCCGGGGCCCCGACCTCGTTGCAGGCTTTGGTGGGCGACGACGAGCCTGATCGGTTGGTGGCAACTCATCTGGAAGCTCTCGACGACGCGCTCATCATCGCGGCCAAGAGGTTCGGGGAGGTGCTCGGCGGTGGCCGGCCGCCGGCGGATGCCGCCGAGCGCGACGACCTGGTGGAGTTGCACCGCACCCTGGACCGGTTGTGCTTCGAATATGCTGCCGCTTTGGAGAAGACCGGTCTGAGCGCCGACCTTCGGGCCGGCAAGATCATCGGCACCGCCGTGCTGTTCTCCATTCGCGCGCGCCAACCCCTGGGTCTGCTCGGGCCCGCGCCGTTCGACGGTGAACTCGACGACCCCACGATCGGGGTGATCGGCGGATTCGGAGAGTTCCACCAGATCGACCCGGACAAGCCGTGGAAGGGCGGCCGCTGGGTGGTGCGAACCGAAGCGGGACAACGCTTTCCGTTGACGTTGTCGATGCTGTTGTTCGACAGCTCGGGAGTCAACAAGGACGCCGCCCGCAAGGAACATCGCGACGCACTGCAGGCGGTGGTGTCCTCGGCGCGAGCGGCCGACGCCGACCCGTTGGCGGTGACGTGCGCGGTGGACTGGCTGCTCTACGACTGGCTGATGGCACACCGGGAGGATCCCGACAGCGCGGAGATCGTCTTCCCAAAGGGTCACGAAGGCGATGCGGCACTGGTGGTGTCGGCGACCGCGGCTTCGGTGACCGCGCGGGCCTCGTTCGATCCCGGTCTGGCGGGCCTGATCGCATGACGGCTCTGCCGGTGGATCCTGCTGACGAACGCGAGTGCTCAGGTGTTGTCGGCGTTGCTGCGCGGGAAGCCGCCGCCCTGCGGGAACAGCGGGAAGACCACGTCATCGAGCTTCTCGGCATCGCCGGCCGTGCGGTTGATCGTTGCACCCCAGATGTTTCCGTCCGGTGACACCTGCAGGGGCCAAGCATGGCCGTGAGTGTCCTGACGCACGACCTCCGGCTCGCCGGTGACCGCGCCGGTGCCCTGCGCCAGTCGCACCGCCACAGTTTGCTTCGTGTCGACCAGGTTCACCAGAATCGTGCCGTCCAAGGCCGCGCACCCGGCCACGCCGGGCCGGTTCGGCCACGTCCACACCGTGGTCGCCTTGGCATCCGGGCCGATGCGCTGCAGGCGGTCTCCGGCGGGGGTGCGGTCGGTGATGTAGAGCGACTTGTCGGTCGGGTCGATGCACATGCCGCCGCCAGAGCCCATCCCGGACAGCGCGGTGGTCGGCGGGGCCTGGTTGACCGTCGTTGGTTGCTCGATGCGAATCACCTTGCCCGCCAACGAGTTCGGATCAGCGGCCAGAGCGGGGTTGCCGGCGTCGCCAGTCTGCACCACCAGCGTGGTCGGGCTGGTGAAGATCAAGGAACCGGTGTTGCCGGTGGCGCCCTTGGGGATGCCGGCCAGGATCTCCTTGGGAATGTCGCCGTCGGCCACCCGGATCACCCGATTGTCGGTCGGGGTGCTGATGTAGGCGTACATCAGCCGGTCCTGCGAGTAGGTGGGGGACTGGACGATGTCCAGCAGTCCGCCGTCACCACTGGGGTCGACCGGGATGACGGTCTTGACCTTCGGCTCGGCGCTGACCGACACCTCCTTCACCGCGCCTGTCGTGCGCTCGGCCACCAGTGCGGTCTTGCTGTCCGGACCCATGATCAGACCGCTGACGCTGTCCAGGCAGCCCTGCATCACGCCGGGCGCCGGGCAGGCCTTCGGGAACGGCTTGGGCGGCAGCGGCGGGGAGGCGGGGCGTCGAGGACGGGCCCGGGGCCAGTTCAGGCTCGGTGGTGAACGGCTGCGAAATGGAGTTGTTGAACTTCGCACAGCCCGCGGAAGACCCTGCAACCAGCGCAGCAGCGCACAGCAAAGCCAGCACCCCACGGACCGGCCGGTGCACTCGCATGCCCGCCAGGTTACGGATACAGCCCCGATGTTCGCCACGACGGCGTGTCGTTGCCGCCGCCCGGGTGCCCGACGCAGGGAATTTTGGCCGGTAGAAGTGCCGCTCAAATCCCCGATTTGTGCCGAGTTGCCCCTACGCTGACTTTCGTGACGAGTCAAGGCCCCGATTCACGCTGGCAGCGACCCGACGACTCCTCGGATCTACCGGCGTCGGCCCGGCTGGTCGACCCGGAAGACGATCTCCCGTCGTCCACATATGGCGGGGACTTCGAGACCACCAAGATCCCGCCCTACAACTCCGGATTCGGCAGTTCAGCCCCCGCACCGTCAACCGGCTACGGGCTGCTGCACGACCCCGAGCCGCTGCCGTATGTGCAGCCGCACGCCGAACCGGCCTCGATCACTGCCGCAGGTCCGACGGAGATCGGGCCCGTCGGCGCCGAAGAACGCGCCAAGGCCGCCGGCCGCCGCGGCACCCAGGACCTGGGACTGCTGCTGCTGCGGGTGATCATCGGTGTGCTGTTCATCGCCCACGGCCTGCAGAAGGCGTTCGGCTGGTGGGGTGGTCAGGGCATCGACGGATTCAAAACGGCACTGGCCGACGCCGGCTACCAGCACGCCGGCGTGCTCACCTACGTCGGGGCCGGTGCCCAGATCGTCGTCGGCGTGCTGCTCGTGCTTGGCCTGTTCACCCCGATCGCGGCCGCCGGTGCGGTGGCATATCTGGTCAACAGCCTGCTGACGGTGATCTCCGCTCAGCGCCACGACGGCTACCTGTCGGTGTTCGGCGCCGATGGCATGGAGTACCTGGTGGTGCTCATCGCGGCGGCGGCCTCGATCATCCTGGTCGGCCCTGGCCGCTACGGGTTCGATGCCGGCCGTGGGTGGGCCCGCAGGCCGTTCATCGGATCCTTCATCGCGCTGGTGCTCGGCATCGGAGCCGGCGTGGCTGCGTGGGTGTTCCTGCACGGCAACAACCCGCTGTCCTGACGACTCACTCGTAAGGGTTGGGCACCCGTCCGCCGCTGGCCGCGGTCAGCAGCGGCAGCGTCGCGAACGTCACCGCGGGGAGCAGCAGTTCGGACCCGTCGCGCAGCTTGGCCCGAGCCCAGGCACTCTTGGCGAACTGCAGTCCCTTGATCTCGTCCCATCGCACTGTGCGGGTACCCAGCACGGTGCGGGCGGTGACGGTGTCTCGATCCGCCACCGTGCGCAGCCGCACGATCGCCACCGACAACAGGACCGGGATCGCTAGCAGCGTCACGCCCCACGTCGGGAACGCCGGCACCAGAGCCAGTAGGCCCAGCGCCACGAAACCGGCGGCGAAGTGCGCCATCGGCGACATCCTGATCACCACGGGCGCAGATGTGGCCGAGGACGGGGCGGGGACGAAACCGGAAGGCATGACAGCATCATCCCATCACCGGCCACCGGACCGGGATTTGACGTCTGACCAGTGCAGAGGCTACCGTCGCCCTATGAAGTTCGGTGGACTGCTCGTAGTAATTGGCCAGCGCGTTGGTGCCGCGCTTGCCCCGAGCCGGGCATAGCCACTCGCACCAGCGCGCAACCCTCGTACAGCCGCCGACGCTGACGGGGGTTTTTTCTTGCCCTGAGGAAACGACACGAGGACATCGAGGACAACGTGAGCGCACCGACCACTCGAGCACCCGAGCCATCGGCGGCCGCACCCGCCAACGGCGCCGATGCCGCAGCGCAGACCACCGGTAAGGCCGCCCCGAAAGCGGGCGCACCCGCGCCGAAACGCATCGCCCCCTATCAGCTCACCGGCGCGGAATCGGTGGTGCGGTCGCTGGAGGAACTCGGCGTCGACACCATCTTCGGCATCCCCGGCGGCGCGGTGCTGCCGGTCTACGACCCGCTGTTCGACTCGCAGAAGCTGCGCCACGTCCTGGTTCGCCACGAGCAGGGTGCCGGCCATGCAGCCAGCGGCTACGCCCACGCCACCGGCAAGGTCGGCGTCATGATGGCTACCTCGGGTCCCGGCGCCACCAACCTGGTCACGCCGCTGGCCGACGCCCAGATGGACTCCATCCCGGTGGTCGCCATCACCGGACAGGTCGGTCGCAGTCTCATCGGCACCGACGCCTTCCAGGAAGCCGACATCTCGGGCATCACGATGCCGATCACCAAGCACAACTTCCTGGTGCGCACCGGAGACGACATCCCGCGGGTGATCGCCGAGGCGTTCCACATCGCCGCCACCGGACGCCCCGGCGCGGTGCTGGTCGACATCCCCAAGGATGTGCTGCAGGGCCAGTGCACGTTCGCCTGGCCGCCGCAGATGGACCTGCCCGGCTACAAGCCCAACACCAAACCGCACAGCCGTCAGATCCGTGAAGCGGCCCGGCTCGTCGCCGCCGCCCGCAAGCCGGTGCTCTACGTCGGCGGCGGTGTAATCCGCGGCGAGGCCACCGCCGAACTGCTGGATCTGGCCGAGCTGACCGGCATCCCGGTGGTCACCACGCTGATGGCTCGCGGCGCCTTCCCGGACAGCCACCCGCAGAACCTGGGCATGCCCGGCATGCACGGTACCGTGGCCGCGGTGGCCGCGCTGCAAAGGAGCGACCTGATCATCGCTCTGGGGGCCCGGTTCGACGACCGGGTGACGGGCAAGCTGGACTCCTTCGCCCCGGAGGCCAAGGTGATCCACGTCGACATCGACCCGGCCGAGATCGGCAAGAACCGCAACGCCGACGTCCCGATCGTCGGTGACGTCAAGCTGGCGATCACCGATCTGATCGAGGCATTGCGCAAGACCGGTGCTCCCAAGGGCGATCTGGACAACTGGTGGGAGTACCTGTCGGGGATCCGCGCCACCTACCCGCTGAGCTACGGGCCGCAGAGCGACGGCAGCCTCAGCCCGGAGTACGTCATCGAGCAACTCGGCAAGATCGCCGGACCGGACGCCATCTACGTCGCCGGTGTGGGCCAGCATCAGATGTGGGCCGCGCAGTTCATCTCCTACGAGAACCCGCGGACGTGGCTGAACTCCGGCGGTCTGGGCACCATGGGCTACGCCGTCCCGGCGGCCATGGGCGCCAAGATGGCCCGGCCCGAGGCCGAGGTGTGGGCCATCGACGGCGACGGGTGCTTCCAGATGACCAACCAGGAGCTGGCCACCTGCGCCATCGAGGGAGTGCCGATCAAGGTGGCCTTGATCAACAACGGCAACCTGGGCATGGTGCGGCAGTGGCAGACGCTGTTCTACGGCGAGCGCTACAGCAACACCGACCTGTCCACCCACAGCCATCGCATTCCGGACTTCGTCAAGCTGGCCGAGGCGCTGGGTTGCGTCGGATTGCGTTGCGAGCGTGAGGAAGACGTCGTCGACGTCATCAACCAGGCCCGCGCCATCAACGACCGGCCGGTGGTGATCGACTTCATCGTCGGCGCCGACGCCCAGGTGTGGCCGATGGTTGCCGCGGGCACCGGCAACGACGAGATCATGGCCGCCCGCAACATCCGTCCGCTGTTCGACGACAACGAAGAGGGGCGTGCCTGATGGGAACCAGTGTCACGCATACGCTTTCGGTGCTCGTCGAAGACAAGCCCGGTGTGCTGGCCCGCGTGGCCGCACTGTTCTCCCGGCGCGGTTTCAACATCCAGTCGCTGGCAGTCGGTGCCACCGAGCAGAAGAACATGTCGCGGATGACCATCGTGGTCACCGCCGAGGAGACCCCGCTGGAGCAGATCACCAAGCAGCTCAACAAGCTGATCAATGTGATCAAGATCGTCGAGCAGGACGCGGAGAACTCGGTGGCCCGCGAGCTGGCACTGATCAAGGTCCGCGCCGACGCCGGCACGCGCAGTCAGGTGATCGAAGCGGTCAACCTGTTCCGCGCGAAGGTCATCGACGTGTCGACCGAGTCGCTGACCGTCGAGGCCACCGGAACCCCGGAGAAGCTCGAAGCGCTGCTGCGGGTGCTCGAGCCCTACGGCATCCGTGAGATCGTGCAGTCCGGCGTGGTGTCACTGTCGCGTGGGCCGCGCGGAATGACGACCAGCAAGTAACCGACCCCACAGAAGAAACAGAAGAAACAACAGAAGGAAAGTTCAACCGTGTCAGTTGAGATGTTCTACGACGACGATGCCGACCTGTCGATCATCCAGGGCCGCAAGGTCGGTGTGATCGGTTACGGCAGCCAGGGTCATGCGCATTCGCTCAGCCTGCGTGACTCCGGTGTGCAGGTGAAGGTGGGCCTCCAAGAGGACTCGAAGTCGCGGGCGAAGGTCACCGAGCAGGGCCTCGAGGTCGACACCCCCGCCGAGGTCGCCAAGTGGGCCGACGTCATCATGCTGCTGGCGCCCGACACCGCGCAGGCCGAGATCTTCAAGAACGACATCGAGCCGAACCTCAAGGCCGGCGATGCGCTGTTCTTCGGCCACGGTTTGAACATCCACTTCGGTCTGATCAAGCCGCCGGCCGACGTCACCATCGGCATGGTCGCCCCCAAGGGCCCTGGCCACCTGGTGCGCCGCCAGTTCGTCGACGGCAAGGGTGTGCCCTGCCTGGTCGCCGTCGAGCAGGACCCGACCGGCGAGGGCCTGGCGCTGGCGCTGTCCTATGCCAAGGGCATCGGCGGCACCCGTGCCGGCGTCATCAAGACCACCTTCAAGGACGAGACCGAGACCGACCTGTTCGGTGAGCAGGCTGTGTTGTGCGGTGGCACCGAGGAACTCGTCAAGACCGGCTTCGAGGTGATGGTCGAGGCGGGCTATGCCCCGGAGCTGGCCTACTTCGAGGTGCTGCACGAGCTCAAGCTGATCGTGGACTTGATGTATGAAGGCGGCATCGCCCGGATGAACTACTCGGTGTCCGACACCGCGGAGTTCGGCGGCTACCTGTCGGGCCCGCGCGTCATCGACGCCGACACCAAGGAACGGATGCGCCAGATCCTGGCCGAGATCCAGGACGGCACCTTCGTCAAGCGTCTGGTCGCCAACGTCGAGGGCGGCAACAAGGAGCTCGAAGCGCTGCGCAAGAAGAACGCCGAGCACCCGATCGAGGTCACCGGCAAGAAGCTGCGCGACCTGATGAGCTGGGTGGACCGCCCCATCACCGAAACGGCGTAGCGGGTTTCGGCGCGCTTTTCGTCGCTCAGCGTTGACAAGCGCGCCGAAATCACGGGCGCAGTGACGGTACCTCCAGGCCGAATTCGCGTTTGAGCACCGTGCGGGCGGCGTAATACCCGGCCATCCCGTGCACGCCGCCGCCGGGCGGGGTCGCCGACGAGCACAGGTAGGCTTTGGGGATGGGCGTCGACCACGGGTTGACGCGCGGCGTCGGTCCGAGCAGGGCGCGCACCACCGAGTTTCCACCCACCCCGATGTCGCCGCCGACGTAGTTGGCGTTGTGATCCGACAGGTGTGCGGCCGGGACGCTGCGGGCCGCGACGACGATGTCGGAGAAGCCGGGGGCGAAGCGCTCCATGATCGCGGTGATGGCCTGGGTCTGGTCCAGCGTCGAGCCGGCCGGCACGTGGGCGTAGGTCCAGAACGGCCGGTGCCCTTGGGCGTCAATACGATTCGGGTCGGCGGTGTAGGGCGTGGCCCCCAGCGCCATCGGCCATTGCGCGTGGCGGCCCGAGGCGATCTCCCTCTCTGCGTGTGCCATCTGCGCGCGGGTGCCGCCAAGGTGGAATGTCGCGGCGGTGGCCAAACGGGAATCGGCCCACGGAATCTCGTCGGAGAGCACGAAGTCCACCTTGGCCACACCGGGTCCGAAGGTGTAGCGCTGCAGCAGCTTTGCATAGGTCGCCGGCAGGCGGTCGCCGTAGATGCCGAGCAGTGCAGTGGGTGCGGTGTCGTAGAGAACCACCCCGGCCGGCGGGGTGCGCACCTCGGTGTCGGTGTGCAGGACGCCGCCGTGGGCCCGAAGATCCTCGATCATCGCCTCGGCGATGGCCTGGCTACCGCCGACCGGCACCGGCCAGCCGACCGTGTGTGCCAGCGTCGCCAGCATCAACCCCGCACCGGCCGCTACGAACGACGGCATTCGCGAAATAGTGTGTGCCGCAACACCGGTGAACAATGCCCGGGCATCTTCGCCCGCCAGGGAACCCCAGGCCGGTGTGCCTTGGCGCAACATTCGCAGGCCCAGTTGCACGGCGGCGGGGATGTCGGCGCGCACCGAACGCTTGTCACCCAGAAGGAGACCGACCACGTCGTCGGCGTTGCGCGCCAGCGGGCCGAGCAGGCTTCGCCACGAGGCGCCCTGCTGCAGGCCGGCGCAGGTGCGCTCGAGATCCTGGTAGGCGATCGCGGCCGGCCGGCCGGGCAGCGGGTTGGCGTAGGAGATCTCCGGCACCACCAAGCCGACCCCGCGGGCGGCCAGGTCGAACTCTGCGAAGAACGGTGACGCGAGCGCCAGCGGGTGAATCGCCGAGCAGATGTCGTGCCGCACGCCGCTGAACTCGGGGTCGGCCGCGGTGCGCGCCCCGCCACCGAGAGTGGGCTGGGCCTCCAGAACCTGCACGGCCAGTCCGGCTCGTGCGCAGACGGACGCGGCCGCCAACCCGTTGGGACCGCTGCCGACGATGGTGACGTCCACGCCTCCAGTACACCTCACCGCAGGCGATGGTCGTACGCGTGGCGGCACATACCGGCCTGATGGCAGGGCTCCTCCTGCGGGGCGGCATCGTCGCCACGCTAGGCTGACCGGCGTGAATCTGCCCGTAGTCTTGATCGCCGACAAACTCGCCGAGTCGACCGTCGCAGCCCTGGGCGACGCCGTGGAGGTGCGCTGGGTCGACGGCCCGGACCGCCCGAAACTGCTGGCAGCGGTAGCCGACGCCGACGCCCTGCTGGTGCGCTCGGCGACCACGGTCGATGCCGAGGTGATCGCCGCCGCGCCCAGGCTGAAGATCGTCGCCCGCGCCGGGGTGGGTCTGGACAACGTCGACGTCGATGCCGCCACCGCCGCCGGTGTCCTCGTGGTCAACGCCCCGACGTCCAACATCCACAGCGCCGCCGAGCATGCCCTGGCACTGATGCTGGCCGCCGCCCGGCAGATCCCGGCCGCCGACGCCACCCTGCGCGAGCGCACCTGGAAGCGCTCGTCGTTCAACGGCACCGAGATCTTCGGCAAGACCGTCGGCGTCGTCGGCCTCGGCCGCATCGGGCAGCTCGTCGCGCAGAGGCTGGCCGCCTTCGGGACCCACGTGATCGCCTACGACCCCTACGTCCCGCCGGCCCGCGCCGCCCAGCTCGGGATCGAACTGCTGTCCCTCGACGAGCTGCTGCCCCGGGCCGACTTCATCTCCGTGCACCTGCCGAAGACCCCGGAGACCGCCGGACTGCTGGGCAAGGAGGCGCTGGCCAAGACCAAGCCCGGCGTCATCATCGTCAACGCCGCCCGCGGTGGACTGATCGACGAGGGGGCGCTGGCTGAGGCCGTCAAGAGCGGTCACGTTCGCGCCGCCGGCCTCGACGTGTTCTCCGCCGAACCGTGCACCGACAGTCCGCTGTTCGAGCTCCCGCAGGTGGTCGTCACCCCGCACTTGGGCGCCTCGACCGCCGAGGCGCAGGACCGAGCCGGCACCGATGTCGCCGAAAGCGTCAAGCTGGCCCTGGCGGGGGAGTTCGTCCCCGATGCGGTCAACGTCGGCGCCGGTGCGGTCAGCGAGGAGGTGTCACCCTGGCTGAACCTGGCGCGCAAGCTCGGTGTGCTCGTCGGTGTGCTGGCCACCGAGCCGTCCACCACGCTGTCGGTGCGGGTCAGCGGTGAGCTGGCCTCCGAAGACGTTGAGGTGCTCAAACTTTCGGCGCTGCGCGGCTTTTTCTCCACGGTGACCGATCAGCAGGTGACGTTCGTCAACGCGCCCGGGCTGGCGGCCGATCGTGGTCTGCAGACCGAGCTGAGCACCGCCAGCGAGAGCATCAACCATCGCAGTGTGGTCGACGTGCGGGTGGTCGGGCCGGACGGTTCGGCGACGAACGTCTCCGGCACCCTGTCGGGTCCGCAGCAGACCGAGAAGATCATCCAGATCAACGGTCGCAACTTCGATCTGCGGGCCGAGGGTGTGAACCTGATCCTGCATTACACCGATCAGCCCGGCGCGCTCGGCAAGATCGGCACGCTGCTCGGTGCGGCGAACGTGAACATCCTGGCCGCGCAGATGAGCCAGGACATCTCGGGTCAGGCGGCCACGGTGATGCTGCGCCTGGACCGGGACGTGCCGGCCGATGTTCGTGCGGCGATCGGTGCCGCGGTTGATGCGGTGACGCTGGAAGTGGTGGATCTGTCGTGAATCGCGCCGCCGACGATGCAGAGCGAAGCGATGACGAGGAGCGGCGCAGATGAAACTGGCCGTGATCGCGGGCGACGGTATCGGCCCGGAAGTCGTCGGTGAAGCGCTGCAGGTGCTCGACGCCGTGCTGCCCGGAGTGGCGAAGACCGAGTACGACCTCGGCGCCCGCCGCTATCACGCGACCGGTGAAGTGCTGCCGCCGTCGGTGATCGACGAGCTGCGCGGCTATGACGCGATCCTGCTCGGTGCGATCGGCGACCCATCGGTACCTAGCGGCGTGCTCGAACGCGGTCTGCTGCTCAAGATCCGCTTCGAGCTCGACCACCACGTGAACTTGCGCCCGGGCCGGCTCTACGAGGGAGTCAGGAGCCCGCTGTCGGGCGTTTCGGACATCGACTTCGTCGTGGTGCGCGAGGGCACTGAGGGCCCCTACACCGGGACCGGTGGCGCGATCCGCGTCGGCACCCCCCACGAGGTGGCCACCGAGGTCAGTCTGAACACCGCCTTCGGGGTCAACCGGGTGGTGCGCGACGCGTTCGCCCGCGCGCAGAAACGTCGCAAGCACCTGACCCTGGTGCACAAGACAAACGTGCTGACCTTCGCGGGCAGCCTGTGGTCCCGGGTGGTCAACGAGGTCGGCGCCGAGTACCCCGACGTCGAGGTCGCTTATCAGCACGTCGACGCGGCCACCATCCACATGGTCACCGACCCCGGCCGCTTCGACGTCATCGTCACCGACAACCTGTTCGGCGACATCATCACCGACCTGGCCGCCGCCGTCTGCGGCGGAATCGGCTTGGCCGCCAGCGGCAACATCGACGCCACCCGGACCAACCCATCGATGTTCGAACCCGTGCACGGCAGCGCGCCGGACCTCGCCGGTAAGGGCATCGCCGATCCCACCGCCGCGGTGATGTCGGTGGCGCTCCTGCTGGCCCACGTCGGCGAGGATGCCGCGGCCGCCCGCGTCGACAAGGCTGTCGCGAGCCATCTGGCAACCCGCGGCGACAAGACCTATTCGACCCGGGAGGTCGGAGAGCGGATCCGCGCCGCTCTCTAGGGCTGTCGGGTTTCCGGTGGGTCGGTCGGCACCAGCGGCAGGGCGGCCACCGGGAACAGCGCGCACACCGCGAAGGCCACCGGGTAACCCAGTACGCCGATCAGCGCGCCGAACAGCGGTGGGGTGAGCCCGGCCGCCAGCAGCTGGCTGGTGTTCTGTGCGCCCAGGGCGCGCCCGCTCCAGAACGGCCCGGCGATCTCGGCGATCGCGGTGAACGCCAACCCGTTGTCGCTGACGGTGATCACCGATGCGACGACCATCACCGCGATGCTCAGCGGGGAGTGCAGCGCATCGCTCAGGGCCAGCGCCAGCATGGACACCGCCGCGGCGGCCGCGATCATCCGGATCGGCCGCAGCCGCGAACCCATCCGGTCCGACCAGCGTCCGGCGGCAATCCGGCCCAGCGCGCCGAGCACTTGGGCGACCATCACCAGCACGCCAGCAGACTCCGCCGACCAGCCGCGGTCGGCGATCAGCCACACCAGGGTGAACGTCCACACCACGCACTGCGGCACGACCAGCAACACCGACACCGCGTGGATCCGCCACAGTACGGCCGACCCGCGATAGGGATTGGCCAGATGCTCGGCCGGCGCGTCGGCGCGTGGCGGACGCGGGGGATCGGCCACGGCGACCGCGCACACCAGCGCCGCCACCCCGCACACGATCGCCGGGAACAACAGCGCCAATCCCACCCCGTGCGTCTGGGCCAGCCGAGGAATGATCAACGCGCCGAATGCCACACCCAGCGGCTGGGCGGTCTGGCGGATGCCCATCACCAGCCCGCGCTGCTGCGGCGGGAACCACCCGACCACCAGCCGCCCGCTGGCCGAATTGCTGCTTGCTGCCGCCATTCCGCCGAGGAACAGGAAGACGCCCACGAGGATCAGCGAGTGCGCCGAGGCCGCCGCGAGGGCCGCCGCGGCGGTCAACGCGGAGCCGACCGTCAGCACGAACCGCTCACCGACGCGGTCCACCACATAACCCCAGGCGATCAGGGTCAGCACCATGCCGAAGCTCGGCATCGCCGACACCAGGCCGGCCGTGGCCAGGTCGAGGCCCATCGTGGAGTGCAGGGTGGGGATGAGAAAGGCGGCCCCGTTGATGAACACGTTGGCGGACAACGTCGCGAACAACGCGATCGCGAGCATGGTCCAGCGGCGCACTGTGCTGATCGTGTCGACGGCCACGTGGCCATGATTCCATGCAGTTTCTCACGATGCTGAATCTATATCTCAATATATGAGAGACATGGGCGGTGGCGGGGAACAGCGCCGCGGCCACTAGCATTGTTCCAATGCGCCTGGGTCGAATCGCCAGTCCCGACGGGGTCGCCTTCGTCAGTATCGAAGGGGACTCGGGGAGCGAAATCGTTCGTGAGATGGCCGAGCATCCGTTCGGCTCGCCGACGTTCACCGGTCGCACGTGGCCGCTGGCCGATGTGCGTCTGCTGGCGCCGATCCTGGCCAGCAAGGTGGTCTGCATGGGCAAGAACTACCTGGCGCACATCGAGGAGATGGGTGGGGAAGCGCCGGAGGATCCGGTCATCTTCCTCAAGCCCAATACCGCGATCATCGGACCTGGCGTACCAATCCAGTTGCCCGCCAACGCTTCACCGGTGCATCACGAAGGGGAGTTGGCGGTGGTGATCGGCCGTCCCTGCAAGGACGTCCCAGCTGCGCGCGCCGCCGAGAACATCCTCGGTTACACCATCGCCAACGACGTCTCGGCGCGCGATCAGCAGAAGGCCGACGGCCAGTGGATGCGCGCCAAGGGCCACGACACGTTCTGCCCGGTGGGTCCGTGGATCGTCACCGACCTCGATCCGTCCGATCTGGAGATCCGCACCGAGGTCAACGGAGAGGTGCGCCAACACAGCCGTACCTCGCTGATGATCCACGACATCGGCGCGATCATCGAGTGGATCTCCGCTGTGATGACCCTGCTGCCGGGCGACCTCATCCTCACCGGCACGCCGGAAGGCGTGGGGCCCATCGAGCACGGCGACACCGTCAGCGTCAGCATCGAGGGCATCGGGACTCTGACCAATCCCGTCCTACGAAAGGGCAGATGATGACTCGGGCGGCCAATGATCCAGTGCGCGTGCGGTTCTGCCCGTCGCCGACCGGGATTCCGCACGTCGGGATGGTGCGCACCGCGCTGTTCAACTGGGCCTACGCCCGCCACACCGGCGGGGTGTTTGTGTTCCGCATCGAGGACACCGATGCCCAGCGTGACTCCGAGGAAAGCTATCTGGCTCTTCTGGACGCGCTGCGCTGGCTCGGCCTGGATTGGGACGAGGGACCCGAGGTCGGCGGCCCCTACGAACCGTACCGCCAGTCGCAGCGCAAGGAGATCTATGCCGACGTGGTGGACCGACTGGTCGCGGCCGGTGAGGCATATCCGGCCTACTCCACGCCCGAGGAGGTCGAGGCGCGCCATGTCGCCACGGGCCGAAACCCCAAGCTGGGCTACGACAATTACGACCGCGACCTGACCGACGAGCAGCGCGCCGCCTACGCCGCCGAAGGCCGAAAGCCGGTGCTGCGGCTGCGGATGCCCGACGAGGACATCAGCTGGCACGACCTGGTGCGCGGCAAGACGACGTTCGTCGCCGGCACGGTGCCCGACTTCGCCCTGACGCGCGCGACCGGAGAACCGTTGTACACCTTGGTCAATCCGGTCGACGACGCGCTGATGAAGATCACGCACGTACTGCGAGGCGAGGACCTGCTGCCCTCGACACCGCGTCAGATCGCCCTGTACCAGGCGCTGATGCGGATCGGTGTGGCCGACCGCGTGCCCGAATTCGCCCATCTGCCGCCGGTTTTGGGCGACGGCACCAAGAAGCTGTCCAAGCGCGACCCGGAATCCAACCTGTTCCTGCACCGCGAGCGCGGGTTCATTCCCGAAGGTCTGCTGAACTACCTGGCGCTGCTGGGTTGGGGAATCGCCGAGGACCGCGACATCTTCAGCATCGGCGAGATGGTCGAGGCCTTCGATGTCGTCGACGTGAATTCCAATCCGGCACGCTTCGACCAGAAGAAGGCCGACGCCGTCAACGCCGAGCACGTCCGCCGCCTGGAGCCCGAAGAGTTCGCGCGGCGGCTGGCGGACTATTTCGGTGAGCACGGCCACGACACCGGACTCGACGGCGCCGGCTTCGCGCTGGCCGCCGCGCTGGTGCAGACGCGCATCGTGGTGCTCTCCGACGCGTGGGGACTGCTGAAGTTCTTCAACGACGACGCCTACGAACTCGATCCCAAGGCCGCGGCCAAAGAACTTGGGCCTGACGCGGTGCCGGTGCTCGACGCCGCGATCACCGCACTCGAGGGCGTGAGCGAGTGGACCGCCGCGGGCATTGAAGAAGCGCTCAAGGGCGCGCTGCTCGAAGGCTTGGAGCTCAAGCCGCGTAAGGCCTTCGGGCCCATCCGCGTCGCAGTGACCGGGGCCACCGTCAGCCCACCGCTGTTCGAGTCGCTGGAGTTGCTGGGCCGCGACCGCAGCCTGCGCCGACTGCGTGCGGCTCGCGACCGAGCCGGGGTGCCGGAGTAACCGCGCCCAAATCTTTGATAGTGTGCTCGTCGGCCCGCAACCGATGCCGGACAGGCCGCGATCGCCCGCTACACTGGGTGATGGCCTTCTGAACAGCGGTTATAGGCAGCCAATGGGGTATGGTGTAATTGGCAACACAGCTGATTCTGGTTCAGCCATTCTAGGTTCGAGTCCTGGTACCCCAGCAATTTCGTCGCCGTAGCTCTCTGAGCTATGCTGACAACTCGGTGCGCCGCGAGGCCCGCCGAAGATTGGTTCTGGCCCCGTCGTCTAGCGGCCTAGGACGCCGCCCTCTCACGGCGGTAGCGTGGGTTCGAATCCCATCGGGGCTACCAAGCGAAGTCGCCCGGTCGTCAGACCGGGCGATTGTCGTCAGTGTGGCAGGCATCTCATCCGCTGCTGCAAATCAGGTCTCACAACCGGCGGGTGAGCGCCTCGGCGGCGGCCACCAGATCAGCGGCCCAGCGGGCGCCCGGCCGCCGCCCCATGCGGTCGATCGGTCCGGACACCGACACGGCAGCGATGACCGCGCTGCTGCGATCGCGAACCGGCGCAGAGACGCTGGCCACCCCCGGTTCGCGTTCGGCGGCGCTCTGCGCCCAGCCGCGACGGCGCACCTCGGCCAGGGTTCGTTCGGTGAACTTCGCCGACGGCAGCACCGCCTGCTGGGTAGCCGCGTCGCTGTAGGCCAGCAGGACCTTGGCCCCGGAGCCCGCCGTCATCGGCAGGCGCGCCCCGACGGGAACGGTATCCCTGAGTCCGGCAGGCGGTTCCAGTGCGGCCACGCAGACGCGAAGGGTGCCTTCGCGGCGGTAGAGCTGGACGCTCTCACCGGTGATTTCGCGCAGACGGGGCAACACCGCGGCGCCCGCCGCGAGTAGCGGATCGTTGACCTGGGCGGCCAGTTCGGTCAGCGCCGGGCCAAGCCGCCAGCGCCCGGTGCTGTCACGGGCGAGCAGACGGTGGACCTCCAGTCCGGCGGCGAGCCGGTGCGCGGTGGCCCGCGGCAGTCCGGTGCGCTCACACAGTTCGGCAAGCCCGCAGGGCGACTCGGCGACCGAATGCAGCACACCCACCGCTTTGTCGAGCACGCCGATGCCGCTATCCTGTCTCATATCGAGATACTAACGTCCCGAAATGTGAGATACCTAGTCTCCGCCGGAAGCGACCGAGAGATAAATCGAGAAGTGATGGCTCAATCCGACAAGCCCAGAACGCTGCCCGAGAAGGTGTGGGACGACCACGTGGTCGTCGCCGGCGCCGGCAGTGGCGGCTCGCGCGAACCCGACTTGATCTACGTCGATCTGCACCTCATTCACGAGGTGACCAGTCCGCAGGCCTTCGACGGCCTGCGCCTTGCCGGCCGGCCGGTGCGGCGGCCCGATCTCACGATCGCGACCGAGGACCACAATGTGCCCACGGTCGATGTCGACAAGCCGATCGCCGATCCGATCTCGCGCACCCAGGTCGAGACTCTGCGGAACAACTGCGCCGAGTTCGGCGTCCGGCTGCACCCGATGGGTGACGCGGAGCAAGGCATCGTGCACGTGATGGGTCCGCAACTCGGCTTGACCCAGCCGGGCATGACGATCGTCTGCGGCGACAGCCACACCTCGACCCACGGGGCCTTCGGCGCGCTGGCGATGGGAATCGGCACCTCGGAGGTCGAGCATGTCCTGGCGACACAGACACTTCCGCTGCGCCCGTTCAAGACCATGGCGGTCAATGTGGACGGTCAACTGCCGCCCGGAGTGACGGCCAAGGACATCATCCTGGCGGTGATCGCCAAGATCGGCACTGGCGGCGGACAGGGATACGTCATCGAATATCGCGGCAGCACCATCGAATCACTGTCGGTGGAGGGCCGGATGACGATCTGCAACATGAGCATCGAAGCGGGCGCCCGCGCCGGGTTGGTGGCACCGGACGAGACGACCTACGAATATCTGCGCGGTCGGCCCTACGCGCCGACGGGCGCCGACTGGGATGCGGCGGTGGCCGCCTGGGAACAATTGAAAACCGACCAAGGGGCGGAATTCGACACCGAGGTCTTCATCGACGCAACAACTCTCAGCCCGTTCGTCACCTGGGGCACCAATCCCGGACAGGGTGTCCCGCTGTCCGAAGCGGTGCCTGACCCCGAGTTGATGACCAGTGACTCCGAGCGCCAGTCCGCCGAGAAGGCGCTGGCCTACATGGATCTGCGCCCGGGCACGCCGCTGCGCGACGTCGCGGTCGACGCGGTGTTCGTCGGTTCGTGCACCAACGGCCGCATCGAAGATCTGCGCGTGGTCGCCGACGTGTTGCGTGGTCGTACGGTCTCAGACGGGGTGCGAATGCTCATCGTGCCCGGCTCCATGCGGGTGCGAGCCCAGGCCGAATCCGAAGGGCTGGGCGAGATCTTCACCGCCGCGGGCGCCGAATGGCGGCAGGCCGGCTGCTCGATGTGCTTGGGAATGAACCCCGATCAACTCGCCCCGGGCGAGCGTTGCGCGTCTACATCGAACCGGAATTTCGAAGGCCGACAGGGCAAGGGCGGCCGGACCCACCTGGTGTCCCCGGCCGTTGCGGCCGCCACCGCGGTGCGCGGCGCACTATCCTCACCCGCCGATCTCGACAACTAGTCCCGCTCAGGAGAACACGATGGATGCTTTCCACACTCACACCGGAATAGGCGTTCCGCTGCGCCGCTCCAATGTCGACACCGACCAGATCATTCCGGCGGTCTATTTGAAACGTGTCACTCGAACGGGTTTCGAAGACGGGTTGTTCGCCGCGTGGCGCAATGATGATCCGTCATTCATCCTTAATCTGAGCCCATTCAACCGCGGTTCGGTATTGGTCGCCGGGCCCGATTTCGGCACCGGATCCTCACGCGAGCATGCGGTGTGGGCGCTGATGGACTACGGATTCCGGGTGGTGATCTCGTCCCGGTTCGCCGACATCTTCCGCGGCAATGCTGGCAAGGCCGGTCTACTGGCGGCAGAAGTCACGCAGGATGACGTCGAACTGCTCTGGAAGCTCATCGAGCAGAATCCCGGGCTGGAAATCACTGTGGATCTTCAAGATCGGAATATCACCGCCGGAACAGCCGTGGTGCCGTTCACGATTGACGATTACACCGCGTGGCGACTGCTCGAAGGACTCGACGATATAGGCCTTACGCTGCGGAAGCTCCCCGAGATCGAGGCTTTCGAGGCGGCTCGTCCGAGGTGGAAACCATATATCTCGACTCCCTCCTGCTAAATCGGTTCGCGCACCCGAATTCCCACCCCTAAAGGCGGTTTGGGCTCGGCCGATTCACCGCCCTAGGGCGGCAAGCGGATTGCTGAAATCCTCCTCCGTAACGCCTGAAATTGGGCGTGGCACTTGGAAATCTGCACGTTAAGGGTTTACCGTGTCTGCAGTCGGTCCAGAGCGGACCACTGTTTTCGGAGGGTTTGAATGAACAAAGCAGAGCTGATCGACGCTCTCACCGCAAAGATGAATGTGGATCGTCGGCATGCTACTGAGGCCGTCGAGAACATCGTCGACACGATTGTGCGTGCGGTGCACAAGGGCGACAGCGTGACCATCACTGGCTTCGGTGTCTTCGAGCAGCGGCGTCGTGCCGCCCGCGTCGCGCGTAACCCGCGCACCGGCGAGACCGTCAAAGTGAAGCCGACCTCCGTTCCTGCTTTCCGCCCAGGCGCTCAGTTCAAGGCGGTTGTGGCTGGGGCACAGAAGCTCCCGTCCGAGGGGCCGGCCGTCAAGCGCGGTGCTCTCGGAGGTGCGGTCAAGAAGGCTGCGGTCAAGAAGGCCGTCCGCAAGGCAGTGGTGAAGAAGGCTGCCACCAAGGCTCCGGCCAAGAAGGCCGCACCCGCCACGAAGGCTCCAGCCAAGAAGGCCGCGCCCGCCAAGAAGGCTGCTGTGAAGAAGGCTCCGGCCACCAAGGCTCCGGCCAAGAAGGCTGCCGTGAAGAAGGTTCCGGCCACCAAGGCTCCGGCCAAGAAGGCTGCGCCTGCCAAGAAGGCTGCGGCCAAGAAGGTTCTGGCCAAGAAGGCTGCGCCTGCCAAGAAGGGTCGCCGCTAAAGTTCGCCGTCGAACGCCGCGGGCTCAGTGCCCGCGGCGTATTCGCGCTTCTGGACCCTGAATTCGCTACGACGTGCTCGCCAGCGGGCTGGCGATGTAGTCGGCGGCGACGATGCGGTTGTCCACCAATGACAGCACCCAGGTGCTGCCCTTGCGGTTGCGGCCCGTGTCGGCCTTGCCTTCGTCGCCCTCGCGCCACCAGGCCAGCAGATACGGAATCACCTCGCCCTGCGTACAGATGACCGGTGTGCCGCCGCGAGCGGCGATCTGCTGCACTCGATCCCGGGCGGGATTCGGGTCGAGCGCGTAGGCCTCCTCGGTGAGCGAGGGCTCCGGATGGATCGGCACGCCGAGTTCCTGTGCCAGCGGCTCGACCGTCTGGGTGCACCGGGTGCGGTCTGCGGCGTAGATGTCGGTGGCCCCGAACGCCATCAGCTGTCCGACCAACGACTCCGCCTGGGCGCGACCGTTCTTGTCCAACGGCCGGCCTCGGTCGTCGCCGCGATAGCAGAACTTCACACCAGCAGTGCCGTGCCGGACGATCAACACCGTCTGGGTGTCGCCGGGGTGCTCGGAGAACGCGTCGAGCATCTTTCGGTCACCGGGGTAGCTCAGTCGTGCCGACGCCTCGGTGATGGGCAGCCACTCGAGGATGTCCACTTCGCGATTGGGGGTGAACTCACCACCGCGGGCACGGGCCACCCAGTAGTGCACCAGCTTGCTGCCTTGCGGGATGGGATAAGTGATCTCACCCAACCGACGGCCCAGCTCTGAGCGCTGGCCGGTCTCCTCCCAGATCTCCCGAACCGCGGCCACCGGCTCGTTCTCGCCGGGGTCGACCTTCCCCTTGGGAAGCGACCAATCGTCGTAGCGGGGCCGGTGGATGACGGCGATCAGAGGCTCAACCGACGCGCTGTCCGGCCGCCACAGCACGGCTCCCGCCGCGATGATCCGCCGGGATGACTTGCCCTTCTTCGTGGTTGGGGTCTTGGTCGATTTGGTCTTCGAGCGGTCCCGAGACGCCCTCTTGGCCACCTCAACTCCTGCAGTTCAATTCGGGGCCCTGCCCGGGGCGGGACCTGCCGGCTGCATCTGTCGGAAACTTCAGCGCTGCCGATGAAGTTCCATCAGCCACACCTGGTGATCGCGAACCTGCTGACCGTCCTGCGGTGCTGCGGTCCAGCTACCGTCGGGTCCGAGTTCCCAGCACCGGGTCGACGGGTCCATCGCCGACTCGAAGACCTCGTCGAGATAGGCCGTCAGCCGCGGGTTCTTGACCTGAGCCAGCACCTCGACGCGGCGGTCGAGGTTGCGATGCATCATGTCCGCGCTGCCGATGAAGAACTCGTTGATGGCCCGGAAATGGAAGATCCGTGAGTGTTCGAGGAAGCGGCCGAGGATCGAGCGCACGACGATGTTCTCGGAGAAGCCTTCCACGCCCGGCCGGAGAGCGCAGATGCCACGCACGAAGACCTCGACGCGCAAACCTGCCTGGGAGGCACGGTAGAGGGCGTCGATCACCTGCTCGTCGACAAGCGCATTGGCCTTCAGCCGGATCCGCCCGCCACCGGACTCGTGATGCGCGGCGATCTCCCGTTCGATCCGCTCGATGATGCCCTTGCGCACACCGTGCGGCGCCACCAATAGGTTGCGATAGCTCACCTTACGCGAGTAGCCCGTCAGTGAGTTGAACAGATCGGTCAAGTCCGCTCCGATTTCCGGCGCGGCGGTCAGCAGACCGACGTCTTCGTAGAGTCGGGCGGTCTTCGGGTTGTAGTTGCCGGTCCCGATGTGGCAGTACCGCCGGATGGTCGAACCCTCGCGGCGCACCACCAGACATGTCTTGCAGTGGGTCTTCAACCCGATCAGCCCGTACACCACGTGTACGCCCGCGTCTTCCAGAGCGCGGGCCCACTTGATGTTGGCCTGTTCGTCGAAGCGCGCCTTCAATTCCACCAGCGCGACAACCTGCTTGCCGGCGCGGGCCGCCTCGATGAGCGCGTTGACGATCGGTGAGTCGCCCGAGGTGCGGTACAGCGTCTGCTTGATGGCCAACACATTCGGGTCGGCGGCGGCCTGTTCGATGAACCGCTGCACGCTCGTCGAGAACGAGTCGTACGGATGGTGAACCAGCACGTCGCCGTCGCGCAGCGTCGAGAAGATGCTCTTCGGTGTCTCCCGCTCACCGAATGCGGGGTGCGTGGCCGGCACGAACGGGCGGTCCTTGAGCGCCGGATGGTCGACACCGTAGATCTGCCACAGCGCCGAAAGGTCAAGCAGTCCCGGCACCTGGACGACGTCGCCGGGGTAGACGTCGAGTTCGCGCAGCAGCAATTCGAGCATGTGCTCGGTCATGTCATCGGCGATCTCGAGTCGCACGGGTGGTCCGAACCGGCGCCGAGCCAGTTCGCGTTCGAGTGCCTGCAGCAGGTCCTCGTCGCGGTCCTCGATATCCATGTCGGCGTTGCGGGTGATCCGGAACGCGTGATGTTCCACGATCTCCGTCCCGGGGAACAACACCGGAAGGAAGGCGGCAATGAGTTCCTCCATGGGCAGGAACCGGACCGACTCGTCGTCGTCGCCGCCCTTGAGTTCCACGAACCGGTCGACGTTGTCGGGCACCTTGACCCGGGCGAAGTGCTCGCCGCCGTCCTCGGGCGATTTGACGGCCACCGCCAGGTTCAGGCTCAGACCGCTGACGAACGGGAACGGGTGCGCCGGGTCGACGGCCAGCGGGGTGAGGACGGGAAAAACCTGCTCGTGGAAGTACTTCGAGAGCTCGGCGCGGTCGGCTTCGGACAGCTCAGCCCACGTGACGATGCGGATGCCCTCTTCGGCCAGTGCGGGTCGCACCGATTCGAGGAACACCTCGGCATGGCGGATCGAGATCTGCCGGGTGCGGTCACCGATCCGGCGCAGCTGCTCGCGGGGCGTGAGTCCGTCGGCCGAGCGCACCGACAGACCCATTTCGTCGCGGCGCTTCAGTCCGGCGACGCGCACCATGTAGAACTCGTCGAGATTGGAGGCGAAGATGGCCAGGAACTTGGCGCGTTCGAGCAACGGCAGGGAGGTGTCGGCAGCCAGCGCCAGCACCCGGGCGTTGAAGTCGAGCCAGCTCAGTTCACGATTGAGATAGCGGTCCTCGGGTAGTTCGTCGTCGACCGCGGCAGCGGTGGCCGCGGGCGGCGAGTCTGGCGCAGGCTGACCCGGTTGCCAGTCGTCCGTGGAACTCGCCTCAATTTCCGTATCGGTCACAGGAGCGATCATCCCTCATCTGCGGCACGCGCGGTTATGCGCCGCTGAAAGTCGACCCCCGTTCAGGAGTTGTTCAGCGATCGGGCACCGGCAATCGCCCCGGCTGTGGCGGCACCCACGCCCAGAGCCGTTGCCGCCAGCAGGTCGTCGGGGGTGTCGATGTCACAGCGAAGGCCCGGCCAGGCCCCACTCAGCTCGACAGCGCCGGAGTCTCGGTGCCGGCGGGCCGAGTCGGTGCCGAACCGGGGATCCAGCGGCACGCCGAAGGCGAACAGCGCCGAGGTGCCGCTGGCGTGATGGTCGGCGACGAAACTGCGCCGGTGCGACCGCGCCTGTGACAACGCCGCACTGAGTTCACTCGTCTTCAAGGCAGGCAGATCACCTTGCAGCACGACGGTATTCGCGGTGTGTCGGGCAACAACATTCCACGCGGTCAGAAGCGCAGTGTTCAGGGGATCGGGGTGACCCGGCGGTGTGTCGTCCTCGACCACCACGGCACCGAGTTCGAGAACAGCCGAAGCGGCGGTTTCGTCGGGTGTGACGACGGTGATCGACCGCACACCGTCGACGGAGCGCGCCGTGGTGATGGTGTCGACCAGCATCGCCAGCACCACCTGCTCGCGGGTTCCGGCGGAGAACACCGGCGCCAGGCGGGTCTTGGCTGCGGCGAGACGTTTGAGCGCGATGATCAGTTCGACATCGGGGGCGCCGCTCATGGGCGCCATCCTGCCAGCGCCGTCGCGGCGACTGCAGCGAGACCTTCGGTCGCGCGAACAGACGCAGAATCGCACTCCGGAATCCGAAATCGTGCGACTTTGTCTCTGCTCGCGGTACAAGAGGTGTGCACTACGTTGGGAGCATGACGAGCACGGTCGGCACCGCCGCGGTGATGGGCGCCGGTGCTTGGGGGACCGCACTGGCGAAGGTCCTGGCCGACGCCGGGTCGGAGGTCCGGTTGTGGGCCCGCAGGCCCGACGTGGCCGAGGAGATCAATACCAAGCACACCAACACCAACTACCTGCCCGGAGTCGAACTTCCCGCCGCGATCCGGGCCACCACCGATGCCGCCGAGGTGCTCGACGGGCTGACCACCGTACTGCTCGGCGTTCCCTCGCAGACCCTGCGCACCAACCTCGAGGCGTGGCGGGGCGACCTGGCCCACGGCGCCACGCTGGTCAGCCTGGCCAAGGGCATCGAGCTGGACAGCCTGATGCGGATGAGTCAGGTCATCATCCAGGTCACCGGTGTCGACCCCGGCCAGGTTGCGGTGGTCTCGGGGCCCAACCTCGCCGCCGAGATCGCCGACGAGCAGCCCGCCGCCACCGTCGTGGCGTGCACCGACTCCGGGCGTGCGGTCGCGCTGCAACGCGCCCTGAGCACCGGATACCTACGGCCCTACACCAACGCCGACGTCATCGGCACCGAGGTCGGCGGTGCGTGCAAGAACGTCATCGCCTTGGCCTGCGGCATGGCGGCGGGGGTGGGGCTAGGGGAGAACACTGCCGCGGCCATCATCACCCGCGGGCTCGCCGAGATCATGCGGCTGGGAATCGCGCTGGGCGCCAAGCCCGCGACGCTGGCCGGCCTGGCCGGCGTGGGCGACCTCGTCGCCACCTGTACCTCGCCGCACTCTCGCAACCGCACCTTCGGTGAACGGCTGGGCCGCGGTGAAACCCTGGAAGCCGCGCTGAAGGCGGCCGACGGCCACGTCGCCGAGGGCGTCACGTCGTGCACATCGATTCTGGCGCTGGCATCCAGCTACGACGTCGAGATGCCGCTCACCGACGCCGTTCAGCGGGTCTGCCACAAGGGTCTGTCCGTCGACGAGGCCGTGGTCCTGCTCCTGGGCCGCAGCACCAAACCGGAGTAGCCGATGCTCGACGGTTACGGCGACTCCACCCGCGCTGTCAAAGCGGTGAGTTCCCAGGCTATTCCGGGGCAGCCGGTCGGTCCGGCCCCGGTGCCCGCGGCGGCCTTCCACCTGTCGGCTGACGAAGGCAGCGAACCGGACACCTACGGCCGCAGCTCAAATCCCAGCTGGCGCCAACTCGAATCGGCTCTGGCCCAGCTGGAGGGCGCGACGATCGCGCTGAGCTTCGGCTCGGGCATGGCGGCGATCAGCGCGGCGCTGCGGGCCGTGGTCCGGCCCGGCTCGGCGCTCGTGGTGCCCAGCGACGGTTACTATCAGGTCCGCCGTTTCGCCGCGGAATGCCTAGCCCCACTGGGCATCACCGTGCGCGAGGCCACTGCAGCGCAGATCTACGACGCCGCCGAAGGCGCCGATGCGGTGCTGGCTGAGACGCCGACGAATCCCGGGCTCGACGTAGTGGATCTGCACCGGCTGGCCGGGATCTGTCGACGCAACGGCGCGCGATTGCTCGTCGACAACACAACTGCCACGCCGCTGGGACATCAGCCGCTGTCACTCGGTGCCGACCTCGTGGTGGCCAGCGCCACCAAGGCTCTGTCCGGGCACAGTGACCTGCTGGCCGGCTACGTCGCGGGCAGCCACCCCGAGCTGATGTCGGCGTTGGAACGCGAGCGGCTGCTGGCCGGGGCGATCCTGGGCCCCTTCGAGGCGTGGCTGGTGCTGCGAAGCATCGGCAGCGTGGGCCTGCGTTTCGCGCGGCAGTGCCAGAACGCGATGGCCCTGGCCACCGCGCTGCGCAGCCACCCCGCTGTTCGCTCGGTGCGTTACCCGGGGCTGCCGGAGGATCCGTCCTACCCGGTGGCGACCGCGCAGATGCGCAAGTTCGGCGGTCTGGTGGGTGTCGAACTGGCCGACGCCGATGCCGTCCACCACCTGGCGCAGGGAAGTGAGCTGCTGGTGGCCTCGACGAGCTTCGGCGGGCTGCACACCTCGGTGGACCGCCGCGCACGCTGGGGCGACGCAGTTGCGGCCGGCTTCGCCCGGATTTCGGCGGGTATCGAGGACACCGATGACCTGGTGGCCGACGTGCTGGCCGCACTGGACCGCGGGTGAAGTGCGAATTGCCTGCTCACATCGCCAGATCGTGCGGCAAACGCCCGGGCTGTAGCCTCTCTAAGTTGTGACACGCATCCGCGTCGCCGTCGTCTACGGCGGCCGCAGCTCCGAGCACGCCATCTCCTGTGTGTCGGCCGGCAGCATCCTGCGCAATCTGGATCCCGTGCGGTTCGAGGTCGTCGCCATCGGCATCACCCCGCAGGGGTCCTGGGTGTTGACCGACGGCAGGCCGGAGACACTGGCCATCACCGACCGGCAGCTGCCGGAAGTCAACGGTGCATCGGGGACTGCGTTGGCGCTGACCGCCGACCCCCAGCGGCGCGGAGAGCTGGTGTCGCTGGGCCACCGGGCGGGGGAGATCCTGACATCCGTCGACGTCGTCTTCCCGATCCTGCACGGCCCCTACGGCGAGGACGGGACCATCCAGGGTCTGCTGGAGTTGGCCGGGGTGCCCTATGTGGGCGCCGGCGTGTTCGCCAGTGCCGCGGGCATGGACAAGGAATTCACCAAGAAGCTGCTCGCCGCCGACGGCCTTCCGATCGGCGATCATGTGGTGCTGCGGCCACGCCAAGCTGCCCCGACACTGGATGAGATTGAGCGCCTTGGTTTTCCGATGTTCGTCAAGCCCGCGCGCGGCGGCTCTTCGATCGGTGTCAGCCGGGTGATGAACGCCGACGAGTTGCCCGGCGCGATCGCCGAGGCCCGCCGTCACGACCCGAAGGTGATCATCGAGGCAGCCGTCATCGGCCGCGAGCTCGAATGTGGCGTGCTCGAATTCCCGGACGGCTCAATCGATGCCAGCACCATAGGGGAGATCCGGGTTGCCGGGGTGCGTGGCCGCGAGGACGGCTTCTACGACTTCGCCACCAAGTACCTCGACGACGCGGCCGAGCTCGACGTGCCCGCCAAGGTCGACGACGATGTCGCAGATGAACTGCGGCGCTTGGCAATCCGGGCATTCAACGCGCTGGACTGCCAGGGCTTGGCGCGGGTGGACTTCTTCCTCACCGAGGACGGCCCGGTGGTCAACGAGATCAACACGATGCCCGGTTTCACCACCATCTCGATGTATCCGCGGATGTGGGCCGCCAGTGGGATGGACTACCCGACGCTGGTGGGCACCATGGTTGAGACCGCCCTGGCCCGGGGCACCGGACTGCGTTAGCGCGCCGGTCCGGGCTTGACCGCGGTTGGCGGCATGGTCCGCGCGATCAGATCCGACATCGTCTGGATCGGTGTCGGCCCCGACCCCGTCGGCAGGGTCAGCGCGACGTAGACCGGCCGGTCGACGCTGACCCAGGTGCTGCGGTTGGTGTCGGGGTCGTCCAGCCGGAACCACTGCACCTGGTTGACGATCTGGATGGGGACGCCGAGGACGAACTCGGCCGGCCGGTACAGGCCGCACCGCAGGATGACCGCGTCACCGTCGGTGCCGGCCCGCCACGCCGCCGTGCCCGCCGGTACCGGGTCCAGTGCCATCGCCCGCCGGAAATCTCCCAGCTGTCCCGGCAGGGCGGCCAGGAGACGTTGGCACTCCGGTGAGCCGGCCTGCGGGGCCGGCACCGACGCGATGGCCACCGGTTGGTCCGCCGGACGCCGCGTCGCCGCGAGACCCAGTACGACACCGACGGCCGCCACGGCCACGACCAGCGCGGCGATCAGGACGGCGTGGGGCGGACCATCCGACGTCGGTTCCTCGGTTGCGGCGGGCGCGGGATCAGTCGGCATCGGCGATAGGGCACGTCAATGTGCGGGTGATGCCGGTGACCTGCTGAACGCTGGGGGCGATGTTGGCGGCGAGGTCCTCGGCGTTGTTTCCGCCGATGCGGACCACGACGTCGTAGGGGCCGGTGACGTACTCCGACGACAGCACGCCGGGCAGCGCGGCGACCTGCTTGGCGACGACCTCGGCGCGGCCCACCTCGGTCTGGATCAGCATGTAGGCCTCAGCCACCCGTCGTCTCCTCGTCTCGAACCCGTGAGCGGTGCCGCCCCGCCTACACTGACGTGTCCATACGTCCTGACCGGCGCCGGTGAACAGCCGGGACGGGCGACGCAGCGTTGCGTCGACAGGGACCAAACGTACCGCAGGTTGCGGCGGACCGCGGGTGCGATGCGGAAGGGGTGACGTGGACGACCGGGAGCCCACACTGCGCCAGCTGGGGGAGTTTCCGATGATCGACCGGCTGGTGGCGGGGCGCCGCCAGCCCGAAGGCGTGATCGTCGGCCCAGGTGACGACGCCGCCGTGGTGGCCGCACCCGATGGACGGGTCGTCGTGACCACCGACATGCTCGTCGAGGGACGTCACTTCCGGCTGGATTGGTCCGCACCACGGGATGTCGGGCGCAAGGCCATCGCGCAGAACGCCGCCGACATCGAATCGATGGGAGCACGGACCACCGCGTTTGTCGTCGCCTTCGGCGCCCCGCAGGACACCCCGGTCGGGCAGGTGCAGGAGCTGGCCGACGGAATGTGGTTGGAGGCCGGTCAATTCGGTGCCGGAATCGTCGGGGGTGACCTGGTCGCCAGCCCACAGTGGGTCATCTCGGTGACCGCACTGGGTGACCTCGCCGGCCGTAGCCCGGTGCTGCGCAGCGGTGCGCGAGCCGGCTCGGTGATCGCGGTCGCCGGCGATCTGGGGCGCTCTGCTGCCGGGTATGCGTTGTGGCACAACGAGATCAGCGGCTTCGACGACATCCGTTCTCGGCATCTGGTGCCTCGCCCACCGTACCGGCAGGGCGTCGCGGCCGCGCGGGCAGGCGCGCAGGCGATGACGGACGTGTCCGACGGGCTGCTCGCCGATCTCGGCCACATGGCGACGGCTTCGGGTGTGGTGATCGACCTTTTCGGTGCGGCGTTGCGCGCCGACGTCGACGCGGTGGCGCCCGCGGCCGCGGCCGCAGCCGCCGACCCGTGGTCGATGGTGTTCGCCGGCGGCGAAGATCACGCGTTGGCTGCCTGCTTCCCGGACCGGGTTCCGGACGGCTGGCGGGTGATCGGCACGGTGCGGCAGGGGCCGCCCGCAGTCGTGGTGGACGGCCAGGAGTGGACCGGCCCGGCGGGTTGGCAGTCCTTCGACTGAGGACCCTGAAGTAGGTTGTCGTGCGTGACGACGACCGCCCGACCGCTGACCGAACTCGTCGAAGACGGCTGGGCGCGGGCACTGGCGCCGGTGGCCGACCAGGTGACCCGAATGGGTCAGTTCCTGCGCACCGAGATCGCCGAAGGGCGGCGCTATCTGCCGGCAGGCCCGAACGTGCTGCGCGCCTTCACCTATCCGTTCGAGGCGGTACGGGTCCTCATCGTCGGGCAGGACCCGTACCCGACACCGGGCCACGCGGTCGGACTGAGCTTCTCGGTGGCACCCGACGTGCGACCGCTGCCGCGCAGCCTGGCCAACATCTTCGCCGAGTACTCCGCTGACCTCGGCTACCCAGAGCCGGCCGACGGCGACCTGACGCCGTGGCCGCAGCGGGGCGTGATGCTGCTCAACAGAGTGCTGACCGTGCAGCCGGGAACGCCGGCCTCGCATCGCGGCAAGGGATGGGAGGCCGTCACCGAGTGCGCCATCCGGGCGCTCGCCGCGCGCGACGAGCCCATGGTGGCGATCTTGTGGGGACGCGACGCGTCGACTCTCAAGCCGATGCTGGAGGGCAGCAGATGCGCGGCCATCGAGTCGCCGCATCCGTCGCCGCTGTCGGCGTCACGGGGTTTCTTCGGCTCGCGGCCGTTCAGCCGCGCCAACGAGCTGCTGGTCGGCATGGGCGGCGAACCGATCGACTGGCGGCTGCCCTAGCCACTACCGAGCTCTCGACCTTCCCCGCCCAACCGTCGGCTTGGGCGGGGGTGAGAGGGAGTACTCAGCCGCGGGTGACCTTGCCTGCCTTCAGGCAGGAGGTGCAGACGTTGACGCGCTGCTTGTTGCCGCCGGTGCGGGTCACCGCATGGACGGTCTGAATGTTCGGGTTCCACCGGCGGCTGGTCCGGCGATGGGAATGCGACACCGACTTGCCGAAGCCGGGGCCCTTTCCGCAGATCTCGCACACGGCAGCCATGTAGAACTCCTCAAATAGTCGATGCCTGTTCGGGGGTCAACAACCGAGCGACGGGTGACCCGACAACCTGAACAGAATAGCTGTCCGGCGAACCGAACGCCAAAATGGCCTGCTCGGACCGACTGAGCAGGGCCGATCACAGCTGGCCGAGGCGCGGCGGCACCCCGGCCGCCCGGGCATCTGTGACGTCCTACTGTCGGGTGGACTGGCTAGGCTGGCGCCGACGAGAGCCGTGTGGTGTGCCAGGGATCGCGAGGAGGTGCCGATGCTCGACCGGCGGCTTGACGCATCGGCGCTCCGCGACTGGGCGCGCACCGCCGTCAGTGACCTGATCACCCACACCGACGAGATCGACCGGCTCAACGTGTTCCCGGTGGCCGATTCCGACACCGGAACCAACATGCTGTTCACCATGCGCTCGGCGCTGGCCGAGGCCAAGTCGGCCGCCGGATCCGGCGACGTCACCGCGGTGGCCGCCGCACTGTCAGAAGGGGCGCTACACGGCGCGCGCGGCAACTCCGGGGTCATCCTGTCGCAAATCCTGCGTGGCCTGGCCGACGTGACCGCCTCGGCCGACGTCGACACCCAGGGAGCGCTGGCCGACATCGACGCGGCTCTGCTCGGTGCGGCACTGCGGCACGCCGTCGGCCTGGTGGTGTCCTCGATGGGCGGCGAGCAGATCGACGGGACCATCGTTTCGGTGCTGCACGCCGCCGCCGAGGCGGTCGAGCACTGGGCCGCCGACGGGGCCGGTCTGGCCGAGGCCGTGGCCGCCGGCGCGGACGCGGCGGCGGAGGCACTCGAGCGCACCCCGGAGCAGCTCGCCGTTCTGGCCGAGGCCGGGGTGGTTGACGCGGGCGGTCGCGGCCTGCTGGTCCTCATCGACGCACTCAGCGCCACCGTCTGCGGCCACGCCCCGCCACGGCGCGCCTACGAACCGGCGCCCCGCCCCCTCGACGTCAACCCGCCCGAACCCGCACCGCCGCAGTTCGAGGTGATGTATCTGCTCGACGAATGCGACGCCACCGCGCTCGAGCGGCTGCGCACCCGCTTGGCGGAGCTCGGTGATTCGGTCGCCATCGCGGCCTCCGGCGCAGGCCTGAGATCGCCGGCCGAGCGGCGCCACGAGGCCGCCGACCGCTACTCGGTGCACGTGCACACCGACAACGCCGGCGCGGCCGTGGAGGCGGGGCTGGCCGCCGGTGCGCTGAGCCGCATCCAGATCTCGGTGCTCAACACCGGCCGACTCTCGCCGGGCAGCTGGACCAGGGAGCGTGCCGTGCTCGCCGTCGTCGACGGCGACGGCGCCGAGGAACTGTTCCGTCGGGAGGGCGCCTCGGTGCTGCGGCCGGACGCCGAATCGACCGATCCGTCCAACGGGGTCAGTGCCCGCCAACTGCTGCGCGCCCTGGTCGACACCGGTGCCGCCCAGGTCATGGTCCTACCCGACGGCTACGTGGCCGCTGAAGAACTGGTGGCCGGCTGCACCGCCGGGATCGGATGGGGCATCGACGTCGTCGCCCTGCCCGCGGGCTCGATGGTGCAGGGCCTGGCGGCGCTGGCCGTCCACGACCCGGGCCGCCAAGCCGTCGACGACGGCTACACCATGGCGCGCGCGGCGGCCGGAGCCCGGCACGGATCGGTACGCCTGGCCACCGAGCAGGCGCTGACCTGGGCCGGCACCTGCGAACCCGGCGACGGACTGGGAATCGCCGGCGACGAGGTGCTGGTCGTCGGCAAGGACGTCGCCGCCGCGGCCGCCGGGCTGATCGACCTGCTGCTGGTGGCCGGCGGAGAACTGGTCACGGTGCTGATCGGTGAGGGTGTGGACCCCGACATCGCCGAAACCCTGGCCGAGCACGTCCACTGGCACCACCCCGGCATCGAGCTCGCCGCCTACCCGACCGGCCATCGCGGCGACGCGCTGCTGATCGGGGTGGAGTAACCGTGGTCAGCCTCACCGACCGACTCGACGCCGTCGTGGGTGGGAAAGCCGCCGGCCTGCTCGACGAGGTGTTCGGAATCCGCACCGTCGATGACCTGTTGCGGCACTATCCGCGCAAGTACATCCACGGGATGTCGGCCTGGGGTGAGGACGAAGCGCCGCCGGAAGAGGGTGAGCACGTCACGTTCTTCGACGAAATCGAGAAGGCCGAGGTCCGCTGGACCAACCGTCAGCCCAAGCGGGAGTATCTCGTCATCACGCTCAAGAATCGGCGGCCCAGGGTCACCGCCACCTTCTTCAACGCCAAGTATCTCAAGAAGGACTTGGTGGAGGGCGTCCAGCTGATGCTGTCCGGAGAGGTCGGCTACTTCCGTGGGAACATGCAGCTGACCCACCCCGAATTCCTGGTGCCGCGCTCTCCGACGGGTCGCACGTTCGGCAGCAAGTCACTCAAGGCGATCGCCGGCACGTCGACGTCCGAGGCCGGCGAGCCGGCGATGGCGGCCTTCGCGCGCGACTTCTTCCCGATCTACCCGGCCAGCTCCAAGCTGCAGAGCTGGGACATCTATGCCTGTGTGCGCCAAGTGCTCGCCGTGCTCGATCCCGTCACCGATCCGCTGCCGGAAAGCGTTGTGCGCCAACGAGGTTTAATTTCGGAGGACGAGGCGCTGCGCGCCGTCCACCTGGCCGAGAAGGAGTCCGAGCGGGAGGCCGCACGCGAGCGGCTGACGTTCGACGAGGCCGTCGGGATGCAGTGGGCGCTGGCTGCGCGCCGTCATGGCGAGCTGTCCGAGTCCGCGCCGCAAGCGCCGCCTCGCGGCGACGGGTTGGTGCCCGCGTTGATGAAGCGGCTGCCCTTCGAGTTGACCGCCGGACAGCACGAGGTACTCGAGGTGATCTTCGGCGAGCTGTCCGCGACCAAGCCGATGAACCGGCTGCTGCAGGGCGAGGTGGGCTCCGGCAAGACCATCGTGTCGGTGCTGGCGATGCTGCAGATGGTCTACTCCGGCTACCAATGCGCGCTACTGGCGCCGACGGAAGTCCTTGCCGCCCAACACGCCCGGTCCATCCGTGACGTTCTGGGACCGCTGGCGATGGCCGGCCAACTCGGCGGAGCGGAGGGCGCGACGCGGGTCGCGCTGCTGACCGGGTCGATGTCGGCGGCCCAGAAGCGTCAGGTCCGCGACGAGGTGGCGGCGGGGGAGGCGGGCATCGTCATCGGTACCCATGCGCTGCTCCAGGATGCCGTCGAGTTCGCCAATCTCGGCTTCGTGGTGGTCGACGAGCAGCACAGGTTCGGTGTCGAGCAGCGAGACCGCCTGCGCGCCAAGGCTCCTGACGGTCTCAACCCGCATCTGCTGGTGATGACGGCGACGCCCATTCCGCGCACGGTGGCGCTGACGGTGTACGGCGACCTGGAAACCTCGACGCTGCGTGAACTTCCGCGCGGCCGCCAGCCGATCGCCACCAACACGATCTTCATCAAGGACAAGCCGCAGTGGCTTGACCGGGCGTGGCAGCGGATCGCCGAGGAGGTCGCAGCCGGGCGGCAGGCGTACGTGGTGGCCTCCCGCATCGACGAGGACGACACGACCGGCGGCGAACAAAACGGCCCTCCCGCAACCACTGTCGCCCAGCTTCACGAACACCTCAGACACGGCCCGCTGGCCGGGTTGCGGCTGGGCCTGATGCACGGCCGGCTGCCGGCCGACGAGAAGGACACGGTGATGGCGGCGTTCCGGGCCCGCGAGATCGACGTCCTGGTGTGCACCACCGTCATCGAGGTGGGCGTCGACGTGCCGAACGCGACGGTGATGTTCGTGATGGACGCCGACCGGTTCGGCATCAGTCAGCTGCACCAACTGCGCGGCCGCATCGGCCGCGGTGAGCATCCGAGCCTGTGCCTGCTGGCGACGAAGCTGCCAGACGGCTCGAAGGTGGGGGAGCGGCTCAAGGCGGTTGCCTCCACACTGGACGGTTTCGCCCTGGCCGAGCTGGATCTCCAGGAGCGCCGTGAGGGAGATGTGTTGGGGCTCAACCAGTCTGGACGTCCGATCACGCTGCGGTTCCTGTCGCTCCTCGAACACGAGGACGTCATCGTCGATGCCCGAAAGTTGTGCGAGTCGCTTTACGCCGCTAACCCGGGCGATCGCGGAATGGCCGTGCTGGCCGGGCAGTTCACCGGCACCGACCGCATCGACTATCTGGACAAGGCATGAGGCGCCGCTCGCTGATCTGGCTGTCCGCGATGACCGCGCTGGCGGTGATCGCGGCCGCACAGGTGACGTCCACTTCCGGGAACCCCGACTCGACGGTGGCGCGGGCCGATGTGCCGACGGTCGCACCGGGTTCCGACGTGCTGGCCGGCATTGCGGTCGTACCGCAGCGGGTGCGGGGCTACGACTACCGGCGTGCGGCGTTCGGCGACCCGTGGGACGACGACAACAACGCTCCCGGCGGGCACAACGGATGCGACACCCGCGACGACATCCTGGGCCGCGATCTGGTCGACAAGACGTTCGTGTCGACCAAACGCTGCCCGGACGCGGTGGCCAGCGGCATCCTGCATGACCCGTACACCAGCGAGACGATCGCGTTCACGCGCGGCGCCCAGGTGGGTGCCGCGGTGCAGATCGACCACATCGTGCCGTTGGCGTACGCCTGGGACATGGGGGCGCGCAACTGGAATGACGAAATGCGACTCCGGTTCGCCAACGATCCGGCAAACCTGCTGGCGGTCGCGGGCCAGGCCAACCAGGACAAGGGCGATCAACCGCCGGGCACCTGGATGCCGCCCAACCACGCGTTCTGGTGCCAGTACGCGATGCAGTTCATCGCCGTCCTGCGCGGCTACGGCCTGCCGGTGGACGAGCCGTCGGCGGCCGAACTGCGCGAGGCGGCGGCTACCTGTCCGACCGGCTGATCAGGTCCCGGTGTAGGTGTCCGGGTTCGGCCGGAATCGGGTGCCGTCGTCGAGGCCGCTGATGGTGTCCATCTGCTCGGCGGTCAGCTCGAAGTCGAAGACGTCGATGTTCTCGGCGATGCGCGCCGGGTTCGACGAGCGGGGGATCACCACGTTGCCCAGCTGCAGGCTCCACCGGATCAGCACCTGCGCCGGTGACTTGCCATGTGCAGCAGCCACATCCGTGATCGCCGGGTTCTCCAGCAGCTTGCCGACCCCGAGGGGGCTGAATGCCTCGGTGACGATCGAGTGCTGTTCGTGAATGGCCCGAAGCGCGGCCTGGTTGAGCAGCGGATGCAGCTCGATCTGGTTGACGGCGGGGGTGAAGAAGGACAGGTCGATGATGTTCGACAGGTGCTCCGGGGTGAAGTTGGAGACGCCGATCGACTTGGCGTAGCCGTCCGCCTGGGCCCGCATGATGCCGCCCCACGCGTCGATGTACCTACCGTTCTGCTCGGCCGGCCAGTGGATGAGGTAGAGGTCCACGTAGTCCAGGCCAAGCCGCTCGAGGCTGGCCTTGATGGCGTCCTGGGAGGACTGGAAGCCCTGGTCCTCGGTCGTCAGCTTGGTGGTGATGAACAGCTCCTCGCGCGGCACCCCCGCCGCGGCGACGGCCCGGCCGACCGCCTCTTCGTTGCCGTACGCCGAAGCGGTGTCGATCAGCCGGTAGCCCGCCTGCAGTGCACTGCTGACCGCGGTTTCGGTCTCCTCCGGCGACAGCTCAGCGACGCCGAGGCCAAGCACGGGAATGGTGCGGTCGTCGTTGAGCGTAACGGTGGGGATTGCGGCCGCCGGTGTCATGTCGCCTGCCTGTGAGGTTGAAGTGTGTCCGGGTCGGGACGCTTCCGGGGTCACCGACTTCGGGATGACGATAGTACCCAGCCGCTCATGCCGTCTGATCAGCGGCGGGGGGTCCTGCGCCCGCGCAACTCCCAGCCAGGCGAGGACCGGTACCCCTTCCCGACGGGTCCGTGAGGTCTCGCCGCCGGTACTCTGGAGGCGCAAACACCCCAGTCTTGAATCAGCGAGGATCTGCCGACCAGTGGCCAACAACAAGAAAAGCACGCCCCGCTATGACCTGAAGGCTCAGGACCGCAAGCGCAACCTGGCCATCCAGCTCGGCCTGACGGCCATCGTCGTCATCTTCGCCGTAGCCCTGGTGCTCTACATCGTGACGGGCCACGACAAGAAGACCGGCTCCAGCGAGATGCAGGCCGTGCGGATCACGTCGAACTCCCTGATCAAGAAAGACGGTAGCGACGAGCCCAAGGCGGTCCTGGCGATCTACGAGGACTTCCAGTGCCCGCACTGCCGGGTGTTCGAGAAGACCTTCGGCCCCACGGTCAACAAGCTGGTCGACAGCGGCGCGATCGCCGCCGACTACTACCTGGTCTCGATCCTGAACTCGCGGGTCAACGACATCTACTCGACGCGTGCGGCCAACGCCGCCTACTGCGTGGCCGACGAGTCGAAGGAAGCCTTCGCCCGGTTCCACTCGGCTCTTTTCGCCATGCAGCCCGAGGAAGGCGCCGGCGGCGCGCCCAGCAACGCCAAGCTGATCGAGACCGCCCGGCAGGCCGGTGCGGCCGGCAGCGTCCCGGGCTGCATCAACTCCGGCAAGTACAACAACATGGTCGACGGTCTGGCCGCGGCTGCCAAGATCACCGCCACCCCGACCATCAAGCTCAACGGCCAGGACATCAGCCCGACGACGCCGCAGGACCTGATCGCCAAGGTCACCGCCATCGTCGGCCCAGTGGCCGCCCTGCAGCCCACCCCCGCCCCGGCTCCGCCGGCTCCGGCCCCGCAGCGCCGTGAGCGTCGCGACACCGGCTCCGGTCGAGCCGTCGCAGTCCACCGCGGCGGGCCTCGGCGGTGTCGCGGTGCGACCCCCCACCGCGTGGTGGGTGCTGATCGCCGGTGTCATCGGCTTCGTGGCGTCGGCCACGCTGGCGATCGAGAAGATCGAGATGCTGAAGAACCCGGCCTACGTGCCGACCTGCAGCATCAACCCCGTCCTGTCCTGCGGGTCGGTGATGGTGACCCCCCAGGCGTCGGTGTTCGGTTTTCCCAACCCGCTGATGGGGATCGCCGGCTTCGCCGTGGTGATCGTGACCGGCGTGCTGGCTGTGACGAAAGTTCGCCTGCCGCATTGGTATTGGGTCGGCCTGCTGATCGGCACCGGTCTCGGTGTGGTGTTCGTGCACTGGCTGATCTACCAGACGCTCTACGTCATCGGCGCGCTGTGCCCGTACTGCATGGTGGTCTGGTCGGTGACCATCCCGCTGTTCGTGGTGGTGGCCTCGGCCGCGCTGCGCCCGCTGGCGGGCAATCCGGTGGCCCGTGTGCTCTACACCTTGCGGTGGTCGCTCGTGGTGCTGTGGTTCACCGCGGTGATCCTGATGATCCTCGTGCGGTTCTGGAACTACTGGTCGACGCTCATCTAGCAGCGCCTCTCATTTTCGGGCGGTAGGGTCCGCGTGTGATCTCCAAAGTTCTGGTCGCAAACCGCGGTGAGATCGCGATCCGCGCCTTCCGTGCCGCCTTCGAGATGGGCATCGGCACGGTGGCGATCTATCCGTACGAGGATCGCAATTCGCTGCACCGTCTCAAGGCCGACGAGTCCTATCAGATCGGCGACATCGGGCACCCGGTGCGCGCCTACCTGTCGGTCGACGAGATCGTCGGCGCCGCACTGGCGTGCGGCGCCGACGCGATCTACCCCGGCTACGGGTTCCTCTCGGAGAACCCCGAACTCGCCGCGGCCTGCGCCGCGACGGGCATCACGTTCATCGGGCCGAACTCGGACATCCTCGAGCTGACCGGCAACAAGGCCCGTGCCATCGCCGCGGCCCGCGAGGCCGGCCTGCCGGTGCTGGCGTCCTCGGCTCCGTCGGCGTCGGTGGACGAACTGGTCAGCGCCGCCGAGACCATGGGCTTCCCGTTGTTCGTCAAAGCCGTCGCCGGCGGCGGCGGGCGCGGAATGCGCCGGGTGGCCGACCCCGCGGCACTGCCCGAAGCCATCGAGGCGGCCAGCCGCGAGGCCGAGTCCGCCTTCGGCGACCCGACGGTGTTCCTCGAGCAGGCGGTGGTCAACCCGCGCCACATCGAGGTGCAGATCCTGGCCGACATCCACGGCGGCGTCATCCACCTCTACGAGCGCGACTGCAGCGTGCAGCGCCGCCACCAGAAGGTCATCGAGCTGGCGCCCGCGCCCAACCTGGACCCCGCTCTGCGGGACCAGATCTGCACCGACGCCGTCGCGTTCGCGCGCCACATCGGCTACACCTGTGCGGGCACCGTCGAGTTCCTGCTCGACGAGCGCGGCCGGCATGTCTTCATCGAGATGAACCCGCGGATCCAGGTCGAGCACACCGTCACCGAGGAGATCACCGATGTGGATCTGGTCTCCGCCCAGCTGCGCATCGCCTCGGGCGAGACGCTGGCCGACCTGGGCCTGAGCCAGGAGGCCGTCCGGCCGCACGGGGCGGCCCTGCAATGCCGCATCACCACCGAGGACCCGGCCAACGGGTTCCGGCCCGACACCGGCCGCATCACCGCCTACCGCTCACCGGGTGGGGCAGGGATCCGACTGGACGGCGGGACCCATCTGGGCGCGGAGATCAGCGCCCACTTCGACTCCATGCTGGTCAAGCTGACCTGTCGCGGCCGGGACTTCACCACCGCGGTCAACCGGGCCCGCCGCGCGGTCGCCGAGTTCCGCATCCGCGGCGTGTCAACGAACATCCCGTTCCTGCAGGCGGTCCTCGACGATCCGGACTTCCAGGCCGGGCGGATCACCACCTCGTTCATCGACGAGCGCCCGCAGCTGCTGACGGCGCGCTCCTCGGCCGACCGCGGCACCAGAATCCTGAGCTACCTCGCCGACGTCACCGTCAACCAGCCGCACGGTCCGCGGCCGTCGGAGGCCTACCCACGCGACAAGCTGCCCGACATCGACCTGACGGTGCCGCCGCCGTCGGGCTCCAAACAGCGGCTGATGCAGCTCGGGCCGGAGGGCTTCGCCCGCTGGCTGCGCGAGTCGCCGGCACTGGCAATCACCGACACGACCTTCCGTGACGCTCACCAGTCGCTGCTGGCCACCCGGCTGCGCAGCACCGGCCTGCTGGAGATCGCCCCCTACATCGCCCGGATGACCCCGCAGCTGCTGTCGATGGAGTGCTGGGGCGGCGCGACTTACGATGTGGCGCTTCGGTTCTTGAAGGAAGACCCGTGGGAGCGGCTGGCCGCGCTGCGGGATGCGATGCCGAACATCTGCCTGCAGATGCTGCTGCGCGGACGCAACACCGTCGGCTACACGCCGTATCCCGAGTTGGTCACGTCGGCCTTCGCGGAGGAGGCGACGGCGACGGGCATCGACATCTTCCGGATCTTCGACGCGTTGAACAACGTCGAGTCGATGCGGCCCGCGATCGACGCGGTGCGCGACACCGGAACGGCGATAGCCGAAGTCGCGATGAGCTACACCGGCGACCTGGCCGACCCGGGGGAGAACCTCTACACCCTGGACTACTACCTCAAGCTCGCCGAGCAGATCGTCGATGCGGGCGCGCACGTGCTGGCCATCAAGGACATGGCCGGACTGCTGCGGGTACCGGCCGCCCAGCGCCTGGTCGGCGCGCTGCGCAGCCGCTTCGACCTGCCGGTGCACGTGCACACCCACGACACCCCGGGCGGTCAGTTGGCCACCTACGTCGCGGCGTGGATGTCCGGCGCGGACGCCGTCGACGGTGCGGCGGCCCCGCTGGCCGGCACCACCAGCCAGCCCGCGTTGAGCTCGATCGTGGCCGCCGCGGCCCACACCGACTTCGACTCGGGACTGTCGCTGGCGGCGGTGTGCGAGCTCGAGCCGTACTGGGAAGCGCTGCGAAAGGTGTACGCGCCCTTCGAATCCGGCCTTCCGGCGCCCACCGGTCGGGTGTACAGCCACGAGATCCCCGGGGGTCAGCTGTCGAACCTGCGCCAGCAGGCGATCGCGCTGGGCTTCGGCGACCGCTTCGAGGAGATCGAGGATAACTACGCCGCAGCCGACCGGATCCTGGGCCGGCTGGTCAAGGTCACGCCGTCGAGCAAGGTGGTCGGCGACCTGGCGCTGGCTCTGCTGGGTGCCGGGGTGAGCGCCGACGAGTTCGCCGCCGACCCGGCCCGCTACGACATCCCGGACTCGGTGATCGGCTTCCTGCGCGGTGAACTCGGCGACCCGCCGGGCGGCTGGCCGGAACCGCTGCGCACCAAGGCGCTGGCCGGCCGCCCCCCGGCCCGTCCGCACGAGGAGCTCACCGCCGAGGACGAGGCCGCGCTGCACTCGGCAGGCCCGAAGCGGCAGGCCACCCTCAACCGGTTGCTGTTCCCCGGCCCCACAAGGGAATTGGAGGCTCACCGCGAGCAGTACGGGGACACCTCGCGGCTGACGGCCAACCAGTTCTTCTACGGTTTGCGCCGCGGCGAGGAGCACCGCGTCCAGCTTGAGCAGGGTGTGGAGCTGCTGATCGGGCTCGAGGCGATCTCCGATCCCGACGAGCGCGGCATGCGCACGGTCATGTGCATCATCAACGGCCAGTTGCGCCCGGTGGTGGTGCGGGACCGCAGCATCGCCGACACCATGCCCACCGCCGAGAAGGCCGACCGCACCAACCATGACCACGTCGCCGCACCGTTCGCCGGTGTCGTCACCGTCGGGGTCAGCGTGGGTGACGAGGTCACCGCCGGCCAGACCATCGCCACCATCGAGGCGATGAAGATGGAGGCGGCGATCACCGCACCCAAGGCGGGCACCGTCAACCGCGTCGCCGTCGCGAGCACGGCTCAGGTCGAGGGCGGAGATCTGCTGGTGGTGATCGGTTCGGCGGGCAGGAGCGAAGCGACCGGAGGGTCAGCCTGACCCGGATCGTCGCCGGGACGGCGGGCGGTCGTCGCCTCGAGGTGCCGGCGCGCGGGACGCGACCGACCACCGACCGGGTGCGCGAGGCGCTGTTCAACGTCCTGGCAGCCCGTCGTGACTTCGACGGGCTACGGGTGCTGGACCTCTACGCCGGCTCCGGGGCACTCGGGCTCGAGGCACTTTCCCGGGGCGCCGCGTCGGCGGTGTTCGTAGAAAAAGATTCGCGCGCAACGGCCGTCATCAACCGCAACATCACCGCGCTGGGGCTGGCCCGTGCCAGCGTGCGGTGCGGTGCGGTGGCGGCCGTGCTGGCATCGAGGACAGATCAGCCGGTGGATCTTGTGCTGGCCGACCCGCCCTACGACGTGCCGGCCGCCGAGGTCGACGCCGTGCTGGCCAGCCTGGAGCGCAACGGCTGGGTCGCGCCGGGCAGCGTGGTGGTGGTCGAACGGTCGGTGTCCTCACCGGAGCTGACCTGGCCGGCCGGCTGGACGGCCTGGCCGGCGCGCCGATACGGCGACACCAGGGTCGAGGCCGCCGAGGTCGACTGACCGGCCTGCTAGCGTCTGCGCTCATGAGTGGCGCGGTCTGCCCGGGGTCGTTCGATCCGGTGACGCTGGGGCACGTCGACATCTTCGAGCGTGCCGCCGCGCAATTCGACGAGGTGATCGTCGCCGTGCTGGTCAATCCCAACAAGGCCGGCATGTTCGACGTCGACGAGCGGATCGCGATGATCTCCGAAGCCACCGCGCACCTGCCGAACCTGAGCGCCGAGTCCGGTCAGGGATTGGTGGTTGACTTCGTCCGCGACCGCGGATTCACCGCCATTGTCAAAGGACTTCGCACCGGAACGGATTTCGAGTACGAGCTGCAGATGGCGCAGATGAACAAGCACATCGCCGGGGTCGACACGTTCTTCGTCGCCACCGCGCCGGAGTACTCGTTCGTGTCGTCCTCGCTGGCCAAAGAGGTGGCCACCTTCGGCGGGGACGTCTCGAAGCTGCTGCCGGAGTCGGTGAACCGCCGGCTGCCGGCCAAGCTGGCGCAGCGGCGCGGCTGACGCGGTTTGCCGCCGGGCCCGCCGGGTATCGGGACAAGTCGCGCGCAGCCCAATCGGGTGTGGCCGGCATAATGAACGACGAGTGCTGATGCCGCCGCCCGCTGGCCAGCGAGCACGTCACAGATTGTCTTGCCGACACACCGGTCAGGCATCGCAGTCACGGGCGTAACACCAGGCACACTGGTCACTACCAACTACGCCAGGAGGGTGGCGCCGTGTACCGAGTTTTTGAAGCGCTCGACGAACTGAGTGCGATTGTCGAAGAGGCCCGCGGCGTGCCGATGACAGCCGGTTGCGTGGTTCCGCGTGGCGACGTCCTGGAACTGGTCGACGACATCAAGGACGCGATCCCTGGCGAACTCGACGACGCCCAGGACGTGCTCGATGCCCGCGACAACCTGTTGCGCGAGGCCAAGGAGCACGCCGACGCCATGGTGTCCAGCGCGACGGCCGAGGCCGACTCGCTGCTCAGCCACTCCCGTGCCGAGGCAGACCGGCTGCTTGCCGACGCGAAGTCGCATGCCGACCGCATGGTCGCCGAGGCCCGCCAGCACAGCGAGCGGATGGTCGCGGAGGCCCGCGAGGAGGCGTCGCGTCTGGCCGCGACGTCCAAGCGCGAGTACGAGGCCGCCACCAGCAGGGCCAAGGCCGAGGCCGACCGCCTGGTCGAAAGCGGCAACATGTCCTACGAGAAGGCCGTCCAGGAAGGCATCAAGGAGCAGCAGCGCCTGGTGTCGCAGAACGAGGTCGTGCAGGCCGCCAACGCCGAGGCTACCCGGCTCATCGACACCGCACACGCCGAAGCCGACCGTCTGCGCGGCGAGTGCGATATCTACGTCGACAACAAGCTGGCGCAGTTCGAGGACTACCTCAACGGCACGCTGCGCTCGGTGAGCCGCGGCCGTCACCAGTTGCGCACCGCCGCGGGCACACACGACTACGTGCAGCACTGACCCGCCCGCCCGCGCGTTCCGGTCCGACTCGGGCCGTGCCTCGCCCTAAGATCGGGGTTATGGCGACGTCACACCGTGCGGGAACGCACCAGCATCCGCGCTCGCCACTCGTCTTCGACGTCTCCAGGCTGGGGTGCAGACCGGGGTCGATGACGGAGATCCACGAAACCGTGCCCAGTCCCGAGCGGATCGGGCTGGACTTCATCGCCGTCGAGCGGGGCGCGGATCTGGACCTCGACCTTCGACTGGAGTCGGTGTCCGAGGGTGTTCTGGTCACCGGGACGGTGCGCGCCCCGACCCGCGGCGAGTGCACCCGCTGCCTGGGCCCGGTCACCGGCGAGATCGAGATCGGGCTCACCGAGCTGTTCGCCTATCCCGACAGCGCGACCGAGTCCACCACCGACGAGGACGAGGTGGGCCGCGTCGTCGACCAGACCGTCGACATCGAGCAGGCCGTCGTCGACGCGGTGGGCCTCGCCCTGCCGTTCGCACCGCTGTGCATCGAAGACTGCCCCGGCCTGTGCCCTGACTGCGGTGTCGCGCTCGCGACCGCCGAGCCCGGCCATCACCACGACAAGATCGATCCGCGTTGGGCGAAGCTGGCTGGCATGCTCGACGACTCGGACGGGGGTCAGGACCCCCGGCAGGCCGGCGGCCGATCGTGAGCCCGTCGCGTCAGAACCTGTTGGACGCCTTGGGCGTCGACCTGCCTGAGGAACTGCTGACACTGGCGCTGACCCATCGCAGCTACTCGTACGAGCATGGCGGCCTGCCCACCAACGAGCGCCTGGAGTTCCTCGGCGACGCGGTGCTGGGTCTGACGGTCACTGACGAACTCTTCCACCGCCACCCCGATCGCACCGAAGGCGATCTGGCCAAGCTTCGCGCCAGTGTGGTCAACACCCAGGCGTTGGCCGACGTCGGACGCGGATTGACCGACGAGGGTCTGGGAGCTCACCTGCTGCTGGGCCGCGGCGAGGTGAACACCGGCGGTGCCGACAAGGCCAGCATCCTGGCCGACGGCATGGAGTCTCTGATCGGTGCGGTCTATCTCCACCACGGACTCGGGGTTGCCTGCGACATGATCCTGCGGCTCTTCGGCGACCTGCTCGACACCGCCCCGACGCTGGGGGCCGGCCTGGACTGGAAGACCAGCCTCCAAGAGCTCACCGCCGCACGCAATCTCGGGTCGCCGTCCTACGTCGTCACCTCCACCGGTCCCGACCACGACAAGGAATTCACCGCCGTGGTCGTCGTCATGGACACCGAATACGGCACCGGCGTCGGACGTTCGAAGAAGGAAGCCGAGCAGAAGGCCGCGGCAGCGGCGTGGAATGCGCTGGAATCCGCTTGAGCCGCAGCATGGTTCGTCGCTCACATGCCTGAGCTTCCCGAAGTCGAGGTGGTCCGCCGCGGCCTGCAGGACCACGTGGCCGGCAAGTCCATCACCGCGGTGCGGGTGCACCACCCTCGCGCCGTCCGTCGGCACGTGGCCGGTGCCGCCGACCTGACCGCCCGCCTGCTCGGCGCCCGCATCACCGGCACCGATCGACGCGGAAAATACCTGTGGCTCAACCTTTCCGGCGACGGTGAAGCGCTGGTGGTGCATCTCGGGATGAGCGGGCAGATGTTGCTCGGACCCGTCCCGAACACCGACCATCTGCGCATCGCGACGCTGCTCGACGACGGTACGGCGCTCAGTTTCGTCGACCAGCGCACGTTCGGCGGCTGGCAGCTGGCCGATCTGGTCACCGTCGACGGCAGCCGGATCCCGGCTCCGGTCGCGCACGTCGCGCGCGACCCGCTGGACCCGCGGTTCGACCGCGACGCCGTCGTCGAGGTGTTGCGCCGCAAGCACTCCGAGATCAAGCGGCAGCTGCTCGACCAGACCGTGCTGTCGGGGATCGGCAACATCTACGCCGACGAGGCGTTGTGGCGGGCCAAAGTCAACGGCGCCCGGCTGGCCGAGAAGCTGACCCGCCGCCAGCTCGGCGAGGTGCTCGACGCCGCCACCGAGGTGATGCGCGAGGCGCTGGGGCAGGGCGGCACGTCGTTCGACTCGCTCTATGTCAACGTCAACGGGCAGTCCGGCTACTTCGACCGGTCGCTGAACGTCTACGGGCAGGAGGACCGGGCCTGCCGGCGGTGCGGCGCGGTGATCCGCCGGGAGAAGTTCATGAACCGCTCGTCGTTCTACTGCCCGAAATGCCAGCCCCGGCCCCGGCGTTGATCACCATCGAGATCGACGGTTTGGCGTGATTTACTCGCACTTTCGCGCCCGAATGTCGGTTGGGCGCAGAGGAAGGGAACATGACCGAACTGTGGGTGGAGCGCACCGGCGTGCGCCGCTACACGGGGCGCAGCAGCCGCGGCGCGGAGGTCCTCATCGGCTCGGAGACCGACGAGGGCGTCTTCACCCCCGGTGAGCTGCTCAAGATCGCCCTGGCCGGATGCAGCGGCCTGAGCAGCGACCAGCCGCTGCGCCGGCGCCTCGGCGACGACTACCAGGCGGTGATCCGAGTGTCCGGTGCAGCCGACCGGGAGCAGGAGCGCTACCCGCTGCTGGAGGAGAACCTCGAAATCGACCTGTCCGGCCTGTCGGCGGCCGAGATCGAACGGCTGCGGGTCGTGGTCAACCGCGCCATCGACCAAGTCTGCACCGTCGGGCGCACGCTGAAGTCCGGCGCCGAGGTCCGCTTCGACCTGACTGACACCGCCCCATGAGCGAACAGGTCCGGCTGACCGCCTGGGTGCACGGTTACGTCCAAGGCGTGGGTTTCCGCTGGTGGATGCGGTCACGCGCGCTCGAGCTCGGCCTGACCGGCTACGCCAGCAACCAGCCCGACGGCCGGGTGCTGGTCGTCGCGCAGGGCCCGCGGGCCGATTGTGAGCGCCTGCTGGAGCTGCTGCGCAGTGGATCGACGCCCGGATCGGTGGACAAAGTCGTTGCCGACTTGGCCGAATCCGGCGAGCCGATGAGCGGGTTCCGCGAGCGCTGATCGGACCGCCGGTACGCTCACTCGACGTGTACCTCAAGAGTCTGACGCTGAAGGGCTTCAAATCCTTCGCGTCACCGACGACTCTTCGCTTCGAACCGGGCATCACCTGCGTGGTCGGCCCCAACGGGTCGGGGAAGTCCAACGTCGTCGACGCGCTGGCCTGGGTGATGGGCGAGCAGGGCGCCAAGACGCTGCGCGGCGGCAAGATGGAGGACGTCATCTTCGCCGGCACCTCCTCGCGGGCCCCGCTCGGGCGCGCCGAGGTGACGTTGACCATCGACAACTCCGACAGCGCGCTGCCCATTGACTACTCGGAGGTCTCGATCACCCGGCGGATGTTCCGCGACGGCGCCGGCGAGTACGAGATCAACGGCCGCAGCTGCCGGCTGATGGACGTCCAGGAGCTGCTCAGTGACTCCGGCATCGGCCGGGAGATGCACGTCATCGTCGGCCAGGGCCGGCTCGCCCAGATCCTCGAGTCGCGACCCGAAGACCGCCGGGCCTTCATCGAGGAGGCCGCCGGTGTGCTCAAACACCGCAAACGCAAAGAAAAAGCGGTCCGCAAGCTCGAGTCGATGGGGGCCAACCTGGCCCGGCTCACCGACCTGACCACCGAGCTGCGCCGCCAGCTCAAGCCGCTGGGCCGCCAAGCCGAGATGGCGCGCCATGCCCAGACCATCCAGGCCGATCTGCGCGACGCGCGGCTGCGGCTGGCCGCCGACGACCTGGTGGTGCGCCGCGCCGAGTTCGCCGGCGCCGACAACACCGAGACCACCCTGCGCCGCGAACACGACGAGGCCGCCGCACGGTTGGCGGTGGCCACCGAGGCGCTGGCCGCCCACGAGGCGGCCGTGGCCACCCTCTCCGAGCGCACCGACGCCGCCCAGCAGACCTGGTTCCGCCTCTCGGCGCTCGCCGAGCGGGTCAGCGCCACCGTGCGCATCGCCAGTGAGCGGGCGCACTACCTCGACGCCGAGCCCACCGCGAGCAGCGGTCCCGACCCCGACGCGCTGGAGGCCGAGGCCGAGCAGGTCGCCGCGCGCGAACAGCAGCTACTCGCCGAGCTGGCGCAGGCGCGCGCTCGCCTGGAGGCCGCCCGCGCCGACCTGGGCGAGAAGGAACGCGCCGCGGCCGACGCCGAACGCGCTCACATGGCCGCGGTACGTGCCGAGGCCGATCGCCGGGAAGGCTTGGCGCGCTTGGCCGGTCAGGTCGAGACCATGCGGGCCCGGGTCGAGTCGACCGACGACGGGGTGGCGCGGCTGACCAACGCCATCGACGAGGCCGCCACCCGCGCACAGCAGGCGAAAGCCGAGTTCGAGACCGTACAGAGCCGGGTCGGCGAGCTCGACCAGGGTGAGGTCAGCCTCGACGAGCAGCACGACCGCAGCATCGCCGCGCTGCGTCTTGCCGACGAGCGGGTAGCCGAGCTGCAGGCCGCCGAGCGCGCCGCCGAGCGCCAGGTCGCCTCGCTGCGGGCCCGCATCGACGCACTCGCGGTGGGCCTGGAGCGCAAGGACGGCGCGGCCTGGCTGGCGCAGAACCACGGCGGCGCGGGGCTTTTTGGCACTATCGCCAAGCTGGTCAAGGTGCACTCTGGTTACGAGGTGGCGTTGGCCGCGGTGCTGGGTGCCGCCGCCGACGCGGTAGCCGCCGACGACTTCAGCGCGGCCCAGTCCGCGGTGCGTGCGCTGAAGGAGGGCGACGGCGGCCGGGCCGCGATCGTGCTGGGCGACTGGTCGGCCGGATCTCGGCCGCAGAGCGGGCCGCTGCCCGACGGCGCCCGGTGCGCCGTCGACCTGATCGACGCGCCGTCCCGGTTGCAGGGCGCGATGACCGCGATGCTCGCCGATGTGGCCGTGGTCGAGGACCTCGGTGCGGCCCTGGATCTGGTGGCGGCGCGGCCCACGCTGCGTGCGGTCACCCGCGACGGAGACCTGGTGGGCCCCGGCTGGGTCAGCGGCGGCTCCGACCGCAAGCCGAGCACCCTGGAGATCGCCTCTGAAGTCGACAAGGCCAGAGGCGAACTCGCCGCCGCCGAGAGTCAGGTCGAGGAGCTGACGGCCGCTTTGGGCGGTGCGCTCGGCGAGCAGGCCAACCGCCAGGACGCCGCCGAGGAGGCGCTGGCCGCCCTCAACGAGTCCGACGCCGCGATCTCGGCCATCTACGAACAGTTGGGCCGGCTGGGCCAGGATGCCCGCAGCGCGGAGCAGGACTGGCGCCGCCAGCTCGCCCAGCGCGATGAGCTCGAAACCAGCCGGGCGCAGACCGTCGAGGAGCTGACCGCGCTGGAAGGCCGGCTCAGCGCCGCCCAGGAAACCCAGACCGTCGTCGAGGATGCGCCGGTCGACCGCCAGCAGATGCAGTCCGCCGCAGAGGCTGCCCGCACCGTCGAGGTGGAGGCCCGCCTGGCGGTTCGCACCGCCGAGGAGCGCGCGAATGCCGTTCGGGGGCGGGCGGATTCGCTGCGTCGCGCCGCGGCAGCCGAACGGGAGGCACGGGTGCGCGCCCAACGCGCCCGCGCCGCCCGCGAGCACGCCGCGACGGTGGCGGCCGCGGTCTCGGAGTCCGGGCGCCGCATCGCCGAGCGGCTCAGTGGTGTGGTCGCCGCCGCCTCACGGCGCCGCGACAGCCTGGTCGCCGAGCGTCAGCAGCGGGCCACCGCGATGGCCGCGGCGCGCGAAGAGGTCGCCGCCCTGAACAACCGCATCACCGCGCTGACCGACTCCCTGCACCGCGACGAGGTGGCCAAGGCCCAGGCCGCGCTGCGCATCGAGCAACTCGAGCAGATGGTGCTCGAACAGTTCGGCATGGCCGGCGACGACCTGATCGCCGAATACGGCCCCGACGTCGCATTGCCGCCCTCGGAGCTGGAGATGGCCGAATACGAGCGGGCCAAGGAGTGCGGCGAGCAGGTCACCGCGCCCGCGCCGATGCCGTTCGACCGGCCCACCCAGGAGCGGCGGGCCAAGCGCGCCGAGCGGGAGCTGGCCGAATTGGGCCGGGTCAATCCGCTCGCCCTCGAGGAGTTCGCCGCCCTGGAGGAGCGCTACAACTTCCTGGCCACCCAGCTCGAGGACGTCAAGGCCGCCCGCAAGGACCTGCTGGATGTGATCGCCGACGTCGACAACCGCATCCTGCAGGTATTCTCCGAGGCCTACGCCGATGTCGAGCGTGAGTTCGAGCAGGTGTTCGCCACCTTGTTCCCGGGCGGTGAGGGCCGGCTGCTGCTCACCGACCCCAACGACCTGCTGACCACCGGCGTCGAGGTCGAGGCCCGCCCGCCGGGCAAGAAGGTCAAGCGGCTTTCGCTGCTCTCCGGTGGCGAGAAGTCACTGACCGCGGTGGCGATGCTGGTGGCCATCTTCCGGGCCCGCCCGTCGCCGTTCTACGTGATGGACGAGGTCGAGGCCGCGCTCGACGACGTGAACCTGCGCCGCCTGATCGGGCTGTTCGAGCAGCTGCGGGCTCAGTCGCAGCTGATCGTCATCACCCATCAGAAGCCGACCATGGAGATCGCCGACGCGCTCTACGGCGTCAGCATGCAAGGTGACGGCATCTCCGCGGTGATCTCGCAGCGGATGCGCGGCCAGGAGCTGGTCGGGGCAACCGCGCAGGGATGACGGCGAGGCCGCGCAGCCCGGCCAGGTTCTCCACGCCGCAAGCTCGGCGCCCAAAAACCGGGTGCTCAGGTCGACGGTGCTCAGGGTTGCCATCCCGGCCCGTTCCACGGTCTCGCGTACCCCGTTGGTCAGGGCGCGAGGCAGCCCCGCGCCGTGCCCTGAAAGAATGGCACGGTGTCACAGGATCTCTGGATCGTCATCGCTGTCATCGCCGTCCTGGTCGTCGCCGCACTCGTCATCGGCCTGGTGCGGTACCGGCGGCACCAGATCAGCTTGCGCCGCAGCTCAGAGGGTGCCACACCAATCGACCGGTCGGGCGGCTACACCGCGTCGTCGGGCATAACGTTCACACAATCGTCGGCAACGGCCACGCTGGACACCCCGGGGACAGACACCGGCGTGACCCGGCCGGGGGTGGGTGATGACGCGGCGATTCCGCGCGACTCGATCAAGCGCCCGATCTCCGAGGTGCGGCTGCCCGAGCCCCTGGTTGTCGAGCAGCCCCCGGCCCCCGAAGCTGCTCCCGCTCCCGCGCCGACCGCACCCGAGGTCGCGCCGACCGCACCCGAGGTCGCGCCGACCGCACCCGAGGTCGCGCCGACGGCGCCCGATGTCGGCGCCATCGCGCCCACCGCACCCGATGTCGGCGCCATCGCACCGACCGCACCCGATGTCGGCGCCATCGCACCGACGGAAGGCCGCCTCGAGCGGCTCCGCGGTCGCCTCGCCAAATCCCAGAACACGCTGGGCCGCAGCATGCTCGGCCTGCTCGGCGGCGGCGATCTCGACGAAGCCTCTTGGGAAGAGGTCGAGGACACCCTGCTGATCGCCGACCTGGGCCCGGTGGTAACCACCTCGGTCGTCGAGCACCTGCGCAGCAGGCTGGCCGCCAGCAGCGTGCGCAGCGAGGCCGACGCCCGCGCAGTCCTGCGTGAGGTGCTCATCGGCGAGCTCAACCCCGGCTTGGATCGCTCGATCAAGGCCCTGCCGCACGCCGACAAGCCCTCGGTGCTGCTGGTGGTCGGCGTCAACGGAACCGGCAAGACCACGACGGTGGGCAAGCTGGCCCGGGTGTTGGTCGCCGACGGGCGCCGGGTGGTGCTGGGCGCTGCCGACACCTTCCGCGCGGCAGCCGCCGACCAACTCCAGAGCTGGGCCGCCCGGGTCGGCGCGGATGTGGTGCGCGGCCCCGAGGGCGCCGACCCCGCTTCGGTGGCCTTCGATGCCGTGGACAAAGGTATCGCCACGGGCGCCGACGTGGTCGTCATCGACACCGCCGGCCGGCTGCACACCAAGACCGGCCTGATGGACGAACTCGGCAAGGTCAAACGGGTGGTGAGCAAGCGTGCGGCGGTAGACGAGGTGCTGCTCGTTCTGGACGCCACCATCGGTCAGAACGGCCTGGCTCAAGCCAGGGTGTTCGCCGACGTCGTCGACATCACCGGAGTGGTGCTCACCAAGCTCGACGGCACGGCCAAGGGCGGCATCGTCTTCCGCGTCCAGCAAGACCTGGGCGTGCCGGTCAAGCTCGTCGGCCTGGGCGAAGGACCCGACGATCTGGCACCGTTTGAGCCCGCCGCCTTCGTCGACGCGCTGCTCGGATAGCCGCAACTTCATTACGAACGACGCGAATTGCGGGATGTAACACCCGCGAAATGAAGACAGCGGATCCGTTCACATCCGCGAAACACCCAGGCGTCTCAGCGGAAACAACCACTCAGCATTGTCTTGGCCTAGGTCAACGGTGCCTAAACCGTGGCATGGGTGAAGGAGGAAACTGCGAGTGGACCAATTCCCGGTAATGGGCGCGCCGGACACCGGCGACACGGCGTGGATGCTTGCCAGCTCCGCGCTGGTGTTGCTGATGACGCCAGGCCTGGCCTTCTTCTACGGCGGCATGGTGCGCGCCAGGGGCGTGCTCAACATGATCATGATGAGCATCAGCTCGATGGGCGTGGTCACCGTGCTGTGGGTGCTCTACGGCTACTCGATGGCCTTCGCCGACGACAAGTTCAACCTGTTCGGCGATCCGATGAAGTACTTCGGTCTCAAGGGTCTCATCGGCGGTAACGCCATCGCAGCCGACCCGTCGAAGGGCGTGGAAGCGTCCACTATCGCGCTGGCCGGCACGCTGCCGCAGACGGTGTTCGTGGCTTTCCAGCTGATGTTCGCGATCATCACCGTGGCACTGATCTCGGGTGCGGTGGCCGACCGCCTGAAGTTCGGCGGCTGGCTGCTGTTCGCAGGCCTGTGGGCGACCTTCGTCTACTTCCCGGTCGCCCACTGGGTGTTCGCCTTCGACGGTATCACCGGTGAGCACGGCGGCTGGATTGCCAATAAGCTCAAGGCAATCGACTTCGCAGGTGGTACCGCGGTGCATATCAACGCCGGTACCGCAGGTCTGGTCCTGGCACTGATCCTCGGCAAGCGCCTCGGCTGGCCCACCTCGCCGATGCGTCCGCACAACCTGCCGTTCGTGATGCTGGGTGCGGGCCTGCTGTGGTTCGGTTGGTATGGCTTCAACGCCGGTTCGGCGACCAGTTCCAACGGCGCCGCTGGTACCACCTTCATCACCACGACGGTCGCCACCGCTGCCGCGATGCTGGGCTGGCTACTGACCGAGCGAATCCGGGACGGCCATGCCACCTCTCTGGGTGCGGCCTCGGGCATCGTGGCTGGCCTGGTTGCCATCACCCCGTCCTGTTCGTCGGTCAACGTGGTTGGCGCCCTGGCCATCGGCACCCTCGCCGGTATCGTCTGTGCGCTCGCTGTCGGTCTGAAATTCAAGCTGGGCTTTGATGATTCGCTCGACGTGGTAGGCGTGCACCTCGTCGGTGGTCTGCTCGGAACCCTGATGGTCGGTCTGGTGGCCACCAAGGAATCTCCGGCCGCAGTCTCCGGCCTGTTCTACGGCGGCGGCTTCGACCAGTTGATCAAACAGGCGATCGGTGCCTTCGCGGTTCTGGGGTACTCCGCAATCGGTACCGCTATCTTGGCCTTGATCGTCAAGTACACCATCGGACTGCGGCTTGATCGCGAGGACGAGGCGTCCGGCATCGACGAAGCGGAACACGCGGAGACCGCGTACGACTTCGCCGTGGCCGGCAGCGGCTCGGTTCTCGGACATCACGGCGTGGAGGAATGAGGGAAATGAAGCTGATCACTGCGATCGTCAAGCCGTTCACGCTGGAAGACGTCAAGACCGGCCTGGAGCAGACGGGTATTCTCGGAATGACCGTCAGCGAGGTCCAGGGGTACGGACGCCAGAAGGGTCATACCGAGGTCTACCGCGGTGCTGAATACTCCGTCGACTTCGTGCCCAAGGTCCGCGTGGAGGTCCTGGTCGATGATTCCGCTGTCGACAAGGTGGTGGATGTCATCGTGCACGCCGCACGGACCGGCAAGATCGGTGACGGCAAGGTGTGGGTCAGTCCGGTGGAAACCGTCGTCCGGGTTCGTACCGGCGAGAGGGGATCGGACGCCCTCTGACGCACACGATGTGAGTCTTCTTGCGGCCACACCGGATAAGCGTCAGTCGGCATCGGCCGCGGGAGGACTGAAGTGGCAAAGAACACAAGAGATTCCGCCGCCGAGGCGCCCCATTCGGAGGCGCCGGCGGCGGGCTCGTACAAGCCCGCCAAGGACCTGGCGCAGGCATGCCAGCAACTACTGGAGGGCAGTCAGCGCCAACTCGATTCGGTCGCACTGCGCGACGCACTGCTGGACCTGCACGAGTTCTGGCTGACCACCAAGGCCACCGAGATCGGGATCACCGCCACCAGCGGCTTCGCGCTGGTCGCCAGCGGCGGCCTGGGCCGCCGCGAGTTCGTGCCGTACTCCGACCTCGACCTCATGCTGCTGCATGACAACATGCCAGCCGATGTGGTGACGCAGGTGGCCGAACTGCTGTGGTACCCGTTGTGGGACGCCAACATCCGCCTCGACCACAGCGTGCGGACGGTTCCCGAGGCACTGCAGGTCGCCGGAGAGAACATCTCGGCCGGCCTGGCGATGCTGGAGGTCCGGCACATCGCGGGAGACTCCGAGCTGTCCTCACTGCTGATCGGCGGCGCCCGGCGGCAGTGGCGCACCGGGATCGCCTCCCGGTTCGACGAACTCGTCGAGCACACCCAGGCACGCTGGCGGCGCAGCGGACAGATCGCCCACCGGGCTGAGCCCGACCTCAAGTGCGGTCGGGGCGGCCTGCGCGATGTCCAACTGCTCAACGCGCTGGCCATCGCACAGCTGGCCGACGTCTACCCGAACCACTCCCTGGCCTCGCCCACCGGCACCCTCGGCGGGGCGCACCTGGCCCTGCTCAATGTCCGCACCGAACTGCACCGGGTATCCAAGCGCGGCCGAGACCAGCTGCTGGCCCAGTTCGCCGACGAGATCGGCGCCGCGCTGCACATCGGCGACCGGTTCGACCTGGCCCGTATGCTCTCCGATGCCGCCCGCACGATCAGTTACTACGTCGACGCGGGCCTGCGTACGGCCGCGAACGCCCTTCCCAAGCGCGGTCTTTCGGCGCTGCGCCGCCCGGCGCGCCGGCCACGGGACGAAGGTGTCATCGAATACGCCGGCGAGGTGATCCTGGCCCGCGACGCCCGCCCGGAACGCGATCCTGGTCTGATCCTGCGGGTGGCCGCCGCCTCGGCGACCACCGGCCTGCCGATCTCCGGATCGGCGCTGAGCAGGCTGGCCGACTCGGCACCCGAACTGCGCACCCCATGGCCGCGCGATGCCCTCAAGGATCTGCTGGTGCTCCTGGGCGCCGGTCCGACGACGGTGGCCACCGTCGAGGCGCTGGACCGCACCGGACTGTGGGGCCGGCTGTTCCCGGAATGGGGCGCGGTGCGCGACCTGCCGCCGCGCGACGTGATCCACATCTGGACCGTCGACCGGCATCTCGTCGAAACCGTCTCCCGGGCAAGCGCTTTCACCACCCGGGTGTCGAGGCCCGATCTGCTGGTGCTGGGCGCGCTGCTGCACGACATCGGCAAGGGCCGCGGGGGAGACCACAGCGTCATCGGCGCCGAGTTGGCGGTGCAGGTCGGCACTCGGTTGGGGCTGTGGCCCTCCGACATCGACCTGCTCTCGGCGGTCGTGCGCTACCACCTGCTGTTGCCCGACACCGCGACTCGCCGCGACCTGCAGGACCCGCAGACCGTCGCCGATGTGGTCGCCGCACTCAACGGTGACGCGGTGCTGCTGGAGCTGCTGGACGCACTGGCCGAGGCCGACTCTCTGGCCACCGGTCCGGGGGTGTGGGGCGACTGGAAGGCCTCGCTGATCGGCGATCTGGTCCGGCGTTGCCGCCTGGTAATGGCGGGCGAACCCTTGCCGCACGCTGATCCGGTTGAGCCCCATCATCTTTCGGTTGCCGCCGATCACAAGGTGCACGTGGAGATGGCACCGGGGGAAAGCGCGCACACCTTCAACGTCACCATGATCGCACCGGACAGGCGCGGGCTGTTGTCCAAGGCGGCCGGGGTGCTGGCGCTCAACTCGTTGCGGGTTCACTCCGCAGCGATCAACAGTGCCAGCGGCGCGGCGATCAACACCTTCGTCGTCTCACCCCATTTCGGCTCGCCACCGGCGGCCGAGCTGCTGCGCCAGCAGTTCATTCTGGCCCTCGATGGTGAACTCGACGTCATCGCCTCGCTGGAGAAGCGTGACCGCGAGGCCGCGCAGTACCGCACCGGAAGGGTCGGGCAGTCCAAGCCCGCTGTGCCGGTGAATGCGGCACCGGCGCCACCCCGGATCCTGTGGCGCCAGGGCAGTGCACCGGGCCAGCTGCTGGTGGAGATCCGCACCACCGACCGCACCGGGCTGCTCGCGATGCTCACCAACGTCTTCGAGCGGGCCGAGGTGGACATCGCCTGGGCCAAGATCACCACGTTGGGTTCCTCGGTGGTCGACCTGTTCGCGATCTCACTACCGGCGAATGCCGACCCTGACGAGGCCCGCCGGGCACTGGAGAGCGACATGTTCGCGGTGTTGCCGACCGCCGCGCCGCCCAATCCGGTCGAGGAAGCCAGCTAGCGCCGCCCTGCTCCGGTAAGAGGTGGCAGAGTTCTTGAACCCGGGCCGCCTGCGCGAGGCGGGGCCGGTGGTGTTCACTCGCAACGGCTAGTGCTAGTGGGGTGGCAGGCGGGCTGGTGGCGCCGCTGTGAACCGGGTGGCCTGCGGCGCCCGTCTCGCCGTCGACGCCACGACCAGTAGGCTTACGGCGTGTTTGAATCCCTGTCCGACCGGTTGACCGGTGCGCTCGCCGGGCTGCGTGGCAAGGGCCGTCTCACCGAGGCCGATATCGACGCCACCGCCCGCGAGATCCGCCTGGCCCTGCTCGAGGCCGACGTTTCGCTGCCGGTGGTCCGCGAGTTCGTCAACCGCATCAAGGAGCGGGCCAAGGGCGCCGAGGTCTCGGCCGCGCTCAACCCCGCCCAGCAGGTCGTCAAAATCGTCAACGAGGAGCTCACCGGCATCCTCGGTGGTCAGACCCGTCAGCTGGCGTTCGCCAAGACTCCGCCGACGGTCATCATGCTGGCCGGCCTGCAAGGCGCCGGTAAAACCACCCTGGCCGGCAAGCTGGCCAAATGGCTCAAGGGCCAGGGCCACACCCCGTTGCTGGTGGCCTGCGACCTGCAGCGCCCCGGCGCGGTCAGCCAGCTGAAGATCGTCGGCGAACGAGCCGGGGTCGGGGTGTTCGCTCCGCACCCGGGTACGGCCGAAGGTTTCCACGACTCCCCGCCGGGAGACCCCGTCGCGGTGGCGGCCGCAGGCCTTGCTGAGGCGAAAGCCAGGCACTTCGACGTCGTCATCGTCGACACCGCCGGCCGGCTCGGCATCGACGAAGAGTTGATGGCCCAGGCCGCGGCGATCCGCGATGCGACCCTACCCGACGAGACGCTGTTCGTGCTCGACGCGATGATCGGCCAGGACGCCGTCGCCACCGCAGAGGCGTTCGGCGCGGGGGTCGGGTTCACCGGCGTGGTGCTGACCAAGCTCGACGGCGATGCCCGCGGTGGTGCCGCGCTGTCGGTGCGCGAGGTCACCGGCGTGCCGATCCTCTTCGCGTCGACCGGTGAGAAGCTCGAGGACTTCGACGTCTTCCACCCCGACCGGATGGCCAGCCGCATCCTCGGCATGGGCGACGTGCTGTCCCTCATCGAGCAGGCCGAGCAGGTCTTCGACCAGCAGAAGGCTGAGGAGGCCGCCGCCAAGATCGGCTCCGGCGAGCTGACGCTGGAGGATTTCCTCGAGCAGATGCTGATGATCCGCAAGATGGGGCCCATCGGCAACCTGCTGGGCATGCTGCCCGGCGCGGGCCAGATGAAGGACGCCCTGGCCGCCGTCGACGACAACCAGCTCGACCGGCTGCAGGCGATCATCCGCGGCATGACCCCGCAGGAGCGGGCCGATCCGAAGATCATCAACGCCTCGCGGCGGCTGCGGATCGCCAACGGCTCGGGTGTGACGGTCTCGGAGGTCAATCAGCTCGTCGACCGCTTCTTCGAGGCCCGCAAGATGATGTCGCAGATGGCCGGCGCGATGGGTATGCCGTTCGGGCGGCGGTCGTCGAAGAAGAACGCCAAGAACAAGAAGGGCAAGAAGGGTGGCCGCGGGCCGACCCCGCCGAAGGCGCGTAATCCGCTGCTCGCCGGCGGACTGCCCGGTGGGTTCCCCGATCTGTCCCAGATGCCCGAGGGTCTCAATGAGCTGCCGCCAGGTCTGGCCGACTTCGATCTGTCCAAACTGAAGTTCCCCGGCAAGCAGTGATCCGTTGAGCGGGTTGCACGTTCGGGGCCGCGGGCTACCCGACGGCGAGCCTGTCGAATGGTGGATCGCCGACGGCGTCCTGCGCAGCGATCCCGTGGCCGACGCCGAAACCGTCTTCGACGGCGGCTGGATCATCCCCGGACTCGTCGACGCGCACTGCCACGTCGGGTTGGGGCCGCACGGTGAGATCCTTCTCGAGGAGGCGATCGCCCAGGCCGAGGCCGAACGTGGGGTGGGCGCGCTGTTGTTGCGTGACTGCGGATCACCCACCGACACCCGCAGCCTCGACGACCACCACGACCTGCCGCGAATCATCCGTGCCGGCAAGCATCTTGCCCGGCCCAAGCGCTACGGGCGCGGGTTCGCCATCGAGCTGGAGGACGAGTGGCAGCTACCCGAGGCGCTGGCCGAGCAGGCCCGCCGCGGTGACGGCTGGGTGAAACTCGTGGGGGACTGGATCGACCGGTCGGTGGGGGATCTGGCCCCGCTGTGGTCCGATGACGTGCTGCGCGCCGCGATCGCCGCGGCGCACGACGAGGGCGCCCGCGTCACCGCGCATGTGTTCAGCGAGGACGCGCTACCGGGCCTCATCGCAGCCGGCATCGACTGCATCGAGCACGGCACCGGGCTGACCGACGACACCGTGGCGATGATGGTCGAGCACGGTACCGCTTTGGTGCCGACCCTGATCAACGTCGATAATTTCCCCGGATTCGCCGATGCCGCAAGCAAATTCCCGTCCTACGCGACGCACATGCGTGAGCTCTACGCCCGCTGTCCGCAGCGGATCGCCGCCGCGCGGGAAGCCGGCGTGCCGATCTACGCGGGCACCGACGCGGGCAGCAACATTGCGCACGGCCGCGTGGCCGACGAGGTCGAGGCGCTCAAGGGCATCGGGATGACGCCGACCGACGCGCTGGGTGCGGCGTGCTGGGATGCCCGGCGCTGGCTGGGCCGACCGGTTCTGGCGGACGGTGCGCCGGCAGATCTGCTGTGCTTCACCGCCGACCCGCGCAGCGGCGCAGACGTGCTGTCGCGCCCCGACCGGGCGGTTCTGCGAGGTCGCGTGTTCTAGGCCGCGCCGTCGTCGTCACGGTGGTCGATGAGGCGTTCGGGGTGGTGGTAGGTGTTGACGCCACCGCCGTTGAAGGGCAGTTGGGATGGGGGAATCCATTCGGTGGTCCCGTCCGCGCGCTTGCGCACGCCCCAGCCTTCGTCGAGCAGCTTGTGGTCCGAATGGCAGGCTTGGGTCAGTTTGTCGATGTTGGTCAGCCCGCCCGTGGCCCATTCGTCGACGTGGTGGACTTCGGTGCGGTAGCCGGGGGCGTCGCAGCCGGGTCGCGTGCAGCCACGGTCTTTGGAGTGCAGGACAATTCGCTGATCTCCAGTGGCGATCCGTTTGCTGCGGCCCAGCCACAGAGCTTGGCCGGTTACCCCGTCGAACAGCGCCAGGTAGTGGTAGGCATGGACGGACATCCGGATGACATCGGAGATCGGGATGAGGGTGCCGCCGGCGGTGACGGCCTGTCCGGTCTTGGCTTGGATCTCCTGCAGAGTGGCGGAGACGATCACCGTCACCGGAAGACCGTTGTGCTGGCCGAGTCTCGGATCGCCGAGTTGCCCGCGCACCAGCGCGCTCAAGGCGTCGTGCCGGCGCTGGGGCAGGCTGCGGGCATCGCGCTCGGCGACGTCTGCGGTGGGCTCGCTTGTGACGGTGGGGGTTTGGTCATCGGGGTTACACACTCCAGGGCCGGCGAATTTCGCGAACCACGCATCGAGCATGGCGCGCAGTTCGGGGTTGGCAATGAGCTTGCCCACGCTCATGCCGTCGGGGCGTTGCGCACCGCACCAGGTGAATCCGCGCTTGCGGGCTCGGTCCTCGTCGGAGAAGGTGCCGTCGGGGTTCAGGGCCAGCGCCAGCCGGTGAGCGATCTTCTCCAGTTGGTCGGGCCGCAGGTTAGCGGCATGCTCGGCAAGCGAGGCTTCGGCTTTCTCGATCTCCGGGTCCGGAACGTGATCGGGCAGATCGCGGAAGAACTTCTCAATGACCCGTAGATGGTCGCCGTCGAGGACTCCGTCGTGCCAAGCCTCCGACGTCTTGGGCAGCAGCGGAGCCAGCGGTTCACCGGTCAGGGTCGTCCGTGCCGTGAGTTGCTCGGCGTCGCGGATTCGGCGACGTGATTCGGCTCGGCTGATCCGCAACACGTCGGCCAGCGTGATGCCCACCGGCGGGCAACCGGGGACGTGCTCGAGGCGGGCGATGTGGTCGAGGCTGATCGCGATCTGGCGGCGCCGCGCGGTTTCCAGCCGATCGACCACCTGGTACCGTTCGACTGCCTCGACCGCGTCGAGGTCGGCAGCGGCGAGTTCCTCCACGAGGCTGTCGAGGTCGTCGAGAACGGCAAGAATCGAACGCATGTTCGAATAGTATCGCGGCTCGCTGACAGATTCGGACTGACAAACCGACCTTCCGGCCGTGGGAGACAGAGCTAGCTGACGCTGAAGCCCCAGTCGAGCAGTGCCCGGCCTTGGTCCCACAGTTCGTCGCTGCCGTACATCAGCACCGCGATCAGCCGTCGGCCGTTGCGCTGCGCCATGGCGACGTAGGTCTCCTTGGCGAGGTTGGTGTAGCCGGTCTTGCCGCCAATGAAGCCGGGGTAGTTGGGCAGCAGGTGATCGTGGCTGGCGATCTGCTTCACACCGCCCTTGCCGTCGGGGAACAGCGCGGTGCTCTGGTGGATGATCTGGGCGAACAGCGGGTAGTTCAGCGCGGCCCGGTAGATCACTCCGAGATCGTTCGGCGTGGTCGCCGACTCCCAGCCCGGCCCGTCGAGCCCTGACGGTGAGCCGGCCCGCGTGCTGCGGGCGCCGAGTTGGTAGGCCTTGACGTTCATCTTCTGCGCTGCGACCTGGTGGCCACCCACCATGTCGGCCAGTGCGTTGGCCGCGTCGTTGCCTGAGACCATCAACAGCGCGTCGAGCAGTTGACGCGCGGTGTATACCGAGCCGGGCACGAGACCGACGCAGGAGCATTCGACGTCGGCGTTGGCTGCCGTCGCGCGCATCGCGGCCGCCGGGTTGACCTGATCCATGACCACCATCGCCAGCAGCGGCTTGATGGTGCTGGCCGGCGCGTATGTTCGGTAGGGGTCGCGGCTACCCAGGATGCGGCCACTGTCGAGGTCGGCGACCAGCCACGCCGGCGCCGGTCCGTCCGGCGGTGGTGCGGCGGCGGCCGAGGCAGCCTCCGGTGCACCGGAGGCGCTGGGTGCACCGAACGCTTGGGCGCCGAGGACGACCAACAGGCTCACCGCAGCGGGGAGTGCCGCTCGCCGCAAGCGACGTCCGCGCGGCGAACCGACAGGCATGTGGCCCAAGCGTAGGTACCGATGACCTCAGAACGGGTTCGGTGCGGTCTCGGATTTGTGGCGAACCTCCACGATCAGCGGCAATCGGTAGCGCAGAATAAGTAGGGTCAAACTCGCGATTCCAGCGTCGATGCAGCGAGTGCGGGTCGCTGCGAATGAGGGGAGTCACAATGAACGTCACGAAGCTGGCTGGAGCTGTTGCCGCCTGCGTCATCACGATCGGCATCGGCGCCGCCACCGTGCCCCCGGCGTGGGCGACGGACAACATCCGGATCTTCGGCGAGCAGGAAACGCTGAACGGTCCCAACGGACTCCCGTCATCGGCTATACGGTGAAGAAGCTGGCGCCGAGCAGCGATCCGGTGCTGCACAACGGCACGTTGTACGCGGCCGCCCAACTGGTGGTCGACGGGTTTGGCGGTGGCGCCCTCCCGATGATCGAGCGCTTCGGGGCCCGGGCACAATCCGGCGCCTTCTACCCTGCCATCTGGGGTGCATCGAACATGGGCAAGTTGTACTTCCTTAGTTAGTTAGTAATCCCACGGCCCGGGGCCCATCATGCCCGACCCCCACTGTCCAGGGCCCCACGGTCCCGGGCCCATCATGCCCGGTCCGCCGTATCCGCCGGGACCCATCATGCCCGGTCCGTACTGTCCAGGACCCCATGGTCCGGGTCCCCAGCAATTGGGGTCCCAGCCGTTGGGTCCCCAGCACTGGTCCCATGGGCCCTGGACCGGCAGCGCGGGCCCGCTCGTCGATGAAACCCCGCCTGAGGGTTGCGCGAGGGTGGTGGTCGTCTCGCCGCCGCTGAGCCCGATTGCGACCGATCCGGCTAGCGCGAGGATGGTCGCGGTGGTGATCGTTGCACGTCTGGCGAACATGGTTCGTCTCACTTATTTGGGTGGGCCGGTGACGTCGAGTTCGGCATACATCCCGGCCCAGTAGTGGCCGGCGATGTTGCAGATCAGCTCGTAGCGTCCCGGGGTCAGGGTGATGGTGGTCCAGCCGGTGCCGCCAGGGGCGATGCCGTATTGGGTGACTGGTCGTCACCTTTGTCGGCGCCGCAGGTGCGGGAGGCCTCACCCAGGCTGCCGGACTCGTCGACCTTGCCGTCCGGGCCGGTGACACGCCACCCGGGGTATTGGCCCTGTGCCAGGGGCAGCACGACGAGTTCGTGGCTCAACCCGCCGGTGTTGAGTACCCGCAACGACACCGGGCCCGCCGGAACGGAGGCTGGGGTGACGACGATGCGCATCATCCCCATGCCCGGGTATCGGTAGCCGGTTTGCCCCGGGCCGTTCGCGCCGTTCGGGCCGTTCCAGCCCGGCCCCATCATGCCGCCGCGGCCCATCATGCCCGGCCCCATCATCGCTCCCATGTCGGTGACGGTGACGTCAACCACCGCGCCCGGTAGCGCCGGCGCGGAACAGGACGGCGGCGGGGCGGCCGGGTACCGCCTGGGGCCCATCATGCCCGGGCCCCAGGCGCCGGGGGCGTTCGGGTAGGGGGCGTTGGCGGAGACGGGTGTTTGGCGGCCGAACGGCCCGCCGGTGTACCAGATCGCGGTAGTCGCGACCCCGAGGATCACCGATGCGATCGCGATGGCCAAGACCAGCCAGAGGCGGTGGGAGCGCATCGCGGTCAGCGGTGTTCGCGCAGCAGCGTCATGCGCCGCTGGTATTCGTCTTCGTCGATCTCGCCGCGGGCGAAGCGTTCGGCGAGCAGACCTTCAGCGCGGGCCGGCCCCGGTCCGGGCGGGTGCGCGCTGGTGTGCCGCGGACCGGTCAGGTAGAGGATGGCCAGGACCACGGCGGTGATCACCGCCGCCCAGAACAGCACCATTACCACGGTCATCAGGATCCAGCCGCCTGATCCCATGCCACCCCAGCCCCAGCCGTCATACATCATGGTCGCGCACCTTTCGCCTTGAATTACCAAGCCCGGCAACGTGAGTTGCTCAGGCCAGCCTGCGCGGACAGTGCCACGACCCGGTAGGGCCGATGGTCCTCAACCATCGGTGCGTTTCGGTATTACCGGCCAACGCACAGTATTATCGCTGTATGACGATTGATAGTGCGGGTTGTCTGGCCGGATCACCATCCGGGTCGGGTCTGGATGCGGCGGTGGCGTTGTTCCGTGGCCTCTCGGACGGCACCCGGTTGGCGATCGTGGGCCGGTTGGCTCGCGGGGAGGCCCGGGTGGCCGACCTGGTGACGGAGTTGGGGTTGGCCCAGTCGACGGTGTCGGCGCATGTGGGGTGTCTGCGCGAGTGCGGTCTGGTGGCGGGCCGTCCGCAGGGACGGCAGGTGTTCTACTCGTTGACCCGCCCGGAACTGCTCGATCTGTTGGTGGCGGCCGAAACACTGCTGATGGCCACCGGCAACGCGGTCGCGTTGTGCCCCAATTAAGGCACCGCCGGCGCATCGGGGTCTGCCTGTGAGTGACACCTGCTGCGGCCACGACGATTCCGGTCCCGACCGCGATGAGCGCGAGCGGGGCCCGGAGAAACTGTGGCAGGTCAGCGAGATCCGGGCTGCCGCTCTGGCCGGGGTGCTGCTGCTGGCGGGGCTGATCGTGGGCTGGGCCGGCGGACCCGCGCCGGTGACGCTGGTTGTGGAGGCCGCGGCGCTGATCATCGCCGGCGCCACCTTCGTCCCGTCCACTCTGAAGCGATTGGCGGCGGGCAAGATCGGTGTCGGCACCCTGATGACGATCGCCGCAGTCGGTGCGGTGGCCCTCGGTGAGGTCGGCGAGGCCGCGATGCTGGCGTTTTTGTTCGCGATCAGCGAGGGCCTCGAGGAGTACTCGATCACCCGTACCCGCCGAGGCTTGCGGGCGCTGCTGTCGCTGGTCCCCGCCGTCGCCACGGTGCGCCGCGGTGGGCGCGAATACCCTGTCTCCCCAACGGAACTCGCCGTGGGCGAGGTGATGGTGGTCAAACCCGGGGAGCGGATCGCCACCGATGGCGTGATCACCGCGGGGCGCAGCGCGCTGAACACCTCGGCGATCACTGGGGAGTCGGTGCCGATCGAAGCAGGCCCCGGTGATGCGGTGTTCGCCGGCTCAATCAACGGCGCCGGGGTTCTCGACGTGGAGATCACCGCCACCGCCACCGACAACTCGCTGGCTCGGATCGTTCAGATTGTGGAGGCCGAGCAGGCCCGCCAGGGTTCTAGCCAACGCCTGGCCGACCGGGTCGCCAGCCCGCTGGTGCCCGCGATCATGGTCGCCGCCGTAATCATCGCCGTGATCGGCAGCCTGGTCGGGGATCCGCGGGTGTGGATCGAACGGGCGCTGGTGGTACTGGTCGCGGCCTCACCGTGCGCGCTGGCGATCGCGGTGCCAGTGACCGTGGTCGCCGCGATCGGCGCCGCCAGCAAGATGGGTGTCCTCATCAAAGGTGGTGCCGCGCTGGAGGCCCTGGGCCGCATCCGCACGATCGCCCTGGACAAGACCGGCACCCTGACCCGCAACCAGCCCGCCGTCATGACCGTAGTACCCGCCGACGGGGTTTCGCGCCCCGAAGTGATGGCGGTGGCCGCCGCGCTGGAGGCCCGCAGCGAACACCCCTTGGCCGCAGCCATCCTCGCCGCCGCCGATCAGGTCACCCCGGCGCACAATGTTGAATCGGCCACCGGCGCCGGACTCACCGGCTGGCTGGACGGAAGTCCGGTCCGGCTCGGGCGGCCCGGCTGGATCCAACCCGGCCCGCTGGCCGAGGTCATCGACCGAATGCAGCGCGCCGGGGCAACCGCGGTGCTCGTCGAACGCGACGGTGCCGTGTTGGGTGCGGTGGCGGTGCGCGACGAGCTGCGACCCGAAGCCGCCGAGGTGATCGGTGGGCTGCGCGCCCGCGGCTACCAGGTGGCGATGCTGACCGGGGACAACGAGCGCACCGCCCGGGCGTTGGCCGCCGACGCCGGCATCGACGACGTGCACGCTGACCTGCGGCCCGAGGACAAGGCCCGCATCATCGAGGAACTGCGCTCCCGGCGGCCCACCGCGATGGTCGGTGACGGCGTCAACGACGCCCCCGCCCTGGCCACCGCCGACCTCGGCATCGCGATGGGCGCCATGGGCACTGACGTCGCCATCGAAACCGCCGACGTCGCCATGATGGGCCAAGACCTGCGCCACCTGCCCCAAGTGCTGTCCCACGCCCGCCGATCCCGGCGCATCATGCTGCAAAACATCGGCCTATCGTTGGCGATCATCACCATCCTGCTGCCCCTGGCCCTGCTCGGGGTCCTCGGCCTGGCCGCCGTGGTGCTCGTGCACGAACTCGCCGAGATCGTCGTTATCGCCAACGGTGTCCGCGCCGGGCGCGCCCAACCCCTAGCCGGGATCCCGCGACCAAACGGCCGCCGCGCGAGCACCCGCCGGGCGACTGCAGAGATCGGAAACGCCGCAAACCGCTGAGCAGGAAAGAGACAACGATGACCAAACTGGCACTATCAACCACACTGCACACCTCCTTCGACGACGCGGTCGCGCGAACCCGAACGGCCCTGGCCGACCACGGGTTCGGGGTGCTCACCGAGATCGACGTGAAAGCCACCATGAAGGCCAAACTCGACGTCGACATGGCCGATTATCTGATCCTGGGCGCCTGCAACCCGCCCCTGGCGCATCAAGCCGTGCTCAGCGACCCCGAGATCGGGCTGCTCTTGCCCTGCAACGTCGTCGTGCGCGCCGACACCACCCACGGCAACGACACCGTCATCGTCGATGCCATCAATCCCGCGCTGATGGCCGAGCTCAGCGACGCACCCGGAGTGGCACAGGTCGCCGAACAGGTCACCACCAAACTGCAAGCCGTCATCGACGCACTCGACCACACCTAAGGAATCGCGCAGTAATTGATTAGGTTTTTCCGTTTGGTTTGTCGACACTTGTGGTATGACGCTGCCTGCTGTGGACTCCGATCCGGTCGCCGCCCGTTTGTTGTTGATCCGCCCGCATCTGGATGAGCGGGCGTGGCGGTTGTTGCTCGGCGCGGAGGCCAAGGTGCTGGGTCGGGGCGGGATCAAGCTGGTCGCGGCGGCCGCTGCGGTGCATCCGGATACCGTGGCGGCCGGTGTGCGTGAGTTGGATTCCGGCGAACCGATTCCGGGGCGGGTGCGCCGGCCGGGTGCGGGGCGCCCGCCGATGGCGGTGACCGACCCCGATCTGGTCGCCGCGCTCGACGCACTGGTGGATCCGGTCACCCGTGGTGATCCGGAGTCGCCGTTGCGGTGGACGACCAAATCGACGGCGAAGCTGGCCGCCGAGCTGACCGCCAGGGGACATCGGGTGTCCGCACGGACGGTGGCCAAGCTGCTCAAACAGGCTGGTTACAGCCTGCAGGCGAACTCGAAAACCCTGGAAGGCACCCATCATCGGGATCGGGATGGGCAGTTCGGCTATCTCAACACCCACGTCGAAGGATTCCAGGCCGACGGGGACCCGGTGATCAGCGTGGACACCAAGAAGAAAGAACTCGTCGGCAACTACACAGCTGCCGGCCGCGAATGGGAGCCCGCCGGGTCACCCCGGCAGGTGCAGGTGCACGACTTCGCCGACAAGGCCCTGGGCAAGGTGGCCCCCTACGGGGTCTACGACATCGCCGCCAACACCGGCTGGGTCAACGTCGGCACCGACGCCGACACCGGCGCGTTCGCGGTGGAATCGATCCGCCGCTGGTGGACCACGATGGGCGCCATCAGCTATCCCGGCTCGGACAAGCTGCTGATCACCGCCGACTCCGGCGGCTCCAACGGATCCCGGCTGCGGCTGTGGAAAACCGAACTCGCCGCCTTCGCCACCGAGGCCGGACTCGACATCACGGTCTGCCACCTGCCGCCCGGCACCTCCAAATGGAACAAGATCGAACACCGGCTGTTCTCCGCGATCAGCCGCAACTGGCGCGGACGACCCCTGGAGTCCCACGAGGTAGTCATCGAAACTCTCAGGGCAACAACCACATCCACCGGGCTGACCGTGAACGCGGTGCTTGACACCACCACCTACGAGCGCGGCATCAAGATCACCGACAAGCAGATCGCCGCCCTCGAAGCCACCCAACTGCACCGTCACGAATTCCACGGCGACTGGAACTACACGCTCACAGCCGACCACACCGCGACACGCCCAACAGAACCCACCTAATTACTCCGCGCTCCCTAACTCGCCCCGGGTCACGGGTGCGGCCATGCGAACGATGACAATTGCGTGCTGCTGGCGGTAGGCCACCGGCCACGCTGTTGGAGAACACCCGCAATCAAAAGGCCGACCTGCACTCGTCAGGCCGCTAATCCGATCGTCGTCGACGGCAACCCCGATCCGGAGGCGTGTTTATGCCGCAGATTCGCTTGGATATCGCCGATGTGTCGAGTTGACCGAGCTCCTGCAGTTCGTCAACGACTGGCTCGCCTCCGATACCGGGCGCCTCGACGCATCACTGACCCACTACGTCGGTCATCCCGCCTGCACCGCCGACGAACTCCGCGCCGACCTTGACCGGTTCATCTTCCTGCTCGGAGGCAACGACGGCGAACCACTCTTCGGACGCGAATAGCAAGAAGCACCTCGCCGACGCCCTGGCCAGGCTCCACCACCCTATCGCAGCACCGCGGTTGGGGTTGTGCAGCCCAACTCGCGTGGCGGGAAGGGTGGCACGCGGCCCCGCCAAAGCCGGAACACATCTTCACCTTGGTTCACGCCGAACTGACCACAACCGACCTGCACGAACGAACCAGGCTGAAACGGCTACCGAGGCGGCGTGGTGGGCACGGCCGGAGTTGTCGTCGGCGATAGCTGCTGACCGGGGGCCATCATCCCAGGTCCCGACGATCCGGGGCCCATCATCCCGCCGGGCCCCATCATCCCGCCGGGCCCCATCATCCCGCCGGGGTAGTACATTCCGCGCCCGTCGCGGTAACCGCCGCCGTACTGCCTTCCGACGAAGAACCCGGAGAAGAAGACCACCGCGACGATAAACACGACACCAGCAACGATGCCCACCCATGCCGCGCTCTGGGCGAGCCTGTTGGGACGGTCGGATCCATGTGACAGCTCCCCGCGCCACTGCTCGGTGGCCACCGCTGTCGGTTCGGTCCGGGATTCGGGCGTTTCGGTCATGACTCGATCATGCCGACTCCACCCAGGCGATGAATCGAAACGCCGCGTTCTTCATTGAATCTTCACTGAACCACTAGCTCAGCAATACCGATCGACGACCCCCGGATCGATCTGGAGATCGCGGCGGTCGCCACTAACGCTATGCAGAAGCGTTCACCGTTGCTCACTACGTGTGACCGGTGCGTTGGGGTCAGACCCGCTGATCGGCATCGCGGGCGCTTCTACACCGTGGGGCACAGCCGTACAGATAGGACCGCTAGCAAAGTCTGGATTGGTCTAGTTCTTAAAGGGGCGATCCGCAAATCCGCTTTTCTGCGAACCTCGCGAACGTAACCGATACCGTCCGTTCGTCACGCTGGGCAGAGGGCTCACCGCGAACGTTACGAACGCCAGTCGCCCACGGTGCTAACTACTTCGACGTCGTCGGCGAGGTGCCCAACAGCGTCGTGTGGAACGACGGTGTTCGCGACATCCTCGCCTGGGTGCCGGGTGAAATTCCGACGACGGGCAATCCAGTGCAGCTGGGGCCGGAGGATTCATCGGAGGTCATTGCGCCCGGTGCGCAGTCGGCGCCGGTGGAGTCGAGTCCTGACATCGTGGCCACTCCGAACGATCTAGCGCCCGCGCCGTTCCAACTCAACGAGGCGGAAGTCGCCCAGCCGGGGTTCAATGCGGTGCCGGGCGGACGCCGCTAGCTAGAGCGCCGCGACGTTTTCCGAAGGGCTCTGCGCGAAGCCCCAGTCCAGCAGCATCGCGGCCTGGTCCCAGTAGGTCGGGCCGCCTTCGTGGATGAGGCCGTACATCATCGCGATCACCAGCCGCCGTCCACCGCGGTCGGCGGCGCCGACGAACGTCTTACGGGCGGCGTCGGTAAACCCGGTTTTGCCGCCGATGGCGCCGGGATAGCGCACGAGCAGTTCGTTCTGGTTGACCAGCGGCCGCTCGCCGGCGTCGGTGGGGAACATCGCCACCGGCTGCGCGGTGATCTCGGCGAACACCGGGCTGGCCATGGCGGCGCGGAAGATCGCGGCCAGATCGTGCGGAGTGGTCCAGCCCGACCCGCCCGGTCCGTCCAGTCCTGAGGGAGAGGCGGCGTGGGTGTTGGTGGCGCCGACCGCCGCCGCCTTGGCGTTCATCTTGTCCACCGCGCTCTGGTAGCCGCCGAGCATGTCGGCCAGTGTGTTGGCGGCGTCGTTGCCCGACACCAGCAGCACCGCGTCGAGCAGCTGACGCGCGGTGTAGGTGCGGCCGGGTTTGATGCCTGCGCAGCTGCACTCGACGTGGGCATCGGCCTCGTTGGCCACCACGGTGGCGTCGAGGGTCAGCTCGTCGAGCGCGGTGAGCGCCAGCAGCGTCTTGATGGTGCTCGCCGGCGGATGGGCGGTGTACATGTCACGGCCCGCCAGCACAAGCCCGCTGTCCATGTCGGCGACGATCCATGCCGGAGCCGGACCGTCGGGTATCGGTATCGACCCCACCGGCTGGACGTTCGGATCCGCTGTGGCGGCAGCAGGGCTGCCGACGACGGCGGTGGTGATGGTCAGGGCGAAAGATGCCGCGAAAGCGGCCAGTAGCCTCCCCATGGGGTGTGAGCGTAACCCGGTCGGCTGAGATCTCCACGTGCGGTGTTGAATCAGACGAATGCTGAGCCTGGCGGGTCATGTTCGCGGGCGGTGGTACGACGACGAGTTCATCCGGACCGACGACGGCCGGCGCATGACCTGCCGCGTCGAGACCAAGTGCATCCGGAAGTTCCTGTGAGCGCCGAGGCCGAGACGGCGGCCGTCCGCGGCCTGCTCGACCGGGTCGGCCTCGAGGCGATCGTCGACGTCCACACCCACTTCATGCCCAAGCGGGTGATGGACAAGGTGTGGGCCTATTTCGACGGGATGGGACCACTGGTCGGCCGCCGATGGCCGATCTCCTACCGACTCGACGAGGCCGCGCGCGTCGATCGGTTACGGCAGTTCGGTGTCACCGCGTTCACGTCGCTGGTGTATCCGCACAAGCCGGACATGGCCGAATGGCTCAACTCCTGGGCCACGGAGTTCGCGGCCGAGGTTCCGGAATGCCTGCACACCGCGACGTTCTATCCCGAGCCGTCCGCCCCAGCCTACGTGCGTCGGGTGATCGACGCAGGCGCGCGGGTCTTCAAGGCCCACATCCAGGTCGGCGACTATGCGCCGACCGATCCGCTGCTGGCGCCGGTATGGGCGCTTCTCGAGCAGGCGCAGATACCGACGGTCATCCACGCGGGCTCCGGGCCTCAGCCGGGTCGGCATACCGGTCCCGCCCCGGTGGCCGAGATCCTGCGCCGGCATCCGGGGCTTCGGCTGATCATCGCTCACATGGGCTTTCCGGAATACCGGGAGTTCATCGAGCTGGCGCGCCGCTATCCCGGTGTCTACCTCGACACCACCTTGGTGTTCACCGAGTTCACCGAACAGACCGACCCGTTTCCACCCGATGCGCGGCCGGCGCTGGTCGAGCTGGCGGACCGGGTACTGTTCGGCAGCGACTTTCCCAACATCCCGTATCCCTACCATCACGCGCTTGAGTCGATCGCCGCGCTCGGCCTGGGCGATCAGTGGTGCCGCAAGGTGTTCTACAGCAATGCCCGCAACCTGTTCGGGCAGGTCGGCGCCACCTCCGGCGATTAACACCCGACCTGCGCGATCTGGCACAATAGGCGGCTGTCCGCGTGCGGCTTCTCCACGATGCGCCGTACTGCGGTCACACACGTGACGCAAAACCGGATCGGGCATCCTGCCCGCATCGCTGAATTGCAGCGTGGCAACGCAGCAGGAGTAGTCGTTCATGGCCGTCAAGATCAAGCTCACCCGGCTTGGCAAGATCCGCAATCCCCAGTACCGCATCGCCGTCGCCGACGCGCGCACCCGTCGTGACGGACGGTCGATCGAGGTCATCGGTCGCTACCACCCGAAGGAAGAGCCGAGCCTCATCGAGATCGACTCCGAGCGCGCGCAGTACTGGCTGTCCGTGGGCGCCCAGCCCACCGAGCCGGTCCTGGCTCTGCTGAAGATCACCGGTGATTGGCAGAAGTTCAAGGGTCTGCCCGGCGCCGAGGGCACGCTGAAAGTCAAGGAGCCCAAGCCGAGCAAGCTGGACCTGTTCAACGCCGCCCTGGCCGCCGCCGACGGCGCGCCGTCGGGCGAGGCCACCCAGCCGAAGAAGAAGAAGGCGCCGGCCGAGAAGCCCGCCGCCGAGGCTGAGAAGCCCGCCGCCGAGGCTGAGGCCGCTGCTGAGACCGCCGAGCCCGCCGCCGAGGCTGAGCCCGCCGCTGAGACCGCCGAGCCCGCCGCCGAGGCTGCCGAGGCCACTGAGGCCGCCGCAGAATGAGCTCGGTCGTCGTCGACGCCGTGGAGCACCTGGTCCGCGGGCTCGTCGACAATCCCGACGATGTCCGCGTCGACATGGTGACCAGCCGCCGTGGCCGGACCATTGAGGTCCATGTCCATCCGGAAGACCTCGGCAAGGTGATCGGCCGCGGCGGTCGCACCGCAACGGCGCTGCGGACACTGGTGGCCGGCATCGGCGGTCGCGGCATCCGCGTCGACGTGGTGGACACCGACCAGTAGCCATGGAGCTCGTCGTCGGGCGTGTGGTCAAGGCGCACGGCATCACCGGCGAACTGGTGGTCGACGTTCGCACCGACGACCCCGATGACCGCTTCGCACCCGGGAATCGCTTGCGGCTCAAGCCTGCTCGTGGTGACGGTGGCCGAGATGTGGTGATCGATTCGGCCCGCCCCCATGGCGGCCGGCTGTTGGTTCGCCTGCCCGGCGTGTCGGATCGCAACACCGCCGATGCGCTGCGCGGGCAGCTGTTCGTGGTCGACTCCGCCGAGTTGCCGCCCATCGAGGATCCCGACGAGTTCTACGACCATCAGCTCGAAGGGCTCGCCGTGCGCACGGCGGACGGCAGCGCCGTCGGTTCGGTGGCCGAGGTGCTGCACACCGCCGCGGGGGAGTTGCTGTCGGTGCGCACGCCTGACGGCGCCGAGGTGCTGGTGCCGTTCGTGAGCGCCATCGTGACGTCGGTTTCACTGGCCGACGGGCTGGTCGAGATCGATCCGCCCGAGGGCCTGCTGGACCTGGACGGCGAAACGCGCTGACATGCGGATCGACGTCATCACGATCTTTCCGAGCTACCTCGACCCGGTGCGGGAGTCGTTGTTGGGCAAGGCAATAGAGTCCGGGATCGTCGACTTCGCCGTGCACGATCTGCGGCGGTGGACCCACGACGTGCACCATTCCGTCGACGACTCGCCCTACGGTGGCGGCCCCGGCATGGTGATGAAAGCTCCGGTGTGGGGCGAGGCGCTCGACGAGATATGCACCGAGTCAACACTTCTGGTGGTCCCGACCCCGGCCGGCCGGATGTTCACCCAGGGTGCCGCGCTGCGCTGGTCAGACGAGCAGCACCTGGTGTTCGCGTGCGGACGCTACGAAGGCATCGATCAGCGGGTGGTCGATGACGCTGCGAGCCGGATGCGGGTCGAAGAGGTCTCGATCGGCGACTATGTGCTGGCCGGTGGGGAAGCCGCCGCACTGGTGATGATCGAGGCGGTGGTGCGTCTGCTGCCCAACGTGATGGGCAATCCGCTGTCACACCAGGATGATTCGCACTCGCCGGAAATTGCCGGTCTGCTGGAGGGGCCGAGCTACACCCGGCCGCCGACCTGGCGAGGACTACCGGTGCCAGACGTGCTGCTGTCCGGAGATCACGCCAAGATTAGCGCCTGGCGCCACGAGCAGGCACTGCAGCGCACGAAGGAACGCCGCCCAGATCTGTTGGGCGAGTAGAGATCAGATCCGTCCGCCCGGGAACATCGTCTTGATCGCCTGGGTGACGGTGTCGCGTGCGGTGGTGTCGTCGACCGGCTGCATCGAGCCGATGGCGATAACGAAGCGCCGGGTGGGACCGATCACACCGGTCGACATGTGCAACCAGTTGTCGCCGTTCCAGCCGGGCATCCAGCCCTGTTTGACGGCGACCGGTTCGGCGAAGAGGCCGTCGGGAATGCCGAACCGCTGCGGATAGCCGTCCCGTGCTATCGGCGTCGAGGCGGACAGGTCGGACAGGATCATCGAAGCCATCTGGGGCGGCAGGCCGCCTGCGCCGTCGAGCAACATGTCGTAATAACGGACCAGGTCGGCCGTGGTGCTCATGGTGTTCCACCAGTGCCCGTCGTAGGGTGCCGATGTCCCGGTCAGCCCGTAGCGGGCGCTCACCCGGCTGATGATGTCGGAGCCGCCGCCCTCGCTCCAGAACACCTCCGCGGAGCTGTCGTCCGACGAGCGCAGCATCGCGTCCAAGCCCTGACGCTCCTCGGGAGTCAGCTGACGCTGACCGTTGGCCACCTGCATCAGCAAGTCATCGGCGATGAACAGCTTGCTCACCGACGCGATCGGAAAGGCGCCCCCGTCGCCGTCGGAGATGATGCGGCCGGTCTCGCGGTCGAGCAGCGTGAAGCCGATGTCCGCACCCTTCTGGGCGGCGTCGGAAGCGGCCTGCTGGGCACGCGCGTCGAGGCCGGCGACCACATCCGGCGGCGCTTGAGGCAGCGGCGCCATGGCCGGGGCGTCGGGAATCGCGGCGGGGTCGGCGGCCAGCAGGGTCAGCCGCTGCGGACCTGCATCAGCGGAACCGGAGTTGACCTGAGGGGAGGAGGCGGCCACGGACACACCGATCAGCGCTGCGGCAGTACCGGTGATCAGCACCGACGGACGCCGTCGCCTCACTTTTCTCCTTGCCTGGACTCGGTGAGCTCGGTGGAACGCAGTGGTTCGGGCACGCCGCACTGCCGCCCGCCAGTTAAGGTTAGCCGTACTTGTTGTACATCGCGTGTCAGCGCGCGGGGACATCGCCGTGACCTCGGCGGGTAGCGCGATTTCACTGCTCGCGGCCGATCTGGCACAATTGAGCAGTTGCCCGCGCGGGCCGGACGGATTTCCGCCTGCTGCGACAAACACCACGTTGCCCGAATCCATCGGCTCGGCAGCCCGCCGGCGCACCTGCGCTGGCAGCAGGCCGCGGCCGCGAACCGCAAGGAAGTGTCACCGATGAACACGCTGGACTTCGTCGACCAGGCGTCGCTGCGCGACGACATCCCGACCTTCAGTCCGGGCGACACTGTGAACGTGCACGTCAAGGTCATCGAAGGCAACAAGCAGCGCATCCAGGTCTTCAAGGGTGTCGTGCTGCGTCGCTCCGGCGGCGGGGTCCGCGAGACCTTCACCGTCCGCAAGGAGAGCTACGGCGTCGGCGTCGAGCGCACCTTCCCGGTGCACTCGCCCAACATCGACCACATCGAGGTCGTCACCCGCGGTGACGTCCGTCGCGCCAAGCTCTACTATCTGCGTGAGCTGCGGGGCAAGAAGGCGAAGATCAAGGAGAAGCGCTGAGCTCGGTGCGCGTCGCGTCCAGTGACCGCCCAGGGCAGCCAGCTCGCCTGGCTACGCTGATCACGTGACCGACAACACGAGCTCGGACTACTCGACGCCGGACTACCGCACTGCGACGGAACCTCCGGAAAGCCCCGCCCCCGACGCGGCCCCCGAGAAGGGGGAGAAGAAGCATTCGGCGCTGCGCGAGGGCGCCATCCTCATCGGCATCGCGGTGGTCCTGTACTACGTGATGCTGACGTTCGTGGCGCGGCCCTATCTGATCCCGTCAGAGTCCATGGAGCCCACGCTGCACGGCTGCAGCGGTTGCGTCGGTGACCGGATCATGGTCGACAAGATCGGCTACCGCTTCGGCTCACCGCATCCCGGCGACGTCATCGTCTTCAAGGGCCCGCCGAACTGGAATGTCGGTTACAAGTCGATCCGGTCGAGCAACGTCGCCGTCCGGTGGTTGCAGAATGCGCTGTCATTCGTCGGCTTCGTCCCGCCTGACGAGAACGATCTGGTCAAGCGGGTCATCGCCACGGGAGGCCAGACCGTGCAGTGTCGCGCCGACACCGGCCTGACGGTTGACGGAAAGCCGCTCAAGGAGCCCTACCTCAACGCGCAGACCATGATGGCCGACCCGCTGGTCTACCCGTGCCTGGGCAACGAGTTCGGTCCGGTCAAGGTGCCCGAGGGCCGGCTGTGGGTGATGGGCGACAACCGCACCCATTCGGCGGACTCCCGCGCCCACTGCACCAGCACGCCTGCCGACGCCCAGGAGGGCATCCTGTGCACCGGCGACCCGATGGCCGGCACGGTTCCGGCGAGCAATGTCATCGGCAAGGCGCGGTTCATCGCTTGGCCGCCGTCTCGGTGGGGTGGTGTGTCCTCGGTCGACCCGCAGCAGGGCTGACCATGCCCGCGATGACGTGGCCGCCGCGCACGGTGATCCGCAAGTCGTCGGGACTGCGAACCCTCGAGTCCGCGCTCTACCGCAGCGGTCTGGGCCCGGTGGCAGGGGTCGACGAAGTGGGCCGCGGCGCCTGCGCCGGCCCACTGGTGGTCGCCGCCTGCGTCCTCGGCCCGAACCGTTTCGAGGGCCTGGCCGCTCTCGACGACTCCAAGAAACTCACCGAGAAGGCCCGCGAAGAGTTGTTCCCGCTGATCCGCCGCTACGCGGTGGCCTATCACGTGGTGTTCATCCCCGCCGAGGAGGTCGACCGCCGCGGCGTGCACGTGGCCAACATCGAGGGCATGCGCCGAGCGGTGGCGGGCCTGCCGATGCGGCCCGGTTACGTGCTCTCCGACGGCTTTCGCGTGCCGGGGCTTCCCATGCCGTCGTTGCCGGTGGTCGGCGGGGACGCCGCCGCGGCCTGCATCGCGGCGGCCAGCGTGCTGGCCAAGGTCAGCCGCGACCGCCTGATGGTCGCGATGGATGCCGAGCATCCCGGATACGGGTTCGCCGAACACAAGGGCTACAGCACACCCGCGCACGGCGCGGCGCTGGCGGACCTCGGCCCTTGTCGCCAGCACCGGTTTTCCTTCATCAATGTCCGACGGGTCGCGGGCGCGGGTGGTCCGGAGATGGTGGCTGACTGTGCACCGGCGCAGCGCGCGGGTGAGGGGTGAGTTTAGATGGGTATCACCACGACGGAAGACGAAGAGGACCGCTGAGCCGATGAGTGCCGAAGACCTCGAAAAGTACGAAACCGAGATGGAGCTCTCGCTGTACCGCGAATACAAGGACATCGTGGGGCAGTTCAGCTACGTCGTGGAGACCGAGCGTCGCTTCTATCTGGCCAACAGCGTCGAGATGGTGCCCCGCAACACCGATGGCGAAGTCTATTTCGAGCTGCGGCTCACCGACGCCTGGGTGTGGGACATGTACCGGCCGGCCCGCTTCGTCAAGCAGGTTCGCGTCATCACCTTCAAAGACGTCAACATCGAGGAAGTCGAGAAGCCGGAGCTGCGTCTTCCCGAATGATCGCCGGCCGGGCTGTGGACGAATGAGGCGCTGGGGATAACTCCCCGCTTTCCCGGGCTCAGACCGTCCGCGCGTCGGCTGGTGTCGGGGCGGCAGTCCAGGCTGCAGCCATGACAACATTGACGCGAGCCCAGCTGGGCGCGCTGGGAGAACAGCTCGCGGTCGAGCACCTGAGCTCGCTGGGACTGCGGATCGTGGCCCGCAACTGGCGATGCCGTTATGGCGAACTGGACGTCATCGCCGAAGATGCCGACCGCACCTTGGTATTCGTGGAGGTGAAAACCCGCACCGGTGACGGGTTCGGTGGACTGGCACAGGCGGTCACACCGCAGAAGGTCCGGCGGCTACGTCGGCTCACCGGAGTGTGGCTCGCCGAGCAGGAGCAGCGCTGGCCGGCCATCCGTGTCGACGTGATCGGGGTGCGTGTCGGCCGGCGCCGCGAACCTGAGCTCTTCCACCTGCGAGGGGTGGGCTGATGGCGCTGGGACGGGCATACTCGGTGGCGGTGCGCGGGCTGGACGGCGAGATCGTCGAGATCGAGGCCGACATCACCTCCGGGCTGCCCGGGGTTCATCTGGTCGGGCTGCCCGACGCGGCACTGCAGGAATCCCGCGACCGGGTTCGCGCGGCGATCACCAACTGCGGCAACACCTGGCCGATGTCGCGGCTGACCCTCGCGCTGTCGCCGGCCACGCTGCCCAAGACCGGTTCGCTCTACGACATCGCGATCGCGGCCGCAGTGCTGTCCGCCAGTCACACGACGGCCTGGCACCGCCTGGAGAAGACGGTGTTGTTGGGGGAGTTGGCCCTCGACGGCAGGGTGCGTCCGGTACGAGGTGTGCTGCCGGCCGTCCTGTCGGCCAAGCGGCAGGGCTGGCCCGCTGTGGTGGTCCCGATCGCCAATCTCGCCGAGGCCAGTCTGGTCGATGGCATCGAGGTGCTCGGGGTGCGTACGCTGCGGCACCTGCAGGCCTGGCTGACCGGAGAGGACATTCTGGATGTCCGTGTCGAGACGACCGCTCCGGAGCCGGAGCCCATCGCGGATCTCGCCGACGTGGTGGGTCAGACGCAGGCGCGGTTCGCGGTCGAGGTCGCCGCTGCCGGTGCGCATCATCTGATGTTCACCGGGCCGCCCGGAGTCGGGAAAACGATGCTCGCCCAACGGCTTCCGGGGCTGTTGCCCGACCTCACCGAGAGCGAGGCGCTGGAGGTGACGGCGATCCATTCGGTGGCGGGGCTGCTGTCGGAGACCACCCCGCTGATCACCAGGCCGCCGTTCATCGCCCCGCACCACTCTTCGACCGTGGCCGCACTCGTCGGCGGCGGATCCGGGATGGCGCGGCCGGGGGCGGTCAGCCGCGCGCATCGCGGCGTGTTGTTCCTCGACGAGTGTGCCGAGATCGGCCTCAGTGCGCTCGAGGCTTTGCGAACGCCGTTGGAGGACGGTGAGATCAGATTGGCGCGCCGCGACGGTGTGGCCCGCTACCCGGCGCGCTTCCAGTTGGTGCTTGCCGCCAACTTGTGCCCGTGTGCGCCGGCGGACCCCAAGGACTGCATGTGCTCGTCGCTGCAGCGGCGCCGCTATCTGGGCAAGTTGTCCGGCCCGCTGATGGACCGGGTCGACTTGCGGGTCGAAATGTATCGGGTGCGTGCCGGGGCCTTTGCGCCCGAGGCGGCGGAGAACACCGCCGAGGTGCGCCGGCGCGTCGCCCGCGCCCGGGCGGCCGCCGCCGAGCGCTGGCGGCCACATGGGTTCAGCACCAACGCTGAAGTCACCGGCTCGCTGCTGCGGCGCCGATTCAGGTTGGGGGACAAGGTCATGACTCCACTGCGATCAGCCCTCGATCGAGGAATGCTCAGCATCCGGGGCGTCGACAGGTCCCTGCGGGTCGCGTGGACACTGTCCGACCTCGCAGGCCGGACCTCACCCAGCGTCGAGGACGTCTCGGTCGCGCTGAGCTTCCGTCAGACGGAGGTGACCCGTGACTCGTGAGGACACGTTGAAGGCGTGGGCCTACCTGTCCCGGGTGGCCGAGCCGCCCTGCGCCGAGCTGGCCGAACTGCTCCGCTGCGTCGGCGCGGTGGAGGCTGCCGAGCGTATCCGACGCGGTGAGGTCGGCCCGACGCTGGCCGAGCACACCGCGGCTCGTCGTGAGATCGAGAGCGCCACAGCAGATCTGGAGTTGCTTCACCGGCGCGGCGGCCGGCTGGTCACCCCGGAGGACGACGAATGGCCGGTGCTGGCATTCACGGCGTTCGACGGAGCCGCGCTCCGCGCCCGCCGCCGCGGAGGGCCTCCGCTCGTGTTGTGGGTGATCGGGCCGGCCCGGCTGGACGAGGTGGCCGATCGCGCCGCCGCAGTCGTCGGCACCCGGGCCGCCACCGCCTACGGCCAGCGCATCGCCGCCGACTTCTCGGCCGGCCTGGCCGAACACGAGGTCACCGTGGTCTCCGGCGGCGCCTACGGAATCGACGGAGCGGCGCATCGAGCCGCACTGGCAGCCGACGGGCAGACCGTCGCGGTACTGGCCGGAGGTATTGACGTCCTGTACCCGGCTGGGCATTCGGCCCTGCTGCACCGCATCGGCGGTTCCGGTCTGCTGGTGAGCGAGTATCCGCCCGGTGTGCGGCCGGCCCGGCACCGCTTCCTGGCCCGCAACCGGCTGCTCGCCGCCCTGTCGTCGGCCACCGTCGTCGTGGAGGCAGGCCTTCGCAGCGGTGCGGCCAACACCGCGGCCTGGGCGCGCGCGCTTGGCCGGGTGGTCTGTGCCGTTCCCGGCCCGGTGACCTCAATGGCCTCGGCCGGATGCCACGTGTTGCTGCGCAACGGCGCTGAACTCGTCACGCGTGCCGATGAAATCGTCGAAATCATCGGTCGGGCAGGCGAATTCGCGAAGGAGCCACCCCACCCCAGCAGTCCGCTGGACGGGCTCAGCGACATCGAGCGGCAGGTCTACGAGGCGCTGCCGGCCCGTGGTGCGCGATCTCCGGACGAGATCGCGGTCAGTTCAGGCCTGCCACCCGCCGACGTGCTCGGGCCGCTGGCCATGCTGGAGATCGCCGGGCTGGCCCAGCGTCAGGACGGTCGCTGGCGGCTGGTCCGGCGTGGACGTAGCTCCCGCGACGGCCCCGAGGCCACGCAAAGTCGGTGAGGTTGGCTAACGATTAGGCCGGCGTCAGCGCCTCGGTGTCCTTGTCGTCGCTCTCGGGCTCATCGCTTTCCGGCTTGGCCGGAACCGAGCGCATCCGCTCGCTGTAAGCCGGACGCTGGCGGACTTTCAGCGGCCACCAGAACCACGGACCCAGCAGAGCCGCGATCGACGGCGTCATCAACGATCGCACGATCAGCGTGTCCAGCAACAACCCGATGCCGATGGTCATACCGCCCTGCCCGACATTGAACAGGTCACCGGAGATCATCGAGCCCATCGTGACGGCGAACACCAGGCCGGCGGCGGTCACCACGGTTCCGGTGCTGCCCATCGACCGGATGATGCCGGTGTTGATGCCCGCCCCGATCTCTTCTTTGAACCGGGACACCAGCAGCAGGTTGTAGTCGCTGCCGACGGCCATCAGGATGATCACCGCGAACGCGAGCACGATCCAGTTGAGGTCGATTCCCAGGATCCGTTCGAAGATGAACGCCGAGAGGCCGAACGCGGCGCCCAGTGAGATGACGACCGTCCCGACGATCACCATCGATGCCACGAGTGCTCGGGTGATGATCAGCATCACGATGAAGATTAGCGTGAGCGCGGCGAAGGCGGCGATCATGGTGTCGTACTTGGCGCCCGACTGTATGTCGCGGTAGGTGGCCGCGGTGCCGGTCAGGTAGATGTCCGACCCGGCCAGTGCGGTGCCCTTGACGGCCTCATGTGCGGCCGTGAGTTCGTCGTCGACGACGGAGATGCCCTCCTCGGAGGCGGGATTCACATCGTGGGTGACGATCAGCCGGGCCGCCTTGCCGTCCGGTGAGAGAAACAGCTTGAGACCCTTCTGGAAGTCGGGATTGGCGAACACCTCCGGCGGAAGGTAGAAGTAGTCGTCGCTCTTGGACGCATCGAAGGCCTCACCCATCGCGGTCGCGGTGTCGGTCATCTGCTGCATCTGCGTGATGAGCCCGTCGAAGCTGCTGTGGATGGTCTGCAGGGTGTTCTGCATCGTCGTGGCTGTCGCGATGATCGGCGGGAACTGACCGACCATCTGAGGCACCAGCGCGTCGATGTCACCCATGCCGTTGACCATCTTGTCCATACCGTCGACCATTGCGGTCATATCGGTCTGCAACGCGGCCATGTTGTCACTGAACGTGTTCACACCGTCCATGGCGTCGAACGCCGAACGCACCCCCCAGCACGCCGGGATGTTGAAACAGTTCGGCTCCCAGTAGAAGTAGTTCCGCAGCGGCCGGACCTGGTCGTCGAAATCGGCGATGTGGTCGCGCATCTGGTCGAGGGTGGCCTTCATGGTGTTCATGTCGCCCACACTGCGGTGCGCGGAGTCCAGCATCCCGGTGCCCGCCCCGACTGTGGTGTGCATGGCGTCGGAGAACTTCACCATCAGCGCCTGCATCTGCGTCATCGAGGCGATCATCGCGCCCATGTCCTCGGACATCTTGCTGATGTCACCGACCCGCTCCTTGAGGAACTGCAGGTTCTGGGTGATCGGCACCGAGGACATACTGACCTGGTACGGGATCGAGCTGTGCGCGATGGGTGAGCCCAATGGGCGCGTGATGCTCTGCACCATCGCGATGCCCTTGATCCGGAACAGCGCCTTGGCGATCCGGTCGAGCACGATCATGTCGGTGGGATTGCGCATGTCATGGTCTGACTCGATGGTCATGATGTCCGGATTGAGCCGCGCTGTGCTGAAGTGCTTTTCGGCCGCCGCGTACCCCACGTTGGCCGGCGCATCTGCGGGGATGTAGCGGCGGTCGTCGTAGCTGGTCTTGTAGCCGATCATGGCCAGCAGGCCGAGCAGCACGACGCTGGTCGCCGCGGCGAGAATGGGCTTGGGCCAACGGACCGTCGCCGTTCCGACCTTGCGCCATCCCCTGGTCTTCATCATGCGCTTCGGGTCCAGCAGCCCGAAGCGGCTTCCCACGACGAGGACGGCAGGAGCGACGGTCATCGCGGCCGCGACGACGATGGTCAGGGCCATCGCCGATGGATAGGCCAGCGAGTTGAAGTAGGACAGCCGGGTCAGCCGCAGGGTCAGCATGGCGCCGGCGACGGTCAGCCCCGAGCCGAGTATGACGTGGCCGACCCCGTGAAATGCTGAGTAGTAAGCGGATTCCGGATCCTCGCCGTTCTGGCGGGCCTCGTGATAGCGACCGATCAGGAAGATCGCGTAGTCGGTGCCTGCGGCGATCGACAGGGCTGTCATCAGCGGGACCGAGAAGGTCGAGAAGTCCATCAGCCCGAGGTGGCCGACCACTGCCACCGCGCCGCGGGCGGCGCCCATCTCGATGCCGACGATGGCGAGAATGAGCAGCACGGTGCTCACCGATCGGTAGACCAGGACCAGCATGATGGTGATGACGATCATCGTGACCACGGTCATCTTGATCATGCCGCGGTCGCCGGCTTCGAGTGAGTCTGTGGTCAGCGGCGCCGGTCCGGTGACATAGGCGTGCAGAGCCGCCGGCGGCGGGGTGTCGTGGATGATCTCGCGGACGGCGTCCACCGAGTGGTTGCCCTCGGTGCTGCCCTGGTCGCCGACGAGGTTGAGCTGTACGTAGGCGGCCTTGCCGTCACTGCTCTGCACGCCGGCGGCGGTGATCATGTCGCCCCAGAAGTCGTGGACGTGCTCCACGTGCTTCTTGTCGGCCTGGAATTTGTCCAGCAGGGTGGCGTAGTAGCGGTGCGCGGCCTCGCCGAGGGGTTGATCACCGACGAGCACGACCATGGCGATGCTGTCGGAGGTGGACTCGGCGAACTTGTGTCCCATCCGCTTGGCGGCGATGACCGCCGGGGCGTCCTGCGGAGACATCGACACAGCGTTGGCCATGCCGACCTTCTCGACTTGGGGGACAAGCAGATTCACGGCTGCGGTGAACGCCACCCAGACGAGGATGATCGGAACCGCCAGAGCGCGGATGGTGCGGGGGATGCGCGTGCGGGTGTCCTTACCGTGCGCGCTCATGCCGCTTTGTCCAGACAGAAGGCCTGGGCGCCACGCCCTTCGGCGAAATCCTCGGCGACGAGTCTGTCGTCGACGAGGATGCGGCAGCCCAGCGCGGCGGTGTCACCCTGGGCGACCACATTGGCCAGCACCCCGGGGTCGGTAGTGCTCACCGTCACCGACCACGGCAACTCGGTGAAGCTGGCCTCGATCGTCTTGCCGTTGACGTCGAGGTAGCTGACCCGGCCGGAAGCGTCCGCGGGCCCGACGATCTCGTAGGTCACCCGCTTGGTGTTGATCGGCTTGATGTCGTCGGCCGGCAGCGACGCGGCGATGTAGGGCTTGTCGGAGTCGAAGAACGTCCGCAGCCGGCTCACGGTCCCAACCGCGGCGACCAGGGCGATAGCGATGACGAGCACCACCCAAAACCGTTTCACCAAGCCGAACATCGACTCACATCTCCTCTTCAGTGTCGTTCCTCAGACCGCTACCGGACGCTCAGGGTCATTCTGGTAATACCATAGGGGGTATGGTATACATGAGTTGTGGGAACGCGGAAAGTTGAGACCATGACAAACGCAGACGGCCGTGGGCCGCAGTGTGATGCCGCGGTAGCGGGGACCTTGAACCGGCTGCGCCGGGTGCACGGTCAACTTGGCGGTGTCATCGGGATGATCGAGGACGGTCGCGGCTGCAAGGACGTCGTCACTCAACTCGCCGCAGTGTCAAAAGCGTTGAACAGGGCGGGATTCACCATCATCGCGACCGGTCTGCGCGAGTGCATCGATGGCTCCGGCGACCCCGGGGGAGACCGGCTCACCATCGACGAACTGGAGAAGTTGTTCTTGAGCCTGGCCTGAGGCCGGCTCACTGACCGAGAGGAAATTCACATGTGTCGAGCGGTCCAGTGCCGGGTTTGCGGCAAGACCACCTGGGCGGGATGCGGTTCCCACGTCGACGCCGTGCGGCGCAGCGTGCCCGCGGGCCAGTGGTGCAGCGGACATGCCGCCAGCGAGGCTGCAGCGCCCAGGTTCAACCTGTTCAAGCGCAAGAAGTAACCGGCGCACGCCATGGCGAGACGGCTGCGGGCAGCGCTGTTCGGCGCTGCCACCGCGGCGGCAGCGACGGCGGTCCTGCTGACCGCGACGGGTTACGCCGCGGCTGATGCCACCGACGACTATCCGATCCCCAACCGGATTCTGCACACCTCGTGCACCGCCGAGCAGATCATGGCCGCCGCGCGCGATGTGGAGCCGATCTACTACGAGCGCTACATGATCGACTACAACAACAAGTCGCCTGAACTGCAGCAGGCGGTCCGGGACCGGATTCACTGGTTCTTCGGCATGGACTATGCGGGCCGCAGGCAGTATTCCGAGGACACGGCCACCAATGCGTTCTACGAGCAGCTGTCCTGGCAGTGGCCGAACTGGGCCAAGTTGTTCTTCAACAACAAGGGCGTGGCGGCCCACACCACGGATATGTGCGCGCAGTACCCGTCCGACGACCAGGCCATCTGGAACTGGTAACAGCCCGGACACAGCGCCGCGTCGCTCGGCCCCGCATTCGGCGTCGGATGCGAACGTAGGGGCGTGGACGATCCGGCTGACTACGAGGCGATTCTCGCCGAGTATGCCCAGCACCTCGAATTGGAACGGAATCGCTCCGAGCACACCCGGCGGGCCTACCTCACCGATCTGCGCTCACTGTTCGGCTTTCTCGACGAACGCGCCCCCGGCGCCGGACTGCGCGCGCTGAGCCTGCCAGTGCTCCGCTCGTGGCTGGCCGCCCAGGCCGCAGCCGGAACGGCGCGCACCACGCTGGCCCGTCGCACCTCAGCGGTCAAGACCTTCACCGCCTGGGCCACCCGGCGCGGCCTGCTCGCCGACGATCCGGCCGTGCGACTGCAACTGCCGAAGGCGCGCCGCACCCTGCCCGCCGTCCTGCGCCAGGATCAGGCGCTGGCCGCCATGGCCGCCGCCGACCTCGGCGCCGAACAGGGCGATCCGCTGGCCCTGCGCGACCGCCTCATCGTCGAACTGCTCTACGCCACCGGCATCCGGGTCAGCGAGCTGTGCGGACTCGACATCGATGACGTCGACACCGGACGGCAGTTGCTGCGCGTACTCGGTAAGGGCAACAAACAGCGCACCGTGCCGTTCGGGCGGCCCGCCCTGGCGGCGCTGACCGCCTGGCTGTCCGATGGCCGCCCGGCGCTCGTCACCGCAGACTCCGGACCGGCGCTACTGCTCGGCCCCCGCGGCAAGCGCCTGGACCCTCGGCAGGCCCGCACCGTCGTGCACCAGACGGTCAGGGCCGTCGACGGGGCGCCCGACATCGGTCCGCATGGGCTGCGGCACAGTGCCGCGACTCATCTGCTGGAAGGCGGCGCCGACCTGCGCATCGTCCAGGAGCTGCTGGGCCACTCCACCCTGGCCACCACGCAGCTGTACACGCATGTCACGGTCGCGCGTCTGCGTGCGGTGCACGACCAGGCACATCCCCGGGCCTAGTGGTGATTTCGGCGCAGTTGGTCACGCCGAGCGCGACTCAGTACGCCGAAATCGCTAGCGAAGTAGCGCAATGACTTTCGCGATGTCCGGCATCGCCGACGCTCGCCCTACCCACTCGTCGAACACCGTCCAGTAACTCACGCCGAACCGCTGCTGGCGCTCGACGAGCGCCTCGGCCATCTGCTCGTGTGTGCCGAGTAAGACGAACGGCGAATCGAGCACGAACTCCGGTGAAATCCCGCCGAAGGCCGCGGCCAGTTCGGCGGCCGATGCTTCACGGTCGTCGGTATGCACAACGAACTGGATGAGGGCATTCAGTTCGATGGCGTCGAACCGGTCGCCCGCAGCGTCACGCACCACCGCGATGCGATCCTTCAATCCGGCCGCGTCGAAATGGGTGAGGTTGACTTTGGTCGCGTCGCGGTTGTGGCTGAATCCGGTCAGCCCGGCGATGTCGGCGACTCGGCCAGCCAACTGCAGCACGCGGGTTCCGTTTCCGCCGATGAGTAGCGGCACGGCAACACCCGGTGCGGCGATGAGTTCGCCTGCCTCGGCGCGCACGCAGTAGTGCGCACCGTCGACGTCGACGGGCTCGCCTGCGAGCAGCGGGCGAATCACGTTCACGGATTCGATCAGCCGGTCGACCCGCGTTCGGCCCGAGTCGAACCTGAGCCCCGCCGCGTCGTACTCGGATTTCATGTGACCCGCGCCGAGTCCCAATTCGAACCGGCCACCGGAGATCGCGGCGACGGTCGCGGCTTCGCGTGCGGTCTCGACGGGATGGCGAAGGTCGTTGTTCAACACCAGCGTTCCCGTGTGCAGGCGCGTAGTGACCGCCGCGGCGGCCGTCGCACCCGCAAACGGCGACACGGATGCGACGAGGTGATCGGGGATTGTCAGCACGTCAAAACCGGCTTCTTGCGCCGAGATTGCCAATGCGCCGAACTCCGTGCCGCGGGGCAGCGCGGAGTGCAGACCGAAGCGAAGCGGGCGTGAGCGGTGGGCGTCGGTGGTCATCGATCGACGGTAGGCGTGTCAGGAGTTCCCGCGCCAGCGTGCACGTCCGTACACAAGGCCGCGGCGTGTCGTGTGCAGACGCGCACGCTCGCGGCAATGGGTCACGGGTGCAGTGGTTTGAGCCTGATCGGGGTGCTGGCCAGCAGGCCTAACGGGTCGACGTAGTCCGCGCGCGACGCCGGACCCCACATCGCGCCCCAGTGCAGACACGCGGCGGCTCCACAGCCGGGATGTCCGGCCGCCAACTCGCCGATCACGCTCCCGGCGGTGACAAGCTGCCCCACCCGCACCGACGGCTGCACCGGCTCATAGCTGGTACGCAGACCCCCGTCGTGCGCCAGCGACACCACCGGACGGCCGGCGAGCTTGCCCGCGAACACGACCATCGCCGGCCCGGGCGCATACACCGGCTGACCTGGAACCCCGGCCAGGTCGACCCCTCGGTGGCCGCGTTGCCAGTCGGGTGACGGCGCGTCGAACCCGCGCGTCACCGCCGGCTGGGGCCGAAGCGGCCACTGCAGGCGCCCGGGATCCGCCTGCGCGGGCGCCGCGCAGGCCAGGACCACCGCCAGGATCGCCAACAGCCGCATCGGCCCAGTTCAGCGGCTCAGGTTCCGATGCGAAAGGGGTGAGCGTCGCGGCTGGGGATGGCCGCGGCTGTGTGGACAGAACAGCCCTTCGGGGCGTGTAAACTTCTGAACGCAACTCGCGAAAGCGGGTTGACTTCGCGCGTCTGCGGTCCGAACCCACTGGTTCGTCACCTGTATGCCGGGCGGTCCCGTCGGAGAGGTCTCCTCGACACGGGTCCGGCATCGAAGCAGTCGCCAGGGTCCGGCTCACCCGATGCCGGACGACAACCGACAACAGGTAAGGCACAACCATGGCCGTAGTGACCATGAAGCAGCTGCTCGACAGCGGCGCCCACTTCGGGCACCAGACCCGTCGCTGGAATCCCAAGATGAAGCGGTTCATCTTCACCGACCGCAACGGCATCTACATCATCGACCTGCAGCAGACGCTGACCTTCATCGACCAGGCGTACGAGTTCGTCAAGGAAACCGTCGCCCACGGCGGCAGCGTCATGTTCGTCGGCACCAAGAAGCAGGCGCAGGAGTCCATCGCCGAAGAGGCGACCCGCGTCGGCATGCCGTATGTGAACCAGCGCTGGCTCGGTGGCATGCTCACCAACTTCTCCACCGTTCACAAGCGTCTGCAGCGACTCAAGGAACTCGAGTCGATGGAGCAGACCGGTGGCTTCGAGGGTCGCACCAAGAAGGAAATCCTGATGCTGACCCGCGAGAAGAACAAGCTCGAGCGTAGCCTCGGCGGTATCCGCGACATGACCAAGGTGCCCTCGGCCATCTGGGTCGTCGACACCAACAAGGAGCACCTGGCGGTCAGCGAGGCCGTCAAGCTCGGCATCCCGGTCATCGCGATCCTGGACACCAACTGCGACCCCGATCAGGTCAACTACCCGATCCCCGGCAACGACGACGCGATCCGCTCGGCTGCGCTGCTGACCAAGGTGATCGCCTCCGCGGTCGCCGAGGGCCTGCAGGCCCGCTCGGGCGCCGGCAGTGCCGACAAGCCCCAGGCCGGCGCCGAGCCGCTGGCCGAGTGGGAGCAGGAGCTCCTGGCCGGCGCGACTGCGTCCGCCCCCACCGAGGCCGGACCGGTCGCCACCGAGTCCGCCACTGACGACATCTCGTAAGGAAAGGCACTGATGGCTAACTTCACCGCTGCCGACGTCAAGCGGCTTCGGGAACTCACCGGCGCGGGCATGCTGGATTGCAAGAACGCCCTGGCCGACAGCGACGGCGATTTCGACAAGGCTGTCGAGGCGTTGCGCATCAAGGGTGCCAAGGACGTCGGCAAGCGCGCGGAGCGCGCCACCGCCGAGGGCCTGGTTGCCGCCAAGAACGGTGCGCTGATCGAGCTGAACTCCGAGACGGACTTCGTCGCCAAGAACGCCGAGTTCCAGACCCTGGCCGACCAGGTTGTCGACGCCGCCCTGGAGTCCAAGGCGGCCGACGTGGACACGCTGCTGGCCGCCAAGATCGGCGACAAGACCGTCGAAGAGGCCATCGCCGAGCTGTCGGCCAAGATCGGCGAGAAGCTCGAGCTTCGGCGCGTGGAGTACTTCGACGGCAACGTGGAGGCCTACCTGCACAAGCGTGCTGCCGACCTGCCGCCGGCCGTTGGCGTGCTCGTCGAGTTCACAGGTGAGGACAAGGACGCCGCGCATGCGGCCGCCCTGCAGATCGCGGCGCTGAAGGCCAAGTACCTCAGCCGCGACGACGTCCCCGCCGACTTGGTGGAGACCGAGCGCCGCGTGGCCGAGGAGACCGCCAAGGCCGAGGGCAAGCCCGAGCAGGCGCTGCCCAAGATCGTCGAGGGCCGCCTCACCGGCTTCTTCAAGGACGTCGTGCTGCTCGAGCAGCCGTCGGTGTCCGACAGCAAGAAGACCGTCAAGGCGCTGCTGGACGAGGCCGGCGTGACCATCACCCGGTTCGTCCGCTTCGAGGTCGGCCAGCAGTAAGTAGAAGGCTTGGGCGGCGCACCGACCGCCCATTGGAAAACCCCGCGCCACATCCGGCGATCCCGGAGGCGCGGGGTTTTGCCGTTTCGGGGGAGCAGCTAGGCGGGTCAACCCCCCGCACCGCAATAAATTGCGGTGAGACGCTGATGTTGGAGGGCTGATCCCATCGATCAGTTTTGTCGGCGATGCCTTGGACAACGCGCTGTGCGAAACCACGATCGGGCTCTACAAGACCCGAGTGCGTGCGGCCAGGCTCCCCGTTTCGCACCGGGCCGATCACCGCCAGGCTGATGCACCATGTGGGCCGAATCCCACCCGCAGAGGCCGGGGCCGCGTTCTGGCGGCCAAGGTTCACCAGAAACGACCCGAGCCCATTTTCACCGAACTGGGGGCTCACGCGATGACCTCAACGCCCGGGGAAGGCGCTCCTATTCCTCAGGCAGGACCAGGGACCAGAAGCGCGACTGGCGATCATTTGTCAGGCTCATGTATATATGTTTCGCTTCGGTGAAATCGAAGAACCCGTCTTCGCCGAGTTCGCGGCCGATGCCGCTTTGCCGATACCCGCCGAACGGTGCGTCGGGGCGCAATTGGTGGTGGTCGTTGATCCACACCGTCCCAGCGCGTAACCGCCGGCTGGTTTCGTAGGCGTTGACCATGTTGGTGGACCACACCGTCGCCGCCAAACCGTATATCGTGTCGTTGGCCAGGCGCACCGCGTCGTCGACGGAGTCGTACCCGATGACCGACAGCACGGGTCCGAAAAGCTCCTGACGAGCGACCGCCATGTCGTTGCTGACGTTGTGGATCACTGTCGGCTGGAAGAAGTAGCCGTCGCCGATTTCGGCACGACGACCACCGCACGCCAGCGCGGCACCGGCGACCGTGGCATCGTTGACGACGCGCTCCAGCTCGGCAGCTTTCTCGGCCGAGATTACCGGGCCCAGGTCGGTCTCCGGGTTGCGCGTGTCTCCTAGTCTGATCGTGGCGGCCCGCCGCACCAGTCGGTCGGTGAGTTCCTCTTCGCGCCCGCGCGGCACGAAGACGCGGCTGCCCGCTTCACAGCATTGCCCGGCGTAGAAGTTGATGCCGAAAAGAACGCCGTCCACCACGAGATCGAAGTCAGCGTCCGGCAGAATGACCGACGGCGACTTCCCGCCCAGTTCGAGGGTGACGTTCTTCAATGTCTGCGCAGCCCCGGCGGCAACGCTCCGACCGACCGCGGTACTTCCGGTGAACGTGACGTGGTCCACGAGTGCGCTTTCGACGAGGTGCTGACCTACTTCGACGTCCCCGGTGACGACGTTGAACTGCCCGGGGGGAAGATCGGTGCGCGACAACGCTTCAGCCAGCAGCATCGCCGACAGTGGCGTGCGTGGGTTGGGCTTGAGCACGACACTGTTGCCCATCAGCAGTGCGGGAATGACTTTCCACACGGCCAACAAGAGCGGGAAGTTGAACGGGGTGATGGCCGCGACGACGCCCTCGGGTTCCCGTACTACATGACTGATGCTGAACGGAGGCGAATGGAACCCCAATGGCTGCTCCAGTCGCAGGCTCGGCGCCACATCGAGGAAATACTGGCTGTGGGCCAAGGCGAATCCGACGTGCAGACCTCTGGCCGTCTTGATCGGAGACCCGCATTCGGCGATTTCCGCTTCCAGGAGGGCGTCCTGGTTTTCCACCAAGTAGTCGACGGCCGGCTGCAGCGCTCGGACTCTGCTCCGAACGTCCAGGCCGGCCCAGGGGCCCTCGTCAAAGGCCTTGCGGGCGTAGGCGACCGCCGCCTCGACGTCGGCGATCCCTCCGTCGGCCACATCGCCGACGATGGTGGCGGTGGCCGGGTCGATGACCTCCCTGCGTTTGCCACTGACGGAGGGACGCCACGTCCCGCCGATGTATTGCTCGAAGCGCCATCGCACATCGGATTTCAGCGCTGCCGTCATTGTCATCTTGTATCTCGCTTTGCTGGTTGTAAGACAGGTCTGGTTAGCTGGAGACGAACCATCAATCCCGGTAACGAACCGTGATCGCGTGCTCTGGGCACGCCTGTGCGCCTTCCTCCGCTTCTTTGACCAACTCTGGCGGAACGGGATCGAGGATGACCACCGACTTCCCTTCGTCATCCAGGCCGTAGATCGCCGGTGCCAGTGAGTGGCAGCGGGCATGGCCCATGCACCGGTTGAGGTCGACGGTGACCTCTGCGGATTTGCTGGTCACGCGATCACCTCACGACCAGGACTCGAAAATCACCGGCAAAGACTTCACACCCCAGGTGTCACCGGTGTGCCACACCGGTGGCTTCTCCGGATGCAACCGGTATTCAGGTATGTCGCGCCGGAACATCTCCTCCAGCAGCACTTTGATCTCCTTGCGGGCAACATGGGCGCCCAGGCAGCGATGAATCCCCGAACCGAACCCGACGTGGCGGTTGGGTTTGCGGTCCGCCACGAATTCGTTGGGTGCGTCGAACTCCTCGGGGTCCCGGTTCGCCGAAGGCCACAGCAGCAACAGGCGGTCGCCTTGCTCTAGAGTCTGCCCGGCGAACTCGCATGGCTCGGTGACGGTTCGAGCCAGACCCGGCACGGGGGAGATGTATCGGATCAGCTCTTCGATGGCGACGTCGAGTGCTTGCGAGTCCTCGATGCGCTCCTTGACCGCCTGGCGAATCTGGGGATTCGTTGCGAACAGCTGCAACATCCGGCCGATCGCGCTTGCCGTGGTGTCGAACCCCGCAGGCACCAGCAGCAGGCAGAAGCCCAGGATTTCTTCATCGGTCAGCTTTACGCCCTCGACGTGCGCCTGATCCAAATCGCTGATGAGGTCCTCACCATGCCCGTTCTCCCGGAGGTTCATGAGCAGCTCCGCGAAATAGGTCATCAGCCCCATGCCCGCCGCGCCGGCTTTCTCATGCTTCTGCTCATCCGAGTCGTCCGGATCCGGCTGCAGCATCCGCACGGCAAGCTCGTACATTTTGTCCCGGTCCTGCTTTGGGACTCCTAAGAACAGCTCGAGGATCACACTTAGGGGAAGCTGGACTGCGACCTCTTTGGCGAGGTCGACCTCCCGCCTACCCTCGATGTTGTCGAGCAGTTCGTTGACGAGCGAGCGGATTTCGGCGTCCATTTCCTCGACCCGCTTGGGGCTGAATCGCTGACCCACCAGGGCGCGGTAGTTGGCGTGGCCCGGGGGATCGGCCTCGATCGGAATCATGGGGACCGGGTTGCCGAACGGCGGTATCGTTACCGGAAACGACGAGAACCGCTCCGGTGCGTGCGCCGCGTCGTAGACGTCATGGTAGGTGGAGAGGGCGTAGAACCCGCCGTGTTCGACGGAACGCCCGACCGGGCATGCCCCGCGCATGCGGTCGTAGATCGCCAGTCGGTGGCGTTGGATTTCCCTATCGTGCATGCTCAGGTGCTCGATGAACTTGTCGGCCGCTTCGGCGTCGAGAACGGTGGGTCGCTCGTCATCGATACCGGTGTTGCGTTGTTGCGTCGTCATCGTTGAATTCGCTCCAATCTTCGCGAACAGGTATCGCTGTTGCTATGTGGCAGTGAGTGGTCAGCTGTCGGCGAGACACGCTCGCGTTGCCGGGTGGAATCAGCTCTCCATTTGGCTGTTAGTCGTCCGACAGGACGACCAGCCCCCGGATATTGCGACCCGCGAGCATGTCCGCGTATCCCTCGTTGATCTGATCGAGCGAGTAGGTATTGGTCACCAGTTCATCGAGTTTCAATTTGCCGGATTGATAAAGGTCGATCAGTTGGGGAATGTCGGAGAACGGGTTGGAGCTGCCGTACACGGTCCCGAGGATCTGGCGTTCGAACATCACAACATCGAAAGGAGCTATGGGCAGGTGGTCGGCGCCGGCGGGCGGCACGGCGACCAGGACGGCGCGCCCGCCTTTCCCCAGCGCCTGAAGCGCCTGTGCCAGGATCGCCTCGGTGAGAACGCCGGGAGTCGCGATGGACACGTCGGCACCCCTGTTCCAGGTGGCCTCGAGGACCGCGTCTACCGGATCGACGGCGCTTGGATCGACGACGTGAGTTGCGCCGAACACTTCGTAGGCGAGTTTGCGCTTGGCCTCGTCCGGTTCGACGGCCACGACGACGCGGGCACCGGACGTAGCGGCCCCCTGGATCGCGTTCATGCCGATTCCGCCGGCGCCCCAGATGACCACGGATTCACCGGGCCGCACCTTCGCCTTGTTGACCGCCGCCCCGTAGCCGGTGGGCACGCCGCACCCGATCAGGGCTGCGGTGCGCAGCGGAACGCTCTGATCGATCTTCACTACGGAAACATCGGGCACCACCGTGTGCTCGGCAAACGTTCCCAACAAGCACATCTGGCCAGCGCCTTGGGCTCCGACGTGGAATCGGTAGGTTCCGTCGAGCTGTGGACCGGCCAGGATGTTGGCACCCAGATCGCAGAGGTTCGAGTGTCCGGTCGCACACGAGCGGCAGTGCCCACACGCGGGGATGAAGGACAAGACCACATGGTCACCCGGTTCGACCGACGTGACCTCGGCGCCGATCTCCTCGACGACCCCGGCCCCTTCGTGACCGCCGATCACCGGATATGGCATCGGAAGATCGCCCGTGACCAGGTGGTAGTCGCTGTGGCAGAGGCCGGTCGCGGCCAGGCGCACCCTCACCTCGTGCCGGCCCGGCGGGGCGAGATCCACCTCTTGGACCTTGAACTGCTCGTTTTGCCCATGGAGCACTGCAGCCCGAGTCTTCACGAAACTCCCTTCGTCGACACAACCACTGAATCCCTATCCGCGCGCCTCGACGCCGGCTACCCGAACACGCATGTCGATCGAACGCCCCGTCGTCGTAGTGGTATATGGCACAAGCCGTTGTTGATGTGACTCATGTCATTAGGTATCATCATCATACGTGACACCCACGCTGCTGACAAGAAAACGGATCCCTGGATTCTTGTCGTACCGGCGGTCTTTGGCGAGCAATCCTGCCGGTTACGGCCGAAGAAGGACAGGACGCTAGACGGGCGGAAGGGACCCCGACGAGATACCTCATTATCATGATTACGATTAGCCGCACCGCCCTCGATGTCGCGCGCGTGCTGGAGCGCAACGCTGAGGAGATCGCCGCCACCGACGTCCCCGACCGGGTCGTCACCGCACTTCGCTGCAGCCGCATCACCGATTTCTATCTGCTGTGCCGGCGCCTGCTGTGCCGGCGCGGTCCCGCCCAGATGAAGTTCACACCGGTCGAACTTCGCGGGCTCGGCGAGCTATCCAACGCCGATCTCATCATTGATCCGACAGAATTGGCGTTGAGCGAGAGCGAGCGAGCCGAGCTGGCGGGAAGGCCCCAGCTCGAGCGGATGGTTTCGACGCTGCGGCAGTGGGCGGATCGGCCGCTGCAGGGAAAGCCAAGGCGGATGCACCTGCGATTCCTGCGAAGCCCGGTCGCTTTCCTCGGTGGTCGCTTAGTGGATGGACACGGCCATATTCTGCCGGGCGAGTACGTGACCGGATGGGCAAAGCGCGGTCCCACTGGTGTGATCGGCACCAATCGGGCCGACGCCGCGCAGACCGTCAAGAACCTGCTCGCCGACTTGCCCCCTCGCGCCGCCGAGACGCGACGACGACCGGACGGTCATCGAACTGCTCGAGCATCGCGGAGTCAAGATCGTGGATTGGGCGGGATGGCTACGGCTGGACTCCCACGAAATTCAGGCGGGTCGGCGCCGAGGAAGTCCACGGGTCAAGACCCCGGATCTGGCCGCCATGCTCGATCGCACCCAACCGTTGGCACACGAGGACCCGACGGACGACGGGGCCAACACCCCGAGCCCGGCCGGGCGAACCAGCGGATGACCCCTCACGTCATCGGATGTACCGGCTGGTGTATCCGTGATCCCGCCGACGCCGGCACGCGCAGTCGGCATCCCAACCGGGGTCCGTGACGTTCTCTGTGAAGGAGCCAAAAACATGATTGACCTGCACATTCCTTGGGTGCAGCCCAGCTCGGCCCCGGGCCGCTTCCGTGAGATGGGTGTGTGGGGCGACCAGACGATCGCGGACGTCGTCGACGGCCACGCACAACGGCATCCCGAGAAGACTGCGGTCATCGATTCCCGTGAAAAGCTGACATACGGCGAACTCGGGGACCTGTCGCTGCGTCTTGCGCGGGTTCTGCTCGATCACGGTATTGAGCCCGGCGATCCAGTCGCCGTCCACCTGCCCGGCTGCGTCTTGCTGCCCGCATTGCACCTGGCGTGCAACAGGATCGGCGCGCTGTTCCTGCCGGTAAGCACCGGCTGGCGCGGCGCTGAGCTGCGGTCTCTGCTGGGCACGGTACGGGCTCCGATGCTGATCGTCCTCGACGATAACGGCGGCTTCGACTACGTCGGCCTGGCGGAAACGCTGGGTGACGGGCTACCCGACCTCAAACACGTGTTGACCGCCCGAAGCGGTTCGCTGGAATCGCTGGCAGCCGGTGCGGCGCCTCTGACCGCCGGCGAACTCGACGAGCATCGCCCCAGCTCCGACGCCCCCGCGCACGTGATGTCCTCGTCAGGAACGACCGGTGTCCCCAAGGCATCGGTGTGGAGCTCCAACGACCTGGTCGCCCTGCTGGTCCACCACATGGGCCGTCGGCTCCGCCTCGGCCCCGACGACGTCGCCGCCGCCGTCGCGCCGGCCAGCACGGGCTCGACCGGCTACGTCTTCCCCGTGCTGGCACCGCTGCTCGTGGGTGCCACGACCGCGCTGTTAGAGACCTGGAAGCCGCAGGCCGCACTGGACCTGATCATCCGGGAGCAGTGCACCTACGCGACGGCCGTGCCCACCCAGATGATCATGATGCTGGAGCTCCCGCTCGAGCAGTACGACCTGTCCCATTTCACCCGGTTCAACAACGCGGGCGCCCCGCTGCCACCGTCCACTGCGCGCGACCTCGAAACACGAATGGGGTGCCGTGTGCAAACCATTTACGGCGCCACCGATGGGGGAGTGCCCGCCATCACCTCGATCGATGATCCAGAGGAGCTACGCCACACGACCGTCGGCTCGGTATGTCCCGGTGTCGAGGTCGTGTTGCTCGGCGCGGACGGCAACCCGGTGCCGCCGGGCGACCCCGGCGAAGTGTGCTGGCGTGGGCCCAACAAGTCTTACGGCTATCTCAACGAGCCCGACTACGATCGGCAGGCTTGGGACGATCAGGGTTTCTTCCACTCCGGCGATGTCGGGGAGTTCGATGACCGCGGATACCTTCGCATCGTGGGGCGCATCAAAGACATGATTCTGCGGGGAGGCACCAACATCTTCCCGCGGGAAGTCGAGGAGCTGCTGCTCGAGCGCTCCGACGTGGCCGGGGTCGCGATCGTGGGAATCCCCGATAAGCGGCTGGGTGAGCGGGCCTGCGCCGCAGTGGTGCCCGCTTTCGGCTCTCATCCCCGACTTGACGATCTGTGTTCGTTTCTGCTTGACCGCCAGCTCGCCAAGGCCAAGCTTCCCGAAAAACTGATCGTGCTCGATGAGCTGCCAACCAATGCCGGCGGAAAGGTCGACAAGGCGCTCATTCGAGACATCGCCATCAAGGGCCTGGCAGGAAACGCGCGTGACGAGGATGGGACCACAGGCGGCCGTCGGTCGTCGGCAGCCGGGACGCCGACTGACACCGCGCCGTCAACCGCAGAACGCGCAGATGAGGAAGATGAGGAAACGGTATGAGCGATCCGACCGGTCCGCTGTCGGGGGTACGCGTCCTCGATCTGTCCGCGCTGGCGCCAGGGCCTTTTGCCACCATGCTGCTCGGCGACCTCGGCGCGGAGGTGATCACGGTGGAAGCCCCGGCCGCAGCGCGAAGCGGCAGCGGTCTCGGCGAGCTACCCGGTTACGGCGGTGAGCGCGCGCGCCGGCAGGGCATCAATCCGCTCTATCGCTCCCGACGGTCACTCGTGCTGGACCTCAAGCAACCGCAAGCCCTGGAGATCGCCCTGCAGCTGGCGCAGCGCTGTGACGTCTTCGTCGAGGGATTCCGGCCGGGAACCTGCGAGCGGCTCGGATTGGGCTACGACACGGTCGCCGCGCGGAACCCGGGAATCGTCTACTGCTCGCTGACCGGCTACGGGCAATCCGGGGAGCTGTCGATGCGCGCCGGTCACGATCTGAACTACATCGCCGAGTCGGGCCTGCTGTCGGCGACCACACGCGATGGCCAGCGTCCGGGCATACCCGTCAACGTGGTCGCCGACTTCGCCGCTGGAGGATTGTTGGCGGCGTTCGGCATCCTGGCCGGCCTCCAGGGCCGTCAGGCCAGCGGCAAGGGAACTTACATCGACGCATCGATGTACGAGGGGCTCCTCGGTCTGCTGCAGGTGGTCCAGTCGTGGACGGCGGCGTCGGCGCCGGATCCGTCGTGGGGTCGGGGCTTGCTGTCGGGGGCGGTGCCCTTCTACGACTGTTATCGCACGGCCGACGGACAGTGGCTGTCCGTGGCCGCCCTGGAACCGAAGTTTTTTGCCAACCTCTGCACGGCGCTCGGCCGCCCCGACCTGGTCTCGGCTTATGCCGACCAGTCGCGGTGGGGCGAGCTGCGGGCCGCATTCGAGCAGATCTTCTCCGCCACGTCCCTCGCGGACTGGCTGGCCCGACTGGACCAAGTCGACACCGCAGTGGCTCCGGTGAGGTCACTGCCCGACGCGTTCGAGGCAGCGCAGCGCAGGGGGGTGTTGGACGCGTCGGGCCTGGTTGGCCCGCTCCCACGCATGAGCGCGTGGAAGCCAACCCCCGGATCGGTCGTCACCCGGCCCGGTCAGCACACTCGCGAAATTCTCGACGAGATCGGCCTTTCCCCGGACCAGATCGAAATGCTGCTGGCGGCCGGCGCGGTCATGGAGTGAATTCGGCGACAACCCAATATCGAGGGGATGATCATTGTAAGGTTTGGGACTTACGACATCCGTAACGGAGTAAGGAGAGTTGAGCATGCAGCCACGTGTAGCGGTGGTCACCGGCGCCGGCAGGGGAATCGGACGCGAGATCGCGCTGGCACTCGGCCGCCAAGGCCGCCACGTCGCGGTGGTCGATCTGCGCGATCACGAGGCTAAGGAGACCGCGGCGACGATCACCGCAGCAGGTTGCACCGCCGTGCCTGTCGTTGTCGATGTCACCGACCCCGCGTCGGTGAAGGAGGGCCTGAACGAGGTTCGCCAAAACTTGGGACGCATCTCCATCTTGGTCAACAACGCTGGCTGGGACGAACTCAAGCCGTTCGTCGATACCGACGAGGAGTTCTGGCAGCGCGTGATCGAGATCAACTACAAGGGCGTGCTTCGCACCACGCATGACGTGCTTCCTGCAATGATTGAGGCGGGGTGGGGGCGGATCGTCAACATCGGCTCGGACGCCGGTCGCGTCGGTTCGTCGCTGGAGTCGGTGTACTCGGGAGCCAAGGGCGCTGTCATCGCTTTCACAAAGACAATCGCTCGCGAGGTCGCCCGCGCGGGTGTGACCGCCAACACGGTCTGCCCCGGCCCCACCGACACCCCTCTTCTACAAGAGATCATCGAAGCCCAAGCTGATGCAGACAAGGTGATCGGCGCGATGACTCGGGCGGTGCCGATGAAGCGCTTGGGCCGGCCGGAGGAGGTCGCTGCCGCCGTTGCCTTCCTCGCTTCCGAGGACGCCGGATTCATCACTGGACAGACGCTGTCGGTGAGCGGCGGCCTTACCATGGCATAGCATTGACTGCCGATCGCCTTCGTAGATGCAGTCGACCGGGCATTCTTTGATGCATGTCTTGTCGAGAACGTCGACACATGCCTCGGTAATCACATAGCTCGCGGATTCACCTTTGTCTACTCTTTGTGTACCCCGTTGCGGTGTCACTCCGGACTGACGGATGACCGCAATCGGGCACCTGCCAGAACGGGGCGTCCTTCACGCTGACGAGGAGCCGAAGATGGCGTGGGCGATTCGGGCACGATGTTCGAGCGGGGTCCCGTACGCCTGTTCCAGTGCCTTCCCGCGTTTGAGCCACAGGTGCAGGTCATGCTCCCAGGTGAATCCGATCCCACCGTGGCACTGCAGCGCGCTGTCGTTGGCGGCCTTTTCCGCTTCGGATGCACAACTTTTGGCGACCGCTGCTGCCGTGGCGGCTTCGTCTGACCCGCTGGCGACCAAGTGCGCGGCGACCCACGTCATTGGACGGACGAACTCGAGGGCGAGATAGGCGTTGGAGAGTTGATGCTTGACGGCTTGAAACGATCCGACCGGTCTGCCGAACTGCTCGCGCTGCCGCACGTAGTCGACCGTTGTTTCTACTAAGTGCGCCCCGATGCCCACGAGCGTGGCAGCGGCGGCCACGGCGGCGCGTGCAGCTAAAAGGTCCGCCCGTCCGGTGCTGCCGGGCAACAAGGTATCCGAGGTGGCTTCGGCGCGGATAGTCGCCAGGCGGCGGGCGCGGTCGAAGACTTCGTGGGACTCGATGTCGCAGTTGCTCACGGGTACGACATGCAGACAGTCCTTGATCGCCACCACGATGAGGTCGAACGAGCCGTCGACGACAGCGAACGGTGTACCCGGCGGCTGAATGGTGGCGACTACTTCACCTGCGGCGATGGCGGGCAGCCACCGCTCGATCTGGCGGTCGCTGCCCAAGTCTGCGATCGTCAGCGCCGCCACGGCGGTCTCCAGGAGCGGGTCGGGAAGCGCTACCCGGCCGGCTTCCTCGAGCAGCAAAGCGAGCTCCACATCAGAGCGCCCCAGGCCGCCGAAACGTTCTGGCACTACGACACCGAGGAACCCCACCTCGGCCAGTCGAGCCCACCCGGAGCGGTCGACGGCGCAGTCGGCATCCCAGGCCGAACGAACCCGCGACGCAGGGCACTCGGCGCGCAAGAATTCGCGCGCCGCCGCTGCCAGCTCCTTCTGGTCTGGCGTGAGGTCGATGTTCACCGCGGCTCCCGTGGAAGTCCGAGCAGGCGCTCGCCGATGATGTTGCGTTGTATCTCGTTGGTGCCGGCGAAGATTCGCGACGCCCGAGCGTGCCAGTATCGGCGATGAAACCCGGCTCCATCGGCGCAGTTTTGTGGAGCGGCGAGTTCAGCGAAGGGGCCCAGGATCTGCAGAGCGGTTTCCTGGATTCTGCTGTCGAGTTCCGACCAATACAGCTTGACGAGGCTTGACCTGGAACCGACGCCGTTGCCGGCGGCGAGTTGGCTGGCGATGTGCTGCATGTACCGGCGGAAAAGCTCGGCCTCGGCGAATCGCGAGGCGATCTCGTTTCGGTGGACGGGATCGTCGGCGACACCCATGCGCTTGGCGAGGTCGACCAATTGCCGCACGTCGTTGGACAGGCGGACGTGGTTGCCCAGACCGGTGCCGCGCTCGTAGCCCAGCGTCGCCATGGCCACGCGCCACCCGTCGCCGATCTCTCCGATCACGTTTTTCGCGGGAACGCGCACATCGGTGAAAAACACTTCGGAGAAACCCGGCTCGCCGTGCAACTGGCGGATCGGCCGCAACTCGATGCCAGCACTGTCCATCGGTAGCACGATGTAGGTCAGGCCCCGATGCCGCGTCTGGCTAGGGTCAGTGCGGACCAGGGCGAACATCCAATCGGCGAAGGCGGACAGCGATGTCCAGATTTTCTGGCCATTGAGGACAAAATCGTCCCCGTCAGGCACCGCCCGAGTTCGCACGGCGGACAGGTCGCTGCCCGCACCTGGCTCGGAGAAGCCCTGGCACCACAACTCGTCGCAGCTGAGCATCCCGGGCAGCCAGCGCCGCTTCTGCTCGGTGGTGCCGAATTCGATGATGGTGGGGCCCGCTAGTCCGAGGGCCAGCCGGTTCAACCGCTGCGGAGCTGCGGCTCGGTGGTACTCCTCGTCGAACAACATCTGGCGCATGAAGTCGGCACCGCCGCCGCCGTATTCTTGCGGCCAGTGCAGCGCCGAGTAGCCGGCGGTGTACAGGGCTTTCTCCCACTCCCGATGTGCGGCGACGCCCTCGGCGGTGTAGGGCGGTGGTAAGGGGTGAGTCGGGACGTTGGCTGTGAGCCAGTCGCGCACTTCATCGCGAAAGACCAGCTCTGACTCGGAGTACGCCAATTCCATCGTCAACGTCCCCCCGGAATCCTGCCGGCGTCGCCGTTGTCGGTCGAGCGCGTCATGGTCAACGCCAGGCAGAGAAGTCGGGCTTGCGCTTATTCATGAAGGCATCGGCGCCTTCGGTTTGCTCTCCCGACGCAAAGAAGTCGGGGTTGACCTGGTTGAGAATGCTGAACCGGTCCTGCGCTTCCCGCATGGGCGCGACCGAGTCGTCAAAGGACTTTTTGACCAGCTTCAGCACGGTCGGGCTGAGCGCCAGCAGCTCGTCGCACCAGCGCGTGACCTCGGCATCCAGGTCCTCCGGCGGCACGCACGCGTTGATGAGCCCCCAGTCCAGCGCCTGCTTGGCCGAGTAGCGCCGGCACAACATCCAGATTTCTTTGGCTCGCTTCATCCCCACCACCGTCCACAGGTAGCTCACCAGCCACCCTTCGGCCGGACTGGCGACACGCGGACCGTTCTGTCCGAGCACCGACCGATCAGACGCGATGGTGAAATCGCAGGCGTACGCCATGTGGTGACCGCCGCCGATCGCATAGCCATCCACCCGGGCAATCACCGGCTTGAGGCACTCGCGAAATGCGCGGTAAAGCTGCTTGACCAACTCGTCGAAGGACTCATCGCCGGCGTTGAACGTGCTCTCATCCTCCACGCTGACGTCACCGCCTGCGCAGAATGCCCGTTCACCGGCACCGGTCAGCACGATCACCCCAACCTCGTCGTCCTCGCCGGCACGTCGCACGGCCGTTGTCAACTCCCTCAGGGTGTGCGGCGTGAATGCATTCAACTTCTCCGGACGATTGATCGTTATGCGGGCGACGGCATCCTTGACCTCGTAGAGGACGTCGGAGAACTCCACCATTGAACTGCTCATCGAACAACTGCTCCTTTCCAGCGTTTCCGCGCCTCGCACGGAGCCACGGTCCATCGATATGCCCAAAACTTGGGTACTGTCGCGCGGGGACTGGTCCGTACCGGTGGCCGGGACGTTCGGCGTTGTCGGCAAGGCCCGGAACCGGAGTAAACGCGAGTGTTGCCTAGCCGTACCCGAAGTCGGGTGTCCGCTTGTTGATAAAGGCGTCGAAGCCCACCCTGGCCTCTTCGCCGGCGAAAAGCTCGACAACCCCGGCAGACTCGGCCCGAAAGCCCGCGGAACGGCCCCCGTCCAGTCGTGCGAGAACACATGATTTGATTTGGCGCATGGCCTGGCGCGCTCCGGACGCGAGCTGTTGAGCGAATTCGACGGCTTCGGCGACGACGTGGTCGCCCTCCACGATTCGGTTAACCAGGCCGATCGTATGGGCTTCGGTGGCGCTCAGTTGCCGGCCGGTGTAGAGCAATTCTAGGGCACGACCCTTGCCGATCGTCTCGCATAGCCGCTGCGTTCCTCCGGCACCGGGAAGCAGGCCCAGACGAACTTCGGGAACACCGAGCCGCACGTGTTCGCCCGCGAACCGCAGGTCGCAGGCGAGGGCGAGTTCGAGGCCACCGCCCATGGCATTACCGTTGACCGCTGCGATCACGGGCAACGGCAGGGCTTCCAGATCGTTGAGGGCGCGTTGAATCGCGTTGACGAAATACGCAAACCCGGCGAGATCGATGTCGCGCATCATCTTGATGTCGGCGCCGGCGACAAATTGTTTTCCGTGTCCGGTGATCACGATGGCACCGACCTCGGCCTGTGACGCCGCCTCCGAGGCCGCCGCGCTGATCTCTTGCACCACTTGCAGATCCAGCGCATTAGCCGGCGGGCGGTCCACCGTCAATAGCGCGACACCGTTTTTCACCTCGACGCGGACGAACTTCGTGTCACCTACGGTGATAGCCATCGAACCTCCAGTAGCGCTGACGCTTGCACCCTTGCGGCCCACACCTTATCGTAGTACTGATTATAAGGCAAAGCGCGTCGGTCTCGCTGCCTACTGAACCGGGAAGCGCAGGACTGCGCGCGTGCCAGCTGCTCCGCACGAGGGGCGGGTAGTCGCCGGATTGTCGTCATGACCGAAACAAGCAAGGGAGTTCCGAATGCTCACGTTCCGCGGAAAGCTGACACCGGAGCAGTCGGCGTTCGTCGAAGCCGTCGATGGCTTCTGCCAGCGCGAATGCCCCCCGCACAAGCTCCGCGAGCTGACCAAGGGCGGGACCGTCGCCCACAATGACGAGCTGTATGCCAAGCTCGCCAGCACCGGGTGGCTCGGGCTGACAATCCCCGAGGAGTACGGCGGGGTCGGGGGAACACTGTCCGAGGTCGCGCTTCTGACCGAGCGCCTGGCCTACCATCGCGTCCCGGTCGGAGGCTACCTGACCACGGTGATCACACTGCAGGCGCTGATCAAGTACGGGTCAGAAGAGCAGAAACGTGCCGTGTTGCCCGGCGTCGCAGCCGGCGACATCCTGTCCATCGCCATCACCGAGCCCGACACCGGTTCTGACGCAGCTGCGGTCAAGACCCGTGCGCGCAAGGTGGGCTCGCGGTGGCAGCTCAGCGGTGAAAAGACCTTCACGAGCAACGCCAACCATGCCCGCTGGGTTCTGGTGGTGACCCGCACCAACACCGAAGTGCCGAAGCATCAAGGGCTGAGCCTGTTTCTTCTGCCGATGGATCGGCGCGGCATCAGCTTCGAACGGCTTGACATGCTCGGACATATCGACACCAACATCACGCGCTATGAGGATGTCGATGCGGGCGATGAAGAGATCGTCGGAGGAATCGACCAAGGCTGGCGTGCGCTGGTACGCGGCCTCAACAGTGAGCGGCTCATCATTGCGGCCGAGGCCCTCGGCATCGGGCAGCGCGCGTTCGATGAGACGCTCCGTTACGTGAAGGAGCGGCGCCAGTTCGGCCAACCTATTGGTCGCTTCCAAGCACTCCAACACGGCCTGGCCGAGAGCGCGGCCAAGTTGCTGTCAACCCGGTTGCTGGTGGAGCACACCGCCGCGTTACTTTCGTCCGGCGAACCGGCGCCGGGTGAGGCTTCCATCACGAAGCTGCAGGCGACGGAGACCGCAAAAGAGGTAGCACTGCAAGGTATGCAGTTCATGGGTGGTATGGGATACAGCATGGAAAGCGAGATGCAGTCCTATGTCAGAGACACCCTCGTCATGACTATCTTCGGCGGCACGTCGCAAATTCAGAAGAACATCATCGCCGCCCAACTTGGACTTTCCGACTGATCGGCAACGACTGCGGCGCATAGACTTCCACGCTCTTCCGAGCGGGATGGCACATCCAAGAAGGACACCCAACAGCGATGAAGGGAACAATCATGTCAGTCGAGATCGACCTGACCGGGCGCTCCGCGATCGTCACCGGCGCGGGCAGCGGAATCGGGCGCGAGGTAGCAACTCTTCTCGCGCGCGCAGGAGCGAAAGTCGCGGCGGCGGATGTCAACGAGGCTGCCGCCAAGGAAACGGCTGCGATCGTCGAACAGGCGGGCGGCACTGCGACCGCTGTCGCGGTGGATGTGCGCGACCCCGCACTCGCCCGCGACGCGGTGAGCGCCACGGTAGAGCAGTTCGGTGGTCTGGACATCCTCGTCAACAACGCCGCGGCGTGGAGTGTGGATCTCTTCAAGAACCTCACCTACGAGCAGTACCAACTCGACATCGGCGTCACTCTGATCGGCACGATGGTGATGACGAAGGCGGCCTACGACCACATGCGTGAGCAGAAATCGGGAACAGTGGTGAATCTGATCTCAGACGCCGGCCGGATCGGCGAACCCTTCCTCGTTTCCTACAGCGCCGCAAAAGGAGGGGTCGTCGGCTTTACGAAGGCCTTCGCCAAGGAAGCCGGCCGTTACGGCATCCGATGCAACGCCGTGTCGCCGGGCACCACGAAGACCCCGGGCGCCAGCGCACTGATCGAGAAGTGGGGTGGTGAGGAGAAGTTGGTCACGGCCTATCCGCTGGGTCGGCTCGGCGAACCCATCGACCAGGCCAACGCGATCCTGTTCTTCTGCTCGGACCTCAGCTCATGGATCACCGGTCAGATCCTCAGCGTCAGCGGTGGCTACAGCATGGTTGACTGAGCGCAGCTCGATCCTCGGTGCGTAAGGTCGCGTTCCTGCGGTGGTCCCCTGGCCGGATCTACAGCGAACGGAAGCATATGAGCACGACCCATTGTCAGATCAAGGCAGTCAGCCGAAATGGCCGCGAGGTTGCGCCGACATCCCCGCGACGCCGTCACGCAGTGAGCGCGCGCCATGATCGGAAGTGCGACCAGGCCGGGCTAGAGGTCAACTGTTCGTGCTAGCCGCACTCCCGGGGGAGCGTATGTGACAGATCAGTTGTCCACCGGCCCGGGTGTCGCCATCGACCACACCTAGGTCTTCGATCCGACCATCTTTGTGGGCGCGCACAGGGTTCTCCATTTTCATGGCCTCGACTACGGCAATAAGGTCGCCTGCGGACACCGCCTGCCCCTCGACGACCAGAATCTTGCTCACCGTTCCCTGCATGGGGGCTGTGACATCGTCTCCGCTGTGTTGTTCGGGATCGAGTGCGGACGCGATCTCGGCTGCCTGGGCGCGGATCGTCTCTGCGTGAGCGCCTAGACCGGCAAGACCGGGCAGGCGAACTTGGTGCGCCCGCCCGCCGATCAGGACGGAGACCGTGTCACCGTCGCCCGCCGGGGCCAGGCCGCCGGGCGACACCTCGGTGCTGTCTTCGGCGATTTCGAGCAGCGCAGTACCGTCTGCTTCGATCCAGGTGGTGTGCACTGCGAATTCGGTGTTCTCGACAGTGAACTCCGGCGTGCGAGTCACGGCCCGGTGGAACGGGAGGACTGTCGGCAGGCCCTCGATGCGCATCTCCGCCAGGGCGCGGCGGCTGCGTGCCAAAGCGGTCGCGCGGTCGGGTCCCGAGACAATCAGTTTGGCGAGCAGCGAGTCGAATTGGCCACCGACGACGGTGCCCGCTTCGACGCCGGAGTCGAGTCGAATGCCCGGTCCTTGGGGGGGCGTCCATTCGGTGATGGTTCCCGGGCTAGGGACGAAGCTGTGCGTCGGGTCTTCGCAGTTGATTCGGAACTCGAAGGCGTGACCGATGGTCTCCGGGTCGTGGGAGATGCTCAAGGGCTCGCCGCGGGCGATCCGGAACTGTTCGAGGACCAGGTCGATTCCGGTGGTCTGCTCGGTGACCGGATGTTCGACCTGGAGGCGGGTGTTGACCTCGAGGAACGAGACCGTGCCGTCGGATCCGACCAGGAACTCTACGGTGCCGGCTCCGAGATAGCCGCTCTCGAGGCAGATTGCTCGAGCAGCATCCCGGATGGCGGTTTCCTGCCCTGTGGTCAGGAACGGCGCCGGTGCCTCTTCCACCAGTTTCTGATGGCGACGCTGGAGGGTGCAGTCGCGCGTTCCCACGACGACTACCGTTCCATGGGCGTCGGCGATCACCTGGGCTTCCACGTGGCGTGGTTTGTCGAGGTAGCGCTCCACGAAGCACTCGCCCCGGCCGAACGCCGCCACCGATTCGCGGGTGGCTGCGTCAAACGCTTCGGCGATTCGATCGGCGTCGCGCACGACGCGTAGACCACGTCCACCGCCGCCGTGCGCCGCCTTGATCGCGATCGGCATTCCGTGCTCGTCCGCGAATTTCTGGATCTCCCACGCGTCGTCGACGGGGGCGCTGGTTCCGGGCACCAGGGGAGCGCCCACCTTGTCGGCGATCTCACGTGCGGTGACTTTGTCGCCGAGAAGGCGAATGGTGTCCGGACGAGGACCGATCCACACCAAGCCCGCGTCGATGACCGCTTGAGCGAATTGGGGGTTCTCGGAGAGGAAGCCATATCCGGGGTGAACCGACTGGGCCTCCGACGCCAGAGCGACATCCAGGATCTTTCGCATGTCGAGGTAGGTATCGGCTGCGGTTGTGCCGTGTAGCGCATAGGCCTCGTCCGCCAGCCTGACGTGGGGGGCGTCCGCGTCAGGGTCGGCGTAGACGGCAACGGCACGAAGACCGGCATCGTGGGTGGCGCGGATGATTCGGACGGCAATCTCGCCTCGGTTGGCAATGAGGACACTGTCGAACGGTTTGAACACGAAAACCCCTTCATTCTCGAAGGCCGCGGTGTCCGGGGCGTTGATGTATCGGTTGGCTGGCGCGTCGGCGGTCACGACTGTGCCGTGCCCTTCTCAGACCGGGCTGATCACATGATGGCGTGAAGGTGGACGGCGCTCCCACTGGCCGGCGTGGGCGAGGCGCTCGATCAGTTCGGCTCGTAACCGTTCGGGTTGCACAACCGTGTCGACAACCAGATGGCTACCCATGCGTAGCAGACCGATGTCGGCAGCCTGCTCGGCTGTGCGTGCCGCGATGTAGCTCTCCCGCTCGGCCGGGTCGGCGATCTCGGCGATCTTGTTGGCGTAGACGGCGTTGACGGATGCTTCCGGCGACATCGGTCCGATGGTTGCTGTGGGGAGCGCGATCGTGGCCCTCGGCTCGAACCCGGGTGCGCACATCGCGTAAAACCCCGCTGCGTAGGCTTTGCGGAGGACGACACTAAATTTCGGTACCTCGGCACTCGCCATGGCAGTGACCATCTTCGCGCCGTGTCGGATAATGCCCTGGCGTTCGATCGCGACACCGACCATAAAACCTGGAACATCCTGCAGGAAGATCAGCGGAATGTTGTAGGCGTCGGACATCGAAATGAACCTGGCCGCTTTGTCGGCGGAGTCGACGAATATCGCTCCGCTGCGCACAGCGGGCTGGTTGGCGACGAGCCCGACGGTGCGCCCGTGCAATCTGGCAAAGCCGCAGACGATCTCGGTGGCCCACGCAGACTTGATTTCAAAGAAGCTGCCCGCATCGACGACGCGGCTGATCACGTCGCGAACATCATATGACTGGTTGGGATCCTCGGGAATCAGGTCGGGTTCCCACTCGGTGATCTCGGGTTCACGCGGCGCCGTGAGTTTGGGCGCCGAGCGCCAATCGTCGGGGAGGTACGACAACAACAGGCGTGCCGCAGCGATGACCTGCCAATCGTGGTCGAAAACTTCGTCTCCACATCCGGACACCGTGGCGTGCATCGTTGCCCCACCCATTTCCTCAAGGGTGGTGCGTTCTCCGGTGACCTTTTCCGCTACACGCGGGGAGGCGAGGTACATCGACGCGTTGCCGTTGACCATTCCGACCCAGTCGGTGAAGGCCGGCATGTAGGCGCCTCCGGCGGCGGACGGTCCGTGCAGGCAGCAGATCTGTGGGACGCGGCCCGACAGCCGAATCTGCAGCTGAAAGATTTTGGATGCGCCGCGGCGGCCGGAGTAGAACCCGAGTTGGTCGGTGAGGCGGCCGCCGGCGGAATCGACCAGGTAGATCACCGGCAACAGGTCTCGATCGGCCCGCTCGAGGATCCGTACCTGCTTTTCGCAGGTAAGTTCGCCCCACGAGCCCGCCTTGACGCTGAAGTCGTGGGCGATCACCGCGACCGGGCGATCTTCGATGCGTCCGACGCCGGTGAGTACACCGTCGGCGGGTAGAGCGTTGCCAGTGGCGCCTGCCAGGAGTCCGTCCTCTAGCCAGCTGCCGGGGTCGAGCAGTAGAGCGATTCGCTCGCGCACGGGCAGCTTGGCGGGCCAGCGAGACGAGTCTCCACCTGCAAGTGCGGTGGTGATGGCCGATTCGAGTTCCGAACGGATCGATGTGTCGCTGATCGTTGTACTCATGCGTCGATACGCTCCTGGGGTCGGGCGCTTGGCGCCCGGTGCATCAGACCCGTTCTCCTGACCCGGCAGACCACGGTGTCGTTCTGATTGAATGCCCGATGTTCGAACACCACGAGGCCTGCACCCGGTCGGGTGCGAGATGGACGGGCACTGACAACTTCGGTCTCGACTCGGATGGTGTCGCCGGCGTACACCGGTGCCGGGAACTGTGCCTCGGACAAACCCAGTTGGGCCACAATGGTACCGAGTGTGAGCTCCGGCACTGAAATACCCACCACGAGCGCAACCGTGAACATGCTGTTCATCAGCGGTCGCTTGAACTCGGTTTCCGCGGCGTACTCGGCGTCCAGATGGAGCGGCGCGGGGTTCATCGTCATCGTGCTGAAAAGCACGTTGTCGGTCTCGGTGACGGTCCGACGGTTCACGTGGTGGACAAGGGTGCCGACGGCGAGGTCGTCGAACCAGCGGCCGGAGATCGGCCGTGTCGAGGATGTCATCTGTTCTCCTACAACCTGTCTGAGCTTTCGGGGCACGCGTGATACGCGGGCGTCAGGTGTTCGCGGCCGCGACCGCCTGGGCGACTGCGGCAATCGCGCTGTGGTCCTCTACCGAGGAGGTGTCCCCGCGAGGCTCGCCGTAGGTGGCTACATCGCGCAGCAACCTGCGCATCAACTTGCCGGTGCGAGTCTTGGGTACGGTCGCCGTGACGTAAATGTGGCCGAGGGCGGCGTACTTGCCGAGGTGATCGGTCACCGCGACACGGACTTCGTCGACGACTCGCTCCGGATCACCGTCTTTGATGACGACGAAGGCCGCCGGAACGGTTCCCTTGGCGGAATCTGGGATGCCGACGACAGCGGCTTCGATGACGTGCGGATGAGAGTTGACGATCTCCTCGATCTCCATGGTCGAGATCCGATGCGCGGCGATATTGATGACGTCGTCGGACCGTCCCAGGATCCACACATGCCCGTGGTGGTCGATCACCGCCTCGTCGTTGGTCGCGAAGTAGCCGGGAAAGCGGGAGAAGTAGGTACCCAGGAAGCGTTCGTGGTCCTTCCACACAGTGCGTGCCAGTGTGGGAAAGGGATGGGAGAGCACGAGATTGCCTTTGGAACCAGGGGGAACCGGCGTGCCGTCGTCGTCGACGACGAGGCAGGCATGGCCCGGTGCAGGGATACCCACAGAGCCGGCCTTCATGTCGTCCACTCCGCAGATCGGATATGTCCACGTGGACCCGGTCTCGGTCTGACCGTAGGCGTTGACCACGGGGACCCCACCAGCGAGGACTGTGTTGGCCCAGGTAAACGTGGCACTGTCGAGCAGTTCACCCTGTGTCGTCACGAGGTTCAGTTCAGGCAATGGATGGCGCACGGTCAGTTCGTCTCCGAACTCGCGTAGCATTCGCAACACCGTCGGAGCGGCTAACACCTTTGTCACGCAGTGGTTGTGGCAGATCTCGTAGAAGCGCTCTGGTGTCGGCGTGTCGAGGGCTCCCTCGTAACAGACGATCGTCATCCCATTGGCGAGACCGCCGACGACGGCTTGGATCGGGAAGGTCAGCCATCCCACGTCCGCCGCCACCCAATAGACGTCGTCGGTCTCGGGGCCGACTTGCCAGTGCACGTTGGCCCAGGTTCCGGCGAGGAATCCGCCGACGCTGTGCACGATCCCCTTCGGCTTGGACTCGGTGCCGCTGGTGAAAATCAAGAAGGCGGGGTCGTTAGCCTCCATCTCGGCCATCGGGGCAGGCTCGGGCTGGCGCGCGACCAGTTCGCGGTAGTCGACTTCGCCCTGCTCCAATGCGACTCCGCGTCCGGTCCGGTCGACGACGATCGTGCGGTGCACGCTGGGCACCGAGGTGCGGGCTCGGCGCAGCGTGTCCAGCAGGGGAACAAGTTTGGAGCGCCGGTAGCCTGCGTCCGCAACCACAACCACCTTGGGCTCAGCCTGTTCGAGTCGCGATCGGGTGGCTTCTTCACTAAAGCCTGCGAAGAGCAGAGTGTAGATTGCGCCGATGCGGTTGCATGCATGGATGGTAGTGAAGGCCTCGACCGTATTCGGAAGGTAGACCGCGACCACATCGCCTCGCTCGACGCCCAGCTCGGTCAGTCCGGCGGCAAGCCGGCCCACCTCATCGGCAAGTTGTGCATAGGTGAGCTTTCGGACGTCGCCGGGCTCGCCCTCCCAGATGACGGCGTATTTGTCCCTGGTCGCGGGGTTCTCCGCCCATCTGTCGACGCAGTTGTCGGCGATGTTGATGCGGCCGCCGACGAAGTAGCGGAAATCGCTGAGTTCACCCTCGACCACAGTGTCGTATCGACGGATCCAGCGGAACTGTTCTGCCACCCATGCCCAGTACTGCTCGGGGCTTTCGTCGTGCAGCGCACGGGCGCCGGTCGCCTCGGACTGGTAGGTCGGCGATCGCCACTTGCGCGACAACGGGATCAACGGGGAAGATATCAGGTCGTGGAGGTTGTCCGACATTGCTGCCTCCTTGCCGCGTCGGATGGTGGACATCGAAGCGTCGGGATCCCCGACGCGCGGGGTTCGGATCAGGTACGTGCCAGCGTCTGTTTGGCGATGATGTCGAGCTGAATCTCGTCAGCACCGCCTCCGATGCGCAGTATTCGCATGTCGCGATAGTGGCGGGCCACCTCGGATTCCTCGACGAACCCGGAACCTCCGAGGAGTTGGACCGCGTGGTCGACGATCCGGGACGCGGTGTTGGCGGTGTAGTACTTGGCCATGGCGACTGTGCGTGCAGAGCCGGGGTCACGGTCACGCAACTGCTCCGCGGCGTGGTAGGTCAAAAGACGGGCTGTCTCGAGGTCGGTGTGCATCAGCGCGAGCCGGTGGCGAACCGTCTGACGGTTGATGAGAAGCTCACCGAAGGCGCTCCGATTCGCTACGTAATCGGTCGCGATGCGGATGCTCTCGGTCGCATGCCCGAGGCCCATGGCGGCGAGAACGATGCGCTCTAACTGGAACGCCCCCATGATCTGATAGAAGCCGCGCCCCTCTTGGCCCAGGACGGCGCTATCCGGGACCTCGACATCGTCGAGGATCACCTCACGGGTATCCGACGAATGCCAGCCCATCTTCGGCAATGCGGACCCGACCGAAAGGCCGCGGGTTCCGGCCTCGACCAGAAAATTCGTGATGCCCCGATGCCCCGCTTCGGGATCTGTTTTGGCCGCCACAATCAAGACGTCGGCGAGACCGGCGTTGGTGATAAACATCTTCCGGCCGTTGATGCGATACCCCGAGGCGGTGCGGACCGCCCGTGTCGAAATACCCGCGACGTCCGAACCAGCGCCCGGCTCCGTCACTGCGATCGCGGCTATTTTCTCTCCTGCGGCGACAGGCGCTGCGTATTCGGCGCACTGATCGGGCGTGCCGTGGTGAACGATGTGCGTTCCAGCCATATAAGCGCTCACCAGCGCGCTCACCGCAATCCCGCCGCTGGCGCGACTGAGTTCCTCGGCGAGAAGCGCGACGGCGAGTTCATCGCGGCCGCATCCGCCGTATTCCTCGGGAGTCATGAGACCCAGGAGGCGGGCTTTGCCAAACTCAGCCCACAGCTCCTTTGGGGGATGCCCCTGGATCTCGGCTTCCACGACTGCCGGTCGGACGTACCTGCTGGTGAAACCTTCACACGACTCTTTGAAAGCGCGGTACTCGGGTTGCAACATGTACTCGATCACTCCTAGTTTCCCGACCGGTCGGGAAACTCAAGATAGGCTACTCACCTCTCCCAGTCAAGGGTGGGGCGGGCATCGAGTACGCGGTCGCGCGATCGATACGCTGAGCGATGAGAAGGACGACGGCAGGCGTGGAAGAGAGGCGACCGATGGCGACCCTGGGCAGGCCCAGTCACGCCACTGAGCAGCGTGAGCGGGTGCTGGCCGGGGCAGCGCAGATCTTCAGCCGACAGGGCTACCGCGCGACCAGCATGGCCGAGATCGCTGCGGAGGTGGGACTCTCCAAACCCACGCTGTACCACTACTTCCGCAATAAAGAGGAACTGCTCGTTCGCCTCTACGAGGACGTGATGAACGAGTCCCTGGTGAACGTCCGCCGCATCGAGAATACAGTGTCAGACCCGTTGGACGCTCTTCGTGAATTCATCGTCTATCGCGTCCGTTATACCTGCGAAAACCAGGCCATCCATAAAGTCTTCTTCGAGGAAGAGGAGGAATTGCCGCCCGGGTTGATCGATTCCGTTCTCGAGATGCGTAAGCAATTCGAAGATGTGATGAAGCGCCTGGTTGGTCGGCACCTCGAACGCACGGGTCGATCGTTGATAGTGTCGAAGACGGTCTATGTGAATACGTGTCTCGGCGCCGCCAACTGGGTCTACAAGTGGTACGACCCAGCAGGGCCGCTAAAGCCCGAGGAGCTGGGGCGAGACGTGGCCCGTGTTCTCCTCCTACCTCTGTCGGGCTGACGAATCCGGGCGCACAAATCCGGGCGCACTCCATTCAACAAGAAAATCAGCCACCGAAGTCGCCGAAGAACTCAAGGCGCTGTGTCGCCGAAGAACTCAAGGCGCTGTAGCGCCCTACTTTGGTAGGGGACGACGAGCCGTTCTAGCTGCGACAGCCTCGATTATTCGTCAGAGAGTTGGTGGCGCTCACCGGCCTGATAAAGCGCAGCGAACTGCTCGCGGAGCTGATACTTGAGTGTCTTGCCTCCGACGGTCTCGGGTAGCGTGTCGGCGACCACGACGCGCTTAGGGGTCTCGAAACCGGCGAGCCGCCGACGGCAGAAGGCGACAATATCCGACTCGATAGGCGCGCGCCCAGCTCGGGCCGTGACGATTGCTGTGACAGCTTCACCCCAGTATGGGTGCGGCAGTCCGATGACCGCCGCACGCGCTACGTCGGGGTGGGTGTGCAGCACAGCCTCTACGCGCATGCTCGAGACGTTCTCTCCACCGGACTTGATGATGTCCTTATAGCGATCGACCATGATCCGCAGCCCGTCGCGGTCAGTCGATACGCTGTCGCCGGAGTGAAACCAACCGCCACGGAATGCCTCACGGGTGGCGGCTCGGTTGCGGTAGTAGCCTGCCGTGATGATCGGCGATCGGTAGACCGCCTCGCCGGGCTGGCCGCGCACGGGCCGCCCAGATTCGTCGACGACGTCGGAGGCCAGCAGCGGGCTCAGGACTCCTGACGTAGCTCAAGAATTGGTGTGCGGTCGTCGGTGGGATTTGATGCTGTAGCGCAGGGTCAGGTCGGTGCCGGGGTAGACGGTGTTGGTGTCGTTGAGGGCTTGGCAGAGTTCGTCGATGGCGGCGGTGTGGCGGGGCGCGGGTAGCGGGTCGAGGCGGATGTGCAGGGTGTTGGTGTCGTGGTCGGGGATGATGTCGCCGGAGCCGGCCAGTGCGGTGCGGATCAGGGTGTGGGCTTCGTCGTCGCCGCGGGTGTAGCCGGTGTCGGTGAGGATCGCCCGGGCCAGCGATTGTGCGGTGTTGAACGCGGCGATGCGGATGGCGTGGTGGATCAGCTTGGTTTCGGTGTCGAGGACCTGCTGGCCGGGGTGGATGTAGGCGAGCGGCAACCGGGCGGGGATCGCCTGGTGGGCGGCCTGTGCCGCCTGGAGCGCGGTGTGGGCGGTGTGGGCGTCGGTGTTGATGGTGTTGATCATCGCGTTGGTGAGCACGGTAGTGGTTCCCGGCGGCGGCGTCGACGCGGTCAACAGTTCACGATCCCGGGTGGTTTCGGCCAAATGCAATGCCCGCCTAGCCTTTTCGACCTGCTGGTAGGCGAGCTTCTTGGCCGGGTTGGGCACCATCCGGCCCGGGTCGTCCTGGCCGGCGCGGTAGCTGTCGTGGGAGTCGAGGTCGAAATGCATGCGGGCGTAGCGGTAGTGGTTCTCCTGACGCCAGCGCGATCCCATCCGGTAGCGGATCTGCGCGGCCGGCAGGTCGCGCCGGGTGGTCAGGATGTGCATCTGGCGGGTTCGGGCGCGATCGTGCAGGCTGATCTGGCGCATCGCGAACACCTCACCGGCGCGGGACCCGTCGGTGATGGGCAACTCGACGGGGGTGTCGGCCAGCGCCCAGGTGTGGGTGCGGCCGAGTTCGTCGATATGGGAGTGCTCGGCGAACTGGTGCTCGTCGAGGTCGGCGATCGGGCCTTTGCGCCAGGTCAAGGTGTCGAACCCGGCCGCGTGCAGGTCGGCGAACAACGCCGGTGACCAGCCGCCGCGGTCGAACCCGACCAGCACCCGGCGCTCATCGCCGACCATGGCGCGCAACTCGGGGATCAACCGGCGCAGCTCGGCGGCCAGCGAGGCGCCCGGTTCGGCCATCACCACCAGCAGCGGATCCCCCGCGGCGTCGGCCACCCAGGTTTCCACCGTCGCCGGGGCGGGGAACTTCAACCGCGGCACATGGGTTTTGGCGATCTTGCGGGTGCCCTGATAGGCGCGGACATGCCCGTCGACATACAGCACCGCCGCCTGCTCGGGCCGGTCCTCGACATGACGGGCGGCCATCGCGGCGATCCAGTCGCCGGCCCGACCCGCTTCGGCGAGCAGCCCGATCTTGCGGCGGATCGTCTTGACCTCCGGGGCCCGGTCCAAACCCAACACCCGCCCCAACGCGGGCGGGTCGATCCGGGCGGCGCCCTCGGCGCGAGCCTCGCCCAACAGGGCGCGGAACACCCCCTCGCACAACATCGCATCCAGCGAATAGAACCCGTTGGGCAACCCGCCGTAGACGGTGTGCGCGCACTCGAGCAGCCCCGTCGCGGCCAGCGCGGGCAGCGCGAGTAACACCCCGGCCAGCGGGGCCCGCCCGCACGGCGTGAACACCGGTGGCGCGTACGGGATCAACCCGAACCGCGCCAACGCGCGCTCCCCGCAGCGGTCGACCGGATCAGCCAACACCGGCACCTCGGTGTTGGCAGCAGCAGCGCCAGTGTCGGTGACCGGCACATCGGACATCATTGCCGGGCAATCCTGCTCGGCTTCCACCTCGATCTCGACCTCGGCTTCCACCTCGATCTCGACCTCGGGTTCGACCGCGATCTGCGGTTCCGACAGCAGGTGAGCATCCGAACCCGTTGAGGCGCCAGGCTCTTCGGTGTCGGTGTCGGTGTCGGTGTCGGTGTCGGTGTCGGTGTCGGTGTCGGTGTCGGTGTCGGTGAGCGCGTTGCGGACGCTACCCGCCGACACCCCGGTCGCCGCGGCGATGGCGCGGTAGGACGCCCCACCGTCGCGTAACCGGCGGATCGCGGCGACGGTGTCGGCGGTCAGTTTCGACTTGCGTTTGGGGCCCTTGCGTTCGCCGAGCAGCCCGGCCATACCGCCGTCGGTGAGCCGGGCCTCCCAGCGCCGCACCGTGGCCGGTGTCACCGCGAACGCCTCGGCGACCTGCAGCTGGGTGGCCGCCTTGATCCGTATCAGCGACACCGCCGCGAACCGGCGCCCCGCGGTGTCACCGGCGTCCCACGCGTAGGCCAGATTGCCGTGCACGAACACCCGGCCACCGTCGTCGTCCTCGACGATCGCTGCGGCCGTGCCGACCGGGCGCGCATCCTCGGGCACCAGCGGCAGGGGCGGCTGCACGGTCATCACGGTCATCGTCCACCACCCCCCGTAATCGTGCGAAATAGCTATTTCTATTATTAATCATAGAAGCCAAAGTCGTGCGCCGACACACCGAGAAATCCGCAGATCAGAGCACTAAATTACCGACCGGACACAGGCCCTATGTCAGGAGTCCTGGGGCTGGGCACACCGACGTAGTTGGTTTGCGGTGCGGTTGCGCCGTGCACCTCGGGCCACTTCGCCGGCCAGAACCGATGACATGCGATCGCCTCGGTCTGACCGAAGATACCCATCGCCACCAGTTCTGGGCCGCAGCGCTGCACCAACCGGTCGAGCAGCTCCGGGGCAAGTGCCCCCCACCCGTACACCAGCACGCGCAGGCTGGTTGGGTCGAACTCCAGGTGGGCCTCGAACTCGTCGGCCAGGGCCGCAACGAACTGCGGCGAGCCGGCCCACAGCGCCGTGATCCGCCGGGCGTCGACAGCCCTGGCTACCACGTCGGGTACAGGCTTTCGGCCGATGAGCAGGCTGCCTCCGCTGAAAAACGCCGAGAACATGAAGATCTGGTCGCCGACGTGATAGGTGACCGGCAGGAACGTGGCCAGGCGCAGGTCGGATTCCACGGTGAGACCGCGAGTCAGCGAAAGTGCGAAATTCATCGCCGCCAGGTAGGTGGAGTGGTGGGACACCATTGCGGCTTTGGGCATCGATGTGGTGCCCGACGTGAACAGCAGCTCCCAGATGTCGTCGCCGTGGATCTCCGTGTCGGGCTCGGTGTCAGGTTTGCCGTCGATCAGCTCGGTGAAACTTGGCGTGCCAACCACAGGAGTGTTGCCGATGGTGATTGCGACACCAGGGCACAGGCCGGCCGCGCTGAATGCGGGTTCGGCGCGTGGCCACAGCTCGGCGTCCACCACCGCGAAGGCTGGTTCGGTAAGTTCGATGAGATGTTTAACCACATCGGGAGCCAGGTTGGGGTTGAGTGGGACCGCCACCATTCCCGCCTTCGCGATGCCGATCTTGGCGAGACAGGCTTCGACGGAGTTCTCGCAGAACAGCAGCACACGCGCGCCAGGTTGGAGTCCGGCGCAGGCGAGCGCGTGCGCGAATCGGTTTGCGGTTTGGTCTGCCTGACGATAGGTCAGCTGGGCAAACCGCTGGTCCCCGTAAGCGCCGGGCCACCCGGCTACCGCGATCTGGTCGGGATAGCTCCACGTGAGCCGCTCGAATACGTCACCTACCGAAGTCCGCTCCCATCGCCGCGTTGCTCGCCTGCCTCGCAGGGTGGTCACATCCGGGTCCATCGCAACTCCTCGTGCGCGAGTCATGCTCAGAATGTCACGCCGATCCCAGCCGATCAATGCACTAGTGATTCCTTGTTCACTACATTCTGCACTGGCGCCACGCCCAGACAGCCGTGCGCGGCAGTCCTGAGCAGCTCTGCGAGCCGAAGGGGCGGTAGTCCGCTGCGGAAGAACAGGGTCGATTGGATGGCACCGATGGCAGCGTGCACCGCGACCCGCAACTCGGCGTCGGCGAGGTCAGGACGCAGGTGGCCGAGCACGTGTACCCACTCCTCCACGTAGTGTCGTTGGGCCCGGCGCAGCTTTCGCTGCTGTTCCGGCGGAACGTTGTGCCCCTCGCGGTGATAGACGGCGAGCACCGCGCGGTCCTCGATGGCTATCCGGATATGGTCGTCGACCAGCGCTGACAGGGCTTCGTTATCGCTGCACGCTGTCGAAATGATCGCCGTGGCACCGTCACTGAGTCGCCGCATCACCCTGTCGAGAAGTGCCACCAGGATCGCGTCCTTGCTGGGGAAGTGGCGATAGATCCCCGAGCCAACAATGCCCGCCCGGGCTCCAATGTCGACGAGGGCCACGCCGTGGTATCCGCGCTCGGCGACCAGTTCGGCGGAAGCGGCCAGAATCCTCTCCTTTCGTTCCGGGTCACGCTGTCGCGCATGCGTCGCACCGTCCTCCATCTGGCCTTCCTCGGCGTGCGTGTCGTACAGTCTGCAGTGTGAACAGTGAATCACATCTCGTGTCTCGTGGGGGATCGCTGTGCCGGTGCTGATGCCCAAGTTGGAAACGTCGAGCGAGGTTTACCGTGCCAACCGGGATGCGCACCTGGCGCTGCTTGCGCAACTGGATGAGCAGGTCGCGGTTGCGGTCGCCGGTGGCGGTGAGCGGTATCGGCGGCGGCATCGCGAGCGCGGGCGGCTTCTGGTCCGGGAGCGTATCGAGTTGCTGCTGGACCCGGCGAGCCCGTTCTTGGAGCTGTCGACACTGGCCGCGTGGGGGACGGAGTTCACCGTCGGGGCCAGCGTGGTGACGGGCATCGGGGTGGTGTCGGGGGTGGAGTGCGTGTTGATCGCGCACGACGCGACGGTGCGCGGTGGAGCGATGAACCCCTACTCGCTGCGAAAGACGTTGCGCGCGCTGGAGATTGCGCGGGTGAACCGGCTACCGGTGATCAACCTGGTGGAGTCCGGCGGGGCGGACCTGCCCCAGCAGGCCGACCTGTTCGTGCCGGCGGGCAGGATCTTTCACGAGCTGACGGAGTTGTCGGCGCTGGCGATCCCGACGGTGGCCCTGGTGTTCGGGAATTCGACTGCCGGTGGCGCGTATGTGCCGGGGATGTGTGACTATGCGGTGCTGGTGGATCGGCAGGCCAAGGTTTTTCTGGGTGGTCCGCCGCTGGTGAAAATGGCTACCGGTGAGGTGGCCGACGACGAGGCGCTGGGCGGTGCCGAGATGCACAGCCGGGTGTCGGGGTTGTCGGACTATTTCGCCGCCGACGAGCACGACGCGATCCGGATTGGCCGCCAGATCATGTCAAGGATCAACTGGCGCAAGTTGGGCCCGGCTCCTGTCGGGTGCGCGGAGCCGCCCCTGTATGACCCGGAGGAGATTCTCGGGATCGTCTCTGCCGATGTGAAAGTGCCGTTCGACCCTCGTGAGGTGCTGGCGCGAGTGGTGGACGGCTCGGAGTTCGACGAGTACAAGCCGTTATACGGCACTTCGCTGGTCACCGGGTGGGCGCAGGTGCACGGCTATCCGGTGGGAGTCCTGGCCAACCATCGAGGCGTGTTGTTCTCTGAGGAGGCCAAGAAGGCCAGCGAGTTCATTCTGCTGGCCAACCAGACCGATACTCCGCTGGTGTTTCTGCAGAACACCACTGGCTACATGGTCGGTGCAAGCTACGAGCAGGGCGGCATCATCAAGGACGGCGCCAAGATGATCAACGCGGTGACCAACAGCACGGTGCCGCATTTGACGATCACGATGGCCAGTTCGTTCGGCGCCGGCAACTACGGCATGTCGGGGCGGGCATACGATCCGCGGCTGCTGTTTGCGTGGCCGGGTGCGAAGTTGGCGGTGATGGGCGCGGCGCAGTTGGCCGGGGTGATGTCGATCGTCGCTCGGGAGTCGGCGGCGTCGATGGGGCGGCCGTTCGACGAGGAGGCCGATCACGAGCGGACGGCGGCGATCGAGGCTCAGATTGACACCGAGTCGCACAGTTTCTTTGTCACTGCCCGGCTGTATGACGACGGGATCATCGACCCGCGGGACACCCGCACTGTGTTGGGCATGTCGCTGTCGGCGGTGCATTCCAACACCGTGGCCGGGCGCCGCGGCTTCGGCGTCTTTCGGATGTGAGCAGATGATCCAGAAACTGTTGGTGGCCAATCGCGGCGAGATCGCGGCCCGGGTGATGCGCACCGCGCACGCGATGGGTGTCGGGACTGTCGCGGTGTACTCCGATCCCGACGCCGACGCGCCATTTGTTGGCCTGGCCGATGAGGCTGTCCATCTGCCGGGCACCGCGCCGTCGGATACCTATCTGAGCGTCCCGAGAATCATTGATGCGGCCCGGTCGACCGGGGCCGACGCGGTGCACCCGGGCTACGGGTTTTTGTCAGAGAACGCCGGGTTCGCGGCGGCCTGCGCCGAGGCCGGGCTGGTTTTTGTGGGGCCGCCACCGGCGGTCATCGCCGCGATGGGCTCGAAGGTCGAGGCGAAGACGATCATGGAGAAGGCGGGCGTGCCGGTGCTGCCGGGCGCAACCCTGGACGAGGACGCCGATCTGGCCGCCGCGGGGCAGCGGGTGGGCTACCCGCTGCTGGTGAAGGCGGCGTTCGGCGGTGGCGGGCGCGGCATGCGGGTGGTGGACTCCGCCGACGAGTTGGCCGACGCCGTGGCGGGTGCGCGCCGGGAAGCGGCCTCGGCGTTCGGCGATGCGACGGTGTTCCTGGAGCGCTACGTGGTGGATCCGCGGCACGTGGAAGTGCAGATCCTTGCCGACATGCACGGGGCGGTGGTGCATCTGTTCGAGCGTGACTGCTCGATTCAGCGCCGGCACCAGAAGATCGTGGAGGAATGCCCTTCTCCTGCGGTCGACGCAACGCTGCGCGCCGAACTGGGCGCTGCCGCCGTGGCCGCCGCCAAGGCGATCGGCTATGTCGGTGCGGGCACCGTGGAGTTCGTGTTGTGGCCCGACGGGTTCGCGTTCTTGGAGGTCAACACCCGGCTGCAGGTGGAGCATCCGGTGACTGAGCTGGTCACCGGTCTGGACCTGGTGCAATTGCAACTGCGGATCGCCGATGGCGAGCCGCTGCCTGCCGAGGTGGTCGACGCGCGCATCCACGGACATGCGATCGAGGCGCGGCTGTATGCCGAGGACGTCGGCGCCGGTTTCCTGCCCGCCACCGGCGTGCTGCACCGTTTCGCCGTACCGGATGAGCCGGGCGTGCGGGTGGACACGGGCGTGGCCGACGGCTCGGTGGTCAGTCCCCATTACGACCCGATGTTGGCGAAGGTGATCGCGCACGGGCCCACCCGAGCCGAGGCGGCGCGGCGGCTGGCGCGGGCGTTGGCGCGCGCTCAGCTGCATGGCGTGACGACCAACCGCGATCTGCTGGTCGGCATCCTGCGCGAGGAGCAGTTCCTGGCCGGCGGCACCGACACCGGATACCTCATCCGACACGACGCGTCGGTGCTGGCTGCACCCGCGCAGCGGGCGCTGGCGGTGCACGCGGCGGCCGCGGCGCTGGCCGCGCAGGCGCAGGCCAGGCTGACGGCGCCGGTGCTGCGGACTCTTCCCGCCGGGTGGCGCAACATCGCGGGTGCATCCCAGCGGGTCGGCTACCGCTGCGGGCAGCGCGTGATCGAGATCGCCCACCGCATCCTTCGTGACCGGGTGGTGATCGAGGTGGACGGTGAGCCGCTGTCGGCGGTGCGGGTACTGGAGGCCACGCCGGAGCGGGTCGACCTGGAGGTCGGCGGGGTGCGTCGGTCGATCAGCGTGCACCGCGTGGGTGCAGTGGCGTACGTGGACAGCGCTCTTGGTTCGACGGTGTTGGTCGAGGTGCCGCGCTTCCCCGACCCCTCCTCGGCGCGGCACGCCGGCTCGCTGCTGGCCCCGATGCCCGGCGCGGTGGTTCGGGTGCTGGCCGCGCCCGGCGCCCGGGTCAGCGCTGGGCAGGCGCTGATCGTGTTGGAGGCGATGAAGATGGAGCACACCGTCACCGCACCGGCCGACGGGACCGTCATCGACGTGTGTGTGGCGCCGGGCGATCAAATCGACGCCGGCCAGACGCTTGCCGTTGTGGCCGACACGGCCGAGACCGAGGACTGCGGGGAAGGGCTGAAGTGAGCGAACCGGTGACCTACGAGGTCATTGACGGCGTGGCCTGGTTGACCATCAATCGGCCGGCGGCGCGCAACGCGCTCAGCGCCGTCGTGCGTGAGGGCCTCTGGGAAGGAACCCGTCGGTTCAACGATGACGCAGACGCCCGGGTTCTGGTGCTCACCGGGGCCGGGGACAAGGCGTTCTGCGCAGGCGGGGACCTCAAGGAGATGGCACAAAACGCGCTCACGGTGCCGCCGCCGGATTTCGCTCCCCAGTTCGGCCGCAACATCGAGGTTGCCAAGCCGACCATCGCCGCGGTGAACGGGGTCGCGTTCGCCGGCGGGTTTCTGCTGGCCCAGCAGTGTGACCTGGTGGTGGCCGCCGAGCACGCGACGTTTGCGATCACCGAAGTCAAGGTCGGCCGCGGCGCCCCGTGGGCGGCGCCGCTGTCGTGGCTGGTGCCGGCGAGGATCGCGCTGCAGATCCTGCTCACCGGCGATGCGATCAGCGCGCACCGGGCACAAGAGGTAGGGCTGGTCAACGAGGTAGTGCCGGCCGCCCAGCTGCACGAGCGGACCCAGGAGTTGGCGGGGCGGATCGCCGCCAACGCGCCGCTGTCGGTGCTGGCCGCAAAGCGCACGGCCTATCTGTCGGCGCAGCACCGGCTCGATGAGGCGTACGCGCTGGCCGAGCGGATCTGGGAGCCGGTGTATCTGTCCGAAGACGCCCAGGAGGGGCCGCGCGCGTTCCAGGAGAAGCGCGCGCCGGTGTGGAAGGGACGCTGAGCATGCCGCTATCGATGGACGCGCTGGCCGACGATCTGGCGGCCGAGACCGCCGAACTTCGCGCCACACTGGGGGCGATGACTCCCGCCGATTGGCGGCGCCCCACACCGGCGCGGGGCTGGTGTATCGGCGACCAGGTGTCGCATCTGGCGTATTTCGACGACGCCGCGGTGCAGGCGACGACCGACCCGGACGGCTTTCTGGCTGAGTTGGCGCGGTGGAACGCCGAGGGTGGGGTGAACCCGGACACCATCTGCGCGCGATTCCGAGACCTGCCCGGCGAAGCCCTGCTGGCGTGGTTCGACGAGGCCCGCACCCGGTTGCTGACGAGCTTCCGCCGGATCGACCCCGCCGCGCGGGTGCCGTGGTTCGGCCCGTCGATGAGCGCCGCGTCGTCGCTGACCGCACGGCTCATGGAGACCTGGGCGCACGGCCAAGACATCGTCGACACGCTCGGCCTTGATCGCAAACCCACCGACCGGTTGCGGCACGTCGCACACCTGGGGGTGCGGGCTCGAGCGTTCAGCTACACGGCCAACGGCCGGCAGGCACTCGACCTGCCGGTGCGCGTCGAGCTCACCGCACCAAGCGGCGCGACGTGGAGTTGGGGCCCGCACGACGCCGCAGATCGGGTAAGCGGGCCCGCGCTGGACTTTTGCCTGGTGGTGACCCAACGCCGCCACCCCGAGGACGCCGCGTTGGCGATCACGGGGCGCGCGGCAGGGGAGTGGATGGCCATCGCCCAGGCTTTCGCCGGACCCCCGGGAGCGGGACGGCAGCGGGGACAGTTCCGATGACGGCGACAGCCGATCGTGCCTCGGTGGTGCGGATCGCCAACTGCTCTGGCTTCTACGGTGACCGCATCGCTGCCGCGCGCGACATGGTCGAGGGCGGACCTATCGATGTGCTCACCGGGGATTATCTGGCCGAGCTGACCATGCTCATCCTCGCCAAGGCCCAACAGAAGGACCCCGCCGCCGGATACGCCAAGACATTCCTGACCCAGATCGAGCAGGTGCTTGGCACTTGTTTGGATCGCGGTATCCGCGTCGTGGCCAACGCCGGCGGGCTGAACCCGGCGGGCCTGGCCGATGCGGTGCGCGACGTGGCGGCCAGGCTTGGGCTTGACGCGCGGGTGGCCCACGTGCAGGGCGATGACCTGCGCGCAAAGTTGTCGGCCGTCACCCCGGCGGTGCGCGGCGACCCGGTGTCGGCCAACGCCTACCTCGGCGGGTGGGGGATCGCTGCCGCCCTCGACGCGGGAGCTGACGTGGTGGTGACCGGTCGGGTCACCGACGCGTCGCTGGTTCTCGGGCCGGCGGCGTGGTGGCACGGCTGGGCCAGCGACGACTGGGACGCGCTGGCCGGCGCGGTCGTCGCCGGGCATGTCATCGAGTGCGGGCCGCAGGCGACCGGCGGCAACTACGCGTTCGGCGAGGAACTGCCCGACCTGCGCTATCCGGGGTTTCCGATCGCCGAGGTCGGCCCGGATGGGTCGTCGGTGATCACCAAGCACCCGGGCACCGGCGGGTTGGTGTCGGTCGGCACGGTCACCGCGCAGCTGCTTTACGAGATCGGCCCACCGGCCTACCTCGGCCCCGATGTCACCACACACTTCGACACCATCACACTCACCCAGGCCGACCGGGACCGGGTCGCGATCTCCCGGGTGCGGGGCAGTCCGCCGCCGCCGACGCTGAAGGTGGCGCTGAATGACGCCGGTGGTTTCCGCAACACCATGACGATGGTGATCACCGGCCTTGACATCGAGGCCAAGGCCGCCCGCGCGGAGGCGATGCTGTTCGACGTGCTGGGCGGACGCGACCGCTTCGCCGAAGTCGACGTGCGGCTGCTGCGCTTCGACACCGCCGACGCGCCCACCAACGAGCAGGCCAGCGCGCACCTGCGGGTCACCGTCAAGGACCCCGACCCCGCGAAGGTGGGCCGGCGATTCTCCAATGCGGTCATGGAACTGGCGTTGGCCGGCTATGCGGGATTCCACACCACCACCCCGCCCACCTCGGAGTCGGCCTACGGGATCTACCGGCCCGCGGCCGTGCCCCGCGCGATGGTCGAGCACGTCGCGGTGCTGCCCGACGGCGTGCGCCGTGTGGTGCCCGATCCCCCCACCGTGGCGGCGGCGCGGGTGGGCGACCGGGTTTCCGCAGCGTGTGCGCGCCCGCCGGCCGGGCCGGCCCGCCCCGCCCCGCTCGGCCGGGTCTGCGGGGCCCGCTCCGGCGACAAGGGCGGCGACGCGAACATCGGGCTATGGGCACGCGACGACAACGGGTACGCGTGGCTGCGCGAGTACCTCACCGTGCAGCGGCTGCGCGAACTGCTCGGCCCCGAGGTCACCAACCTGAAGATCGACCGATTCGACCTGCCCAACCTGCGCGCGATCAACGTCGTCGTGCACGGCCTGCTCGGCGACGGGGTGGCCTCCTGCACCCGACCCGACCCGCAGGCCAAGGGGCTGGGGGAGTACCTGCGCAGCCGCGTCGTCGACATCCCCGAGGCGCTGCTCGACGCATAGGCCGACCACAGACCGCCCGACGGCCGGGACGGGTGCCCATCCGCGCGGTTGATCAGTCGACGAGTTCGACGATGGTCGCGTTGGCCATGCCGCCGCCCTCGCACATGGTTTGCAGCCCAAACCGAATGCCCTGATCACGCATGTGATGCACGAGCCTGGTCATCAGGATCGCCCCCGACGCGCCCAGAGGATGTCCGACCGCGATCGCGCCGCCCAGCGGATTCAGCCGCGCCGGATCGGCACCAGTCTCCGCCAGCCAGGCCAGTGGCACCGACGCGAACGCCTCATTCACCTCAAACGCCCCGATATCGCCTATCGACAACCCGCCACGGCGAAGCACCTTCGCCGTCGCCGGGATCGGTCCCGTCAGCATCACGACCGGATCATTTCCCGCCACCGCGCCAGCATGGTAGCGGACGACGGGGGCCAGGCCGAGTTCTTTGGCCCGCTCGGGCGAGCTGACCAGGACGGCGGCGGCCCCGTCCGCGATCTGTGAGGCATTACCGGCATGGATGACCCCGTTTTCAAGGAAAGACGGCGTCAGTTTCGCCAGCTTCTCGACGGTGCTGCCGCGGCGCAACCCTTCGTCGGCGGCCAGACCGGGGGCTTCCGGGACCGCGACGAGCTGGCGGTCGAAGGCGCCGGAATCGATAGCCGTCGCCGTCTTGGCATGGCTCGCGCAGGCAAACTCGTCGAGCGCGCTTCGAGAAAAGCCCCATTTCGCCGCGATCATCTCGGCTCCACGGCCCTGATGGAAGGTCCCTCCCTCGAGGGCCATCTCGTAGCGGCGCAGCAGCCGTGGCCCGTAGGGCAGCCCGACGTCGCGACCGGCGCCTAACGGAACCCTGCTCATGCACTCCACGCCGCCGGCGACGACGAGATCGTACTGGCCCGACATCACCATGGCGGCCGCGAAATCCAGCGCCTGCTGGCTGGAGCCGCAGGCCCGGTTCACCGTGGTGCCGGGTACGCTGTCGGGCCAACCGGAGGCCAGCGCCGCCGAACGGCCCACGTTCGCCGACTGGTCACCGACCTGGTTCACGCAACCCCAGATGACGTCGTCGATCAGGGCAGGGTCCACACCGGTGCGCTCGACCAGCGCCTCCAGCACCCGTGCGGACAGGTCCACTGGGTGCACATCGGCCAGCGCACCGCCCCGCTTGCCGATCGGCGTCCGTACCGCTTCGACGATCACCGCCTCAGGCATACCAACCCTCCCTATTACCTCATAATAATTATTATGATGATATCTGACGAGACGGATCCAACTCCAGGCTTCGTGCTCGCCAATTTCGTCTACCGTCGGCGCATTGACCACATCTGCGGGGCGCGCTCGGTCTGTACAGCCACGTCCCAGCCCAGTGCCGGGGGCCCTGTCTCCAGCCGGAAGGTGCGCGCCATGGCGCGGGCAAGCGAAGGGTCTTTCGCCGCTTCGCGGGCGAGTTCGAACGCCCGGTCCTCGACGGCCTCGTCGGCAACCGACTCCCACGCAAGGCCCAATTGCGCCGCGCGGTCCCCATTGATCTCCGCGCCGCACAGGGCCATCGCGGCGGCCGCCTCGCGGCCGGCGAGGCGGGACAGCAGCACGAAGTGTCCCCCGCCCGGGTGCAGACCGATGCGCTGGAAGCCCGACATCAGCCGCGCGGTGCGAGCCACGATCCGCAGGTCGGTGGCCATGGCTAGGTTTAGGCCCGCTCCAACGGCCGGGCCGCGGACGGCGGCGATGGTCACCGCCCGCACCGACCCGATCCGGGTGAACGCGGCATAGATGGCTGACAGGCTGGCATACGTGTTCTCGTCGGCTGGGTCGGATCCAGCGTTGCCGAGCGTCGTGGTGTGCGCTCCCGCGCAGAATGATCCGCCGGAGCCGCGGATCACCAGCGCGCCGATGGAGTCGTCGGCGTCGATTCGATCGGCGGCGGCGACCAGTTCCCGGGACATCTCCGGTGTCAGCGCGTTGCGCCGCTGCGGCGCGGCCAGGGTTAGGGTGGCCACGCCGCTTTCGACGGTGAGCTCGATCTCCACGGTTCCTCCGTTCAGGCGGGTTACATGCCGGTGATCGTCGGCCAGAGCCCGTCGCCGCCACCCGCGATGACAACGCGGCCCAGCTCTCGGGCCCAGTGTTCGGCGGAACCGCACTCTTCGCGCCAGGCCCACAGCCGGCGGGTCAGGTGATGTAGGCGGTGTTCCTGGGTAAACCCGATCGCCCCGTGTACCTGATGGGCAATCCGCGCCGCTGGTCCGGCCGCGGCGCTGGTACGCGCTTTGGCCGCGGCTATGGCCAAGGTCGCGCTGTCCGGATCGGCAGCCACTGCGGCGACCGCAGCCTGGGCGGCGGCGCCGGCACCGGCAGCCAGACCGGCCAACTCGGCGATCTGATGGGCCACGGCCTGAAACTGCCCGATGGGCCGACCAAATTGGACCCGCTCCCCGGCGTAGCGCACCGTGGCCTCCAGCACGGAATCCAGGGCACCGGAGAGTTGGACCGCGCGGGCGAGCGCACCAAGTCGGCGCAGGTGGCCCGCGGTGCCTGGCGGAACTTCGGCAATCGCTGAGCGGGGTATCCGGACTCCATCGGCTGCCAGGTCGTCGCGCGGCTCACCGGCCAGATTGTCTATGCCCGTCAATCGGCAGTCGGCAGGGTCGACAAGCGCCGCCAGCGCCGGCTGCGGATCGTCGGTGACTACCAGCACGCGTTGGGACACCCGCGCATACGGCACCCGGTTCGCGACGCCGCGGAGGACGGCTCCGGCGCCGTCCGGCGTGAGGGTCAGACCAGCGCCGTCGGCGACCGTCACCGGCCCATCGGGCAGGGCCAGACCCGACGCGGTGCACCCGGCGGCCACCGGGAACAGCGCCTCCGCCAGCGGGACGGGCGCGGCGTGCCCGGCAGCGACACGCAGCACCGTGGCGGCGTCGGCGATCCCACCGCCGGCGCCCCCCAGCCGTTCGTCGACCCCGATCCGGGTCAGCCCGATTTCCTCCAGCCGCTGCCAAATCTCCGGGCTCCACGAGCCTTCAGCCGCGGAAACCAGCTCCGAAGTGCAGTGCCGGTCCAGCAGATCCGCTACGGTGCGTTCGACCAGATCGACGTTGCTCACCGCAACCCCAGCCCTCGCGCCACGATGCCGCGCAGCACCTCGTTCGTGCCTCCGCGCAAGGTGAAACCAGGCGCGTGCAATACCGCCCGGGCTAACTCCCGTTCGAGCGGATGAGGCGAGTTTCGGCTTGGCTCGACCTGCGCCAGCGCCCGCACGACATCGATGATTTCGTTTTCCAACGTGGTGCCCGCGTCCTTCACCAAGGCGGCGACGACATCGGGAGCTTCCCCCCGATCAAGCGATCCGGCGATTTGCAGCGAGAGCCGGCGCAACGCCCACAGCTGCGCCACGAGTGCGCCGACTGCGGTCGCCTGACGCTCATTATCGGGGTCGGCGCCGCGCACCAGTTCGCGCAGCAGCGGCAGCGTCGACAGGAACCGTTCCGGCCCGGAGCGCTCATAGGCCAGCTCGGAGGTGACCTGCCGCCAGCCCGCGCCGACCTCGCCCAGGATCATGTCGTCGCCGACTCGGACGTCGTCGAGGACGACCTGATTGAAGTGATGCTCGCCGTCCAGCAACCGGATCGGTGTGATCGTCACTCCCGGCGCGGTCAAGTCGACGATGAACTGGCTGAGGCCCGCGTGCCGGTCCCCATGCTGCAGCGGCGCCGTCCGGCACAACGCGATCATGTAGTGGCAGCGGTGGGCCTGACTGGTCCAGACTTTGGTCCCGTTGAGCACCCAACCGTCTCCGTCGCGTCGTGCGGCAGTCCGGATGGAGGCGAGATCCGAACCGCTGTCCGGCTCGCTCATCCCGATGGCGAAGAAGCATCGGCCCGCAGCCATCGCGGGAAGGAACCTCTCGCGCTGCGACTCAGTGCCAGAGCGCAGCAATGCCGGCCCGCTCTGCCGGTCGCTGACCCAGTGCGCCACTACCGGCGCTCCGGCCGCGAGCAACTCCTCCACGACGACGAACCGATGCAGTGCTGGACGCTCATGACCGCCGTAGCGGCGCGGCCAGGTCATCCCGAGCCAGCCGCGATCCCCGAGGCGCGCCGAGAAGGCCGGGTCGAAACCGGCCAGCCAGGCGTCAGTCTGCGGCTCGAACGCGCCTCGGCGCCGCTCTTCGTCGAGGAATGCCCGAACCTCGTCGCGCAACCGTTCGGCCTCGACGGGAAGCTCGACGTCCGGCAGCCGTAACAGCGGCGACGCCATCGTTGACGTCGCCATCAGCTGACCGCCTGCGAAGCGAGGGTCGGTCCCGATCCGTCGCCGCACGGGGTGTGCGCGCACCGATCATGCGGAATGACAGTCACGATCCCTTCCTTCCGGGCTAGAGCTGGGCGAGCCGGGGAGGTATTCCGATGTCCGGTGGCCATGGTGTCAAGATTACCCCATAGATCGTAATCATTATGATCTGGCTCCCCTGACCCCTACGACTCGGAGCCGCCGGCCGGTATACCGCCGCGGCACGACAGAATGCCATAATCATTCGAACGAATTAGACAAACACGACCCGGTGAGCGGGCAGTCAGACGTTCACTGCACGGCAGTGCCGTGCCGATCGCAGGAGAACCGACATGGCGACCAACCCGTCGCGGTTGCTTTCCTCGTCCGAGGACAGGCTCCCGGTTGAGGAACCGATTCCCGCTAGCGAGATGCCGCTCAGTTTGGTCGGCATCCCATGAATTCGCCGGTGACGGTGAAGGAAGCCGGATTCGGTGTGATGCTGCCCAATTTCGATCCCTTTCGGCTCGGCACCCCGCCGCTCCTGGCCGCCGCCCGCCTCGCTGAAGACCTGGGGTTTGACTCAGGTTGGGTCGGCGATCATCTGAGCTTCCATCCGCCGATCTTGGAACCGTGCGGGGCGCTCGCCGCCGTCGCTGCCGTCACTCAGCGGCTGGTGTTGGGCACCGGCGTGCTGCTCCTGCCGATGCGCAATCCGGTATGGACAGCCAAGCAGCTCGGGACAGTCGCCGCGCTCGCGCCGGACCGCCTGATCGTGGGAGTTGGTGTGGGAGGGGAGAACCCGGCGGAGTTCGAGGCCGCCGGGTACCCCGTTGCACAGCGTGGCCGCAGGCTCGACGAGGCGATGGTTGTCGTCGACGCGCTGCTGCGCGGCGAGGCCGTGGACCATCCGGGCCCGTTACTTCCGGTGCGTTCGCCGAGGCTGGAGCCGGTGCCATCGTCTCGCCCGCCGCTGGTGGTCGGTGGCCGATCCGTTCACGCGGTGCGGCGCGCGGCCCGGCTCGCCGAAGGCTGGTTTGCGGTGTGGCTGAGTCCCCGTCGTGTGCGTGCGGCGGTCGAAGATCTGCGGGCGCACGCAGAGGAGTTCCGCAGGCCGGTGTGCACAACGGTGATGTTGATGTTCGCGCACATCACCGAAGACGCGGAAACCGGTCGCGCCGAACTTCAACGATTCGTCGCGGGACAGTACGGCATGCCCGTCGAAGCAATCGAGAAATGGTGTGCCATCGGAAGCGAGGCGCGGGTGGCCGACGCGCTCGCGGAGTACCGCGATGCCGGCGCCGAGTCGTTCGTGATGATGCCGACCGCCGCCAACGTGCTGGCACAGTACGATCGCCTCGCCGCGGTTCGGGAGCGGCTTGCGACGTCCGTCTGATGAGTCGATCGCGTCGCCAGACCGAACTCGCAGCTGCCTACGGAACGAACTCACGTCCCAGTAGATGGCCGGGCAACCAGCTTGGCAACCCGCGCCGCGCCGTTCCATCGGCGATCTCGAACGCCAACGCGTCGCGCAGCCACTGTCCTTGCAGACCGTCGGTTCCCCATCCAGCGTGGCCGAAGGTCAGCAGCGCCTGGTTCATGACCTCACCCGCGGTCTCGGGCGCGAACCACTTCGCCATGTTCGCGGCCGGGCAGGGGAAACCGACCCTGGGTGCGCTCGCCACGACCCCGAGAGTGCCGTTTGGATAGCAATCATTGAGATCTAACCCCTTGATCGATCACCCGGCACCCGCGACCGCAGCCGTCAGCCGATTTCGATGATCCGGGTGAGCCAGCTCGCAGATCGCCGCGGTGCGTTCGACCGTGTCGAGTCCCCGCAGGTCGGCGGCACCGTACTCGGTCACCACCCAATGCACGTCCGCGCGCCCGGTGGTGACTGGACCGTCCACGCGGCCCACAATGCGGGAGACCGATCCGCGGTTGGCGGTCGACGGCAGCGCCACCACGCCTACCCCTCCCGCAGACATCGCCGCGGCGCGTAGGAAGTCGACCTGACCGCCGATCGCGCCGCGCCGTCGGCCGCCGATCACCTCCGCATTGACCTGGCCGGAAAGGTCGACTTGCAGGGCCGAGTTGACGGCGACGAAGCGAGCGATCCCGCCCGCGACCGCCGGGTCGTGCACGCGCTCGACCGGCCGCAGCTCGACGGCCGGGTTGTCACGCAGAAACTCATACAGCCGGTCGGTGCCCACGGCGGTGCCGGCAACCACGGCTGGCCCGCCCGGCTCCCGAGCTAGCGCACCCGACTCGGAGAGACCCACGACCCAGTCCCCGACCAGGCCACTGTGCACCCGCAGGTTCCGGTGCCCACGCAGCGCGGTCGCGACCGCCGAGGCCAGGCCGCCGATCCCCAGTTGTACGGTGGCGCCGTCGGGCACCAATTCGGCGACCTGCGCGCCGATTTGCGCGGTCACCGGATCGGGCTCCGGGTCTGGAATCTGGATCAAACAATGGTCTGCGGTCACGGTGGCGGCCAGACGCGAGGGCGGGACCGGCGGCGAGCCGCGCGTGCGGGGTACGGCCGGGTTGACCTCGCCCAGCACGACGCGGGCGACATCGAGCGCAGCGGCGAGGTAGTCGACCGTGACGCCCAGGCTGTGGTTGCCGTCAGCGTCCGCCGGGGTCAGCTGACACAGCACGACGTCGGCACGCAGACGGCCCGACCGGAGCAACTCGGGCAGCGCAGACATATGACAAGTGATCACCTCGAGCGGCATGTCGGCCGCAGCGCCGAGCGCGCCATAGGAGCGCAATCGAAGCCCAGGGGCCGCCAGACGCGGGTTGTAGGTCAGGCCTACGAATCCGACGACCCCACCCAGCCGCTCGGCCTGCTCGGCCAGTGCCGCGGTGAGCGTCAGCGGCTCGCCGGCACCCTGGCCCCACAGAATCGTGTCGCCCGGCCGCACGAAGCGGCTCAGGTCGATGTCGGCCGCGGGCACCGTCGGAACCGGCCAGCGGATGCGCTTACCCTGATCGCCCACGCGGGTTCAGCGCTGCGGCCTCAGTTGCTCGGCCCACGATCGCAGCGTGTAGCGCATGAACTTCCCCGTGCTGGTCAGCGGGAACGACTCGACTATCTCGACCGCCTCCGGCCACTTCGTCCGGCTGACGCCCTTCTTCTCCAGGAACGCGGTAAGTTCGGCGAGGTCGAGGTGGTTGCCCGGTGTGCTCGGGACGATAAACGCCGCGGGCCGCTGACCGAGCCGTGCATCGGGCATGGCCACCACCGCCGCCTGACTCACCCCCGGGTGCTCGTAAAGCACCTCCTCGACCTCCCGTGGATCGATCTTGTACCCACCCCGGTTGATGAGGTCGTCGCGACGTGTCACGAAATATCCGTAGCCGTCGGCGTCGATGCGGACCACATCGGCCGACCGGAACCAGCCGTCGGCGGTGAACATCTTGGCCGTCGTCTCCGGCTGGCCGTAGTAGCCGACGATGAAGCTGGGCCCACGCGCCCACAGCTCACCCTCTCCCGGCAACGGCACCTCGCGCTCGGCCTCGCCCGCCTCGACCACCTCCATCAGCCGGTGCTCCACGCCGCGGATGGCCTTGCCGAAACTTCGGCTGGTGATCGAGATCGGGTCGCCGGGCCGCGTCATGTGGGTCACGCCTGCCTCGGTGTAGCCGTAGAACGCGTTTACATCGGCGCCGAGGTCGGCGTTGAGCCGGTTGAGGATGTCGGCCGGGCACGGGGCGCCGGCATAGCAGATCCCGCGCACCGAGCGCACATCACGCTCGCGCAGCTGCGGAAACCGGGCGAGGTCGATCAGCATCGGGGGGGCCCCGAGCAGGTAGCTGGGGCGGTCCCGTTCGAGCAGTTCGACGCAGCGGCCCGCATCCCAGGCCGCCAGCAGGGTGAACGCCGCCCCCCGGTGCAATGCGGAGAGCACGCCGATTCCCAGGCCCGTCAGATGGGCGATCGGGGTGACGATGATCCACCGCGCGTCGGCGGGAAACCCCTGATCGGCCTCGAAGTTCCGGATCCAGAAGAGGTTGTTGGCGTGGGTGTGCAGCTCGGCCTTGGGCCGTCCGGTGGTACCGGAGGTGAACATGACGAAAAACGGGTCGGCCCCCGTCGGGCGCAGCGCTGCAAGGTCACGTTCGGGGCCTTCGGCGCTGACGAGGTCCTCGAAGCGGATCGTCCCGGCCGTGCCGGCACCGCCGACGGCGATCACGTGCTCCAGTGTGTCGATCCGCTCGCGCATCGCCAGAGCCAGTGGGACGTACTCGCGGCTTCTGAGGCGCTCCGGCACGACAAGCGCCCGCGCCCCCGTGAGACCGAGCACATAGTCGAGCTCATGCTCGTCGTAGGCCATGTGGCAGAACACGGCCAGGAGTCCGGCGCGCGCACAGGCCAACAACGTCAGGCAAAACTCGCTGGTGTTGGGCAGCTGCATGGCCACCCGGTCGCCCGGGCGCAGACCCAACTCCAGCAGCGACCGCGCCAGCCAACGCGTGCGTTGCTCATACTCACCGTAGGTGGTCCGACGCCCATCCTCGTCGAGGATCGCCAGCGCTTCTGGGCGCTCGGCGGCATGCCGCTCGAGGTCGTGCACAAAACTCTGTTCGGTCCAGGCTTCCTCGTCGACATAGCGTCGCAGAACCTCGCGCGTGACCCAGGTGTCCTCGCGCGCGGCGAGCGCATCTAGCCGCGCATTCAGTCGATCGCCCACGTTCTCACTCCTGTTTCTCGTGCTGCTCCGCACAGTGCGGCGCATGTCCTGCGCGGCGGGGGCACCGAAGGCGTTGCGAACTTGCTCTTCGGTCGAGACGACCCGGCGCTGCGGCTACCACCGGCCGATTCGTTATAAGCATACTGAGGTATAGTACAGGCTTTGTGATCCCTGTCACCTCACCCTGTGGGCGTGCGTATCAGACGATTGGCAGGTGCGTGCATGACGGTATCGACGGCTGACGAGGGAGGGGCGATGGGTTCTTCAGACTCTGCTTCCAGCACGGGCAGGCCTTCCCTTGTTTGTTTCGGCGCCGACATCGATCAGCTGCGCGACGCGGCCGTCGCGGCGGAAAAGGCCGGCTTCGAGTCGGTCTGGGCCGCGGAGTTCTACGATCGATCCGCCACGATCGCCTTGGCCGCGATGGCCACCGTCACGTCGACCATCCAACTCGGCAGTGGCATCGCTTACGGGTTCGGGCGCACACCGCTGGTGCTCGCAGCTGAGGCCCGCGATCTCGACGCGCTCTCCCGCGGTCGGCTGCTGCTGGGCCTGGGCACCGGCACCACGCGCATGCAGCAGGACTGGCACGGACTTGATGGCCTGCACCCGGCAGCGCGCATCGAGGAACTTGTCGGCCTATTGCGCAACCTGTGGCGGCTGCACGAGGGCCCGATCGCCCACGACGGGCGCTTCTACCGCCTGCATGTCCAGCCGACCGCCGCGGTGTCGGCGCCGCTGCGCACCGACATCCCGATCTATCTCGCCGGCGTGAACCGGCGCATGGTGCAGGCCGCGGGCGCGGTGGCCGACGGTCTGGTCGGCCACCCCTTGTACACCCGTGATTACGTCGAGCAGGTGGTTCGGCCGATGCTGGCCGAGGGTGCCGCGCGCACCGGCCGGCGGCCGGATGTGCCCATCGCGGGATACCTCATTTGCTCGGTGGACCTCGACGAAGAGCGCGCCCGCGCCCGCGCCGCGGCGCAGATCGCGTTCTACTCGACCGTCAAGACCTACAACCCGATCCTCGAACTCGGTGGGTTCATGGGCGAAGCGGAGGCGATCCGCGCCGCGTGGAAGAAGGGGTCGAAGGAGGCCATGCTGGCCGCGGTCAGCGACCCGATGATCGACGCGATGGCCGTCGCCGGTACACCCGAACAGGTGCGCCAGCAGGTCGAGCAACGCTGGGCCGGTGTGTACGACCGAACCCTGCTCTACCCGCCGACCTTTGGCGGTGAGCCCGACCTTCGCTTGTTGATCGACAGCTTTGCCCAGTGAGCAGCCGCTGCACGCCTGACTCACAGCAGCGCCCGGCCTGCGCGGGCCGGCACAGGGTGAGGTAGCCGTCAGTTGACCCGCTCGAAGACCGCGGCCAGGCCTTGGCCACCGCCGATGCACATCGTTTCGAGGCCGTAGCGTGCCTTCCGGCGATGGAGTTCACGCGACAGCGTGGCGAGCATCCTGACCCCGGTGGCGCCGACCGGGTGGCCGAGCGAGATGCCCGAACCATGCACGTTGGTGCGGCCGAGATCGCCCTCGGTGAACTTCCACTCGCGCATCACGGCGAGCGCCTGGGCGGCGAATGCCTCGTTGAGTTCGATCACCTCCATGTCCGCGAGCGTCAGTCCGGCGCGGGCGAGAGCCGCCTCGGTCGCCGGCACCGGGCCGATGCCCATGATCTTGGGGGGAACCCCGGCGACCGCCCAGCTGACCATCCGGACGAGTGGACGAAGGCCGAGCTCGTCGGCCAGCTCGGCGGTGGTGACGAGGCACATCGCCGCGGCGTCGTTCTGGCCGCTCGAGTTGCCGGCGGTCACGGTGGCCTCGGGGTCCGAGGAGACCAGGATCGGTCGGAGTTTCGCCAGTGTTTCGAGCGTGGTGCCCGGGCGGGGATGCTCGTCGGTGTCGATGACGGTGTCACCGTTGCGGCCGGACACGGTGACCGCGACAATCTCTTCGGCGAGGACGCCGGCCTGCTGGGCGGCGACCGCGCGCTGGTGGGAGCTGACGGCGAGCCGGTCTTGCTCCTCGCGTGGGATGTGGTATTCGCGTCGGAGGTTCTCGGCGGTCTCGAGCATTCCGCCGGGCACCGGGTGGAAACGGCCGCCGGCTGTGGAGCGCGCTCGGACCAATGCATCGTGCATCCGAACACCGGTGCGCGCGCCGCCCCATCGGATGTCGGTCGAGTAGAACGCCGCGCTGCTCATACTCTCCGTGCCGCCGGCGACGACCAGGTTCTGGGCGCCGGTCAGCACCTGCATCACTGCGTTGATCACGGCCTGCAGGCCCGACCCGCACCGCCGGTCCAGGTGCTGTCCCGGGACGGTGACCGGCAGCCCGGCGTCAAGGGCGATCACCCGGCCTATCGCCGGTGCTTCGCTGTTGGCGTTGCAGTGCCCGAGGATCACGTCGCCGATCCGGTCCGGGTCGATGCCGGTGCGGTCCAGCAGGCCGCGCAGGGCGGCGACTCCCAGGTCGACGGCGGTGAGGTCCTTGAACATGCCGCCGTAGCGGCCGATGGGGGTGCGAACGGGCTCGCAGATGACGACGTCACGCATCGCTCCTGCCTTTCGGGGTGTCGGTTGCCTCGCGGCCGGTCACATCAGCCTCCGTGCGAGCGCGTTCAGGAGAGGTCATCGCAGGTACAGCCGCACTGTGTCGATCTCCTCGCGTAGCAGGCGGACATCCTCCTGGGTGGGCCGGGCCGTCTCACAGACGTCGGGTGCGACACCGATGTCCCAACCGGTCGCGGCCTTGACTTCCTGGACCGTGAGCCCCGGATGCACCTCGCTGATGAGCAACTCGCCGAACTTCTCTGGCCGGCGAAGGACCGCCATAGGAGTGATGACGGTCGACACTCCATGACCAGGGGGCACCATCCGGACATCCTCGTCGCGCACGCGCACCGGGCTGGGCGAGGTGCAGAAGTCCAGCCGTTGCGGAAGTGCACCGGGGTCGTGTCGGCGCAGCACGACGATGCATTCTCCGGCATTGGGCATGATCTCGGTGGCGCCACCGGCTCCGGGCAGCCGCACGCTCGGCTTGTCCCAGTCGCCGATGATGCTGGTGTTGAGGCTGCCCCAGCGGTCTACCTGCGCGGCGCCGAGGAAGCCCACGTCGATGTGGCCGCCCTGCAGCACGTAGCCGAAGAGCGCGTGCATGCTGATCACCGCCTCGGCGCCCGACACCAGAACGGAGTCTGCGATGCCCTCGGCCAGTGCCTCGGGGTGGGCGCCGCAGACGCCGGACTCGTACACCAGCTCGAGGCCGGGGTTGATCGTGCGCCGCGCCAGGTCGACGGCGAGGGTCGGCAGCCCTACACCGGCGAAGACCCGGGTTTTCCCGGCCAATTGGCGGGCAGCGACGGCGGCGAGGAACTCGGTGCTCGACGGGGCAACGGCGGAGGGCGGCGGAGTCGTCATGAGTGCTCCAAGACGGGGCTGGCCCGACGACCGTAGTTGACAGGCTGTGATGGCCGGTCGGCAACGCGGAGGCCCGTCCAGCGTTGCTCGCCGAGCCGCTCGAGGTACGCCTCCCGGTCGGGCACTTCGTAGACCCACTGGGAGAGCCACGCGAGGACTGCCGCGCGGTCACGGCTGATCGGCGTCCACTCGCGGTAGAAGGCGTTGTCGCGGTCGTAGTAGCCCTGGCTATACGACGGGTGCGCGCCACCCGGGCAGTGGGCGACCGCGGTGACGGCGTGCCCGGGGATGACAGTGCGGTTCGGATCCGACCTGATCACCTCGGCGTCGACGATCTCCTCGACGGTGACGATGACGGTGCGGGCGGCGTAGGCGGCCTCCTGCTGGGCGCCTAGGATGCCCCACATCTGAACATTGCCGCAGCGGTCGGCACGCTGGGCATGCACGACCGTGACATCCGGCCGGAGCGCGGGCACGACGTAGACATCGGGTCCGCCATACGGATCGCCGACCTTGCGGATCTGAGCGTTGAGCTTCGGCAGGTCACTGCCGGCATAGGACCGCAAGGGAAAGAACGGCAGGCGCGCGGCGCCCGCTTGGTAGCGGCAGACCATTCCGTAGTGGCTGTACTCCTCCACCTCGAGGGGTCTCGGGTCGGACCGCTCGATGCGCCGGCGCACTTCGTGCAGGGATCCGGCGGAACCGCTTGCGAAAAACGAGGCGACCAGCCCACGCGCACAGTCGGCCGCGATCAACTGGTCGGCCAACAGATCGGGCGTCATCCGGCAGAGCGTGAGCTCGCGGCGACCTTGGCGGATGATCTCATGGGCCGCCGCGAATGGAATCAGGTGGCCGAAGCCCTCCATGGCGATCACCATGCCGTCGGCCACATGAGCCGCGACCGCCGACGCGAGGTCGGTGACCTTGCTGGTTTCGGCCATGCGGGCTCCCTGAAGAACTTTGGTGGAGATGAAGCGACTTTCAGTGTCCCCGATGGGAAGGCTAAAACTCCAATACTTCTTGGCTGGTCGATTCATGCGCTCACTGGTATTAATCGTTCGCAACAGATGCGCCGCCCGACGGCAAAACGCCGCAGAATTCCAGCCTCGACCCTCACGTTCGACGACATCGGGGTTGCTGTCTGGCGACAGCCAGCTAAGTGGCGCTGGTCAGGGCCGCCGGAGCCGGCAACGAGTCAGTGCACTCCGTTTGGCAGGTCGGGCGTGGGCAGCGCCTCTTCCGAGGCACCCAAGACCTCGTGCAACGCCGGGTTGGTGTCGCCCTTTCGCCAGGCGAGCCTGGAGTACGTCGGCGTCCGGCCCTCCTTCAGCGGAACCACCGTGATGCCGTCTTGGGTAACGTTGACGACCGCGACGTCGACGGTGAAGGTGATTCCGACACCCGCCGCCACCAGCGCCATCACGGTCCACGAGTCCGGGGCGGTCTGCACGATGTTCGGCGGGTAGCCGGCGTCGTGGGCCGCGCGGGTGAACGCGTCGCGCAGGCTGGATCCGGGGTCGGCCGGCAGCGCGACGAATGCCTCGTCGCGGCACTCCGCCATGCTCACCAGATTTCGCCCGGCGAGCCGATGCCCCTTCGGGACCACGAGCACGTAGTGCTCCACGGTGACGATCCGGTGCGCGATCGCGGGCGGTTCCACCGTCCAGCGCACGATCGCGAGATCGAGACTCCCGTCCATCACCGAACGCAGCCCCTCGGCGGCATACGTCGTGCTCTGCAGGCTCAATTCGATGCCGGGAAGACGCTCGCGAACGAGCCGACCAAGCTGACCGACCAAGAGGTGCGACGACGGGCCGGCGAAGCCCATTCGGACGCGCCCGGTCTCGCCGCGGCCCGCCGATTGCACGGCGCGGCGCGCGGCGCGGCAGCTTTCGAGTGCCTGCCGTGCCGGATCGAGCAGGGCCTCACCGGCGCTGGTGAGCCGCACGCTGCGGGTCGTGCGCTCGAAAAGGTGGGCCCCCAGGTCGCGCTCCAACTGTTTGATCGTGCGGCTCAAGGGGGGCTGGGCGACATGCAGCCGTTCGGCTGCCCGGCCGAAGTGCAGTTCCTCGGCGACCGCGAGGAAGGCCTCGATGTGGTGCAGCTGCATAGCTCGCAACTCTTGCACAATCGTCAACAATGCACTCCCAATTGAGCGCTGGACATGCAAAAGACGGTAGGTAATCCTCTGAGCTGTGACCGCTGACCTGCTGCCGCTCGACGCTTGACCGTGGTCGCTCTCGAGCAGTCGGTGCGCCAGCACCGCTGGCCACCCGGCAGTCTATTTAGCGAAAGTGTCGCGCTCGGTCGGAGGTGGCTGCAGAAGCGGACCGTAACGCTGCTGGAACTCTGTGATGATCTCGGCGAAGGGAAGGTCGTGGTACCAGCCGCGGTCATGAAGGTATTCCATGTGCTGATGGCCTTCGCTGTCAAAGGTGTGTAAAAGCGCGTCGTGTTCGCCATCGAAATCGATCGGCGGGACGCCGAATCGGGCGCACAGTTCGGCGTTGAACGCCGGTGTCGCCTTGACCCAACGGTCGTTGACGAACAGTTCGCTGTAGCCGTGGTAGACGAACACGTCGGTGCCGCCCATCTGGGCGCGCAGCGTGTCGGTTTGCAGGTGGTTGCGCACGTCGGCGAACCCCAGCCGGGCGGGAATACCCGCGGCGCGGGCTGCCGCGGTGAGCAGGACCGCCTTGGGGATGCAGTAGGCGCCGGCCGCGGTCGCGACGTAACTGGCGCGGTAGTGGCCGGGATCGTCGTCAGCGCTATAGGGGTTGTACCAGATGTTGTCACGGACCGCGCGGAAAATGCGTTGGGCTCTTGTCACCGGATCCCGGTTATCGCCGATCGCCGCCTGGGTGAAGCGCTGGACGTTGTCGTGGTGCCAGTCCAAGAACTCCGTGGTTCCCAGGAAAGTCGGATCGGGATCGGTCGATGTGCCGTTCACAGCGGGCCTTTCGTCATCAACATGGTGGTGCTCGTTGTCACCGAGCGCGCAGCGTAGTCCATGGCGTCGGCCAGGCGGCGTACGGCGTCGATTTCATCGGTCACCCACGCCCAACCGGCCACCGGGTCATCGGTGCAGCGCACACACAACCCGGCGCCGACGCGGGTCAGGTAGTCGACCCGCAGCTGTCCACCCGTCCGGGTGTCGATTCGGTGTCTGCACCGTCGTCAAACCCCATCGAGCCAGCAGCCCCGTCAGAACCGGATGAGTCCTCGAACGTTGCGGCCTGATCTCATATCGTCGTATCCCTCGTTGATCTGCTCGAGGCTGTATTCACGGGTGATCAACTCGTCGAGTTTGAGTTGCCCCGCGTTGTAGAGCTCAACCAGCCGTGGGATGTCATGGGCGGCATTGGACGACCCATACAACGCGCCGCGGATCTGCTTTTCGTACAACGTCATTTCCAGCAATGATCCCGACATCGAGCTGTCAGTGGGGTGCCCGATCGCGGTCACCACGACCCGGCCCCGCTTTCCCACCAACGACAGCGCCTCGCCGGTGTAGGACGCTTCGGCGACGTCGGTGGTCAACACGCACACGTCGGCGAGTTTGCCCCGGGTGAGATCGCTGACCAACGCCCGCGCCTCGTCGATCGTGGCGGCGGTGTGCGTCGCGCCGAATCCACCGGCCTGCTCGCGCTTGAATGCCACCGGGTCGACCGCCAGGATCGTCAACGCTCCGGCGATGCGGGCACCCTGAATCGCATTCATTCCGACGCCGCCCGCCCCCACCACGACCACAGTGTCCCCGGCGCGCACCTCGCCGGTGCGTACCGCCGACCCGTACCCGGTCGTGACACCGCACCCGATCAGCGCCGCCTTGTCCAGCGGGGTCCCGGCGTCGACTTTCACCACGGAGGCCTTGGGCACCACGGTGTACTCGGAAAACGTTCCCAACAAACACATCTGGCCGACGTCCTTGCCGCGGGCGTGGAAGCGGTAGGTGCCGTCGATCTGGGGTCCCATCATGACCGCCGCACCCATCTCGCACAGGTTGCCCATGCCGCGTGCACAGTAGGAGCAGTGTCCGCACGCGGGCAGGAACGTCAAAATGACGGAGTCGCCCTCGACGACGTCCTCGACCCCGGATCCGACCGCGGCCACGGTGCCGGCGCCCTCGTGCCCGCCCACCACCGGAAACGGAATCGGCAGGTCGCCGGTGACCAGGTGCTCATCGGAGTGACACAACCCGGTCGCGGTCAGCCGGACCAGCACCTCATCGGGACCGGGGGGATCCAGCTCGACCTCCTCGACCTCCCATTTCTGTCCCAGACCCCACAGAACCGCAGCACGTGTCTTCATCGTTTCACTCCTTACACTGGATACTTCTGGTTTATCGCCGGGAAATGATCAGCCGAGGGTCTCGATGACGAACGCGCCGCCCGCGTGCTGCTGGCGAAGTCTCTTCTTGTCGAACTTGCCGGTCGACGTCAGCGGCATCTCGGTGACGAACGTCCACCGCTCCGGCAGCCACCACTTTGCCACCCGGTCGCGCAGAAAGTCCGCCAGTTCCGCGGCGGTAGCGGTGTGCTCGGTGTGAAGCACGATCACCGCCAACGGTCGTTCCTGCCATTTGGGGTCGGGCGTCGCGATGACCGCCGCGGTGCACACGGCGGGGTGCGCGGCCAGTTCGTTTTCCAGTTCCACCGAGGAAATCCATTCACCGCCGGACTTGATCACATCTTTGGCCCGATCGGTCAACGTGATGAACGCATCCTCGGATATCGTGCCGATGTCACCGGTCGGCAGCCACCCGTCGGCGGAGACCGCGGTGGTCTCCTGGCCGTAGTAGCGTTGTGTGATCCACGGCCCGCGGACGTGGATTTCTCCGACGGATTTGCCGTCCCAGGGTTGTTCGACGCCGGCGTCGTCGACGATGCGGGCTTGCACGCCGGCCACCACCCGGCCCTGCGTTGCCCGCAGTCGCGTTGTCGTCTCCACGGAGTCGCTGTCGCGCGGCAGCGCCACCGAGACCAGCGGTGAGGTTTCGGTCATACCCCACGCCTGCACAATGCGGACGCCCAACTCGTCAAACGCGGTCATCAGCGACCGCGGTACCGCAGATCCGCCGCACGCCACCAGCTTCAGCGAACTCAAGTCATGGCCGGGATTGTTGCGCAGGTAGTGCAGGATATCGGTCCAAATCGTTGGTACCGCACCCGATATCGTCGGACGCGTCGCCTCGATCATCTCCACCAGCGGCGCAGCCTGCAAGAAGCGATCGGGCAACACCAGCTGCGCGCCGGCCATCATCGCCGCATAAGGCAGCCCCCAGGCGTTGGCGTGAAACATCGGCACAATGGCCAGCACCGTGTCGTCGTGGCTGATGCTCAACGCGTTCGCCGTGCAGGCGGCCTGGGAATGCAGCCACGTCGAGCGATGGCTGTAGACCACCCCTTTCGGGTGACCGGTGGTTCCGCTCGTGTAGCACATCGCCGCCGCGGACCGTTCGTCGAGGTCGGGCCAGTCGAAGGTCTCGGGCTGTTCCGCCACCACCTCGTCGTAGCGCACAACGGATTTCCCGCAACCCTCCAGAGGCGACAGATCGCCGTCACCGGTGACCAGCACCGTGTGCACCGAGGTCATCTTCGGCAGCGCCGCGGCCAGCAAGCCCAGCACCGTATGGTCGACGATGACCACCCGGTCATCGGCATGGCTAGTGATCCAGACCAATTGGTCGGGTGGCAGCCGCAGATTCAACGTGTGCAGCACCGCGCCCATCGACGGCACCGCGGCGTAACTGTCCAGGTGCTCCTGATTGCTCCACTGCAGCGTGGCGACCCGCTCGTCGCCGCGGATACCGATCTCACGCAACGCGTTGGCCAGCCGAGCCGCCCGAACCGCCAACTCCCGGTACGTCATTGACGAAATCTTGCCCGCACCGTGCGCGGTGAAGATCTTCCGCTCACCATGCACCGTTGACGCATGCCCGACGATGCTGGCGACGGTCAGCTGCTCGTCCTGCATCGTGCTTTTCACCGCGACACCTCCCCGCCGCCCAACGGACCGGCCGCCTGCCACAGCTCACGCATCGATGAGGTCCTGGCGGTGCTCGCCCTCCAGCATCAGCCGGTACTCCGGGAACAGATTCTTGGCCTGCGGTATCAGCATGATCAGGTTGGCATGGCCGTTGGTCCGCACCGTGCCCTTGCCCATCGCCACCGTCAAGTTCACCTTCCGCAACCAGAACTTGTTTCCCATGTCCGCAGACACAACCAACTCGACGCTGGGCACCGCCATACTTGACGCTCCGGTTTCGACGACCCTATTGGGCATATCCACCGTCACCACCGCACCCGGATCGGTGTGACGAACCCGCAACACCCGAGGCTGCGAGTTTGGCGGCCATCCGTCCTTTTCCGGGCCATGCAGGAAAATCCCACCGAGGTGGGTGTAAACCTCGTCCTCATCGGTGACAACAGCCATCCCAGCCTCCGTTCTGTGCACACCGGGTGACACGCTGATACACGCTGGCGTTGCGCCGTCGCGGCATTGTGGTGTGCGCCCGGTGGGTGCCCTAACTATGGTCTCGATCACAGCAACGCCATACGAGGCGCGCGCGTGCCAATCAGTGGCCTTCGTGGGCCAATCGCCCGGCCGACCGAGAGTTAACTGATCGGGGCACGAACGGTCGCTACCAGCCCGCCGCCGTCGCGCGCGCTGAAATCGACTCGCCCACCGATCGCCTCGAGGATTTGCTGCACGATCCAGAGGCCCAGCCCGGCGGTGCCGCGCCGGTCGCCGACGCTGACGTATTTGGCCGTCAACTCGCCCAGACTTCGAGCGGGTAGGCCAGGACCGCGGTCGGCTATCTCGATGACGATTTCGTTGCCGGTGCGCGCGCACGTCACGTCGACGGAGGCGTCACGGCTATGCCGGGAAGCGTTCTCCAGCAGGTTGGTCAGCACGCGCCGCAGCCCCTGGGCGTTGACCGCTACTACGCCTACGTCGCCGCTGACCGTCAACCGCGGCTGCGGTGAGACCAGGCCCACGGCGTCGGCGGCAGCGGTGATCAGGCCGGCGATGTCGACGCGCCGGACCCGGCCCGCCGAGAAGGTGGGGCGCCGGCTCAACGCGACGTCGGACAAGGCGTCGAGCATGTCACTGAGGTGCTCAACGTGGCGGCTCGCCAGCCGCAGGCTGGCGGCGCGGTCGGATTCCGTCATCGGCCTCGCCGATGTGAGCGCGTCCGCCAGCGCCTCCAAGGAGGCGACAGGGGTGCGGAATTCGTGCACCAACACCTGTAGTCCGTCCTGCTGAGACTGGTAGGACTGCAACAACCGGCTCCTCAGATCGCGTTCCTCTTCGGCGGCGGCGTGTTCGGCTTCGGCCTCCACCAACGCCCGAACGGTGGATCGGTGCTCATGTTCGGCCAGGGACGACAGCCCCGCCGTGATGATCGCGGTGAACAGCAGGTACAGCGCCCACCAACCACTCTGCGGCACCGGTGCGAGCGCGGCACTCGCGGCAGTGGGGGCAAGTAACGCGACAGCGATGTACCCGGCGCCGAGTAGCATCCCCAACGCCAGCGTCTCGGTAAACGACAGCCGGGCAGCAGAGGCGATGACGACCAGCACCAGCACCGACACCGCTGGGCTGTGCACCCCGCCGGTCAACACGATGAACCCCAGCGCGAACATCGAGTCGAAGCCGGTGACCAGCCAGCGGTAACGGGTGCGGCGCACCTCCAGCTGCGGATGGACGAACACGATCGCCGAATAGACCATCGCCGCCGCCAGCATCATCGCGAGGTACACGCGCACCCCTGGCGGCTCGACGCTCAGCAGCACCCCGACCGAGATCACCACTGCGATCCGCACGGCGATGATTGTGCGGGCCAGCCCGCCGCCGTATCCCTCCGCCGTCCAACGGTGCTGATCGACCGGTCTCACCGGGCCGACATTAGGGCCGGAGTAGCGTCGTAGCAATGAGTGGCAAGCCGTACGTCGTTGTGATCGTCGACGACCACGAGCTTTTCTCACAAGGCCTGGCTTTGCTGCTCAACCGTCAATGGGGCGAGTCGTTCACGGTGGGTGGGCAGACCACCTACGTCGAGGAGGCTGCCGACCTGGTGGCCCGCTGTGCTGCCGACGTCGCGATCATCGACCTGTCCATGCCCCCGCTCGGCGGGATAGCCGCCATCCGGCATATTAAGGCGCGCCATCCCAAGACCCGGATCTTGGCGCTGTCAGGGACCGACAACCTCGAGCTGGCCGAGGAGGCGCTGCGCGCCGGCGCCGACGGATTCCTGCCGAAGACGGCGCGGCCCGAAGCGCTGGCCGGTCCGCTGTGGACCGTCGCCGAAGGTTTGCGGGTCATCGACGGCGCGCTGCTTGACGCGCTGCTGGCGAAGTCCCACGAACCGCGGCCAGCGTTGCTGGACAACTTCAGCACGCAGGAGCTTCAGCTGTGGACCTTGCTGGCCAGGGGCGTGGAGACCAGCGATATCGCGCGGCGGATGGTGGTCTCGGAGCGGACCGTCAAACGGATGGTGGCCGCGTTGCTGCACAAGCTCGGTGTCACCAACCGTATCGCCGCCGCGGCGATGGCCGGGCGGCTTCGGTTGCTCGACGACCTCGCCGACGCCGACTGGTCGCAATGAGGATTCGGGTCCGCCGGTGTGCCGGCGTTCGGTCAAACAGCCAGCAAGTCGGTGCGCCCCCCGGCCCGCAGCGACTCCTCGTAGCGGGGGAAAAGCTTCTTGGCGACGGGCACGAGCTTGAGGATCTTCGGCACCGGGCCTTTGGCGCGGACCTGGCCCTTGGCCAGCGAGACAGCAAGGTTGAGTTTTCCCTGCCAGAACCGGTTGGCCATGTCGGAGGTCATCGACATCGCCACGGTGGGCGAAAGGTCACAGCTCCCGGTGATCACTTTTTTGTTGGGCATGTCGACGGTGATCTGGATGTCCGGGTCCGTGCAGTTGAGTCGTAGCACAACGCCGGATGCTGCGAGTTGGTCGGCGATCGATTCGTCTGCCACCGCCTCCTCGAAGATCCCGGCAATGTACTTCGTTGCCTCGTCGCCATCTTTGAAAACGCCCATGGTAAAGTCCCTCAACTCCTGAATCGTTCGACGCGCTCAACTATTTTTTTCGAGCCGCCCAGTCGTGCAGCTTCGCGATCTTCGTGTAGCCATTGTCCGGCACGAACTCCGCCTCGACACGGCCGTCGTGAATACAGTCGACCGGGCACAGCGGCACGCATTTCCCGCAGTCGATGCACTGTTCCAGGTCGATCACGAAGCGGCCCAGGAAATCATCGGCTTTCTTCGATATGGCATCGACGCGACCCGGGCATGAATGCTCGCATGCTCCGCATCCGATGCATGTGTCATCAATATAGAAATGGCCTCGCCGAATGCGGCTCATGTGTCTTCCTTCTCCCCTGACGGGCGACTCACAGCCGAGCACAGTTGTTGATGAAATGCTGCAAACTCTGGTTGTAGCGGAAAAACATGTCCCTACCCAGCGGATCGGATGACCAAACCCGTATCGGTGTCGCCGCCATACTCAGCGCGTTGAGGGAGTGATCGAGGTCTGGTCGGCCGTCTCCGGCGCGGATGTTGTCCACCATTTCCAGCCACGAGTCTCGGTCGGTCTCGATGACAAAATCCATCGACTCCAGTTCGGTTTCGCCGATCTCCTTGATCTCGTCGATGTCAAAGCCGTCGAAACGTAGTTGGACGATCAGCGCGGACCCGTCGGGGCCGCCGTCGAAGATGTTGACGGCAAGCCGGCAGTCAACCTCGCCGAGTTTGCGAAACTCGGCGAGGTCAGCCTTGTTGATCTCTGCCAGTCGGGTAACCCACTCGACGGTGGGAAGATCTGTGTGCGTGCTCACGCTGTCCACGGCATCTCCAACGGAATCGTCACCTTCTCGCGGCGGTCAAACCCAGCGCGATCACAGCGCTGTAGATACTCCTCGACAATCGTCCCCCACAGGAACGACACACCCTCCATGCCATCGTCGATCTTGTCGACTCCACCGCCCATGAGAACGGCTAGCGGCTCCAGCAAGCCGGGGCTGCTCAGCGCGGTGAGGATGATCTGCTCGCCGAGGTCGGCGAAGCGGTGCATATCCGAAAGCGCCTTGTCCCGGTCGGTGGAGCTGTCGAGGAAGTTCTTCAGCTCCAGCGTGCCATAAGAGACGTGGCGGGCCTCGTCTTGCATGCAACGCCGGAAGATTTCCTTGTCGACATGGGTCTTGGCCAGGAATTCGCCGGCCCGGAATATGGTCAGAACAAGGCCTTCGCCCAGGACATTGAGCAGGAATGTGCCTTGGGTGTGGCTTGGCGATTCGAGGATCGCCTTCAGCGCCCACTCCAAAGCCGGGCTGGCGTGCAACAAGCCGCCGCCGGCGGCGAGCGCGCGCTTGCGGAACACCTCCATGTGACGGGCCTCGTCCATCATCTGCGTCACGAGGAAGTTCTTGACTTCGAAGAAATCCGGTGAGGTGCGGTAAATCCAGCGCGACGGGAAGTCGCCGGCGACGAACTCGACCTCGGTGAGGGAGGTGGCCAGCTGGCACGCAGCCTTCTCCAGATCCTCGCTGGCCGGCTCGAGCTCGCTCCACGGGATGTCGCTGGTGGAGTTCCACTGCCGTGCTTTGGCCTCTTCGTAGAGCGTCACCACGTTGTCCGCCCATGCGTCCTTCTTATCGAGGATGTCGTAGGCGTCGATAATCGGCATCTGCTCGGCGTAGGGGTCGCGCACCGAGCCGCGCGGGGCGAAGTTGCGTGTCGCATTGTGCTCGGGGAGCGTGCCGTAGGCCGGCGGACGATTGATGTCGGTGTAGGTCAATCCCCGCGAACTCGGCCGCGCACGTACGCCCCAGTTCGCCTCGTCGGTGTTCATCCAGTGCAGCGAAAACGAGCCTCGTTCAAGCCGGTCGAGGTTTTCCTGCAAAAGCTCAGCCCAGATGGTGTTGTCCTCACGGAACTTCTTCTCGTAAGCGGCCAATGCCTCGTCTTCGAGCGTAGTTTCACTCGGAAGTGCCTGCATCCGGGTCAGTATTTCGGTCATCTGGTGGTCCTTCTCTCTATGAAGTGCCGTAACCCCTCGGTAACGCCACTCTATGACGCCGGTCACAGTTCTCGGGAGGTCCATTCGGGCCAACCCTGGCCCGAATGGGCCATCGCGGCACCGCAACCATTGGTCGGGCTACCAGATACGGCCCCGAAGGTGTTAAGCGTTCTCGGTGATCGGGGGGTCCACCCAAGCTCATCAGGTCGCGCAGGTTGTTGCCGGTCACCTCGACCGGGTGATTGCGAGGGCCAGCGTCGGCGATCAGGCGATAAGCGAGTTCGACAGCCGCCGGGGCCCGTGAAGGCACGCCTTCGATCGTCAGCCACCGCTCGTGGTGGTGAACATGTGGTCGGGGCAGTCGATGTGGAGGGAACGGATCTTGCGGTACAGGGTGGTTCGCCCGATCCCAAGCAGTGCCGCCGCCTTGGAGCGATTGCCGTTGGCTTCCTGGACGGCAGCAAGGATTGCGTCGCGTTCGGCTCTTTCATAGCCGGTCAGCTGACGTTTGTGCGCCGCGTCCCGCAGGCTCAGAGGCAGATTCTCGAGTTGGACAAGCCAGCCCGGCCGTGTGGCCGCAACGTCGACCATCGCCTGGCGAAGCTCTCTGATGTTTCCGGGCCACGGGCAGGCCATGAGCGCCTGTCGTGGGGCGGATGCCAAGGTGGTGCCGGGCCGGATTCCTTCCAGGCCGGACAGGATGGCCTCGGCGATTGCGGGTATCTGCTCCTTCATGTCGCACAGGTTGGGCACGGTGACAACGGTCGCCGCGCCCTTCACCAATTCGGCGACGGGATCGCTCGCCGCTCGGAGGTCGACAGTGAGCAGCAGTCGCCCCTTCTCGCCGCCGGCTGCGGTGGTCAACGCGGTCAGCGCCGTGACCTTGTCGACCGACCCAGGGTCCAGCAGTTCGAGGTGACGCACGATGACGTGGCCGCCGCGCGACAGCACATCGGTCGCATCCGCGAGCCACTCGGTGTCGGGCTTGGCCGCGAATGCCGCGATGTCGACTACCCGGGTGGGGCACTGCGGGGTCGTCGCGGCGATTTTTCGGGACAGGTGGTACTTCCCGGTGCCAGCCCGACCGTCGATTGCGATCGTCCTAGAAACCCGAAGTGCGTACTGCAGCCGCTCATCGACCGCCGGCAGTGGATGCAGGCACTCGCCGCTTTCCGGTTCGCGTCGACGAGGCGCCCGGCTGCTTTTCGAGTCTTGACTGAACTCCAGCCGGTAGGCGTGTCCGGTGGGGTCGCTGAGTCGCTCCGCCACCGCGAGCACGCGTCCGCAGGGCAGGTCGAGTTCGATGATTCGCGGCTCGCTGCCCCAGGTCTGGTTCGTCACGGCCTCCCACAGCAATGGGTGGTGCTCCGGGGTGACGAACTGAAGACCAGCGGTGTTGGAAACGACCGCATCCGGGGTCAGTACAACCGTCGGCACCCGGCCGGTGGCACCGGACTTGGGATTCAGCGCGGCGAAAAGGGCCCGGTTGCGGCCTCCGTCCAGGTCGGCCAGCACCTGTTCGATCTGCCGGGCGGCGTTCACCGCCAGGGTCAGCATCATCGGGTTGGTGGCCTCAACCGAGCAGGTCAGGGCGATCGAGCCGAGGACTCGACCGGCCGGAGCCATGCGGATGGGTGCGCCGGCGCAGGCCAGCGGCTCCAGCAGCTCGTTGAAGTGCTCGCCTCCGCGGACGAACAGCGGGGTCTTCTCCTCGAGGACCGTACCGATGCCGTTGGTTCCCACGGCACACTCGGAGAAGTCGAACCCTTCTGCGGCGCACGAGCCGTCGAGCTTCTTCCGCTGCACGTTGCCGGCCGCCCGCCGGGACAAGATCCGGCCCTTGTGATCGCTGAGAAAGACCGCCACACCGAGCCCGTCCAGGTCGGCCTGCAGGCGATCCAGCACGGGATCGGCCGACCGGCACAGCAGCTCGGAACGTCCATGTGCATCGAGATGGTGAAAGGCGATCCGGTCGGTGGGCACGCCCTGGCTCGCCGACCGGCGCCAGCTGCGCATGATCGATTCCCGGACTGTGCCCGACACGTCGACGTGGTGTTGCACGCCTTGATCCAGCAGCCGTTCCCGCGCCGCCCGCAAGCGGTCCAGCTCGATGCCGCTGAAAGGCCTCGCCATTGTTCCTCCGGGGACTCACGGAACTCACGCAACCGCTGTCGGAGACTCGGTCCGCCGAGAGGAATTCGGCCCCGCCAACCCGTCGGGCGGGCCGTGCCGACGCGTCCGCGACAGCGCCTGGAACAAGCCTACCGCTGCGGACGGTGATTTCGGGCGCCCTTTCGGTCTTGGCCTGGGAGTGGGCGGGCTGTGGAAGCCCGAAGCGTGGGGCCGCCGCGCTGTTTCAAATCGGAACAGTCGTTGCTATTGCGCCGCTCACACACTGATAGTCGGGTTGTCCACATCACAATCCCGGAAAAGCAACTGTGATCCGAAAGGCAACGCTCGTGACCGTCTCTGCAGAAGCCGACTTTCTCGAGGCGCTCTACCGGGCCTGGTCCAGCCGCATGGCCGCCGACCCACAAATGTCCATTGGGATGCTGCGCAGCATGTTCGACGAGTGGCACCAGCCGACTAAGGAGCCCGAGGCCGTGACGTACCGGTCGGACGTCGTCGCCGGCGTCGAGGGTATCTGGGCCCTCCCGCTCGGCGCGGACACGTCGAGGGTGATCTTATACACCCACGGTGGCGGCTTCGCAACCGGATCCGCGGCCAGCCACCGCAAGCTCGCCGCACACCTCGCCAAAGCGCTCGGGACGACAGCGTTCGTCCTCGACTACCGGCGAGCGCCCGAGCATCCCTTCCCCGCGCAGATCGAAGACGCCACCGCGGTGTATCGCGCGCTGCTGGACCGAGGCTTCGCGCCCGGCAGCATCATCACCGCCGGCGACTCCGCCGGCGGCAACCTGGCCGTCGCCACCGTGTTAAAGCTCCGCGACGACGGCTCGCCGCTGCCCGGCGCAGTGATCGCCATCTCGCCGTGGCTTGACATGGAGCTCGCCGGCGAAAGCTTGACCACCAACGCGGCCGCCGACGGCCTGGTCAGTCGACAGATCCTCGAGGGGATGTCGGCGATGTTCCTCGGCGAGACCGGCAAGCCCGATGATCCGCTCGCCAACCCGCTGTACGCCGACTACACCGGTTTCCCTCGGTTGTACATCAGCGCCGGGTCGGCGGAAACGCTGCTGGATGACGCAACCCGGCTCGCCGACCGGGCCTCGGCGGCGGGCGCCGAGGTGACGCTCTCCGTCGTCGACCGCATGCAGCACGTGTTTCCCTGCCTCGCCGGGCGCGCCCCGGAGGCCGACGCGGAAATCGCCCGGATCGGCAGCTGGTACCGCCGCTGACCCTCCCGGCAGACGAACTCGGACAGACAAATTCGGGCACGAAGAGAACAGAGGACCGACTGATATGAGCACTCACCATGATGCGATCGTCATCGGCGCGGGCTTCGGTGGGATGTATGCCCTCAAGAAGCTGCGCGACGAGCACGGCTTGAACGTGCGACTGTTCGACAAGGCCGGTGGCGTGGGCGGTACCTGGTACTGGAACCGTTACCCGGGCGCACTCTCGGACACCGAGTCGTTCGTTTACTGCTACTCCTGCGACAAGGACTTGCTGAAAGAGTGGGACTTCAACACCCGCTACGTCACCCAGCCGCAAATCCTGAGCTACCTCGAGCACGTGGCCGACCGCTGGAAATTGCGGCCCGATATTCAGCTCAACACCGGCGTCGTCGCGGCGCACTTCCACGAGAACGACAACCTCTGGCACGTCAAGACCGACACCGGCGAACTGCACACCGCGAAGTACCTCGTCACCGCGGTGGGGCTGCTGTCGGCCACGAACCTCCCCGACCTCAAGGGCATCGACACCTTCCAAGGCGTCCACGTACACACCAGCCAGTGGCCGGCCGACCTCGAACTGGCCGGCAAACGGGTTGGTGTGATCGGGAACGGATCCACCGGAGTCCAGGTCATCACCGCGATCGCTCCCGAGGTCGACCATCTGACCGTGTTCCAGCGCTCGGCCCAGTTCACCGTCCCCGTGGGCAACGGGCCGGTCTCTCGCGAGTACGTCGCAGACGTCAAGGAGAACTACGAGGCCATCTGGGAGCAGGTGCGCAACTCGGTCGTCGCCTTCGGCTTCGAGGAGAGCACCACCACCTACGAGTCCGTGTCGTCGTCGGAGGCGCTGGCGATCTTCGAGCGAGCGTGGGAAAAGGGCGGCGGCTTCCGCTTCATGTTCGAGACCTTCGCCGACATTGCCACCAACGAGGTCGCGAACAAGGCCGCACAAGACTTCATCAAGGGCAAGATCGCAGAGATCGTCAAGGACCCCGAGACGGCCCGCAAGCTGATGCCGCGGGACCTCTACGCCAAGCGGCCGCTGTGCGATAGCGGGTACTACGCAACCTTCAACCGTGACAACGTCGAACTCGTGGACGTCAAGGAGAATCCGATCGCGGAGATCACGCCCGCCGGCGTCCGGACCTCCGACGGGGTGGAGCACCAGATCGACATCCTGATCTTCGCCACCGGATTCGACGCGGTCGACGGCAACTACAAGCGTTTCGACCTGCGAGGCCGCAATGGCCTCACGATGGCGGACTACTGGAAGGACGGACCGTCAAGCTATCTCGGGGTGGCGGTCGCGAACTTCCCGAACATGTTCATGGTGCTCGGGCCTAATGGCCCCTTCACCAACCTGCCGCCGTCGATCGAGACACAGGTGGAGTGGTCCACCGACCTGATCGGGCACGTGGAGCAGACCGGTTTCTCCACCGTGGAGCCGACCGCCGACGCCGAGCAGGACTGGACCGCCACCTGCCGCGAGGTCGCCGACGCGACGCTGTTCCCGAAGGCACAGTCATGGATTTTCGGCGCCAACATTCCCGGCAAGAAGAACACGGTCTACTTCTACCTTGCGGGTCTGGGCGCCTACCGCAACGTGCTCTCGGAGTGCAAGGACGCTGGCTACAAGGGCTTTCAGTTCAGCTGAGCGGGCCGCAGCGCACAGGCCGTCAGCCGGTCACCCGCGCCGAAGCCCGTTGACTCCCACCGAAAGGAAGGTTCTAGTGTCTCGCACGGTCACCGTCCACTTTCCCGGCACCGCACGCCAGCACACAGTGCCTACCGGATTGCACGTCGACGGCGAATGGATCGACCTCGACCACACCTTCGACGTGGTCGACCCCGCGACGGGAGAGCCATTCGCATCCGTCTCAGACGCGACAAACGCGCACACGCGAGCTGCCCTCGACGCCGCCCACGCCGCCCAAGCCTCGTGGGCCGACGTGGCGCCGAGGGTGCGCGGCGACCTCATGCACGGAATCCACCAGCTGCTCACGGATCGAGCGGAGGCCTTCATCGACCTCATGGTGCTGGAGGCGGGGAAGCCACGATCCGAGGCCGCAGGCGAGATGGCGCTGACGCTCGATTTCGTCAAATGGCTGGCGGAGCAGGCGGCTCACGTGCATGGCTCCTTCTCCCGAGGTTCGCGCGGCAATTTCCGGATCGTCGCCACGATGCAACCGGTCGGTCCCAGCCTGCTCGTATCGCCGTGGAACTTTCCCGTCCTCGTCCCGGCTCGCAAGGCCGTCGCTGCGCTTGCCGCGGGCTGCACAGCCATCATGAAACCCGCGGAGCAGACGCCGCTGACCTCGGCACTGCTGATGCAGGCCGTCGTTGACGCGGGCATTCCCGCAGGCGTGTTGAATCTGGTCCATACCTCTCGTCCAGGGGAGCTGTCTACGGAACTTCTACATGACCGGCGGCTGCGCAAGGTCAGCTTCACCGGCTCGGTCGCCGTCGGCTCGTTGATGATGCGCCAGGCAGCGCGCAATGTCGTGAGTGTTCAACTCGAACTCGGCGGAAACGGCCCGTTCATCGTCCTCGACGACGCCGACGTCGAGCATGCCGTCGCAGCAGCCGTCGCCGCGAAATTCCGCAACGCGGGGCAGGCCTGTGTCGCCGCGAACAGGATCATCCTGCAGCAGGGTATCGCCGCGGAGTTCACCGAGTTGTTCGTCGATGAGGTGCGCAATCTGGTCGTCGGACCGGGCTACCGGCCGGGGGTCGACGTCGGGCCGATGATCTCCGAAACACAGCGGCAAGCGATCACCGGCACAGTCCAAAGTGTCGTCGGCGCGCAGGCCGATGTGCTGGTGGGCGGTAAGCCGGTGGGCGGCGACGGCTACTTCTTCGAGCCGACAGTCCTGGCGATGCGGGACAAGGCTCCCGAGTTTTCCGGTCAGGAACTCTTCGCCCCGGTGGCGCCCCTGTTCGTCGTCGACTCGATCGATGAGGCAGTCTCCTTCGCAAACGATACGCAGTACGGACTTGCGGGCTATCTGTTCACTCGAGACATTTCGCGCGCGGTGTCGATCAGCGAGCGCCTCGACGTCGGCATGGTCGGCGTGAACCGTGGCCTGATATCCGACCCGGCTGCGCCGTTCGGGGGGGTCAAGAGCTCGGGTCTCGGTCGCGAGGGCGGTCACCACGCGCTCGAAGACTTCATGGAGACGAAGTACATCGCCCTCACCACGGATTGAAACCGCCGCACGCCCGGCCAGCGCCGGCAAGAACTGGCCGACAACCACTATCGGAAAGAGAGACGCAGAAATGACGAACCGCCTCGAAGGCAAGGTTGCGCTCATCACCGGAGCCGCGCGCGGACAAGGTGCAGCGGAGGCCCGGCTGTTTGCCGCCGAAGGTGCATCCGTCGTCATCACCGACGTTCGTGACGACGCGCTGGTGTCCCTCGAAAAGGAACTTCTGGACGCGGGGGCTACGGTGTCAGCCACCCGGCTCGACGTTGCCGACGAGGCGGATTGGGACCGCGCGGTCCGACACGCGACTGCGGTGTTCGGTGAACTGAACGTATTGGTGAACAACGCCGGGATCCTGGACATGGCCGGTGTTGAGCAGACCTCGCTGGAGGTGTGGAACCGGATTGTCGCGGTGAACCAGACCGGGGTGTGGCTGGGCATGAAGTCCGCCATTCCTTCCATTCGCAGGGCAGGCGGGGGCTCGATCGTCAATGTCTCTTCGATCTACGGCCTGATCGGCAGCGGTGCGGCCGCGGCCTACCAGGCGACCAAGGGAGCGGTGCGCCTGCTCACCAAGACCGCCGCCGTCCAGTACGCGTCCGAGGGAATTCGGGTGAACTCGATTCATCCTGGTGTGATCGACACGGGGATGGTGGACGAGGAGATCCCGGCCGAGGGCCTGCCGGCACTGACCGCCGCCACGCCGCTCGGACGGATGGGCAGACCCGAGGAAATCGCGTACGGCGCGCTCTTCCTCGCATCGGACGAGTCGTCGTTCATGACGGGCTCGGAACTCGTCATCGATGGGGGCTACACCGCCCAGTAGCACCTGGCCGCCGAACCGGGCGCGCTCGGCGTCCATCTAGCCGTGTTTGAGCGTCCCGCGGCGTGCCGCCTCGGCCTCCTCCTGGTACATATCCATCAGCTGGGAAATCGCAGTAGTCGAGGCGTTTGATCGGCATGACTGTCCCGCCTCCGCAGATCGCGCCTGACGATGTCGAGGAATGGTGCGCGATGGGGGTCGGTTCAGCAGCGGTGTCGATCCGTCGGTTTGGGGGCGGTTTGCGGCGTCGCCCCGACAGAGCCCCGTTGGGCGCCCCAAGCCGCCAGCCGAACCAGCCAGTGCGACCAAAGCCAGTCCCGGCGCCGCAGCAGGTCATCGTCGGAGCCGAAGCCCGATTCCCGCAAGGAGAGCCGGCTGTCGTGTGGCCCGTCGGTGTGGATCTCGATGGTGCTGAGCAACGGCCGCCCCCAATCAGCTGCTTGCCAGCTCACCACGAGCCGCTCCGGTGCGAGCACTTCGAGGAACTCGCCGACGATCTCCGGCCACCCGGACATACTCACCTGGATCTCACCGCCAACGGCCGGGTCGATGATCACATCGGCGCCCATCCAGTGAGCCGCCGCGTCTTCAGACACCAACAGCTCGTACAGCTTGGGTGCGGACACGGCGTAGCGCAGCGATTTATCCAACACCGCCTCGGTTCCGCCGGCCTTCGAATCCGGTGGCGGGCTCATGTGTGCGGTCACTTCGTCACTCCGTTCGGTCAGCCGGCGCTTGGCCGGTGCGGGTGGGTCTTCTGCGCCTTACGGGTTGCCGATAGTCTGCCGCTCAATATGACCTCGGCAGACCGAGCACGTGCTCGGCGATGTAGTTGAGCACCATCTCCTGGGAAACCGGCGCGATCTTCATCAGGCGTGCCTCGCGGAAGTACCGCTCCACGTGGTACTCGCTGGCAAAGCCGAACCCGCCGTGGGTCTGGACCGCGCGGTCGGCGGCGAAAAACCCGGCGTCGGCGGCCAGGAACTTGGCGCTGTTGGCCTCGCGGGCACACGGCTGGCCGTGGTCATATAACCATGCCGCCCTGTTGGCCACCTGCTCGGCTGCGTCCAGTCGCATGGTGGCCTCCGCCAATGGGAAGGCGATGCCCTGGTTCTTGCCGATCGGACGATCGAACACCACCCGCTGGTTGGCGTAGTCCACAGCGCGTCGGATCGACGCTCGCCCGATTCCGATCGCCTCGTGCGCGATCAGGATCCGCTCCGGATTCAGTCCGTCGAGCAGGTACTGAAACCCCTTGCCTTCGTCGCCGATTCGATGATCGGCAGGGATGCGCAGGTTGTCGATGAACAGCGCGTTGGAATTCACGGCGTTGCGGCCCATCTTCGGGATCTCTCGGATCTCCACGGCGGAGCGGTCGAGCGGGGCCAGAAACAGTGTCATCCCGTCGATCGGACGGGCGCACTCCTCGCGGGGCGTCGTGCGGGTGAGAAGCAGCAGGTAGTCGGCCTGCTGGGCCTTGGTGATCCACACTTTCCGGCCGTTGACGACGTAGTGGTCGCCGTCGCGACGCGCCCGGGTGGTGATCCGACTGGTATCTGTGCCCGCGTCGGGCTCGGTGACTCCGAAAGACACGTGCAGCTCACCGGAGACAACCTTTGGCAGCAGCTGCTCGCGCAGCTGTGGGGAGCCGTGCTTGACCACGGGGTTCATCCCGAAGATCGTCAGGTGGATGGCGCTGCACCCGTTCATCGCGGCGCCCGACTGCGCAATCTCTTGGAGTAGCAAAGATGCTTCGGTGATGCCCTGCCCGCCGCCGCCGTACTCTTCCGGAATCGCGATGCCGAGCCAGCCGCCCTCGGCCAGTGACCGGTAGAACTCGTCCGGGAAGCGGTGGTCCCGGTCGCAGGCGGCCCAGTATTCGTCGTTGAATCGGGCGGTCACCTGGCGCACGCCCTTACGCAGGGCGTCGTGGTCCGGGTTGGGGGCGAAGTCCATCGCTACCTCCTCAGCCTAAAGTCGCGTGACTTCGGGAGACGGAACGAACCTGCCTGGACGCAGCTCGCTCTACTGCTGCTTTGTCATCCATCACTGTCTTCGACGGTGGCCGCAGAAGCACAGCATGGGAGCAACCATCGTTTTCCTAGCTCGTGGTCGACAGGTCAGCCGATCCACTTTCAGGACAATCATTATACAACTACGCTGCTCGATGGTTGATGACCACACGACGCGCGAACCACCGTGCCCGGGGACACCTCGTGGGGGGGTGTGTCAAACAGGAGACCGCTATTCCGGCCCGTTGCCAAATGCGTCATCCCAGAGGCCTGACTCCGCGAGCGAGCGTCGACCGGCGCGCAGCCGGATAGCGAGCTGGAGGCGGAAGCACTGTTCGGGGTCGGTGAGGTCGACATCCATGACCTCGGCAATCCGCTCCAACCGATAGCGCATCGTGTTCGCGTGCACGAGCAGATCGTGGGCCGCCCGGCGGAGGTTCCCACCGGTGTTCAGGTAACTGGCCAGGGTCTGCCAGCCGTCAAAGCGCAGTGTCGCCGCCGCCTGCTCTAGCCGTCGGATCGGCTCCTCGAACTCGGGGTCGCCCGCTTCGGCGCCGGGGAGCAGTAAGCGGTGGACGCCGATCGCGGCGAAGTCCAGGAACCGTTGGCGGGTGCTTACCGCGAGTTGGCATGCATAGACCGCCTGCCGCGCGGAGGAGGCCAACTCCATAGGGTCGCGCACCGTGGACCCCAGCCCCACCGCGACGGCGCGTTGCCGCACCGCGCGCTTCAGTCGATCCACGGAGCTGTCGTTGGCGTCGACCAATGCGACCACCATGCCCATGTGCTCGCCGTGCGGGAGGCCCAACGAATCGAGCATTCGGCCAATTTTGCCCTCGGAATCGCGACGATCGTCGGGTGGTGCGGTCGTGGTCGCCACGGCGTCGGCTGTTCTGATCTCGTCCAGAGCGGCCACCCGCGCGCCGAGTGACCCCACGAGGTGCTCGACCGCCAATTTGGCCGAATGCCGCCGGAAGGCGCCCTTTGCCAGCAGGCTCACCATCTGCCGGCGGGTCTCCGAGCTCAGTCTCGGCCACGAGGCACGGTGGGTGATTTCGGCGGCGGCCACCGGAGCAAGGTGGCGGAGCCATTCGATGGCTGCATCCGTGTTACCGCCATGTGCGATCGTCGAAAGGTAGCCCAGCGGTTTCTTGGAGCCGAGCCGCGCGACGATCCGGTGGCCAGCGGCGGGTGTGCCGAGCCGAACCAGTTCGGGGATGCCCGGTTCTAGGTGGTCGGCCAGTCGCCGCAGCCGCCCGGCGGTGATCAGCTCGGAGAGCGAGGAAGGGCATCGGTCGGGCGGGTGCCAGATGACCGGAACGAACTCTGCGTCTTCCAGCAGGAGTTCGTCGGCGACGTGCGATGCGGCAGCCAGCATCTCGGCGAGTAGGCCGTCGGATCCGGCGAGCGCCCCACACACCGCGGCGCAGTTCGGGGCGCCGGAAGCCGACGGCCCAGGAGTGGACTCTGCCTCCGGGGACAGGGCGCGAAGTCGGCGAGCGATCAGCCGGTCGACCGCGCTGCCGCTCAATGTGGAGATCGCCGGCGACATCGCGAGATGGCGTACCTGGGCGGGGCTGTCGAGTTGGTCGAGCAGGTGGTCCAGCAGCACGAGGCGACCCTCCGGCGACCGAGTATTGAGCTCGGTTCCATCGACCCACAGGACGGTGTGTCGCAGCAGCGCGGGAAACCCGGCACCAGCGGCGTGGGGTCCCGCGAACAGACACGTCACCGAGACGGAGCCCGGGAACAGGTCGAGGACACCCGAACACTCGTCCGCGTCCGCGGCGAGTGCGCTGTCCGACGCCTGCGCATGAACCACCAACACGTGCGGTGGGCCGGCCCCGTGGTCAGCGATCCGAACGGCAGCGGCACGGAGTCCGGCCTGGCCAGCTCCTCGATGCAGGAACTCGACCGACCCGCCGCCCAGCATGTCCGGGCGATCTCTCTCCTGCAGGTCGAGCTCGATCTGCGCTTGCTCGATCGCCCCGCTGTGCAGCACCAAGACGGGACGGCCGACAGCGGCCTCGATCAGATCGGCGGCCCGAGAGGCAAGCCGATCCGCCCGCTCGAGGATCGCGCGATGGCCAGGCAACGGCCCGATTTCATGCATATGCACCAATCCAGACGCAGTTATCGTACGTTCCGCCGATGCTCCGCAGTCGCCGACGCTCTTATAGTGATCTCTGTCACCAAGAATAATGGTGATTCTTACTACCAATGAAGGTGGAACTCGATGCGTAACCTGATCAAGGCGCATGAGCGGGTCAAGGACTTCGACTGGGAGCATTCGTACGCCGAGAAGCCCGACCGCTATCCGACCAAGTACGTCATTCCCCGCAAGACTAAGGACCCCTTCCGCCACCTGATCCGCGATTACGTGTCGATGGAGCAGGAGAAGGATGACCGCCAGTACGGTGCCATGGAGGACGCACTGGCCAGGTCTAACTCTGCCGGCAAGGCGCAGCCGCGCTGGATGGAGATCTTGAAGATCGCGCTACCGGTCGTGAACTTCGGTGAGTACGCGGCCATGAAATGCTGCGGCCAGCTGGTGGACACCGTGGAGAACGCCGAACTGCGCCAGGGATACATGGCGCAGATGATCGACGAGGTCCGGCACACCAACCAGGAGCTGTACCTCAACCGGTACTTCGCCAAGCATGCGGCCGACCCGGAGGGCTTCCACATCGGGATGAAGGCGCGCGGGAGCAACCTGTTCGGAGTGGCCGGCCGGGCGGCCCTGGAGGCATTCTTTGTTGGTGACCCCGTCGAGGGCGCGCTCAACCTCCAGGTGGTCGCCGAGACTGCGTACACCAATCCGATCTTCGTCACCCTCACCGAGGTCGCGGCGGCCAACGGGGACAACGTCACCCCGAGTGTGTTTTTGAGTGTCCAGTCCGACGAGGCCCGGCACATGGCCAACGGCTACTCGACGCTGGCCGCCGTGGTCTCCAACGAAGACAACCTCGAGTACCTGCAGGCCGACTTCGACCGCGCATTCTGGCGCCAGCACTCCTTCCTCGATCCCTTCTTGGGAGTCGTCTACGACTACTTCCAGAAGGAGCGCGGGCACTCCTACCTGGAGAAGTGGACCGAGTGGATCGCGGAGGACTGGGTCGGCTCATACATCTCCAAGATGGAGCCCTACGGCCTGACCGTGCCCGAGTGCTTCCACCTCGCGAAGGAGCAGATGCGCTGGAAGCACCACACCGCCGCGATGCTGGCCGCCGCATCCTGGCCGCTGCATTTCTGGCGCTGGGATCCGCTGACGGAGTCTGACTTCGAATGGTTCGAGAACAAATACCCGGGCTGGTATGAGCACTACGGTCCCTTCTGGGAGAACTTCCGCCAAATCACCAAGGCCGAGGACGGTGTCAACCCGATGGCGACGTTAGAGGCGCTGCCGCCGCTGTGCCAGGTATGTCAGATGCCATGCATCTTCCCGCGACTCGACTGCAGTGAAGTTCGGTTCCGTGAACACGGCGGTCGCACGTTGCCGTTCTGCGGGGCCATGTGCGAGACACTGTTCTTCCAGGAGCCCATCCGTTACGCGCAGAGCCGAACCTTCTGGCAGCACCACGACGGGGTGGGCCTGGCGGATCACCTGGTGGAAAACGGCCTACTGCGGTCCGACGCGAAGACCCTCATCGCGCAGCCGTCGCTGGACACCGAACGCATGTGGACCATCGACGACGTCCGCGCCTGGGGTATGGAGATCAGGGACCCGATGCCGGCGATCACTGCGCAACTCGCCGCCGCCGGCGCTTCCGGGAACGGGACGGGCGCATGACCGCGATGTTGCCCGGCACCGTCGACTGTGCGGGCAAGCCGACCCGTGACTTCACTTATATCCCGTCGCGCCGCCGCAGACTGTCCGAGTACGAGGCGGTCACCTGCTTCGCCCAACCCGACGTGGACGGGTTCGACCAGCAGGGCTGGCTGTTGCGCGACGTCAACGGGCGAACACCCTGGATCCGGGAATCGACCGCGCTGGTCCACCCGAACTGGTTCCTGTTCCGCGACCCCGCATCGCATTGGCAGCGCACTTACGTACGCATGCAAGCCGAGCAGGAGCGCGCGATCGCGCGTTCGGCAGAAGACGCAGCGGCCGACGGGGTCTTCAATGAGTTTGATCCGGTGTGGACCCGGGAGATCCTCGGCCGACACTATCGCGCCTGGGCGTATGCGGAGTACGGGTTGTTCCGGGCGTTCGCCGTGGCACAGCGCGAGGCGCTGTCGGACACGCTCGGCAACGTTTTCTGCTTCGAGGCTTTCGACCGGATGCGCCACGCCCAGGACATTGTGTTGCATCTGCTCGAGCTCGAAGACCACGTCGACGGCTTCGCCGATGACGGTGCGAAGGCGGTTTGGCTGGAGGACCAGCGGTATCAACCGACGCGTCGACTGGTCGAGGAACTCGTGGCGGGCAACGACTGGGGTGAGCTGGCCATCGTGACAAACCTGGTATTCGATCCGATCCTCACCGAGCTGGCCGTCAGCCAGCTGGTGCGCCGGTTCGGACCCTTCCACGGCGACCCGGTGACCCCCCACCTGGTGGGGACCACTGAACGAGACCGGCGCCGCAACCTCGCCTGGACCCAGGAGTTCGTCCGTATTGTCACCGACCCGACGGTTCCGGAATGTCAGAAGAACGCGGCGACCATAACCGACTGGTTAGATTCGTGGACGCCCAGGGTTCATGAGGCAGCGAAGGCGATGGCCGACGTCTACGACCTGCCGCCGCTGCAGGTCGCACGGTTCGACGACGTATTCGCCGTCGCCCAGCGGACCCAACAGGAACTGGTCGCGGGGCTCAACCTGAAAGTGGGGGCGGCCGCATGAGCGCACCGACCAAAGCCGCTGACAGCAAGGTTGCGATGGTGCTGATGAAGAGCGAGGAGGCCGACGCCACCATCGACGTGCTCACGGTCGACCATCCCGATGTCAAGATCGTCGATCAGGGGCCCTACTGGTACTTGGAACACCCGACCGAGATCCGCGTCGACATGGCCCGCGTGTCGGAGGAGATGGGTGGCAAAGACATCACCATCGGCCAATGGCTGGTGGTGATGTCGACCTTCGTCGGCCGGGCCGAGACTGACGACGACAGCTTCCGGGTCACCTCGGAGATGCTGGAACTCAACGAGCCCGTGCCCGCTACGGCGGGCTAAGCGCCGGGGTGGTGGCGATGTACTCGGCCCGGGTCGAACCCGGCGGCACAGATTTCTCGATAAAGCCCGGCGAGTCGATCCTGGACGCCGCGCTGCGCAGCGGGGTCGCGCTGAAGTACGGCTGTCGGCACGGCAACTGTTCCAGCTGTAAGTACCTGGTGACAGACGGCGAGGTGGATTACGGCAACGCGTCGCCATATTCGCTGTCCAACGCGGAGCGGGATGAGGGCTGGGTGCTGCTGTGCTGCGCGACTGCCCTCGACGACCTAGAGATCCAGGATGACCGGGTATTCGATCAGCGGCAACGGCCGCTGATCACACCCGGGGAGTTCGACGGGCAAGTGATCGGGATCGACAAACTGACACCGTCGCTGCGTCGGTTGCGGATCCGTACCGAGCAGCCGGTCGCCTTTTACGCGGGCCAGTTCATGGAGATCGCGGTGCCGGACGCGGTAGGTCAATGGCGGTCCTACTCCCTGGCTTCTGCGCCCGGCGCCGCGCAGAAGCTCGAGTTCGTCATCAAGGTGATCGACGGCGGTGCCTTCTCGGGACAGCTTGACGTGCTGGCGGTGGGCACTCGACTGCGGGGTCGGGGTCCATTCGGTGGCGGTTATCTGCGGGAGGGGGACCGTCCGGTCCTGCTGGTAGCCAGCGGCTCCGGCATCTCGCCAATCCTGTCAATGCTGGAGCACGCGGCCCAGCGCGGGGACGAGCGTAGGTTCACTTTGTTCTACGGGGCTCGGATAGCGGCGGAGCTTCCGTGCGAGGACCGCATGGAAGAGCTTCGCGGGATGCTCGACCTGACGTATTGCCCGGTGCTATCCAAACCGACGCCGGAATGTGGCTGGACCGCTGAACCCTCGCGAGTAACCACCGAAGTCCGGCGTCGGATCGGTGACGGTGCCCCATATGACGCCTACGTCTGTGGCAAGCCCGAGATGTGCGACGCGGTCATCGCACTGCTCGAAGCAAAAGGTACTCCGGAAGCGACGATCTTCAGCGACAAGTTCTTTCCCGCCGTGGAAAACCACGTATAGCCAACAGTCGATGTGGTAGCGAGCGTCCGCCTACGGTCGACCGACCGGAAGTTCGGCTCGCACTGCGGGACGAACGGATTGGAAGGGCGAGGGATCTCCACTATTTGGAGATCCCTCGCGTTGATCACGTCACTTTGACCTGCCGCTCGGTGGGATCGGATCTCAGGCAGGCCGACGTTCCGAAGCCGCAGTCAATAGTTCCTGTTCTGGCGGAAGGGTTTGGAGGTGTGGCGTTGACCCTGACCCGGCACCATGACCGGTGCGTTTCGCGGTGAGGGCAAGACCGTCGCCGAAGACAATGCGTGAAATCGCCGAAATCGGCCGTGGGTCGGCGTCACTGGAGCCAACGCTCTCGGGGGAGCAGCGGCTCGTCGAGGCGGCCGTTCGCCTCGAGCATTCGCTCGAACTGGTTCAGATGACGCAGCATTGCGCTCGACGCGCGGTCTGCGTCGCCGGCAGCCACCGCACGCGCGATGCTTTGGTGCGCCCGGCGGGTATCCTCCATGTCTAGCTCGCTGAGCGACTCACCGGGGACGTGCCACGACAACTCCTGTTCGAACATCGCGATGACGAGCCGCAAGACCTCGTTGTTGCTGCACACCGCGAGCGCCTCGTGGAACTCTACCGATGGTTCCCAAGAACCGTTTCGAGACGTGGCGTCAGCAGTCGCGAGCAGCCAGCCGCGCTGCTCGTCGGTGGCTGATCGGGCTGCAACAGCGGCGACAGCGGGTTCGAGGAGTTTGCGGAACTCGCAGAACTTTCCGGTTGTGGTTTCGGCCAGGGTCAGTAGTAGCGCAACGGATCTGCTGATCTGCCGCATGTCGGGACGAGTTACCCGAACGCCACCGCGTGGGCCTCGGCGGATCTCGATCAAACCATCGGATTCGAGCAAGCGCAGCGCCTCCCGCACAGTGCCTCTGCTGAAGCCCTCCTCGGAGATCAACTCCGCTTCCGAAGCCAACTGGTCGCCAGGCCTCATCGCGCGGCCGAGGATTTGTGCACGGAGCCGGTCGGCCAGAACATCTGACGCCTTGGGTACTCTGGTCTGGCGGCGTACTGCATGCGGCGTTTCAGATGTGTCTACCGCCTTGTCGATGTGGCTGTCCAATCCCGCTCCTATGGCCTGCTTGAAGGTGACGTGGGGCGGAGATTCACCTCCAGCCCGCATGCACAGTGCTCTACATAAATGATAATGATTCCACGACAATTCGCTGAGGGACTCGTTAGTCATCGCCCGGCGTAGTCTCGCGTTCAACTCAAGGGCTCAAGGGCTCAAGGGACTGTGGGGCGGCGTCTCGGACAGCCGGCTTTGTCGGCTCTGCCCGCGGTCAACCTCTGCACTTGATTAGCAACGGGACCGAATCACGGTTCAGGATCCAATCCAGCGGGAACCCCGGCCCGCCGTGGTGGCGACGTGATCGCGACACCCGAGAGTCACCACCTGTGTGGTGGCGGGGTGTGGGTGTGGGTTGTTGTGGCCTGGCCGGTGAGGTGGCATGTTTCCACCGTAGCTTCTGTAGTTTTTCGTGTTCGTGTTCGTGTTCGTGTTCGCTGCGTGGTGGACCTCCGATCGGAGGTAGTCGACTGTGGGGTTGTGTGTGATGCTGGTCTCAACGCGGCGGTGGTTGGCGCCGTTGTCACAGTCGGTGGAAGCGATGGATGAAAGGGAGCGATTGATGACCGCATCGATCACGACGCAGCACGAGAAGATCAAGTCCTTCGATTGGGAGCCGAGTTATTTTCGGCGTGATGCGTTGTATCCGACGAAGTATAAGATCCCGCCGAAGACTAAGGATCCGTTCCGCACCTTGGTCCGGGATTATGTCGGGATGGAGGAGGAGAAGGACGATCGGCAGTATGGTGCGCTCGAGGATGCGTTGAGTCGGATGAACAATTCCGGCCAGGCTGAGCCCCGTTTTATGGAGATCCTGAAGCCGGTGCTGTCGTTGGTCGATTTTGGTGAGTATGCGGCGATGAAGTGCACTGCGATGCTTGTCGATACGGTGGAGAATCCGGAGCTGCGTCAGGGTTTTCTGGCGCAGATGATCGATGAGGTGCGCCATGTCAATCAAGAGGCGTACTTGATGCGGTATTTCGCTAAGCATGCTCCGGATCCGGCTGGGTTCAACTCGGGGTTTCAGACGCGTGCTTCCGATCCGATTGGGCGGCCGGGTCGGGCGGTGTTTGAGGCGTTTATGAATGACGATCCGATCACTAATGCCCTGAATCTGCAGGTTGTGACCGAGACTGCGTATACCAATCCGTTGTTTGTGGCGGTGACTGAGGTGGCGGCCGCGAATGGGGATCAGGCGACGCCGTCGGTGTTTTTGTCGGTGCAGTCTGATGAGGCTCGGCACATGGCCAACGGGTATTCGACGCTTGCGGCTGTGTTGAGCGAGCCGGAGAACCTGCCGATGCTTCAGGAGGACTTCGACACGGCGTTTTGGCGTCAGCATGCTTTTCTGGATAATTTCCAGGGGGCGGTTTACGACTATTTTTCGAAGGTTCGGTTGAAGTCGTATAAGGAGTATTGGGATCAGTGGCTCTGGGACGACTGGGCGGGTAGTTACATTGAGCGGTTGGAGCCGTTCGGTTTGAAGGTGCCGCGCTGGATTCATGATGCGAAGCGGCATGTGGAGTGGGGCGGGCATTCCGCGGCGATGGTGTCTGCGGCGTTGTGGCCGGTGCATGCTTGGCGGTCGGATTACATGACTGATGAGGATTTCGCTTATCTTGAGGAAAAGTATCCGGGGTGGGAAGGGCATTTCGGCCCGTTCTGGACGGCGTACCGTGAGATGGGCGATCCGCGCAAGGGTCATTTGGCGTTGGAGTTGTTCTCTGAGATGCCGCCGATTTGTCGGGTTTGCCAGATGCCGTGCGTGTTCCCGCGTCCGGATATCAATGAGGTCCGGTTGTCGGTTGATGCGGCCGGCCAGCGGCATGCTTTCTGCTCGGAGGCGTGCCAGCACATCTTCCGGCAGGCGCCGCAGCGTCATACGGGTATGACGTGGTGGGAGGTCAATGATGGTGTCGAGTTGGCCCGCTACGTTGAGGATAACGGCTTGTTGCGCGCGGATGGTCGGACCTTGATGGGTCAGCCTCATGTGCACACCGATGACCGGTGGTTGTGGACGATCGAGGATATCCGGCGGACCGGATTTGTCATTCAGGATCCGCTCAAGGCACTGCCTGCTGATGCATTCGCGGCGGATATCTGATGAGCGCGGAACTGATTTCGGAGGGTGTGGAGGCTGAGACGGTGGGTGAGGGTTTTTATTCGGCCCGGGATTTGACTTATATTCGTCCGCAGAAGCGTCGGCTCTCTGAGTATGAGGGGGTCATCTGCAATACGCAGCCGGATTTGGGCCAGTTTGATTCTGGTGGCTGGTATCTGTTGAGGCCGGATGGTTTGGGTTGTCAGGATGCCCGGACCACCGCGTTGGTGCATCCGAACTGGTTTGAGTATCGCGATCCGTCTGGTTTGTGGCAGCGTCCGTACATCAAGTTGCAGGCCCAGCAGGAGCGGTCTATCCAGGGGGCGATCACCTCGGCGAAGGCCAATGGCGCGTTGGCCGAGATTGAGCCGGAGTGGCTTGATCTGGTGTCGCGCTATTACGAAGCGTTGGCGTCGTTTGAGTGGGGGATGTTCAAGGCGCATGCCTTTGTCACCCGGGAAGCGTTGTCGGACACTTTGTCGATGGCCTATACGTTCAGTGGGATGGATCGGTTGCGTCATCAGCAGGACATCGCGTTGTACAGCTTGGATCTCCATGAGCAGGCACCGGGTTACACCGAGGGCCTCGGTGCGGGGGTCTGGCTCGGTGATCCGGCGTGTCAGGGGGCGCGTCGGCTGGTGGAGAGGCTGCTGTCGTTGCGTGATTGGGGTGAAATGGTTGTGATGACGAACCTGGTGGTGGAGCCGTTGTGTACCACTGTGATCGGTAGCGAGTTCTTTCGGCGTTTCGCTCCGCTGCATGGGGATGTGGTGATCCCGGTGATCGAGATGACCGCGGAGGCCGATCGGCGTCGCAACCGGGCCGCCACCCAGGCTTTGGTCAAGATGCTCACCGCTGATAGCGATCGTTCCGGTCGGCCGGTGCCGGCTGCGGGTAATCGTGAGTTGATGCAGGGTTGGGTTGATTCTTGGTATCCGGATGCGTTGGCGGCTGTTGATGCGTTCTTGCCGGTCTTTGATGCTGTTCGTGCGGGATCGGGGTTCGCAGAACGGGCCCGACAGCAGGTTGTCGGCACGACCGCTGACATCTTGGCGACGGCCGGTCTGCAGGTTCCCGCGGGGGTGAGGTCATGAGCGGCACCCAGGAACACGGGCGTAGGACGATCGGGCTTGTCTTGATGAAAAGTGAGGAGGCGCAGGCGACTGTGCATTATGTGAGTGAGGAGTGCCCCGGGATTCGGGTGCAGGATCGGGGTACGTTTTTCCTGCTGGAGACGGAGGGGACGATCCGTATCCCGCTGGCTGAGGTGGAGGAGTATCTGGGTAAGCCGTTGACGATGTCACGGTTTTTGGTGTGCATGTCCAGTTATTACGGGCGGGCGCATGTCGAAGATGATGCGTTTGTGGTCACTGCCGACATGTCGCAACTTGAACCGGCGAAGATCTGATCGGATAGTTGATGGCACGTGTCACCCTGGTACCGACGGGGGAGGAGTTCCCCGTCGGTGAGGGCGAAGATATCCTCACCGCCGCGCTGCATCACGGCGTCAATTTGCAGTATGGGTGTCGGCATGGGAACTGTTCCTCGTGTAAGCACTGGTTGCTTGAGGGTGACGTCGATGATTCGGCGGCGTCGGTGTATGCGATCCCGCGTGATGAACGTGAGGATGGGGCGATCTTGCTGTGCTGCACGTTCGCCAAGAGTGATCTGGTGATCGAGATTGACCAGCATGGCGGTGTGGAGACACTTCCGCCGATGACACCGCCCAGTCCGCGGCGGGCCACGGTGTTGGGGTTGCGTTCGCTGACACCGGGGTTGGTTGAGTTGCGGGTGGCTTTGGATGAGCCGTTGAGTTTTCGGGCGGGCCAGTACGCGGAGTTCACTCTCGATGGTGGGGAACGTCGTTCGTACTCGCTGCTGAGTCCGCCGAGTTCGGGAAGTGAGCTGACGTTTTGTGTCAAACGGGTGCCCAATGGGGTGTTCAGCGCCGTGCTCGACGGGCTCGAGCTGGGGTCTGAGCTGCACCTGGAGGCCCCGTTTGGCACGATGTTCCTGCGTGAGAGCGGTCGCCCGGTGATCGCGGTCGGGATCGGCTCGGGGATCGCGCCGCTGTTGTCGATGTTGTCTGATGCGGCCGATCAGAATTGCGAGGTCCCGATCCGCTTCTACTATGGCGCTCGTAGCAGCGGTGATCTGGTGTATGTCGAGGAGTTGGCTGAACTGGCGACGCGGTTGAAGGATTTCCAGTTCATCCCGTGTCTGTCGCAGGGCACCGCCGAGGCGTTGCCGCCGAATGGCCGCACGGGCCGGGTTACCCGGGCGATCGCCGAAGATATTCGGGATGCCTCGCTGTATGACGCCTACCTGTGCGGGGCACCCGAAATGTGTGACGCGGTCGGGCGTCTGCTGGAAGCCAAGGGTCTGCCGGGGGCGCGTATTCACGCCGATAAGTTCTATCCGGCCGTCGAGTCGGCCCCGGTGTCGGCGTGAGTGGGTGTCGGTGTGAGTGGGTGTCGGCCCCGGTGTCGGTGTGCCAGTCGGCGTTCGATGCGCTGCTGCCGTGAGGTTCGAGACAGGTATTACTGTCAAGGAGATTGCTGTGACAGCTGTGACAGAGCACCCGGTGCTGCCGGAGGTTCGCGGGTTTCTGCGTGGCAGCAAGAAGCTGTTGATTGGCGGCCGGTGGGTGGACGCGGCGTCGGGTGAGACGTTCCCCACCATCGACCCGGCTACCGGGGCGGTACTGACCGAGGTCGCCCATGGGCAGGCTGAGGACGTCGATCGGGCGGTCCGCGCTGCCCGGGAGGCGTTCGACACCGGTGCGTGGCCGGCGATGAAACCCAACCAACGTGAACGTTTGTTGTGGCGGGTGGGCGACATTCTCAGTGACCGTGCAGCGGAGTTCGGCCAGCTTGAGGCACTCGACAACGGCAAGTCGGCGGGGATCGCCACCGCGGTCGACGTCGCGTGGTCGGCCGATGTGTTCCGTTATTACGCCGGCTGGGCTACCAAGATCGAGGGTTCCACCGTCACTGTCTCGATGCCGTTTTCTCCCGGTGGGGAGTTTCACGCTTACACGCTGCGTGAGCCGGTCGGTGTGTGCGGGCTCATCGTGCCGTGGAATTTCCCGTTGTTGATGGCGGCGTGGAAGCTGGCCCCTGCCCTGGCCGCCGGGAACACGGTGATCCTCAAACCCGCCGAGCAGACGCCGCTGACCGCATTGCTTCTTGGCGAGGTGTTCCAGGAAGCTGGGTTCCCCCCCGGGGTGGTCAACATCGTCACCGGGTTCGGGGATGCGGGTGCGGCGCTGTCCGGGCACGGTGCTGTCGACAAGATCGCGTTCACCGGCTCGACGGAGGTCGGTAAGAAGATCGTCGATGCGGCCAAAGGCAACTTGAAGAAGGTTTCGTTGGAACTGGGCGGCAAGAGCGCCAACGTGGTCTTCGCTGACGCCGACTTCGAGTTGGCCGTGGAGGGTTCGCTGAACGCCTGGTTGTTCAACCACGGGCAGTGCTGTGTCGCGGGTACGCGGCTCTACGTGGAGGACACGATCTTCGGTGAGTTCACCGGGGCGGTGGCCGAAGCGGCGAGCAAGGTCAAGATCGGTCCGGGGATGGATCCGTCGACCGAACTTGGTCCGCTGATTTCGCAGGAGCAGTTCGACAAGGTCACGGGCTATCTGAGGCAGGGGCTGGCCGATGGCGCGCGGGCGCTGACCGGTGGTAAACGGTGGGGCGAGACCGGGTTTTTCGTCGAGCCGACGGTGTTTGTTGACGTCGAACCCGAGTTCAGTGTGGTCCGCGAAGAAATCTTCGGCCCGGTGGTGACGGCGCTGCCATTCGAGGCGGACAACGGTGTCATAGCCGCGGCCAACAACAGCATCTACGGTCTGGCCGCTGGCATTTGGACCAAGGACATCTCCAAGGCGCACCGGACTGCCAAGAAACTCAAGGCGGGTTCGGTGTGGATCAACCAGTACAACGGTTTCGATACCGCGATGCCGTTCGGCGGCTACAAGCAGTCCGGCTGGGGCCGTGAACTCGGCGGTGCTGCGCTGGATCTGTACACGCAGGTCAAATCCGTCAACATCGCCCTGTGAGGGGCTCTGTACCGATGAGGAGTAGCAGGTGAAGACCACCGCGGCAGTGTTGCTGGAGCCGGGGAAACCGTTCGAGATCATGGAGCTCGACCTCGATGGTCCCGGTGTTGGCGAGGTGCTGATCAAGTACACCGCCGCCGGGTTGTGCCATTCGGACCTGCACTTGACCGACGGTGATCTGCCGCCGCGGTATCCCATTGTCGGGGGCCATGAGGGGGCGGGCATCATCGAGGACGTCGGGCCCGGGGTCACCAAGGTCAAGCCGGGTGATCACGTCGTGTGCAGCTTCATCCCGAACTGTGGAACCTGCCGGTACTGCGCGACGGGACGGTCCAGCCTGTGCGACATGGGCGCCACCATCCTCGAAGGGTGCATGCCCGACGGCAGTTTCCGGTTGCACCGCGACGGGCTGGATTTCGGGGCGATGTGCATGCTGGGCACATTTTCTGAACGCGCGACTGTCTCCGAGCATTCGGTGGTCAAGATCGATGACTGGCTGCCGCTTGAGACGGCGGTGGTGGTGGGTTGCGGTGTTCCGACCGGCTGGGGCACTTCGGTGTACGCCGGCGGGGTGCGCTCTGGTGATACCACCGTCATCTATGGTGTCGGTGGGCTGGGTATCAACGCTGTCCAAGGTGCGGTCAGTGCGGGCGCGAAGTACGTCGTGGTCGTCGATCCGGTGGCGTTCAAACGTGACACCGCCATGAAATTCGGTGCCACCCATGCCTTCGCCGACGCCGCTACCGCGGCGGCCAAGGTCAAGGAGCTCACCTGGGGGCAGGGGGCCGACCAGGCGCTGATCTTGGTTGGCACCGTCGATGAGGAGGTGGTGAGCGCGGCGACTGCGGTGATCGGTAAGGGCGGCACCGTGGTCATCACCGGGCTGGCGGACCCGGCGAAACTCACCGTGCACGTCTCGGGTTGCGATCTGACTCTCAATGAGAAGACGATCAGGGGCACACTGTTCGGCTCGTCCAACCCGCAGTACGACATCGTACGGTTGCTCCGTCTCTACGACGCCGGCCAACTCAAACTCGACGAGTTGATCACCACCCGATACACCCTCGACCAGGTCAACGAGGGCTATCAGGACCTGCGAGACGGCAAGAACATCCGCGGTGTGATCATCCACGCCTGACCGGGTCACTGCGGTAGCCGTACGCCGGCCCGCCGCAGTGATAGCCCCGGCGGGCTGGTTTTCAGCCGGGCAGCGTCGCCTCGTGAGGTGGGTAGCTGGCGGCACGCCCCGACCCGCAACGGTGCCCCGCACAACCAGGCGCCGGCACAACCAGGTACCAGGTGCCCGCACGACCAGCGCGATGCGCGATGTCCTCGGTCACCACCCGGGGCGACAGCTTCACACCGAAGAGAAAAGAGCGCATGAGCGTGGCTAAGACAATCGCCTTCGACGAGGATGCCCGGCGGGCTTTGGAGCGTGGGGTGGACAAACTCGCGGACGCCGTCAAGGTCACCCTGGGCCCCAAGGGCCGCAATGTCGTGCTCGGTCGTCACCTGGCGAAACCGCTTGTGACCAACGACGGCGTCACCGTTGCGCGCGGTATCCAACTCGGCGACCCCTACGAAAAGATGGGCGCCGAACTGGTCAAAGAGGTCGCCAAGAAGACCGACGACGTCGCCGGTGATGGTACGACCACCGCCACCGTGCTGGCCCAGGCCATGGTGCACGAAGGGCTGCGCAACATCGCCGCCGGCGCCAACCCGATGGCGATCAGGCGGGGCATCACCGCTGGGTTGGCCAATGTCATCCGGGCGATCGGCGAGGCTGCTCGACCAGTCGAAACCACCGAACAGATCGCCGCGACCGCCACGATCTCCTCGGGCGACCCGGCTATCGGGAACCTTGTTGCCGCGGCGTTGGACAAGGTCGGTACGCACGGCATCATCACCGCGGAGGCATCGGACACGATCGGCCTGACCCTTGAGCTCGTCGAGGGTGTGCGATTCGAGAAGGGCTACCTCAGTCCGTACTTCGTGACCGACTTCGAACGGCTCGAGGTCGTCCTGGACAACCCGTACATTCTTTTCGTCTCATCGGTGATCAGCTCGGTGCGGCAGCTGATGCCGATCGTGGAAAAGGTGATGAAATCCGGTCGTCCGCTGGTCATCGTGGCCGAAGACGTCACCGACGATGCGCTGGCGACCTTGGTCGTCAACAACGTGCGCGGCACGTTCACCTCAGCGGCGGTGAAGTCGCCCGGTTTCGGCGACCGGCGTGAGTTGATGCTGCGCGACATGGCCATCCTCACCGGTGGCGAAGTCATCTCCGAGGCCATCGGAGTGACCGTCGAGGCCGCGAGCCTCGACTTGCTCGGAACCGCCCGTCGGGTGCTGATCACCAAAAACGACACCTCCATCATCGGCGGCGCCGGCGACCCCGCCGCGATCGCCGGGCGGATCAAGGAAATCACCACCGCGATCGAGGCCTCGACCGACGATTACGACACCGACAAACTCCGGGAACGCCTGGCCAAGCTCAGCGCCGCGGCGGCGGTGATCCGGATCGGCGCCGCAACCGAGATCGAACTCAAAGAACGCAAACATCGGGTCGAGGACGCCGTGCGCAACGCGAGGGCCGCAACCGAGGAAGGCGTCGTGGCCGGCGGGGGTGTCGCATTGCTGCAAGCATCCACGACCGCCTTCGACACACTCGACCTCACCGGCGACGAGGCGACCGGCGCCAACGTCTTACGGATTGCTCTGCAGGCACCGCTGAAACAGATCGCCATCAACGCCGGACTAGAAGGAGGCGTTGTCATCGACAAGGTCAGACGCCTACCAATCGGGCACGGCCTAAACGCCGCAACCGGACACTACGGCGACATGATCGCCGCCGGAATCATAGACCCACTCAAGGTAACCCGACTAGCACTGGAAAACGCGGCGTCCATCGCAGCGATATTCCTGACCGCCGAAGTACTCATCGCCGACAAACCCCAAATCCCGCTATCAGAAATGCCCCCACTCTAAAACGACCGCCGCATTCGCCAACAGTGCGGCCCGTGACGGCGTCGCGGCGGGACCTGGTCAAAGCTCTCGACGCGGGGCTTCGGATCGGCGTTCCTGGCCCGTGTGGGCCGGTCGATCGGTCCAGCCCGCCCGGCAGGCTGAGTAACGGTTGGTCTCATGGACCCGCGCATGCGCGGGTCGAATCTCAACCGGTCAAGACGCACGGATGGCAACGGGGTGTCCGCCGTCGAGGCAGGTCGATCTGGCCGTCGTGTCCGCCGACGGTGCCTGTTGCTGGGCATTCAACGAACGCGCATCGGGCGCCGCTCGCGCTAGCCGGTCGGTGGATGCGCTGGCCCGGTTTCCGCCGAGGGGCGACGGCCTTTCGAGAAATCAGGATCGCGCTTCTCGACAAAGGCTGCGCGGCCTTCGGCAGCGTCGGGCCCGGTCAGATCGAGGGTGGCCGACAGCCATTCGAGTTCGAGGAATCTTTCCAGCGGTACATCGAGTGCGCCGCGGATCATGCCTTTGGTCAAGCGCAGTGCCTCTGCGGGGCCGCGGGCGAGGCTTGCGGCGAGGTCGGTGGCGACGGTCAGCGCTGCGCCAGGCTCGGCGAGTTGACTGACCAGACCCGCGCCAGCGGCCTGCGGCGCGGTGAGCCGTTCGCCGCTCAACAGCAGCGCCGCGGCTCGGTGCCGGCCCAGCGCCCGGGTTAAGAACCAGGCGGCGCCGCAGTCGGGCACGAGGCCGCGCGCCACGAACGGCGCTGCGAACACGGCGTCGCGGGCCGCTACAACCAGGTCGCAGGCCAACGCGAGGCTCCAGCCGGCACCCACTGCTGGCCCCTCGACGGCGGCCAGCACTGGTTTGGGCAACTTGAGCAGCGTGTCGAGCACGCGGTGTCCGACCAGCAACCGCGCCGCGGGTGCGCCGAGCCCCGCTCCGCGGGACGGGGAGGTCTTGACGTCGCCGCCGGCGCAAAACGTCCCGCCGGCGCCGGTGAGTACCACCGCGCGACAGTCGTCGTCGTCGGCCACCTCATCGATTGCCTCGCCCAGCTGGTGCCAGGTTTGCCAGCCGAGGGAGTTGCGCGCACCTGGTCGGTTGAGGGTGAGAACCGCGACGCCAGGTCGCGGCCGGTCGAACAGCACCTCGGGTTCGCTCACTTGCTCGTCCTTCCCGCTGCGGCCAGCGCGCCGTGCGGTGCGGATGGCACCGGACGTTCGCCGGGGTATAGCAGTGCGGCGAGCGCTGAACGTGCCCCGGCCACATTGTCGGCGCCCCGACCGGCGATCGCGGCGCGATACCACAGGTGCAGCCGCTGGTCCCAGGTGAATCCCATACCGCCATGACACTGGATGGCGGCCTCGGCGGCCGTGAGGTAGGCCGCGGAGGCCCACAGTCGGCTGGCCAGAACGTCGCACACGGCGCCGGGTGCGCCGGCGGCGACGTTCCAGGCCGCCTGGTAGACAAGTGAGCGGGCTCCCTCCACACCGCTGGCGGCGTCGGCGAGCCGATGCCGTATCGCCTGGAACGCCCCGATCGGTCGCCCGAACTGCGTTCTCGTAGTGCAGTAGTCCACACTGCGTGCGATCAGCTCGGCGCCGCCACCGACTGCCTCTGCATCGAGAAACAGGCTGTACAGGATCGCGCAGCGCTCCTCTAGCACCGACAGGTCAGGGTGGGTGTACAGCGCTGCCGCCTCCAGGAGGGCCTGGTGCAGGCGGACATCTGCGACGGGCCGACGCAGGTCCACCCCGGTTGACGCGCCGACTTCGACTCCCGCCTGGTCGAAGCCCACGAGAGCGAGCCCTGGTTCGCCGTCCAGGTCGACCGGTACCACGACCGCCTGTGCGTCGGCGGCGGCCGGAACCCGCGGCAGCACTCCGCTGACCCTGATCCGGTTCGCTTCGCGGACCGCGTCGAGACGTCGGTGCCGCCGTTGCGGGTCCCCGTCGCGCCCGGATATGTGAGGAACCGGGGGCGCCGCGGTGATGACGCTGCCGGTTTGCAGTCGCTGGAGCAGCCCGGTCATGTCGGCGGCGTTCGCCAGCGGTATCAGGTAGCCGGCGACCACGTCAACCGGTCCGGGCACTGGGACCGCTCCGAACACTTCGGCAATGTGCACGCCGCCGACCCAGTCCGCTGGCGCACCGGATGGTCCGGTTGCCGCGCCGAAGTGTTCCAGCCATCCGGCCGACACCAGCTCCCGCCACGCAATTGCCCGGGTGTCCCGGGCCGGCTCCCCAATCAAGTCGGGCATCCGCGCCTCAAGAAACGCCCGCAGCGCGGCCTGCAGCCTCGCCAGTTCGTCATCGATCCGGTAATCCATTCCACCCTCCGTCATCGGTCGCTCGGCAGGCCGAGCGCCTTGGCGATCAGGTTGCGCTGGATCTCACTTGTGCCGCCATAGATCGTTTCGGCGCGGGCAAACAACAATGAGCGAGTCCAATCCGACCACCCAGCGTGGGCCCCAGCCACTTCTGGCCCGGCCGCCTCCAGCAGGGTGGCCAGTTGCTTCTGATGGCTTTCGCTCCACAGAACCTTCGCGATCGGCGCGAGCATCCCAGGCTCCGCTCCATCAGCATTGAGCGCGAATACCCGGCGAACGGTGCTGTCCACCACTCGGGTGCGCACGAACGCATCAACCAGGGCGTTCTCGGCGCCCGTGTCGTGATCGACATCGCCCAGCGCGCTCAGCATCCGCGTCAGTTCACGCGTCAGTTGCAGCGACCGCTGGGCCAATGCGCTGGAGCGTTCCCGGGCCAAGGCGTAGGTGGCGACGTGCCACCCGCCGCCGATATCGCCAACCACGTCGGTGGCATCCACGACCACTTCGTCGAAAAACACCTCGCAGAACTCGCTGGTGCCCGTTAAGTTGCGCAGCGGCCTGACGGTGACGCCAGGGCGGTCCATGTGCACCACGACCAACGTCGTACCGGGCGAGTCGGCAACCTTGACCAGCAGATAGCACCGCTGAGCGAACAGCGCGTTGGACGTCCACACCTTCTGGCCTGACACGAGCAAGTGGTCCCCCTCGGGAACCGCCCGGGTGGACAGCGCCGCCAGGTCGCTGCCGGCTTGCGGCTCGGAGAACCCCTGACACCAAATGTCGTCGTGGGACAGCATCGGGCGCAGATACCGTCTTCGCTGCTCGTCGGTGCCGAATCGCATCAGCGCAGGGGCGAAGATACCCATCCCGTTGGTGTTCATCGGCTCCGGTGCGCCTGCCTCGACCAGCGTTTCGACGAACGCGAGCTGCGCGTCCACCCCAAGCCCTAGGCCGCCGCACTCTGTGGGCCAATGTGGTGCAAGCCATCCCGCCTCGAACAGGCGCCGACCCCACTCCCGACGCATCGCGACGTAGGACTCGTCGTCTCCTGTTCCGACCGGGATGTCACGCCACCGCAGCGGCAGGTTCGCCGAAACCCAGTCTTTGAGCCCGGCCCGGTAGTGCTCGGCGCTCGCGCTCAGCCCCAAATTCACGACTCAGGACCGCCGCTGGCTCGTGCGCACGCCGGTCACCTCAGCGGCGATCATGTTGCGCAGGATCTCGGTGGTGCCCCCTCCGATGCCCATTCCGCGTACGTCGCGGAAGTACCGTTCCACCGGATAGCGGGTGAGGTAGCCCTTGTGCCCCAGTAGCTGGATCGCCTCGTTGCACACCCGCACCGCGGTCTCGTTGGCATACAGCTTGGCCATCGCGGTCTCGCGGATACCGGGGAAGCCGCCGACATCGGTGCGCGCTGCGCGCCACAGCAGCAACCGCGCGGCATCCAATTCGGTCGCCATGTCGGCGATCTTCCACTGAATTCCCTGGAAGTCCAGGATCGGGCGGCCGAACTGCTCACGCTGTTTGGCATATTCGATGGCGTCCTCCAGCGCGGCGCGTGCGACTCCGATGGACATCGCGGCGTTCCCGCACCGCTCGGGATTGAACTGGCGAATCAAGAACGACGCGCCTTCTTTCGAGCCGGGCCGCGGTTCGAGGATCACCTGGTCACGCCGGACTGCAGCCTCAGTGAACCGCAGCACCCCCTCGGCCACCCCGCGGCCGCCCATCTTCTCTTCGGTTTCGATCGGCCCCAGGCCCTCGACGTCGGCGTCCACCAACACCGCACCTATCCCGTCGGGACCGCTAGTCCCGGGTGCGCGGCAGAACACCAGAAAGGTATGGGCCTGCAATGCCCCGGTGATGTGGCACTTGGTGCCGGTCAACCGAAAGTCGTCGCCGTCAGGGACTAGTGTCGTGGATAGCGCGGTGCCGTCCGACCCGGCGTGCGGCTCGGTCATCGCGACGGCGAACCGTCGAGTGCCTTCGACCACGTCGGGCAGGTATTGCTTGCGCTGCTGTTCGCTACCCATCCGGGCGATCACCCGCGGGGGTCCGTTGAGCTGCATCTGGATCGTCAGCGCGCTGGCCATGCACCCCACCGCCAGCTCCTCCAGAACCAGACAGGCCTCGAATACCCCCCAGCCACGACCGCCGTACTCGGTCGGCACAGTGAGCCCGGTCAAGCCGTTCTCACGCAGAATCTGGTAGGAGCGCTCCGGATATTCTTGGCGGCGGTCCCACTCAGCGGCGTGCGGGCGAAGCTCAGCGCGAGCAATATGGCGCGCGCGTTCGACGAGTTCCTGTTGGGCGTCAGTGAGCTGGTCAAGCTCCGGGGTGGTCATCGGGCACGTCCTTTCGTTCGCGGAGCCGCGGCGTCGGCGTTGGGGCGCCAGATGAGCGCGATTTCCCGGCTACAAAACCGCCATCGGCCGTCCTAAAGTATAACTATTATCAGATAAGTACGACAATTTTGAAAGTAGTGCCAGTGCCGGGGAGCCCGCGAACGCAACGGCCGGCGCGGCTCTACCCAACGTGACGCGGAGTCGCCGACTGAACTTGTCTGCGTACCGCATTGGCCAGCCAGCGTTGAGGGGCGAGATCGGGCGGTGCCGAGGCTTCGGCCTTGAGCAGCACCCCTTGACTGCTGGTCTCGGTCAATCTGCAGTAGGACTGACTGTGAACCGCATCAAGGCGACAGCCGCGAGGGGTTTCACCTGTCAGCTGACAACCTGCTAGCTGACAATCGGTGTCGGCGTATCAATTGCCGTTGGCCAGCTCATCCCGAGCCGGCATGGCGTGCGGTCGCCACCGCCCCCTGACCCTCCTGTGCGCCAGACAGGTCGGCGATCTCCGCCCATCTGGCCGCGACTTGATCATCGGATGGTGGGGACGGGAAGTCCACGCCGCGCGATTCGACGATCCGTACGCGGCTGAAATGGCGACCGTGAACCCGCACGATCTCAGCCGTCAGATCGCATTCCTCGGCGCACAACCAACCGACGGCGGCCGATACCCAGGCCGGGTCGAGGTCGCTGGCATCGTCGAGCAGGCCGGCGGTCATCCGGGTCAGCGCGACCGGGGCGATGGCATTGACCCGAATCCCGTAGCGGGCACCCTCCAGTGCGAGCGTATGCATCAGTCCGACCACACCAAGCTTCGCGGCCGCGTAGTTGGCTTGTCCGAAGTTGCCGAACAGGCCGGCGCCGGAAGAGGTTACGACGACCCTGCCGTAGCGTTGCTCGCGCAAATGGGGCCAAGCCGCGCGGGTCACAAGCGCGGTTCCATCCAGGTGCACCTGGCGGACGGCCTCCCACTGCTGCACACTCATCTTGTGGAACGTCGCGTCTCGCAGGATGCCCGCGTTGTTGACGACGATGTCTAGCCGGCCGAAGGCCTCGAGCGCGGATTTGACCACCTCCTTCGCGCCGGTCTCGGAAGCGATGTCGTGGTCATCGGGCACGGCGACACCGCCGGCGGCCCGGATCTCCGCCACGACGTCCTGCGCCGCTGCAGCGTTCGCACCACCCCCCTCTTTTCTCACCCCAAGGTCATTCGCGACGACGAGCGCGCCCCCTGCCGCCAGGCGTAGAGCATGGCTGCGACCGAGGCCGCGGCCCGCCCCAGTGACGATCGCCACCCGTCCGTCTACTCCTGGCATGAGCCCGCCCTCCGCCTTTGATCCGTGTCTTCAGGTGCATTCCACTTCGCGGCCCACTCGGCCCCAGCCACTACCCAGCGATCGCTGCTGAGCGTCGCGGTCTGGATTCGCAAGACTCAACGAATAGCTATGGATAATCATTACACTAGGTACACGGATTGCACGCAAACTGCTGGACGCAGTTCATCGGGACTGCACCGCCCCGTTAGCTGCTTTCCATGCCGGAAGGAGCTCCGATGACCGCGGTGGATCTGCAGAAGAATCTTGTGACACGCGTCAACGTCGGGGACATGCTCACCCGCACCGCGTGGCGGCGCCCCGGGCACGAAGCCGTGGTCGACGGCGAGCGCCGGCTCACCTATCGTGCGCTGAACGCCGCGGTGAATCGGCTGGCCAACGCGCTGTTGGCCGCGGGCTACCAGCGGGGCGACGCGCTCGCTCTGGCGTGCGGCAACAGCATCGAGTTCCTTCTCACCTACTACGCGTGTGCCAAGACCGGAGTGGTGTGTGTCCCGATCAACCTCGCTTGGGGCGCGTCTGAGACGGCCTACGTGCTTGAGCATTCCCACGCCAAAGGGGTGGTTGTGGAGAGCCAACTGGCCGAACTCGTCGGTGCGGCGTTAGACCGCCTCGAACAACGCGAGGTGACCGATGTGATCGTCGCGCCCGGCGCCGGCACACAATGGGAATCCGCCGGTTCGCATTCGTGGCGGGCGATGAGCGAGTTCGTCGGCGACGCCTCCGACACCGAACCGGAATGCTTCGTCGACGACCGCGACGCGATCAGCTACCTCTACACCAGCGGAACGACGTCGGCGCCAAAGGGGGTGGTGAGCAGTCATCTCGCGGTCTACATCGAGTCACTCACTGCCCCCCTGGTGTTGCGGTTGAGCGAGCAGGACCGCTCAGCGGTGATGATGCCGCTGTTCCATACCGCCCAACTCAACGGGTTCACCACCGGGCTGATGTACGTCGGCGGCACCGCGGTGTTGATGCGCGCGTTCGACCCGGCCGCCCTGATGGCGACCATCGAGGCAGAACGTGTGACGCAGATCTTCGGGCTGCCGACGATGTACCGGGCGATGATGGACCACCCCGATATTGCCAGGCGCGACTTGTCGAGCCTGCGTCTGGCGTTGTATGCGATGGCGCCGATGCCCGACACCGACCTGCGCAAGGCCATGGAGGTATTCGGCTGCGAGTTCGCGCTCGGTTTTGGCCAGACCGAGATGAACCCGCTGACGACCGTCTTTCCGCCTCAGTATCAGCTCTCGCATGCGGGCTCCGTGGGCCTGCCGGTTCCCAATGTTCAGGTGGGGATCATGGACGATGCCGGCAATCTGCTCCCGCGTGGTGAGGTTGGCGAGATCGTCTATCGCGGCCCGCACGCCATGGAGGGTTACCTGCGCAACCCGGAGGCCACCGCTGAGGCGTTCGCGCACGGTTGGTTCCATTCCGGCGACATCGGGCGCTTCGATGCCGACGGACTGCTGTGGTTCGCCGACCGCAAGAAGGATGTGATCAAGACCGGCGGTGAGAACGTGGCCTCCATCGAGGTCGAAAAGGCGCTCTACGAAGGGGAGCCCCGTATCCAGGAGGTGGTCGTCGTCGGATTGCCGCACCAGCGATGGACCGAGGCGATCGTAGCGATCGTCACCCTCAAACCGGGTGCCGACCTCACCGAGGATGACGTGCTGGTTGCGGCGCGCCGCCGGCTGTCGGGGTTCAAGGTCCCGAAGGCGGTGATCTTCACCGACAAGATGCCCCGCACCGCGACGGGTAAGGTGCAAAAGAATATGCTGCGTGACCAGTACCAAGGATATTTCCAGACCTAACTGTCAGTCAGTCGCTTGCCTTGGGCCGACTCGGAGACGACGGCGGCAAACGGGCCCGCGGTGTGACGCTGACTGTCGGTGACTTGCGCCGCGCTGTTAATGGCCATTAACGTGTAATCGCGGAGTGCATGCTACTGCGCCGCCGCATGATGGGGCCGATTCGTCGGCACCACTCGGCAGTCGACGCCGAGGGGTCGCGGCTGCAACCCGTCGTTCACCGGGCGCAGATGGTGTCGCACGGAACTCGGGCTAAACCGAAAGGGACAGGTGGGATGGAGCTTTGCGAGAGCGAGGAACGGCGGGACTTGCGGGCTGCGGTCGCGGCGATTGCGCGGTCGTATGGTCATGAGTACTACTTGAGCAAGTCGTTGGCGGGGGAGAAGTCCACCGAGCTGTGGCAGGAGATCGGCAAGCAGGGGTTTTTGGGCGCTAACATCGCCGAGGAGTACGGCGGCGGCGGCGGCGGTATTTATGAATTGCACGCCGTGGGTGAGGAGTTGGCCGCCGCCGGTTGTCCGTTGCTGATGACGGTGGTGTCGCCGGCGATCTGCGGCACGATCATTCAGGCGTTCGGTAGCGAGGAGCAGAAGCAGCGTTGGCTGCCCGGGATCGCCAGCGGTGAGATGATCATGGCGTTTGCGATCACCGAACCGGACGCGGGTTCTAATTCGCATAACATCGCCACGACCGCGCGGCGTGACGGCGACGAGTGGGTGCTGCGTGGTACCAAGTACTACATTTCCGGGGTCGATGAGGCCCAGGCGGTCCTGGTGGTGACCCGGACCGGCACCGACGAGCGGGGCCGCGGGCGGCTGTCGCTGGTGGTGGTGCCCACTGATGCTGCCGGGCTGCAGAAGACACTCATCCCGGTGCAGGCTGTCACCCCGGAGAAGCAGTTCACGCTGTTTTTCGACGATGTGCGGGTGCGCGCCGACGCCCTTGTCGGGGCGCAGGACGACGGACTGCGCCAGGTGTTTATGGGGCTGAACCCGGAGCGGATCATGGGCGCGGCTTTGGGCACCGGGATCGGTCGCTACGCTCTGGACAAGGCGTGCGCCTACGCGCGGGAACGCCAGGTGTGGAATTCCCCGATCGGGGCGCATCAGGGCGTGGCGCATCCGCTGGCGCACGCCAAGATTCAGGTGGAGCTGGCGCGGTTGATGACCCAGCGGGCGGCCGAGCTGCACGATGCCGGGAGTTCCGGTGCGGGAGAAGCTGCCAACATGGCGAAGTACGCCGCAGCGGAGGCGGGGATTCTGGCGCTGGATCAGGCGATCCAGACCCACGGGGGCAATGGAATGGCCACCGAATATGGGCTGGCGACGTTGTGGGGGCCGGCCCGGCTGATGCGCACCGCGCCGATCAGCCGCGAAATGATCCTCAATTTCGTCGCCCAGCACAGCCTGGGCCTGCCCAAGTCCTACTGACGGCGGGGTCCTCGGTGGAGGCCATTCCTGCACGCGAATCGCGATTGCCCCTGGCTGGGACGGCGAGCGCGACGCTCGACAGTTTCTCGCAAGGCCGGTGGCGTATCGGTTTCTGGGTGAGTAGGAGGTTGTCATGAGTTGGCGTGCCCTAGACGGCCGTCCCGCCATCGCAGCGGTCGAGGAATTGCGCCCCGGGCGATATCCGGACGAGGACGCTGCGGGCATGCCCGAACTGGTGCTGCGCCGATTTTTGGAGGGCGCTCATGTTGGGCCCGACGACGTCGATGGTCTGCTGGTGTGCCCGGCGGGCATGGCCGCGGGCCATGGCGCCGACATCTTCGTCCACGAACGGCTCAACGACGCCCTGGGGATTCGCCCGCGGTTCTGCGAGACGATCAACGCGGGCGGCGCGACCTACACGATCATGGCCTCGCGTGCTGCGCTCGCGATCGGCGCGGGCCTTGCCGACGCGGTGCTGTGCATCGGGGCCGGCAAGTTTCCCAAGGTGGGCAGGGGCGGCGCGGACGCCATGGCACGCATGATCAGCCACCCCGATTTCGAGTATCCCTATGGCAGCTTCATTCCGGCGCTGTACGCGCTGGCGGCCACCCGGCACATGGCCGAACGTGGTACATCGCGGGACGCCCTGGCGGCGGTTGCGGTTTGCAGCCGCGACTGGGCGCTGCGACACCCCGACGCCCTGATGCGTGACGCCGGCCCGCTCACCATCGAGATGGTGCTGGATTCACGCCCGATCGCGTGGCCGTTCAACTTGCTGGACTGCTCGGTGCCGTGCGAGGGAGGCGCGGCGTTCCTGGTCACTAGCGGCGAGCGGGCGCGCGAACTCACCGGACAACCCGCCTATCTGCTCGGCTTTGGGGAGTTCCACGACCACGGCAACATCAGCCACGCCAGCGACTTCGCCACGATGGGCGCGGGCGTTTCCGCGCGTGCCGCATTCGACATGGCGGGCGTGTCCCCATCCGATGTGGACCTCGCCGAACTCTACGACGCGTTCACCATTAACCCGATCTTGCTGGTGGAGGAGACCGGCCTGGTCGAGCCGGGCAAAGGAGGCCACTTCTTCCTGGACGGTCGCGGCGCCCCGGGCGGCGATCTGCCGGTCAACACCTACGGTGGGTTGCTGTCTTTCGGGCACACCGGCGACGCTTCGGGCATGTCGATGCTCGTCGAGGGCGCACGTCAAGTGATGGGCCAAGCCGAAGGCCGCCAAGTGGACGCTGAGATCGCGCTGGTTCACACCTACGGCGGCGTGATGGCCGACCACTCGACGGTTCTGCTGGGAAGGACACCGTGACAACCCCACCGGTTCCCGCGCTGACCGCGTGCACGGCGGTCTACTGGCAGGAAGCGGCGGCGGGCCGGTTCGTGCTGCCGCGCTGCCGCGCCTGCGGACGGTTTCACCACCATCCCCGCCGCTGGTGCCCGTATTGCTGGGGAACCGATCTGGCGTGGGAACAACCCTCGGGGCGAGGGACGGTGCTCACCTACACCGTGGTGTACCAGCCCCCGTCGGCGGCCTTCGAGGTACCCTACGTGCTGGCCGTCATCGAATTGTCAGAAGGCCCGCGAATGATGGCCAACGTGGTCGACTGTTCGCCGGAGGACGTTGAGGTTGGCACACCGGTCGAGGTCACGTTCGAACCACGGGGCGAACTCGCGATTCCGCAGTTCCGCCCGATCGGGTCCACGCGCTGATGAGCGTCAACTGCGCTGATGCGCTCAGCTACGTGGTCACTGGGCCGGCCGAAGAGGCCGCGGCCTGGGTGGGTCGTGAAGTGACCAGCCAAGCGCCGTTCCCAGTCAACGAAGCCCAGATCGCCTACTTCTGTGCCCTGGTAGAGGATGCCGACGAGAATTACTGGGATAACGAGGCCGCGACGACGAGATACGGGGCCCTGATCTCGCCGCCGGGCATGCTCATGGTGTGGGCGTTCCCGCTGCCGTGGAACCCGCGGCAAAAGCCCGAGCACGCGCCGGTGCTGGCGCTGGAGGTGCCGCTGCCGGGCACTTCGCTGATCAACGTCTCGACCGATAGCCGGTTTTTCGCCCCGATGCGGGTCGGGGACCGGCTCGTCTACACCGAGCGGGTGGAGTCGATCTCCGGCCAGAAGCGAACCACGCTGGGGGTCGGTCATTTTGTGAGCACGCGCAGTGAATGCCGAAATCAACACGGCGTCCTCGTGGCGACCAACGAGAACGTGCTGTTCCGCTACACCGTCGGGGCGGGCGGAACACCTCAGCGACGATCGGGCCCGGCCGAACAACCTGGCGCTGAGCCCGTCGAGGTTTTGCCTGAAGTGAGGATGCCGGTCACCGTCACGCGGTGCGTACTCGACGCGGCCGCCACCCGCGACTTCTTCCGCGGTCATCACGACCAGGCCTACGCCAACGAGCAGGGTGCCCGCGATGTCTACTTGAACACGATGTTCTTCCACGGCTTGGTGGACCGGGTAGGGAAGGCGTGGGCCGGCCCGCAGGCCTGGCTTGCTCACCGGCAACTGCAGATGATCGCCCCGGTGTGCGCCGGCGACACGCTCCGGACCGACGGGCGGGTGCTGGCAGTCGACCAACACGACACCGTGCAGACCGCCACCGTCGCCGTCGACTGTCACACCGAACAGGGACCCGCCGCACGCTCCCTGCTCACTTTCAACCTCGACGGTCTCCGAAACCCGACGCCGACTGTCTGATCAAGGAGATTCTCAATGACGTTGTCAAGCCGCCGCGGCTGTAGTGGTGGGTTGGTAGGCGGCGTGGTCGCGGAGCATGGCCCGCAGCACGTCGAGGCGTCGGCGGGCCAGGGCGATGACGGCTTGGGCGTGGGTTTTGCCTTCGGTTCGCTTGCGGTCATGGTAGGTGCGGGAGGCGGGGCCGGTGCGGATGGCGATCTGGGCGGACGGTGATTCGAAGCGTAAGGCCGACGGCCCCAAACACCCTTCAAGAAAGGTAAGGATCAGATGAGCAGCTACGACCAGTACCAGCACCTCACGTTCGACCGCCCCGGTGAGGGCATCCTGCAGGTCACCATCAATCGCCCTGACCGGCTGAACGCCGCCAACAAGCGGTTGCACTGGGAGTTGAGCAAGGTGTGGCTGGACGTCGGCACCGACTCGCAAACTCGGGTCGCCGTTGTCACCGGCGCTGGCAAGGCTTTTTGCGCGGGGGGTGACCTCGACATGGTGCGCGATCAGGCGAACAACTTCTCGGAAGTCGCCGAGACTATGGTCGAGGCGCGCGACATCGTCTACAACATCGCGAATTGCGACAAACCAATCATCTCGGCGATCAACGGGGTAGCCGTCGGTGCGGGACTGGCGGTGGCTTTGATGGCTGACGTTTCGGTCATCGCCGAGGACGCCCGGCTCACCGACGGCCATCTACGGCTCGGGGTTGGTGCCGGCGACCATGCCGCAATCATCTGGCCTCTTCTGTGTGGCCTTGCCAAGGCCAAGTATTATTTGCTGACCGCAGATTTCATTGACGGGAAAGAGGCCGAGCGAATCGGCTTGGTCAGCCTGTGCCGTCCGCGCGAGGACGTCCTGCCCACCGCCCTTGAGGTGGCTCAAAAACTGGCTCGTGGCCCGCAGCACGCCATCAGGTGGACCAAACGGGCGTTGAACCACTGGGTGCGAAACGCGGGCCCGATTTTCGAGGCCTCACTGGCGCTTGAGATGCTGAATTTCTTCGACGAAGATGTGGTCGAGGGCGTGTCCGCCATCAAGGATCGCCGCCCTCCGCGGTTTCCTTCCGCAGCTGACCACCAACGTCACGAGGACTAGTGTCCTCCGCGCAGGCCAGGATGATCCGCGATCGCAACGCCAACGCCTGCGACGACTTCGCCCGCCGTGACCACCGAACCAGCTGTTCACGCTCCCCGTCGGTCAACACCAGCTCGACTCTCGGTCGCCCACGCATCGCCATACATCCAATCATGCTGCATGACAACCACTATTCGTAGGGCAACCGTGCCGCAGCTGCACAGTGGGCCGGTGAACGGTGTGCGGCGTTGATTTGGCAGCTCAGGAATTCGGCGGCACACTACCGGCCCCCGCCGGGTGACGACGGCTGACGTCGAGGAGATCTAACATGCGGCTTTTGCTGATGACTGTGCCGGCCGTGGTGAGCGTCGCCGTCGGCGCTGTGGTTGGCGTGCCGATCGCGCAGGGCGACAACAAACGACTCAACGACGCGGTTGTCGCCAACGTGTACACCATTCAGCACCAGGCGGGCTGCACCAACGACGTGAAGATCAATCCGCAACTTCAACTTGCCGCCGAGTGGCACGCCAGGGATGTGCTGAGCAATCGGGACCTCGGCGGTGATATCGGGTCTGACGGTTCGACGCCGCAAGACCGCGCCAAGGCGGCCGGTTTCCAGGGTCAGGTGGCGGAAACGGTGGCGGTCAACTCTGCCCTGGCGATCAGCGGTGTGGAATTGATTAACCAGTGGTATTACAACCCCGCCTATTTCGCCATCATGTCCGATTGCGACCACACCCACATCGGCGTGTGGTCGGAAAACAGTTTCGACCGCACCGTCGTGGTGGCCGTATACGGGTAGCCACGGCGGCCAGTTTCCGTAAATCGAAGCGACGCGGGTAAATCGAACGGCGACCTGACGACCGGTCGAGTCGCCGAGTTCGCGGTGAATCCACAGACACAGGCGCTGCCTGTCAAGGCACCGTGCCGAGTCCGCAGGCGCAGGGGATTGCGGGTCATCGCTGTTTGGGCCACCATGTGGTGACGGTGTCCCGCGTCCGTTGGACGCGGTGCTCGGCCGCCAAAAGCGCCAGGTGGGCCAGTGTTTCACCGTTGGCTGCCCGGCGCATGAAGTTGGGTACTTGAGCCCAGGGGCGCGACCACCCGAGCTGGGTGGTGATCTGCCAGCAGGTTGCCCCAGGGGAGTCGGCCACCACGCGTTCGATCTCACCAAGGCGCGTGCGGTGATGGGCGACGAGTTCGTCCAGCCGAGGTGTGAATGCGTCGAAGCGGTACTCATGGGCGGGAAGCACCTCGTTGGGTTGATAACCACGCAATTTGGCCAGCGAGGCGAGAAAGTCAGCGAGGGGATTGGCAGCCTGCTGGGGATGCACGGAGATGTTCGGGGTGATCCGCGGCAATACACAATCGCCGGTCAGCATCAGCCTGCGGTCGGGCTCCACGAAGCAGAGATGCCCGGGCGAATGGCCGGGCGTCCAGATCGCGCGCAGGTTCCAGCCCGGCAACGGGAGCCGATCGCCATCGTCGATGAACCGATCGGGTTCGGCCTGCCGGACGAACTGCCGGATTCCGAGCGACGCCGAGCCCAGTTCGTTCAACTCGGTCTCGGGCACTCCGCAGTCCACCAGGAGGTCCCGCATGCTCGTCAAGAGCGGTTCTACCTCGCCGTAGCGGGCGGGCAACACAGCGGCATCTGCCGGATGCACCCCGACCCATGCTCCGGATTGCTCGCGCACCCGCCCAGCCAATCCGTAGTGGTCGGGGTGTATGTGGGTGATCAGCACCGCGGAGACGTCCGTGATGTCGCATCCGGCCTTGGTCAGTCCCGCTACGAGCGCCGTCCACGCTTCGTCGGTGTCCCAGCCGGCATCGACGATGGCGACCCCGTCAGGCAGCTCGAAGGCATACACCAACACGTATCGCAGCGGATTGTCCGGGATCGGCACCGGGATCGACCACAACCCCGGCCGCACCTGCTCGACTGGGGGCAACACGCCGTCGGCCCAGGCCTGCCGCTGGACGGCCCCCGGTGCCTCGGCCATGACTGTTCCTCCTGTCGCGGTCGCGGCGCGCACCCTCACCACGCAGAAATGTTACTCACGATTCACGATCAACGCATGTCCGTCAATGGCTGCTATTCCGAGGACCGCGTGTCCCATGGCGGCCAGCCGAACAGCGACCCGATCGGGGGCCAAACCGGTCTCGCGGTACTGAAGGATCGACTGGATCGCGCCGATCGCGCCGTGCACCACCGCGCGGACTTCGGCCTCGTCGAGTTCCTGCCGCAACTCCGCCACCACGTGCACCCATTCCTCGAGATAGAGTCGCTGCTTGCGACGTAGGCGGCGTCGCTGCTCATCGGACAAGTTGTGCAACTCGCGGTAATAGACGATGGCCAGCTCCCGGTCGTTGATCACCAGCGAGACATGGTCTGCGACCAGTCCGGTCAACGCCTCGCGCTCATCGCGAGCCTGGTCGACAATGGTCGAGGCCCGCTCCAACAGCGCGTCGATCACCCGCTCGAACAGCGACGTGAGCACTGCGGCCTTGCTTTCGAAATGTCGATAGATTCCCGGTCCCACGATTCCAGCCGCCACACCGAGATCCGTCATCGACACGGCGTGATATCCCCGCGCGGCGATGAGCTCGGCGGCCGCGGCCAGAATCCGCTCACGACGTTCGCCGCCCCGAGTCCGTTGAGTAACGATCGCTCCGCTCACCGTCTCCTCCTCTTCGGTGACCACATGAGCCGGCGCTTGCTTCTGCCCGGAACCCTCGCGCCGCCGCCGGCTAGCGCCAATGCTAACAACGGTTAACGCCCTGACGGGTGGGCGGTGAATTGCCATCGAGGGAAGACCGCCGGGCGAAGCCGGGCCCAAACCTCGCCGCCAGCAGACCACGCGGCTCGTTCAGTTCGAGGCAAGCCATGGTAGTGGACAGGACCGAGTCCCGGTAGCAGTCCTTGCTGGCCAAGCAGATCGCGAAACCCTGGCAGGCGTCCACCGAGGTGGTGTACGAGTCGGGCCAGATCAGCGGTACCGGCGTGTAGTAGCCGAGTGATTGAAGGTCATCGCGTGATTCTTCGAGAAGCCGTCCAAAGTTTCTCGAGCAAAGGAATCGAAGTACAACCCGGCGGAGAAGTTCGCCGCCGGTGCCACAGCCATCATTGAGAACCGAGCACGGCGAGGATTGTCCGGAATTCTCGCCGCTGCTCGGCGCTCAGCTTCGCCAGCAGCCGCTGCTCGGCGTCCTTGACCCCAGCGTCGGTGCGCGCCAGCAGGTCTCGGCCGCTTCGTGTCAGCGACGCGGGCAGCGAGCGGCCCGAATCAACTGTCGACGGCCGCGCCACCAGATGGCGTTCCTCGAGGCTGCGCAGCACCATGTTCATCGCCTGCGGAGAGACCCCGGTATCGCGGGCGAGCTCGGCGTTGGACCGGTCGCCGAGCTTGCTGAGCACCCGCAGACAGATGTATTGCGGGAAGGTCAGACCCAGCGGCTCCAACACCCCGGACGTCACTTCGGCGCGCAGTGCTGAGGCGAGCTGGTGTAGCAAATACCCGATCGGCTCCTTGTGCGCGGCAACCATGTCAAGCATATTGACATATATCAAGCGGATTGATATCCAGTAATCATGACTACTCCTGAAGATCTCTTCGATTCGGCCTACCGGGGCGCGGCCCCCGAGTTTGAGGGCTTCCGGCCCCCGTGGAGCATCGGGGAGCCGCAGCCGGAGATCGCCGTGCTCATCGAACAGGGCAAGTTCCACGGCGACGTCCTCGACGCCGGCTGCGGCGAGGCGGCGGTGTCGATGTACCTCGCCAAGCGCGGATTCACCACCGTCGGACTGGACATGTCGCCGACGGCCATCGACCTCGCCCGCGCCGAGGCGGCCAGGCTCGGGTTGGCCAACGCCACCTTCGGCGTCGCCGACATCAGTGACTTCGGCGGCTACGACGGGCGATTCGGGACGATTGTGGACTCCACGTTGTTCCACTCGATGCCCATCGAGGCCCGGGAAGGCTACCAGCGGTCGATCGTGCGGGCAGCCGCGCCGGGAGCATCCTACTTCGTGCTGGTCTTCAACGCCGAGGGCATGCCGGCCAACGGGCCCGCCCATCCGGTGACCGAGGATGAACTGCGCGAGGTGGTGTCGAAGCACTGGGTGATCGACGAGATCAGGCCCGCCCGCATCCATGCCAACGTGCCCGACAACTCGCCGATGCTGGACAACTTCGCCGGCCGGGACCTGCGCGACGAAGGGCCGGGGCGTAAGTCGATGCCCGCCTGGCTGCTCTCGGCGCACCTGGGCGCAGACACGCCGGTTTGAAGGCGTTTGCCCACGTCGGGTGACGTACGCTGAGGGTATGGAGCTACTACGCAACGTAGTCGTGCTGCTGCACCTCGTGGGGTTCGCTGTGTTGTTCGGAGCCTGGGTCGCCGAGGCAGCGGCTCGACGGTTCCGCTTCACCCCCGTCATGAACTACGGGATCCTGATCTCGTTTCTGACCGGTGTCGCACTCGCCGCGCCGTGGCCGGCGGGCGAGGTGATCAACTACCCGAAGGTCGGCGTCAAACTCGTCATCCTGGTCGTCATCGGCGCTCTGCTCGGCATCGGCCTCACCCGCCAACGCCGCGCGGAGGCACCCGTTGCCCGCCCGGTATTCGCTGCGGTGGGCGTGCTGGCGCTGACCGCCGCGGCCATCGGTGTGCTCTGGTAGAGGCCCTGAACCCGAAAAATCGCGAAATTGGGCGATGAGGCAGGATGGAAGTGCCGTCCCGGACGCGCCGGGATGGCACTCTCATGCCAGGAGTCCGACGAGTCCGAGGAGTCTGATGGGGGAGACGGCAAGCATCAACGGCGAAGAGCCGTCGGCGTCTGAGGAGCTGCGGCCACGGTATTCGCGCGTGCTGCTCAAGCTGGGCGGCGAGATGTTCGGTGGCGGATCGGTCGGTCTGGATCCCGACGTCGTCGCCCAGGTCGCCCGCCAGATCGCCGAGGTGGTGCGCAGCGGCGTCCAGGTGGCTGTGGTGATCGGCGGCGGCAACTTCTTCCGCGGCGCCCAGCTGCAGCAGCGGGGCATGGAACGCACCCGCTCGGACTACATGGGCATGCTCGGCACCGTGATGAACAGCCTAGCGCTGCAAGACTTCCTGGAGAAAGAAGGCATCGTCACCCGGGTACAGACCGCGATCACGATGGGTCAGGTTGCCGAGCCCTACATTCCCCTGCGTGCGGTGCGGCACCTGGAGAAGGGCCGCGTGGTGATCTTCGGCGCCGGCATGGGTTTGCCGTACTTCTCCACCGACACCACCGCCGCCCAGCGTGCCCTGGAGATCGGTGCGGACGTCGTACTGATGGCCAAGGCGGTCGACGGTGTGTTCACCGACGATCCGCGGGAGAACCCCGAGGCCGAGCTGCTCACCGAGATCAGCCACCGGGAGGTCATCGACCGCGGATTGCGGGTCGCCGATGCCACCGCGTTCAGTCTGTGCATGGACAATGGAATGCCGATTCTGGTGTTCAACCTGCTGACCAGCGGGAATATCGCCCGCGCCGTCGCGGGTGAGAGGATCGGAACGCTGGTCACGACCTGAGGGAGCACTCATGACTTCCCTGACGAGAGGGCGCACATGATTGAAGAGGCTCTCTTCGACGCCGAAGAGAAGATGGAGAAGGCTGTGGCGGTCGCGCGCGACGACTTGTCATCCATCCGAACCGGACGGGCCAATCCCGGAATGTTCGCGCGGGTCTCCGTGGACTACTACGGCTCGATGACCCCGATCACCCAGTTGTCGAGCATCAACGTGCCCGAAGCCCGGATGGTCGTCATCAAGCCCTACGAGGCATCTCAGCTCAAGGCGATCGTGGACGCCATCCGCAACTCCGACCTCGGCGTGAACCCCACCAACGACGGCAACATCATCCGGGTGTCGATCCCTCAGCTGACCGAGGAGCGTCGCCGGGATCTGGTCAAGCAGGCCAAGGCCAAGGGTGAGGACGCCAAGGTTTCGCTGCGCAACGTCCGCCGGCGCGCCATGGAGGAGTTGCACCGCATCCGCAAGGACGGCGAGGCCGGCGAGGACGAGGTCGGCCGCGCGGAGAAAGAACTCGACAAGGCCACGGCGACCTTCGTGAATCAGATAGAAGAGCTGGTCAAGCACAAGGAAGGCGAGCTGCTGGAGGTCTGATGACCGCCCAGCAACCGTCGCCCGTGGCCGACACAGAATCCGGCGCTCCCGGTTCCGCGGCACCGGAGAAGAAGACGTCCCGAGCCGGGCGCAATCTGCCCGCCGCGATCGCGGTCGGCGTCGTGCTCGGCGCCATGGCGATCGGCAGCCTGCTGTTCGCGCCGAGATGGTGGTTCCCGCTGCTGGCCACCGCCATCGCGATCGCCACCTATGAGGTCGTCTCCCGGCTGCGCGAACACGGTTACGCGATGCCCGTCGTGCCGCTGCTGGTCGGCGGTCAGGCGATGATCTGGCTGGCCTGGCCGTGGGGGGTCGCGGGAACGCTGGGCGCCTACGGCGGCACGATCGTGGTCGCCATGGTGTGGCGCCTCGTCGGCCATGGGCTGCGTGAGCAGCCGGTCAACTACCTGCGCGATATCGCCGCGACGGTCCTGCTGGCCACGTGGGTGCCGTTGTTCGCTAGTTTCACCGCGCTGCTGGTCTTCCAGGACAACGGTGGCGCCCGGGCGTTCACCGTGATCTCCACCGTGGTCTTCGCCGATATCGGCGGCTACACCGCCGGCGTGTTGTTCGGCAAGCATCTTCTGGCCCCGGCGATCAGCCCCAAGAAATCCTGGGAGGGGCTGGGCGGCTCCCTGCTGTTCGGTATCACCGCTGCCGTGCTGTCGGTGACGTTCCTGCTGCACAAACCCGCCTGGGTCGGCTTGCCGCTCGGGTTGTTCCTGGTGATCACCGGCGTACTCGGCGACCTGGTCGAGTCTCAGGTCAAACGCGACCTCGGCATCAAGGACATGGGAACGCTCCTGCCGGGCCACGGCGGAATCATGGATCGCATCGACGCGATGCTGCCGTCCGCGGTCACCGGCTGGATCGTGCTGACGCTGCTGGCCTGAGCCGGTCAGCGATACTGGACGTAATGAAACAAGAGCTGGTCTTCGAGGCTCCGCGCCGCGCGCTGCCGCCGCGGCACTTCGCCGACCTCGACGCCGAAGGCCGCGCCGCCGCCGTCACCGAGTTGGGGCTGCCGGCTTTTCGGGCCAAGCAGCTCGCCCAGCAGTACTACGGCCGACTGCTGGCCGACCCGCAGCTGATGACCGATCTGCCTGCCGCGGTGCGCGACACGGTGGCAGAGGCGCTCTTCCCGAAGCTGCTGACGGTGGCGCGGGAGATCGAGTGCGACTCAGGTGAGACGCGAAAGACGTTGTGGCGGGCGCATGATGGCACGACCTTCGAGTCGGTGCTGATGCGCTACCCCAACCGCAACACGGTCTGCATCTCCTCGCAGGCCGGCTGCGGAATGGCCTGCCCGTTCTGCGCGACCGGCCAGGCCGGGCTGACACGAAACCTGTCCACCGCCGAGATCCTCGAGCAGGTGCGGGCCGCGGCGGTGACGCTGCGCGACGAGTTCGGCGGATCGGGTGGCGCACGCCTATCAAACGTTGTGTTCATGGGCATGGGGGAGCCGCTGGCCAACTACGCACGCGTCGTGGCCGCCGTCCGCCGGATCACCACCGCACCGCCGGACGGGTTCGGGATCTCCGCCCGGTCGGTGACCGTGTCGACGGTCGGACTGGCCCCCGCCATCCGCAAGCTGGCCGACGAGCATCTCGGCGTCACGCTCGCACTGTCGCTGCACACCCCCGACGACGAATTGCGCGACACCCTGGTGCCGGTGAACAACCGCTGGAAGGTCGGCGAGGCGCTGGAGGCCGCCCGCTACTACGCCGACCAGACCGGCCGGCGGGTGTCCGTCGAATATGCCCTGATCCGCGACGTGAACGATCAGCCGTGGCGGGCCGATCTGTTGGGTAAGATGCTGCACTGGGCGCTGGGGCCGCTGGCCCACGTCAACCTGATCCCGCTCAACCCGACACCGGGCAGCCAGTGGGACGCCAGCCCCAAGGCGGCAGAGCGCGAGTTCGTGCGGCGGGTGCGCGCCGCCGGCGTGTCGTGCACGGTGCGGGACACCCGCGGCCGCGAGATTGCCGCAGCGTGCGGACAGTTGGCGGCTACCGGGGGCTGACTACCGCAGCCAGCCGCGGCGGCGGCCCCACCAGTCGCGGATAATCACACCGAGAACCAGGAGCGCGAAGGCGCCCAGCGTCCAGTCCTCGACGTGGCCCACGTGGTTGCCGCGCAGCATGAGCAGCAGGAAACCGACGATGAACAGTCCGACGGCGTACCACGCGCGGTATTTGATCTTGCTCCATCCCCAGGCGGCCGACGGCACGTCGGCGGGGTCGACGTCGTTGTAGCGCTCCACCTCGGTGCTGGGCATTGCGGCTCCTGTCGGACTCAGATCGGCAACTGGGGTCATTCTGGCACACCGACCCTCAACCGGCTCAGCCGATCCGGCCGTGAACAGAACGGCGGCTGCGGCCAAGCCGAAGGCGGCACAATGAGACGGTGAGCCCCGCCAACCGTCTCCGGGTCCTGATCCTGGGCAGCACCGGTTCGATCGGCACCCAGGCGCTGGACGTCATCGCCGACAACCCGGACCGGTTCGAGGTCGTCGGCCTGGCCGCCGGCGGCGGAAACCCCGACCTGCTGGCCCGCCAGTGCGCCGAGACCGGCGTCACCAACGTCGCCGTCGCCGATCCGGCGGCCGCCGAGAGAGTGGGGGACGTCACCTACTGCGGGCCGGACGCCGTCACCCGGCTCGTCGAGAACACCGAGGCCGACGTGGTGCTCAACGCCCTCGTGGGAGCGCTGGGCCTGGAGCCCACCCTGGCCGCTCTGGCCAGCGGCGCCAGGTTGGCGCTGGCCAACAAGGAGTCGCTGGTGGCGGGAGGTCCGCTGGTGCTGCGGGCCGCGCAACCCGGCCAGATCGTTCCGGTGGATTCCGAGCACTCCGCCCTGGCCCAGTGCCTGCGGTCGGGCACCGCCGAGGAGGTCGCCAAACTGGTGCTGACCGCTTCCGGGGGCCCGTTTCGCGGCTGGGCGGCCGCCGACCTGGAGTCCGTCACACCCGAGCAGGCCGGGGCGCATCCCACTTGGAACATGGGGCCGATGAACACGCTGAACTCGGCGTCCCTGGTCAACAAGGGTCTCGAGCTCATCGAGACCCACCTGCTGTTCGGGGTACCCTACGACCGCATCGACGTCGTCGTACACCCCCAGTCGATCGTGCATTCCATGGTGACCTACACCGACGGATCGACCATCGCCCAGGCCAGCCCGCCGGACATGAAGCTGCCCATCTCGCTGGCCCTGGGCTGGCCGGACCGGGTCGCCGGCGCGGCGGCCGCCTTCGACTTCAGCACCGCCTCGACCTGGGAGTTCGAGCCTCTCGACGCCGCGGTCTTCCCGGCCGTCGACCTGGCCCGCCACGCCGGACAGACCGGTGGCTGCCTGACCGCGGTTTACAACGCCGCCAACGAGGAGGCCGCCGAGGCGTTCCTGAGCGGCCGGATCCGGTTCCCGGCCATTGTGCGAACAATCGCCGACGTCCTGCACGCCGCCGACCAGTGGACGGCAGAACCGGTTACCGTGGAAGAAGTACTTGACGCGCAGCGTTGGGCTCGGCAACGCGCCCGCGCCGCCGTCACACAGGAGGTCGCGTCAATCCGATGATGTTCGTTATCGGCGTCGTGCTGTTCGCGCTGGCCATTCTCGTCTCGGTGGCCCTGCACGAATGCGGGCACATGTGGGTGGCCCGGGCCACCGGGATGAAGGTCCGCCGCTACTTCGTGGGCTTCGGGCCCACCGTGTGGTCGACGCTTCGGCCCAACAAGCTCGGCTACACCGAATACGGTCTCAAGGCCGTCCCGGCCGGTGGCTTCTGCGACATCGCCGGCATGACCTCCATCGAGGAGCTCAAGCCCGACGAAGAGCCCTACGCGATGTACAAGCAGAAGACCTGGAAACGCGTCGCGGTGCTGTTCGCCGGCCCCGGCGTGAACTTCATCATCGGCCTGGTCCTCATCTACGGGATCGCCGTGGCGTGGGGCCTGCCCAACCTGCACCCGCCCACCAAGGCCATCGTCGGTGAAACCGGTTGTGTGAAGGCCGAAGTCGCCAAGGGCAAGCTCGGTGACTGCACCGGTGCCGGACCCGCGGCGATGGCCGGGATCCAGGCCGGTGACGCCGTGGTCAAGGTGGGCGGCACCGACGTCAAGAACTTCGGCGAGATGGTGGCCGCGGTGCAGAAGGCCTCCGGCCCCACGCCGTTCGTCATCGAACGCAACCAGAACGGCACGACCGTGGCGATGGCCATCGTCGTCGACGTCACGCCCACCCAGCGTTGGGTGGCCAAGAAGGACGGCAGCAAGGAGAGCGCCCCGGCCACGGTGGGTGCCATCGGCGTCGGGGCCGCCACCTTCGGCCCGACGCAGTACAACCCGTTGACCGCGATTCCGGCCACCTTCACCTTCACCGGCGACCTGGCCGTCGAACTCGGCAAGTCGCTGATCTCCATCCCGACGAAGGTCGGGGCGCTGGTGCACGCGATCGGCGGCGGCGAACGTGACCCCGAAACGCCCATCAGCGTGGTCGGGGCCAGCATCATCGGCGGCGACACCGTCGACCACGGGCTGTGGGTCGCCTTCTGGTTCTTCCTGGCCCAGCTCAACTTCGTGCTCGGCGCGATCAACCTGGTGCCGCTGTTGCCGTTCGACGGCGGCCACATCGCCATCGCGGTGTTCGAGAAGATTCGCAACATGATCCGGTCAGCTCGCGGCATGGTCGCCGCCGCCCCGGTGAACTACATGAAGCTGATGCCCGCCACCTACGTCATCCTGGTCGTGGTGGTCGGCTATATGCTGTTGACCGTGACCGCCGACCTGGTCAATCCGATCCGGTTGTTCCAGTAGGAGAGTCAATGTCCATCGGCCTGGGCATGCCCGCCCCTCCCGCGCCCACCCTGGCGCCGCGGCGCAAGACCCGCCAGCTGATGGTGCGCGATGTCGGCGTGGGCAGCGACTATCCGATCTCGGTGCAGTCGATGTGCACCACCAAGACCCACGACGTGAACGCCACGCTGCAGCAGATCGCCCAGCTGACCGCCGCGGGCTGCGACATCGTGCGGGTGGCGTGTCCGCGCCAGGAGGATGCCGACGCGCTGGCCGAAATCGCCAAGCACAGCAACATCCCGGTGATCGCCGACATCCACTTCCAGCCGAAGTACATCTTCGCCGCGATCGACGCCGGGTGCGCGGCGGTGCGGGTGAACCCCGGCAACATCAAGGAGTTCGACGGCCGGGTGGCCGAGGTCGCCAAAGCCGCCGGCGCGGCGGGCATCCCGATCCGCATCGGCGTCAACGCCGGCTCGCTGGACAACCGCTTCATGGACAAGTACGGAAAGGCCACCCCCGAGGCTCTGGTCGAGTCCGCGCTGTGGGAGGCCTCGCTGTTCGAGGAGCACGGCTTCGGCAACATCAAGATCAGCGTCAAGCACAACGACCCGGTCGTGATGGTGGCCGCCTACGAGATGCTGGCCGAAAAGTGTGACTACCCTTTGCATCTCGGGGTCACCGAGGCCGGCCCGGCGTTCCAGGGCACGATCAAGTCCGCCGTCGCATTCGGCGCGCTGCTGTCTCGCGGCATCGGCGACACCATCCGGGTGTCGCTGTCGGCGCCGCCGGTCGAAGAGGTCAAGGTCGGCACCCAGATCCTGGAGTCGCTGAACCTGCGGCCCCGCGGGTTGGAGATCGTGTCCTGCCCGTCGTGCGGGCGCGCCCAGGTCGACGTCTACACCTTGGCCAACGAGGTGTCGGCCGGTCTGGACGGCCTCGACGTGCCGCTGCGCGTCGCGGTGATGGGCTGCGTCGTCAACGGTCCGGGCGAGGCGCGTGAAGCCGACCTCGGGGTGGCCTCCGGCAACGGCAAGGGTCAGATCTTCGTCAAGGGCGAGGTGATCAAGACCGTTCCGGAGGCCCTGATCGTCGAGACGCTGATCGAAGAGGCCATGCGACTCGCCGAAAACATGCGCGGCGCGGATGCATCTGCCAGCGGTTCTCCTGAGGTGACCGTAAGCTGAGGCGGTAACTCCCCGGCGGCTCGCCCCCGCAGAAAGTAACGCCAATGTCGGCTCCGCCACTGTTCCGCCTGGTCGACGAACGACGGGTATCAGTGGTGCGCGACGCCGCGGCCGTGGGGCGGGTGCTCGCCGACGATCCGGTCGGCTCCTGCATGGTGGCCGCCCGTGTCGCCGACCACGGGGTCGAGCCCCAGGCGATCGGGGGAGAGCTGTGGACTCGGCGCCGTGTCGAGGAGTCGTTGTGCTACGCCGGCGCCAACCTGATTCCGTTGCGCGGCACGCAGAGTGACCTGATTGCGTTCGCGGACAAGGCGATGAGTACCGCGCGGCGGTGTTCCTCACTGGTCGGCCGGGCCGAGATGGTGCTGCCGTTGTGGGACCGGCTGCAGCACGCGTGGGGACCGGCTCGTGACGTGCGTGACCGTCAGCCGCTGATGGCCATCGGAGCGCCACCGGCCAGTCCGATCGACCCCGCGGTGCGCCGGGTGCGGGTCGACGAACTCGACGCGTACCTGGTCGCCGCGATCGACATGTTCATCGGTGAGGTGGGGATCGACCCGCGTTTCGGCGACGGCGGCCGCGGGTACCGGCGGCGGGTGGCCAGCCTCATCGCCGCCGGGCGGGCCTACGCCCGCTTCGAGCACGGGCAGGTGGTGTTCAAGGCCGAGGTGGGGTCCCAGTCCCCGGTCGTCGGCCAGATCCAGGGCGTCTGGGTGCACCCGGAATGGCGCGGTCACGGGATCGGGACGGCCGGGACGGCGGCGGTTGCCGCGGCCGTTGTGAACAGCGGCCGCATCGCCAGCCTGTACGTCAACAGCTTCAACACCGTCGCGCGGGCGGCCTACGCCCGGGTCGGATTCGCCGAGGTCGGCACGTTCGCCACCGTCCTGCTCGATTGAGAGCGCTGGCGCGCCTGTCATCGAATGACGTTCGTCGGCCGGGCGTCGGTGCGCCTCCGCCGAATAGCTATCACGAACTCATAACATCAGCCCCAATGGCTACTTGCACCTCACTAGCAACACGAGTCACAGGCGTGGTGTCGATCGTCTCGGTGATCGCGGCCTCCGCCACCCTCTCGGCGTGCACGCCCCGGCCCGACGGCCCGGCACCCGCCGCCCAGCAGTTCCTGGCGGACCTGGCCAAGGGAGACACGTCGGCGGCCGCACAGCTGTCCGACCGTCCCGCCGACGCCCAGGCCGCGCTCAACGAGGCCTGGGCCGGGTTGCAGGCCACCCACCTCGATGCCCAGATCCTCGGCTCCCGCTTCACCGAGGACACCGGCAGCGTGAACTACCGCCTCACCTGGCAGCTGCCGAAGAAGCGGACATGGACCTACGACGGTGTGCTGCAGATGATCCGGGACGAGGGCGCCTGGCAGGTCCGCTGGGTCGCCAGTGACCTGCACCCGAAGCTCGGCGAGCACCAGAAGTTCGCGCTGCGGGCCGATCCGCCTCGGCGCGCTTCGGTCAACGAGCTCGGCGGGTCCGACGTGCTGGTGCCCGGCAACCTCTACCGCTATCAGCTCGACGCCGCCAAGGCCGGCTCCGAGCTGATGTCGACCGCGCGGGTGGTGGCCGATCAACTGCGCCAGTTCGACAACACGCTCGACCCGCAGCGGCTCGCCGAGCAGGCCAGCTCGTCGAGCAACGCGCTGGAGCTGATCACCCTTCGCCCGTCCGATCACGACAAGGTGGGTCCGGTGCTCGACGGGCTGCCCGGCGTCGTGGTCACCCCGCAGGCCGACCTGCTGCCCACCGACGACAACTTCGCCCCGGCCATCATCAACGAGGTCAAGAAGTCGGTGATCGACCAGCTCGACGGCGAGGCCGGCTGGCGCGTGGTCAGCGTCAACCAGAACGGCGCCGACGTCGACGTCCTCAATGAGGTGCCGGGCCAACCGGCTCCGTCGGTCTCGATCACCCTGGACCGATCGGTGCAGAACGCCGCTCAGCACGCCGTCGACACCCAGGGCCGCAAGGCGATGATCGTGGTGATCAAGCCGTCGACCGGCGACATCCTCGGGGTGGCGCAGAACGCGGCGGCCGACGCCGACGGCCCAGCGGCCACCACGGGCCTCTACCCGCCCGGGTCGACGTTCAAGATCGTCACGGCCGGGGCGGCCATCGACCGCAACATGGCCACGCCCAACACGCTGCTGGGTTGCCCGGGTCAGATCGACATCGGTGACCGAACCATCCCGAATTACAACAAGTTCGATCTCGGCACCGTCCCGATGGCCAAGGCGTTCGCCAATTCGTGCAACACCACGTTCGCCGAGCTGGCCAGCCGCATGCCGCCGACCGCGCTGACCGTCGCGGCGTCCCAGTACGGCATCGGCCCGGACTACACCATCGACGGGCTGACCACGGTGACCGGTCAGGTGCCGCCGACGGTCAACCTGGCAGAACGCACCGAGGACGGCTTCGGCCAGGGCAAGGTGCTGGTCACCCCGTTCGGCATGGCGCTGGCGGCGGCGACGGTGGCGGCCGGCAAGACGCCGACGCCGCACCTGATCGCGGGGGCTCAGACCAGTGAGGCCGGCGACCATCCGCCGATCAGCCCGGCGATGCTCGACGGGTTGCGCGAGATGATGCGGCTGGTGGTCACCAACGGCACGGCCAAGGACATTCTCGGTGCCGGTGACGTGCGCGGTAAGACCGGTGAGGCCGAATTCCAGGGCGGTTCACACGCCTGGTTCACCGGCTATCGCGGCGACCTGGCGTTCGCGGCACTGATCGTCGGTGGCGGTAGTTCGGAGTATGCGGTGCGGATGGTCAAGATGATGTTCGACGAGCTGCCCGCCGACTACCTGGCCTGAACCGAAAGCTTGGCCGCGTACCCGTCGGAGGTCCACCAGGTGAGCATCAGCTCACGACGATCAGGCCGCCCTTCACCGTCACCTTGACCGGCGCCAGCGGCTGCATCGCCGGCCCGCGCACCACCGCGCCGTCGAGGGCGAACCTGCTGCCGTGACACGGGCAGTCGATGGTGTCGCCGCTGACCCCGGTCAGCACGCACCCGGCGTGTGGGCAGCGAGCGACGAAGGCGTCGAACACCCCGGGCCGGGGCTGGGTGATCAGGGTGTCGCCGACCACCTTGCCCGAGTTCACCGGGACGTCGGCGGTGCTGATCAGCGCCTGACCGGCCGCGGGCAGGGTCGCTGGCTTGATCAGCTTGTCGGGCGAGGCGCTGCAGGCGGCGAGCGGGCCGACGGCGGCTGCGATGAGCACGGCCCGGCGCGGGAGTTCAGCCATGGAGTCCCAGACTAGTGCAGCCCGTCCCGCACCGCGTCGCGCAGGTACCGTGGAATGGCCATGACCGAGATCGAGAACACCCCCGCGCTGCGGGTTTCCGACGCCGACCGCAACGGGACGCTGCGGCGGCTGCACAACGCCGTCGCCCTCGGGCTGATCGACATCGGCGAGTTCGAGGAACGCTCGGCGCAGGTGTCGGCGGCGCGGATGCGCACCGAGCTCGACGTTCTGGTCGGCGACCTGCCGGGGCCCGGCGCGATCGTGACCTCCGCGGCCGACCGGGTCGAGCTGCGCGGCTGGCTCGGCTCGCTCAAACGGCACGGCGAGTGGACGGTGCCGACGCGGTTGGCGCTGGTGCGCCGGGTGGGCTCGGTCGATCTCGACCTGACCAACGCCCGGTTCGCCGGTCCGGTCGTGGTGATCGAACTCGACCTGGTGCGCGGATCCCTCGATCTGCGGCTGCCGGACGGCGCCAGTGCCTCGATCGACGACGTCACGGTCTACGGCGGCAGCGCGCGGGACCGCCGCAAGGACCCGCCCGCCGAGGGCTCACCGCACGTCGTCCTGACCGGACGGGTGGTGATGGGCGTGGTCAACGTCCGCGACCCCAAGCGGCCGCTGCTGCGTCGCCGCTAGTCTTAAATCATGCCTTTACGCACCGCTCTCCGTGCCGGAGTGGTTTCGCCGACCCTCCCGGTGCCCAAGTCGATCGAGCGTCCCGAATACGTGGGCAAGTCCACCGCGCAGGAAGGCTCCGAGCCTTGGGTGCAGACGCCCGAGGTGATCGAGAAGATGCGCATCGCCGGGCGGATCGCGGCCGGCGCGCTCGCCGAGGCCGGTAAGGCGGTGGTCCCCGGCGTGACCACCGACGAGCTCGACCGCATCGCCCACGAGTACATGGTCGACCACGGGGCCTACCCGTCGACGCTGGGCTACAAGGGCTATCCCAAGTCGTGCTGCACCTCGCTCAACGAGATCATCTGCCACGGCATCCCGGACTCGACCGTCGTCGAGGACGGCGACATCGTCAACATCGACGTGACCGCCTACGTCAACGGGGTGCACGGCGACACCAACGCCACGTTCCTGGCCGGTGACGTCGCCGAGGAGCACCGTCTGCTGGTGGAGCGCACACACGAGGCGACGATGCGCGCCATCAAGGCCGTCAAGCCGGGCCGGGCGCTCTCGGCGGTGGGCCGGGTCATCGAGTCGTACGCAAATCGCTTCGGCTACAACGTTGTTCGCGACTTCACCGGCCACGGCATCGCGACCACGTTCCACAACGGGCTGGTGGTGTTGCACTACGACCAGCCCAGCGTGGAGACCATCATCGAGCCCGGGATGACGTTCACCATCGAACCGATGATCAATCTCGGCTCGCTGGACTACGAGATCTGGGACGACGGCTGGACGGTGGCCACCAAGGACCGCAAGCGCAGCGCTCAGTTCGAGCACACGCTGGTGGTCATCGACGACGGCGCCGAGATCCTGACCCTGCCGTGAGCCTTTCCCCGCGAGCAGACGCAAACGTCCCCGAACCACCGGCGTGTCGGGGACATTTGCGTCTGCTCGCCAGAAGAACGTGAGCGGCGGCGCGCTGCTGATCGCCGGCACCACCTCCGATGCCGGCAAGTCCATGGTCGTCGCGGGCCTGTGCCGCTTCCTGGCACGCAAGGGAATTCGGGTCGCGCCGTTCAAGGCGCAGAACATGAGCAACAACTCCGTGGTGACCGTAGACGGCGGTGAGATCGGCCGGGCGCAGGGGATGCAGGCCCGGGCCGCCGGGCTTGCGCCCAGCACCCGATTCAACCCGGTGCTGCTCAAGCCCGGCAGCGACCGCACCTCGCAACTTGTGGTGCGCGGGCGGCCGGTCGGCACGGTCGGTGCGGCCGACTACATCGAGCATCGCGACAAGCTGGCCGGTGTGGTGGCCGACGAACTGGCCGGCCTGCGAGCCGAATTCGACGTGGTGCTGTGCGAGGGTGCCGGTTCGCCAGCCGAAATCAACCTGCGCGCAACCGATTTGGCCAACATGGGGTTGGCGCGCGCGGCCGACCTGCCCGTCGTGGTCGTGGGCGACATCGACCGCGGCGGCCTGCTGGCCCACCTGTTCGGCACCGTCGCCGTGCTCGCGCCGGCGGACCAGGCCCTGATCGCCGGGTTCGTCGTCAACAAGTTCCGGGGCGACCCGGCGCTGCTGGCACCCGGACTTGACCAGCTCGAGGCGCTCAGCGGGCGGCCTACCTACGGGGTGGTGCCCTTCAGCGACGAGTTGTGGCTGGATGCCGAGGATTCGGTGACGGTGGTGGCCCGCCAGGTGGTGGGCCTGCCGGCCCCGCCGCGCGGCGAGGACTGGCTGCGGGTGGCCGCGATCCGGCTACCGCGAATCTCCAACTCCACCGACGTCGAGGCCCTGGCGTGTGAGCCCGGTGTCCTGGTCCGGTGGGTCGCCGACCCCGCCGACGTGGCCGACGCCGACGTCGTGGTGATACCGGGCAGCAAGGCCACCGTCGCCGACCTGCAGTGGCTGCGCGACCGCGGACTGGCAGACGCCGTGCACTCGCATGTCCGCTCCGGTCGCCCGGTCCTCGGTATCTGCGGCGGCTTCCAGATGCTGTGCCGGCGCATCGACGACACCGTCGAGACCCGCAGCGGCTCGGTATCCGGACTCGGCCTGCTCGACGCCGACATCGAGTTCGCCGCCGAGAAGGTGCTGCGGCACTGGGACAGTCCGCTGGGCGGCTACGAGATCCACCACGGCCAAGTGACGCGCTGCGCCGAGGTCGGCTGGTTCGAGGCCGACGGCTCACCGCAGGGCTTCGCCCGCGGCGTGGTGTACGGCACGCACTGGCACGGACTGCTGGACAACGACGACTTCCGCCGCGGCTGGCTGCGCGAGGCCGCGGCGGCAGCGGGCCGCCACGACTTCCGCGTCGCTGACGACGTGAGCGTGCCGGGACGCCGCGACGCCCAGCTCGATGTGATGGCTGACCTGCTGTCCGCGCATCTCGACACCGATGCCCTGTTGGGGCTGGTGGACGGTGGCCCGCCGGTGCGCCCCACGGTGACCTCGGCACTTCGGCAGTAGCCTGGTGTTCATGGCAGGTCGGGGCGCAATCATCACCGCGCTGGCGGCGACGGCCCTGGTGGTAGCCGGGTGCGGCAGCACCGTTGCGGGCAGCGCGACCTGGCCGGGCGCGACTCTGAAGAAGGTCACGCTGGGTGCCGCCGATTTCCCGCCCGGGGTGAATGTCGACCGGATCGTCGAGCGGCCCGGCCTGCCCGACGGCGCCGGCGCTCCGCCGTCGATGCTGTCGCGGCCAGAGGGCTGCGCCAACGTACTGACCAATGTCATCGCCGAGTCGGCCGAACGCGGCCCCGGCGCTGCGGCGAAGTACTCGGTGGGCTACAACGGCGCGCGCATCGTGATGACGGTGTTGTCCTGGCGGTTGGATCTCGGCAAGCTCGAGGCGGCGGCTGTCCGGTGTGCGAACTTCGAGGCGTTCTTCGACGCTGCCGCCAAGGGTATTCCGATCACCACCACCGAGTTGAGCGGTGTTGAAAACGGTGCCTTGGCCTACCAGCAGACGATGCGGTTGAACGGTTCGCCCAGTAGCGTTTACATGGCGTTCATGAATGTCGGGAGACTCGCGGTGTTCGGTATAGCTTTCCCCACGTCCGATCCCAGAATCGAAGCCAAAGCGTCACTGCCGCAGACATTCCTGGATGTCGTGGCCAAGCAGGCCGCGAAGATTCGCGCTACCTGAGTAGCACCTGAGGGACGGCGCCGAAGCGGCTCGCCGCGTCGCGCTTTCGGAGTAGCGTGGCCCGAATGCCGTCGACAAGGGTGACTGTCGAGGGGTTCCCCGTGCAGGTCAGTGTGACCGGCCCGGAGAAGGGACCGTTCGTTGTGGTGCTGGGCGCTGCCCAGCACGCGCCTGCCGCTTACGATGCGGTCTGTCAGCGGCTGCACACGGCGTCGGTGCGCACGGTCGTCATCGCCCACGACCCCCGGCTGCACGCCAAGGCCGTGGTCAGCCTTCTCGATGCCCTCGACGTGCGGTGGGGTGTGCTGGTCGGTGATCGGGCCGGCGCCGAACTCGCCTGGGAACTGGCGGCCACCCGCATGGACCGCTTCACCGGTCTGGTCGTGGTCGACCGCGGACATCCCCGAGTGCCCGACCCGACCGGCGTGATCCGCGACGAGGACTGCCCACCGGTCGAGATCAACACCACGGCTCTGGTCAGCAATCCAGCTGTCCGGGCCATGGCCAAGGCCAGCCAGCGCTACGTTTACGGCGACTACCGATTGGTGGAGTTCACCGGCCGGCGCAACGCCGCCGAGTCCACCGCGCAACTGGCCGCCGAGATCGTCCTGCGTACCAGCACCTGGTGAGCTCACGCGTCGGTTCTGGGCTCCTCGGGCGTCCAGGCCTGCGGTAGTCCGGGGTGGCCCGGGAACAGGAAATCGATGAACGCCGCCGCCGTCCGCTGCGGTTCGTGGTTGGCCAGGCCCGGGCGCTCGTTGGCTTCGACGAAGACGTACTCGTCACCGCTGACGTCGGGCACCAGCAGGTCGATACCGGTGACGGGGACGTTGATCGCGTCGGCCATCGCCACGGCCACCCGACACAGCTCCGGGTGCACCTGCGCGGTGACGTCCTCGATGGTGCCACCCTGGTGCAGGTTGGCCGTCCGGCGCACTCGCAGGGTGACCCCTTCGGGCAGCACCTCGTCGAACGACCAGCCGGCCTCGTGCACCGTCGCCTCGGTCACCTCGTCGACCGGGATCTGCGACTCACCACCGGTGGCTGCCGCGCGGCGGCGGCTCTGCGCGTCGATCAGTTCCCGGACGGTGTGGGTGCCGGTGCCGATGACCTCGGCCGGCCGGCGCAACGCGGCCGCCACCACCTTGCTGTCGATCACCACCAACCGCAGGTCGTCGCCGGGTGCGCGCTGCTCGATCAGCACCTCCGAATCATGCTCACGCGCGCGGGCCAGCGCGGCGTCGAGTTCGTCGGGTTCCTCGACACCGACGGTGATGCCCTTGCCCTGCTCGCCGCGGGTCGGCTTGACTACCACGTCACCGACTTCGGCCATAAACGCGTGGTCTCGCTCGTCGAAGGTGGCCACCCGCCCGCGCGCCACTACAACACCGGCCTCGACGGCGAGGCGCCGGGTGCGGCGTTTGTCGTCACAGCGGCTCATCGCCACCGCCGAGGTGAACTCCGAGAGCGATTCGCGGGTGACCACGCTGCGGCCGCCGTGGGTCAGCCGCATCTCGCCGGTCTCGGCGTCGAGCACCTCGACATAGATCCCGCGGCGCATCGCCTCGTCGGCGATGATCCGGGCGTAGGGATTCAGGTCGTCGACGGTTTGCGGTGGGCCGGGATTGAATAGCGGCTCGTTGATCGCGTTCTTGCGCTTGATCGCCAGCACCGGGACCCGGCGAAAGCCGAGCTTCTCGTAGAGCCCGATGGCCGCGGCGTTGTCGTGCACCACCGACAGGTCCATGTAGGCCCGGCCGCGGGCGCGGAAGTGCTCGGCCAGCGCCCGGGTCAGCGCCTCGCCGATCCCGGGCAGTCCGGCGGCGGGGTCGACGGCCAGCGACCACAGGCTCGAACCCTGCTCGGGGTCGTCGAACAGCCGGGCATGGTCCACGCCGGTGACGGTGCCCACCACGGCGCCGTCCTGGTCGCGTACGGCCACCAGGTAGGTCACCGCGTCGCAGCCGACGTGGTTGTTCCAGATGACGTCGACGGGAGCGGGCACCATCGCGCAGCGCACGTAGACCCGGTTCATCGCGTCGGCCTCGGCGCGATCGCGCAAGGGGCGCACCGTGATTCCACTGGCCTCGGCGGCCAGACTTTCGCCGTCGAAGCGCAGCCGGTACGTGTGGCTGGGGTCGATGAACAGCTCGTAGGGGGAGCGGGCCACCAGGACGTGCGGTTCGCGGGCGTAGAAGCAGATGTCGCGTCGCCCGGGCGCTTCCCGGCGCAGCACATCGGCCAGTTCGTCGGCGTCGGCGAAGGTCTGCCCGAACATCAGCCTGCCCCAGCCGAGATTGAGGACGACGTCGTCGGCCATCCCCTCGACCATGTCCGCCGGGGCGGTGTCGTGCAGGCCCAGGGTGATCGCCTCGCCGGGCCTCGGCGCGCTCATGCGGCCGGTCCGGTGATGCCGTGATGCTGCAGCCAGAGCTCGAGAAGGCCGATCTGCCACAGTTCGTTACCGCGCAGCGGAGTGAGCCGGCCGTTGGGGTCGGCCAGCAGGCGTTCGACCGCATCGGGACGGAACAGGCCGCGCTCCTTGGCCTGCGGCGCGTACAGCGCGTCGCGCACCAGATCGAGGTACGGGCCTTCCAGATGCGTCAACGCCGGGACCGGGAAGTACCCCTTCGGCCGGTCGATCACCTCGGCCGGAATGACCTGCCGGGCTGCCTCTTTGAGCACGCCCTTTCCGCCGTGGGCGGTCTTGAGCTCGGGTGGACAGCTGGCGGCCAGCTCGACGAGATCGTGGTCGAGGAACGGCACCCTGCCCTCCAGACCCCAGGCCATCGTCATGTTGTCGACCCGCTTGACCGGATCGTCGACCAGCATCACGGTGGTGTCCAGCCGCAGTGCGCGGTCCACACCGGTCTGTGCACCGGCACGGGCGAAGTGCTCGGTGACGAACGCCAGGCTGGGGTCGCTGCCGCACCGGTGGTCATCGTTGAGCAGCGCGTTGACGCCGGCATGGTCGCGGTCGAAGAACGCTTCCCGGTAGCGGGCGACGGCGCCGTCGACGCTCGCCGCGTCGGCCCCGCTCATCGGCGGATACCAGTGGTAGCCGGCGAACACCTCGTCGGCGCCCTGGCCGGACTGCACCACTTTCACGTGGTGGGAAACCTCTTGGCTGAGAAGGTAGAACGCCACACAGTCATGGCTGACCATGGGTTCGCTCATGGCGGCGATCGCACCGGCGAGAGCGGGCAGCATACGTGCGGTGTCGATGCGGACCTGGTGGTGGTCGGTGCCGAAGCGGTCGGCCACGATGTCGGAGTAGACGAACTCGTCGCCCTTGACCCCACCGACCGACTCGAAGCCGATGGAGAACGTCGACAATCTGTGTTGGCCCGCCTCGGCGAGCAGTCCGACGATCAGGCTGGAGTCCACGCCGCCGGACAGCAGGCATCCGACCGGCACATCGGCGACCAGTCGGCGCGTCACGGCCGTACGCAGGGCATCGAGAACCGCGTCCTGCCAATCCGTTTCGCTCCAGTCCGCCCGATCGGCGCGGCGGGTGAAGTCCGGACTCCAGTACGTTGTCGCCTTCCGGGTGCCGTCGGGCTCGATGGCCAGCAGCGATCCGGGCGCCAGCTTGCGCACCCCGCGCAGGATCGTGTACGGGCCGGGCACCACGGAGTGAAACGTCAGGTAGTGGTGCAGGGCCACCGGGTCGATCCGGGTGTCGATACCGCCGCCGGCCAGCAGGGCCGGCAGTGAGGACGCGAACCGGATCCGGTGCGTGTCCTCGCTGATGTAGAGCGGCTTGATGCCGAGCCGGTCGCGGCCGAGCAGCACCCGGCCACTGTCGCGCTCGGCGATGGCGAAGGCGAACATTCCGTGCAGCCGCTCGACGAATCGGTCACCCCAGTGGTGGTAGGCCTTCAGCAGCACCTCGGTGTCGCTGTGCGAGAAGAAGCGGTAACCGTGGCCGGCGAGTTCGTCGCGCAGGGCCTCGTAGTTGTAGATGCAGCCGTTCCAGCCGATGGTCAATCCCAGCTCGGCGTCCACCATGGGTTGGGCGCCCGCCTCGGACAGGTCGATGATCTTCAGTCGGCGGTGTGCCAGCGCGACGCGCCCCTGTGACCACACCCCGGAGCCATCGGGTCCGCGGCGAGCCATCGTCTCCGCCATGGCGTCCACTGCCGCCACGTCGGGTGCCTGGTCGTCGAGCCGGATTTCACCCGTCGCTCCACACATCGCTTCGAACCTACCCGTGTCCTGTGAGCATCGGTACCCGGGCGCTGTCGGCGACCGCGCCTGAACTCCGATCGCCTCGACCGCGCCGCTGGTCAAGATCACCGAGGCGTTCGTTGCCGCGGTGCATCGCTATGCGCGCGACAACGACGTGGCCTGGGTGGATTTCGCCAAGGGCCAACGCAAGGACGACGTGGCCCACGAGTACCTGGAGAACCGTTCCGGCGGTGAGGGGTGCTGTTCTTCGGCCGCGCCCGGGAGGAGACGTCACTGTTTCGGACCGAGAAGGGCCGTGACGCCAACGGTGATGCCTATCCGTGGATCGTGAAGACCACTGGCGTGGTCAACCACTTCTACTCTTACTGCGTCGATGATGACTTCGGCCCGTTCTTTTGGAAGTTCTGCTCCTACTTTCCCTACAACGCCAAGGCTGTGCATCAACGGCAACGAGTGGGCGAAACGTCAAGCAACCAAGGCCGGGATCGGGTTCACTGCCCTGGACAATGGCTTCGCCGCCGTCGAGGACCCCGCCGCGTTACAGGCCATCTGCGATCGGCTCGGACCTGAGCAGATCGACGGGCTGCTACGGAAGTGGCTGGCCCGGCTGCCACACCCGTTCAGCCCCGCCGACCGCGCCGCGAGCTACCGCTACGACCTGTCGATGCTGCAGGTCGAGTTCTCCTTGACCCAGATGCTCGACAAGCCGGTCTCTGGACGGGTGTTCTTCGAACACGTCATCCGCGACAACCTCGACATCGGCCGGCCTGACCAGGTCAGCCTCATCTTCGACCGGCGGTCGATGCGTCGGGGTCCGCGTGCCACCCCGGGCCGGTTCCGTACCCGGGTGATCACCGACGGGTGACCCCGAGCCTGCACGTGGACTACAAGCACACCCGAATCAAGCGATACCACAAGGAAGGCAGGGCACTACGGACCGAGACCACGATCAACGACACCCGCGACTTCTCGATCGGGAAACGACTGACCAATCTGCCCGCACCGCGGGAGATCGGCTTCACCACCAACCGGCGCCTGCTGCGCCTGCAATCACTCAGCCATGATCCGATCACCGGCGCCGATGCCCTGCACGCCCTCACCGCGCCGGTCATCACCGCCACCGGTACCCGCATCCCCGGCCTGCGTCTGGGTGAACAACACAGTCACGCCCTGCCGCTGTTTCGGCTGCAACCCAACGGCTTCGCCAACAAGGACATCCGCGCCGTCATCGCCGACCTGCGGGGCATCCGGCGCACCAACTCACCACCGGTCAGATGACCTACGACCTGCGAAGACTGCGCGGCCGCGGCTTCATCACCCGCATCCCGCACACCCACAGCTACGCAATCACCAACCACGGCCTGCGCACCGCGATGTTCCTATCCGCCGTTCACGACCCCTACCTGCCCACCGGACTGTCACATCTTGCCGACCACGCGACCTCGCCACCTCTGCGTGCAGCCTCCCGCGCATACCACACAGCCCTCGAAAATCTCAGCCGCACAACAGGACTCGCCGCGTAACACCGCAAACCGAACCAAACAACACAAACTTGACTCAAAAATCCGGCTTCGCCGGATCAAGCGAAGCTGGGAGGGCGCCGATTATTCAGCGCCCTCCCAGCGACCAAGGATGACCAAGGATGACCAAGGATCGCTAGCGACCAAGGATCGCTAGGAAAGCCGCCATTGTTCCAGCCGAGACCGAATGAGGTGAAGCAGCCCGGCCAGGATCGAAATGATCGAGAGCGAGATGGCGAAGTTGGAAATCGGCGTCAGCCGGTGTGGCCTTTGAGGATCTCGTCCTCGATGGTGCCGCCGAGCCCTTCGGAGGCAGGGTCGTAGCCGTGCAGGCCGCCGGTGACGGCGTACTCCTCCTCCGGCGACAGCACCAACCGGTGGCGCCCGTACAGTCCGAACACCAGCAGGCCGATCACGTACAGGATCACGATCGTGAACACCGCGGGCCGGTAGGTCGGGTTGATCAGCACGGCGATGAATGTGATCGCCGCGATGGCGAAGGCCGCGATCGCACCCCAGTTCCCGGTCGGGCTGATCCACGGCCGCCGCGCGTTCGGGAACTTGCGGCGCAGCAGAACGAAGGAGATCATCTGCAGCATGTAGGCCAGAACCGCGCCCCACACCGCGATGTTGAGCACGACGTCACCGGCTCCGGCGTTGAGGTTCACCACGACCAGCGCAATGAATCCGATTACCGCGCCGACGAACAGCGCAACATAGGGGGTCTGGCGACTACCGGTGAGGGACAACATCTTCGGGTAGTAGCCCGCCCGGCTCAGCGAGTAGAGGTTCCGGCCGTAGGCGTACATGATGCCCTGCAGGCTGGCCAGCAGACCGATCAGGGCGAAGGCCGACAACACCGCGGCCCAGCCGCTCGGCAGGAATGCGCGGAAGCCGTCCAGCAGTGGCTCGTCAGAGCTGCCCAGCGCTTGTGAACCAGTGACCGCGGGGTTGAGGAAGAACACGATCGCAGCGCAGGCGACAAGCGAAACCATGCCCCAGATGCCGGCCTTGGGAATGTCGCGGCTCGGGTTGTGAGCCTCCTCGGCCGCGAGGGGTAGTTCCTCGATTCCCAGGAAGAACCACATCGCGAACGGCAAGGCATACAGGATGCCGACGAGTCCGAACGGCAGGAACGTGTTGGAACCGGCCTTGCTGGGGTCCGGGTAGATGTCCAGCAGCTTGCCGAAATCCACTGCCCCGTGGGCGATCGCCAAGATGCCGAACAGGATCAGGATGCCGACCGAGATAATGGCGACGACTAGGGCGAAGCGGAACGAGATCTCCGCACCCCAGGAATTCAGTCCCACGAAGATCGCGTACAGGATGATCCACCACAGCCAACCGGGCAGCGACAGGTTGAAGAGGTCGCTGGTCACCGCGTCGGCGTAGCTCGCCGAGAAGTAGACGACGACCGCGGTGGTGAAGACGTACTCGATGGTTTCCGCGAAGCCGGTGATGAACCCGCCCCATGGCCCCATCGCAGCGCGTGCGAAGGAGTAGGCGCCGCCGGTATGCGGCATCGCGGCCGACATCTCACCGATCGAGAACAGCATGCCGAAGTACATGACGATGATAACGATCGACGCGATGCCCAGACCGCCCCAGCCGGCCGCGCCGATGCCGAAGTTCCAGCCCGAGAAGTCGCCCGAGATGACGGCGGCGATGCCGATGCCCCACAGGCCCCAGAACCCGGCGGTGCGCAGCAGAGTGCGTTTCTCGAAGTAACCCTCACCGGCTTGGGTGTACGTGACGCCCGAGGTCTTCATCGTCTCTTCGGCCATGGCGGTTCCTCCTCAACCGGGTAGGTGCGCGGGCATGCGCTGGACTGACGGCGGCGGTGTCAAGGGGAGAATAGAATGTCAATGGTCTGTCGTCCTACCTTTGGGGTGACGTTCGTGTTAATCCTGTGGGCAGAAGCCGAAGGGGAGCGGAATCCAATGGTTGACTTTTCGGCAAGTCCCGTCGCCTAACCCCAGGGAGAACGTGCAATGAGCGAGAGGCTGCGTCCCGGGCTGCTGACCCAGGCCGAGCTGGAGAGCGGGGTGGCCGCCGCTGAGATCGACACGGTGATCGTGGCCTTCGCCGACATGCAGGGCCGGTTGACCGGCAAGCGGGTGGCGGCCCGGTTGTTCGTCGAGGAGGTCGCCGCGCACGGCGCCGAATGTTGCAACTACCTATTGGCCGTCGACGTCGACATGAACACCGTCGACGGGTATGCGATGTCGAGCTGGGAGTCCGGCTACGGCGACATGGTGATGACGCCCGACTTCTCCACCCTGCGCGTGCTGCCGTGGCTGCCCGGAACGGCGCTGGTGATGGCCGATCTGTCGTGGGTCGGCGGTGGGCCGGTGACGCCAGCGCCGCGCAGCATCCTGCGCACCCAGCTGGACCGGCTCGCCCAGCGCGGGCTGGAAGCGTTCGTCGGCACCGAGCTGGAGTTCATGGTCTTCGACGACACCTACCGCGACGCCTGGGCGGCCGGCTATCGCGGACTGTCCAAGGCCACCGACTACAACGTCGACTACGCCATCCACGCCTCCACCCGGATGGAGCCGCTGCTGCGCGACATCCGGCTCGGCATGGACGGTGCCGGGATGTACTGCGAAGGAGTCAAGGGGGAGTGCAACTTCGGCCAGCAGGAGATCGCGTTCCGCTACGACGGCGCGCTGGTTACCTGCGACAACCACACCATCTACAAGAACGGCGCCAAGGAAATCGCCGACCAGCACGGCAAGAGCCTGACGTTCATGGCGAAATTCGATGAACGAGAAGGAAACAGCTGCCACATCCACATCTCGCTGCGCGGCACCGACGGCGCCGCGGTGTTCGCCGACGCCGACGCGCAGCTTGGTATGTCGGCGATGTTCCGCAGCTTCATCGCCGGACAACTGGCCACGCTGCGCGAGCTGACCCTGTTCTACGCACCGAACATCAACTCCTACAAGCGATTTGTCGAGGGTAGTTTCGCGCCGACGGCCATCGCCTGGGGGCTGGACAACCGGACCTGCGCGCTGCGGGTGGTCGGCCAGGGCCACTCGCTGCGGATGGAGTGTCGCGCGCCCGGCGGCGACGTCAACCAGTACCTGGCCGTCGCGGCCCTGATCGCCGGTGGCCTGCACGGTATCGACAACGGTCTGGAGTTGCCCGACGCCCACGAGGGCAACGCCTACACCAGTGGTGCGCAACGACTTCCGACCACACTGGCCGAGGCGGCCGCGCTGTTCGAGGGCTCGACGGTGGCCCGCGAGGCGTTCGGTGACGACGTCGTTGAGCACTACCTCAACAATGCCCGTGTCGAACTGGCGGCGTTCAACTCCGCGGTGACCGACTGGGAGAGGGTGCGCGGTTTTGAACGGCTCTGAATTTGCCCGCCCCATCGTGGGGCTGACCACATACCTGCAGCAGGCCCAGACCAGTGTGTGGGACGTGCACGCCAGCTTCCTGCCCGGCGTCTACATCAAGGGCGTCACGCTGGCCGGCGGTATCGCGACACTGCTGCCGCCGCAGCCGGTCGACGCCGAAATCGCCGCACGGGTGCTCGACCGTCTCGATGGGCTGATCATCACCGGCGGCAAGGACGTCGACCCCGCCACCTACGGCCACGACCCGCACCCCACCACCGACGAGCCGGCCCGCGACCGCGACGCCTGGGAATTCGCGCTGCTGGCCGGGGCGCTGCGCCGCCACCTGCCGGTGCTCGGAATCTGCCGCGGCGCGCAGCTGCTCAACGTCGCCCTCGGCGGCACGCTGCACCAGCATCTGCCCGACATCCTCGGGCACACCCGCCACCAGCAGGGCAACGCCGTGTTCTCCACCTCCACCGTGCACACCGTCGAAGGCAGCAAGCTGGCCGGTCTGATCGGTGAGACCTCGGACGCGCAGTGCTATCACCACCAGGCCATCGACCGGCTGGGGGACGGCCTGGTGGTCTGCGCCCGCGATACCGACGGAGTGATCGAGGCCGTCGAGATGCCGGGCCACGACTTCGTTCTCGCGGTGCAGTGGCATCCCGAGGAGACCCTGGACGATCTGCGGTTGTTCGCCGGGCTGGTGGAGGCCGCACGCAACCACACGACGGAAAGAGTGAACCTGTGGCCTCCACCGAACTGATCAACCCGGCGACCGAGCAGGTGTTGGGCACCGTCGAGCAGACCGATCTGGCCGGCGTCGACGACGCCGTCGCGCGGGCCAAGGTCGCCCAGAAATCCTGGGCCGCCGCGGCGCCGGCGGAACGGGCCGCCAAGTTGCGGGCCTTCGCCGCCACGGTGGACTCGCATGTTCCGGAGCTGGCCGCCCTCGAGGTCGCCAACTCCGGGCACCCGATCGGCGCGGCCGAGTGGGAGGCCGGGCACGTCCGCGACGTGCTGCAGTTCTACTCGGCGAGCCCGGAGCGGTTGTCCGGCAAGCAGATTCCGGTGGCCGGCGGGCTCGACGTCACCTTCAACGAGCCGATGGGCGTGATCGGCGTGATCACCCCGTGGAATTTCCCGATGCCGATCGCCGCCTGGGGGTTCGCGCCCGCATTGGCCGCGGGCAACGCGGTGGTGCTCAAGCCAGCCGAGTGGACGCCGCTGACCTCGATGCGGCTCGGCGAGCTGGCCGTGGAAGCCGGTCTGCCCGAAGACCTTTTCCAGGTGCTGCCCGGCAAGGGCTCGGTGGTCGGGGAGCGGTTCATCAGCCATCCCGACATCCGCAAGATCGTGTTCACCGGCTCCACCGAGGTCGGCACCAAGGTGATGGCCGGGGCTGCCGATCAGGTCAAGCGCGTGACGCTGGAACTGGGCGGCAAGAGCGCCAACGTGATCTTCGCCGACTGCGACCTGGAGAAGGCGGCCGCCACCGCGCCCTACGGGGTGTTCGACAACGCCGGCCAGGACTGCTGCGCGCGCAGCCGAATCCTGGTGCAGCGCAGCGTGTTCGACACGTTCCTCGAGCTGCTCGAGCCGGCCGTCAAGGCGCTGGTGGTCGGTGACCCTGCCGCGCGCGACACTGAGATGGGACCGCTGGTGTCGCGCAAGCACTTCGAATCGGTGGCCGCCTACGTGCCCGACGACGCCCCGGTGGCCTTCCGCGGCTCGGCGCCCGACGGGCCCGGCTACTGGTTCCCGCCGACCGTGCTGACCCCGCAGCGCACCGACCGCACGGTGATCGAGGAGATCTTCGGCCCGGTCGTCACGGTCCTGCCCTTCGAGGACGAAGCCGATGCCATCGCCCTGGCCAACGACACCGAATACGGCCTGTCCGGCTCGATCTGGACTGACAACCTGTCGCGTGCGCTGCGGGTCTCGCGCGCGATCGAGGCGGGTAACGTCAGCGTGAACTCGCACTCGTCGGTGCGCTACAACACCCCGTTCGGCGGGTTCAAGCAGTCCGGGCTGGGGCGCGAACTCGGCCCCGACGCGCCGTTCTCATTCACCGAGACCAAGAACGTGTTTTTCGCAGTAGAGGAGAGCTAGATGGATCTGTCCCAGCGACTCAAGGACAAGGTTGCCGTCGTCACCGGCGGCGCGAGCGGCATTGGGCTGGCGGCCGTCAAGCGGATGCGGGCCGAAGGTGCGATCGTCGTCATCGGGGACGTCGACCCGACGACCGGCCAGTCCGTCGCGGATGATCTGCACGTGACGTTCGTGCAGGTGGACGTCTCGGATCAGGTCGCGGTGGATCGATTGTTCGACACCGCCTTCGAGGTGCACGGCGGGGTCGACATCGCGTTCAACAACGCGGGCATCAGTCCGCCCGACGACGATCTCATCGAGAACACCGGCATCGATGCCTGGGACCGGGTGCAGGACGTCAACCTCAAGTCGGTCTTCTTCTGTTGCAAGGCGGCACTGCGGCACATGGTGCCCGCGCAGCGGGGCTCGATCATCAACACCGCCTCGTTCGTCGCGGTGATGGGCTCGGCCACCTCCCAGATCTCCTACACCGCCTCCAAGGGCGGGGTGCTGGCGATGTCACGCGAGCTCGGAGTCCAATTCGCGCGCCAGGGAATTCGGGTCAACGCGCTGTGCCCTGGACCGGTGAACACCCCGCTGCTGCAGGAACTGTTCGCCAAGGATCCCGAGCGGGCGGCGCGCCGGTTGGTGCACGTGCCGATGGGCCGGTTCGCCGAGCCGGAGGAACTGGCCGCCGCGGTGGCGTTCCTGGCCAGCGACGACTCGTCATTCATCACCGGGTCGACCTTCCTGGTCGACGGCGGCATCAGCGGCCACTACGTCACCCCGCTGTAGAGGCTCGGGACATGGCGGCCGAGCCGGATTCAGCAGTGGCCTCCGAGGCCCTGCTGCGTCCGGTGCGGCCCGGAAACGCCTTCGAGGACACCGTCGGCCGGCTGCTGCAGACCATCCGGCTCGGTGTGCTGGCGCCGGGGGATTCCCTGCCGCCCGAGCGGGAGCTGGCCGCGAAACTCGGGGTCAGCCGCGACACCGTGCGGGAGGCGATCAAGTCGCTGGCCGACGCCGGCTACCTGGTGTCGCGGCGCGGCCGCTACGGCGGAACCTTCCTGACCGAGGAACTGCCCGCGCCGACCGACGCGGTGCGGGTCAACCGGGCCGAGATCGACGACGCGCTGCGGCTGCGGGAGATCCTCGAGGTCGGAGCGGCCCGGATGGCCGCCAGCAGAACGCTGACCGCCGCCGAACGCGAGGGACTGTGGTCACGGCTGGCCGACGTCCGCGACGCCGCCCCAGATTACTACCGGCGGCTGGACTCCCGGCTGCACCTGGCGATCGCCGAGGCCGCCGGGTCGCCGTCGCTGGTGCCGCTGGTGGCCGAGAACAGGATGCGGCTCAACTCCCTGCTCGACCGGATTCCGTTGCTGCGCCGCAACATTGCCCACTCCGACGAGCAGCACGAGGGAATCGTCATCGCGATACTGGCCGGCGATGTCGAGGCAGCTGAGTCGGCGATGCGCGCCCATGTCGAGGGATCGGCGGCGCTGCTGCACGGCTTCCTGGGCTGAGCGCGGATCACAGTCCGGCTGCGCCGGCCACACCACACCGAGGCCGACGACCGTCCTCGACGTCGTGGTCGCTACTGCTGGACACCCTCAGTGGTCGCATCGGACGGCCCTGCGGTTCCCGCTCAGCCCACCTGGTCGTCGCGGTTGACCGCGCTCAGCAAGTCGTCGCGGGCGCGTGCCACCCGGGAGCGGATGGTGCCCACCGGGCAACCGCAGACCTCGGCGGCCTCGGCGTAGGACAGGCCGAGCACCTGGGTCAGCATCAGGGCGTCGCGGCGGTCGGTGTCGAGGCCGTCGAGCAGCATCCGGATCTCGACGACGTCCTCGACACTCGCCGCGCTGCGGCGGGTGTCGAGGACGTCGTCCAAGTCGACGCCGTAGGCGGTGCGCGGCCGGGCCTGGTTGCGGCGGATCTGGTCGACCACCACCCGGCGCGCGATCGACAGCAGCCAGGTACGGGCCGAGGAGCGGCCCGAGAACCTCGGTAGCGATCCCAGCGCGCGCAGGAAGGTCTCCTGGGTCAGATCGTCGGCACTGCCGGGATCACCCAGGAAGGCGACGGTGCGCCACACATCACGCTCAGTCGCCCTGATGAAGGCCTCGAGGGCGGCGGTGTCACCCCGGCCGGCGGCCAGCGCCAGGGAGGTCACCCGGTCGTCGTCGCGTTCGGCCACGGAAAGTCAGAGTAGGGGATGGCGCAAGCGGGCACGTCCCCAGGCTGCCGTCCGGCGTGGCGAACCCTGGGGAGTATTTTGGATGGGGTCGTGGTGCGCCCCGAACCCAGGGTTTCCCACTGCCGGGAACTCGGCGGCGTGGGCAACCGACCATTGGACGTGGGGTGGTGTGCGCCCCGGGAAATGAGGAGGACATGACGGCATCCGTCGTCGGCGCCGCGACCGCCACCGACCTGCGCCGCGTCCAACTAGACGTTTCGGGGATGTCCTGCGCGGCCTGCGCCGCGCGCGTCGAGACCAAGCTCAACAGGCTCGACGGTGTGCATGCGACGGTGAACTACGCCACCCGGGTGGCCACCATCGACGTCGCCGACTCCGTCCCTACCGACGAGCTGTGCGAGGTGGTCCGCAAGGCCGGGTACAATGCCGCCCCCCGCGGCGACGTGCGGGTCGAGGTGGCCGACCCCGACGAGAAGATCGCCCGCAGCCTGCTGCGCCGGCTGGCGATCGCCGCGGTGTTGTTCGTCCCGCTGGCCGACCTGTCGGTGATGTTCGCCGTGGTGCCCAGCACGCGGTTCACCGGCTGGGGGTGGGTGCTGACCGCTCTGGCACTGCCGATCGTCACGTGGGCCGCCTGGCCGTTCCATCGCGTCGCCCTGCGCAACGCCCGCCACCGCACGGCGTCGATGGAGACGCTGATCTCGGTCGGCGTCACCGCGGCCACGCTGTGGTCGCTCTACACCATCTTCTTCGGCCACCACGTCCGGGAGACCCACGGGATCTGGCAGGCGCTGCTGGGCAGCGACGCGATCTACCTCGAAGTGGCCGCCGGCGTGACCGTGTTCATCCTGGCCGGCCGGTACTTCGAGGCGCGGGCGAAGTCGCGGGCCGGAAGCGCGCTGCGGGCGCTGGCCGCACTCAGCGCCAAGAACGTCTCGGTCCTGCTGGCCGACGGCACCGAGATGGTGATCCCGGCCGACGAACTCAAGGAGCAACAGCGGTTCGCGGTGCGTCCCGGGGAGACCATCGCCGCCGACGGTCTGGTGGTCGAGGGTAGTTCCGCGATCGACATGAGCGCCATGACCGGCGAGGCCAAGCCGGCCCGCGCGCATCCGGGTGGCCGGGTGATCGGCGGGACCGTCGTCCTCGACGGCCGGCTGATCGTCGAGGCCGCCGCGGTGGGCGCCGACACGCAGTTCGCCGGAATGGTGCGCCTGGTCGAGGAAGCGCAGGCGCAGAAGGCCGACGCGCAGCGCCTGGCCGACCGGATCGCCGGGGTGTTCGTGCCGGCCGTGTTCGTCATCGCCGCGCTGACCGCGGCGGCGTGGCTGCTGTCCGGGGCAGGTGCCGACCGCACGTTCTCGGCGGCGCTGGCGGTGCTGGTGATCGCCTGCCCGTGTGCGCTGGGTTTGGCCACGCCGACGGCGATGATGGTGGCCTCGGGCCGGGGTGCCCAGCTCGGCATCTTCCTCAAGGGATATCGGGCGCTGGAAGCCATCCGCGCCGTCGACACCGTCGTGTTCGACAAGACCGGCACGCTGACCACCGGGCACCTCGCGGTGACCGACGTGACCGCCGCCGACGGCTGGCAGTCCGACGAGGTCCTGGCGTTGGCCGCGGCCGTCGAGGTGGCCTCCGAACACGCCGTGGCCGTGGCGATCGCGACCGTCACCGACGACCGCGGCCCGGTCGAGGACTTCCGCGCCCACGCCGGCCGCGGTGTCACCGGCACGGTCGCGGGCCGGCGCGTGGTGGTGGGTCGGCCGTCTTGGGTGCGCGGCGACGCACCGCTGAGCCCCGAATTGGAGTTGGCCCGTAGATCCGGTGAATCGCGTGGGGAGACAGTCGTTTTCGTTGCTGTCGACGACGTGGTCTGCGGTGCGATCTCGGTTGCCGACGCCGTCAAGGACTCGGCGGCCGGGGCGGTGGCGGCCCTGCACGACAGGGGACTGCGGACGGTCCTGCTGACCGGGGACAACGCGACGGCAGCGGCCGCGGTGGCCGCCCAAGTCGGCATCGACGAGGTCATCGCCGAGGTGCTTCCCGAGGGCAAGGTCGACGTCATCGAGCAGCTGCGGGAGCGGGGCCGGGTGGTCGCGATGGTCGGTGACGGTATCAACGACGGGCCCGCACTGGCGTCGTCCGACCTCGGGCTGGCGATCGGGCGCGGCACCGACGTCGCGATCGGCGCCGCCGACATCATTCTGGTGCGTGACGACCTCGACATCGTGCCGCAAGCACTCGATCTGGCCCGCGCCACCATGCGGACCATCAAGGTCAATCTCTTCTGGGCGTTCGGCTACAACGTCGCCGCGATCCCGATCGCAGCGGCCGGACTGCTCAACCCGCTCATCGCGGGCGCCGCGATGGCGTTCTCGTCGTTCTTCGTCGTCTCGAACAGCTTGCGGCTGCGCAATTTCGGGGCTGAGACTCGAAAGGGCTGATCACCATGTCGCAGCAGACGTTCAAGGTCTCCGGACTGCACTGCCAGAGCTGCGTGCGGGTGGTGAGCACCGCGCTCGGTGCCCTGCCGACCGTCAGCGCCGTCGAGGTCGACCTCGGCACGGACGGCCCGTCCACGGTACGGGTGCAATCCGGCGGCGACCTCACCGTCGAGCAGGTTCAGGCCGCGCTCTCCGAAGAGGGTGACTACTCCGTCGTCGGCTGATGCGCGAAGCGCCACCGACATCGCCCGGGCTGGGGCACAATGATTCCGTGGGTGCCGTCGGGCGTAGGAGGAGGGTGTCATGGCCAGAAGTGTCGGCGAGCGGTATGAATGCCGAAGTTGCGGTGCGGTGCTGGTGTACGAGAAGGCATGCCCGTGCTGTGAGTCGGAGGGCGATCACAGCGAGGTCTGCTGCGGTCAGCCTATGTCGACGGTGAGCTGACCGGCGCTCAGCGACGGTTCTTGGCTAGTTCCCGCAACATCGCGTTGTAGGCCTCGAGGTCGTCGTCGTACTTGGCGTCGGCGTGCCGGTCGGTGCGGGTGGCGGTCCGCCGGTCCTGCCGGGACCATTGCACCACCAGGGCGATCACCACCACGAGCACTGGCAATTCGCTCGAGCCCCAAGCGATTGCGCCACCCAGGTGCTGATCGCTGACGAGGTCGGACAGCCACGGCAGGTTCAGTTTGCGGTAGAAGCTGCCGCCGATGACCGACGTCATCGTCATCGTGGCGATGCCGAAGAAGGCATGGAACGGCATCACGGCGAACAGTAGGGCCAGGCGGCCGATGAACGGCAGCCGGCGCGGGCCGGGGTCGATGCCGATGATGCCCCAGTAGAACAGGTATCCAGTGATGAGGAAGTGCAGAGTCATGAACTCGTGACCCCAGTGGTAACGCACGAACGTGTCGAACAGCGGGGTGAAGTACACCGCGTACAGCGAGCCGACGAACAGGACGAAGGCGGTCGCGGGATGCGACAGGAACCGGGACACCGGTGAATGCACCAGCCACACGAGCCATTCCCGCGGCCCCGGTGGCTGGTCGGCGGCCGCGGTCGGCAGCGCGCGCAAGGCCAGGGTGATCGGGGCGCCGAGCACCAGTAGGACCGGGATGAACATGTTGAGGGCCATGTGCTCGGACATGTGCACGCTGAACATCGCCGAGCCGTAGGCCCGAATCCCCGAACTGGTGGTGAACAGCAGGGCCAGGCAACCGAGCAGCCAAGACGTCAGCCGGCCCGGCGGCCAGGTGTCGCCGCGGCGCCGCAGCCGGATCACGCCGGTCACGTACAGCGTGGCGAGCACCACCGCGCCGATGCCGAGCAGGACGTCGAAGCGCCACACCGTCAACAGCCGAACCACGCTGGGCGGCTGCGCGAGTTCGTAGCCCAGGAAGACGTCCCACGCGCTGAACCGGTGGGCCAGCAGCCGCGGCGCGGTCTGGATGGCCATCGCCGAGATCGCCGCGAGCGCGACGATCATCGCCACCGCGCCCGCCGGGGTGCGGGCGCCGGGGGTGCGGCCGCCGCGCAACCGGACGGCGTCGGACAGCCAAGTCGCCAGCAGAGCCGCTGCGGCCATCAGGCCCAGCCGCCCGTAGTGCGAACCGGTCAGCGAACCGGGGGCGGAGAACAGGTACATCAGCAGCGCGCCGTAGACGAGCGCCACGGCGCCGGCGGTCACCTCGACCACCAGCACCCGGCGGCGCAGCACCGCCGCAGGTGGGGCCACCACAGCGGCGACCTTCACCCCGGTCAACACGGCCACCGCCAGCGCGAACACGATGACCGCACTCGTCGCGTAGTCGTGATCGGGGCCCTGGCCGGCGTTTCCGGTTACGGGCAGCGCGACGACGGCGATCAGGGTCGGAATCAGAAGCACGACGTGCCACACCCAGCGCACCGCCAGTCGAAGCACGACGCTGACGACGGTGGCGAAGATCACCACGGCGACCCAGCCGCGGGCCATCTCCGAGGCGCTCAACGCAGAGCCGATGGCGCCGCTGCGGATCAGCTTGGCGACCGGTACTCCGGCGCCGTTGGCGACCTGGACGACGACCATCACCGCGGCGGAGATCGCCCAGATCGGGGCCACCCGCTCGACGAGCAGATGCCCCCGGAACGAGGTCGGGTCCAGCACGCCACGGTCGTCGGGGCAGGCGGTGATGACGACGAAGACCAGTCCGCCCAGGCAGATGGCGCCGGCCAGCGCGGCGGTGAAGTAGCCGACGACCTCGGCGACACTCGTCGGCATGCCCGGGAAGGAGTCACCAGCCGCCACGAAGCGGGCGTCGCCCGCTGCCACCGCGTAGACGATCAGCGCGGTGGCCATGACGAGGTACCCGCCGACCAGCGCCAATCGGCTGGTCAGCCGGGTGCCTGTCGGGCTCGACTCCATCGTCGCTAGTCTACGACCCTTCGTCGTAGCGACCCGGCGCGGTGGGAACTTTCGGCCGGCTGCGTTCGACCAATGCACACGTGCGCCTAAAGAAAGAAGCTGACCGGTGATCCAGGATCTGACCCTGCGCTGGGTCGTCACCCTGCTGTTTGTCCTGAGCGCCGCCGAATGCGTGTACGCCATCGCCGCCGGCCGCCGCCGCTGGCCCAGCGTGGTCGGCTACTCGCTGCACACGATCATGGCGGTGGCGATGGCGGTGATGGCCTGGCCGTGGGGAGCCGACCTTCCCACCGTCGGCCCGATGGTGTTCTTTCTGCTCGCGTCCGTGTGGTTCGTCGTCATCGCCGCGAGCGGTGCGGCGGCCGGCCACCGCATCGTCACCGTCTATCACGCGCTGATGATGCTCGCGATGGCGTGGATGTATGCGGTGATGAACGGCCGTCTGCTGCCCGGCCAGTCGTCGGGTTCCGGCGAGGCGTCGTCGGCCGGGCATCACGCGGGGCACACGGACATGCCGGGGATGCCGGGAATGGACATGCCGACGATGGGCGCCACCGACACCGCCGCCCCCTCGGGCACCGGGTACCCGGCCTGGATCGCGACCCTGAACTGGGTCTGCACCGTCGGGTTCGCCATTGCCGCGGTGTTCTGGCTCTGCCGGTATCTCGTTGCGCGCCAGTCTCGTTCGTCCGGGGACACGGTCCACCACCTCGGCCTGCTCAGCCAGGCGATGATGGCGGCCGGCATGGCGATCATGTTCGGCCTGATGCTGTAGAGCCGGTCAGGCCGCCGAGCCGTCGGTGGGGTAGAGGTGTCCGCGGCGGCGCCCGCGTGAGGCGTTGTCGGGCAGCACCACGTCGTCGGTGACCGGCAAAGCATCGGATCGCGGTTGCGGGCCCGGCGAGCGGACGTCCCGCCAGACCAACAGGGCAAGCACCGTACCGAGCAGCACGGGCAGGTGACTGAGGATCCGGTCGAGGCTCACCGCCCCCGACAGTGCGTCGTTGACGACGTACACGGCAAGCACCGTGGTGAACACCGCCAGGACCCCCGCCAGCCCGGCCGCCGCGGCCGGGCGCATAGCGGCGATCACCATCACCACGCCGAGCGCCGCCGACCATGCCGTCGACTCGTTGAGCAGATGGCCGGACATCATCGCGTGGTGGCCCGCGGACGTCCCGACGTTGGCACCGAACCCCTGTGCGACGGCCAGGACCAGTTGCGCGGCTCCGATGAGCCCCAGGGCCCGACGCCGCCACAACGCGGCCGAACCCGGCGTCGACCGGTGCCTGGGGGGTTGGTCGGGCGTGGCTACGGCCGCTACCTGGGACCGGCCGGCCAGCCGTCGGAGCAGCTGGGTCTGGTCGACGGCGGCCGCATACCAATCCCGGCACGGCTCGCAGGTGGCGAGATGTTCGTCGACCCGGGGCGCGGGCACGGGTTCACGTTCTCCGTCGATCCGAGCCGACAGCGCCTCGCGGGCGATATCGCAGTCCACGGATCAATAGTCGCGCACGGGGGCCGGAATGTTCCAGCCGGCCGGAATTGGTTCACTGCTGAGCTAGATTTCTACGCATGGACGGGCCGGGCGACGAGGTGAAAGTTGAACGTGCCTCGTCCGCTCTGGCGGATGTGGACATCAACGGCTGGACTCAGCGCTTTGACCTGTTGTCCGACCCCAACCGTCTGGAGATCCTGCTGTGTCTGCACCGGGCGCCCGGCATCTGCGTCGGTGACCTCGCCTCAGTGCTCGGCAGATCGGAAAACGCCGTCTCGCAAGCACTCCGGGTGCTGCGCCAGCAGGGATGGGTGACGCCGACCCGGGTCGGCCGGCTGGTCAGCTACCGACTCGAGGATCGCACCGTCCACGATCTGCTGCACTGGATCGGCGCCGCACACGGCTGAGCGGATTGTGCTCAATTGATAACCTGAACATGTAGACAGATGGGAGCAGGCAATACTAGGCTCCATCCAGGGGTTGGAACGAGATCCCGCACTGCGAGGAGGCCCCGCTTGAGCGTCCAGATCACGGCCATGCACGTGAGTGACGGACTGGTCAACGCCCCCACCTCGGTGGTGTTCGGCGCCCTTGCGATCGCTGCGGTGGCAATCTGCGCCTGGAAGGCGCGGACGGAACTCGACGAACGCACGGTTCCGTTGGCGGGGCTTGTCGCTGCCTTCATCTTCGCGGTGCAGATGATCAACTTCCCGATCCTTCCCGGTGTGAGTGGACATCTACTCGGCGGCGCGTTGGCCGCGATCCTGGTCGGCCCCTACACCGGCGTGCTGTGCATCGCGATCGTCCTGGTTGTGCAGGCGCTGTTGTTCGCCGACGGCGGGGTGACCGCGCTCGGGATGAACATCACCAACATGGCGCTGATCGGGGTGACGGCGGGCTACGCAACGGCCGTGGCCTTGTACGCGTTGGTTCGACGACGACACCTCGACCGGTCCGTTCCCGCGCTGGGGGTGGTCGGGTTTGTCTCCGCATTGGTTGGAACTGTTTGCGCGTCAATGGGATTCGTCATCGAGTATGCGATCGGTGGGGCTGCGCCGACATCGCTGAGTACCGTGGCGGCCTACCTGCTCGGCACCCACGTGCTCATCGGTATCGGAGAGGGTCTGATCACCGCGGTGACGGTGATGGCAGTGGTCCGGTCGCGGCCAGACCTCGTCTACCTGCTGCGCCGGAGCCGCACCGAGACGGCGGTCGCGGCGTGACCAGCGCGCTGAGGCGGCACTGGCGGTTCTGGGCCGGCTTCGCCGCCGCCACTCTCCTCGTCTCCGGAGTGGTGTCCTACTTCGCCGAATCCAGTCCAGACGGACTGGATTCGGCGACCTTGCAGGGATGCCACGTCGTCCAGACCGCCCACGGTGAACAACTGACCGGGAACTGCATAGCCCAGCACGCGACGGAGCACGCCATGTCGATGTCGCCACTCGCGGAATACTCCGTGTCCGGACATCCCGGAAGTGTCGGACTGGCCGGAATCATCGGTGCTGTCGTCGTGCTTGCTCTGGCGGGCGGCGTGTTCTGGCTGCTCGCCCGCAGCCGCCGTCCGGGAAGCTGAGCACGTGGGTGCGGGCCACGCGCATGCTTTATACCGCGTCGGGGATTCGGTGGTGCACCGCGCGCCCGCGGAAGTGAAGATTGTCGCGCTTGTCGTGTTCGTTCTCGCGGTGGTGGCCACGCCGCGGGAGATGGTTTGGCCGTTCGCCGCCTACGCCGGGATCGTCCTAGTGGTCTGGCGGGTGGCCCGAATCCCGTTGCGGTGGATACTGCCGCGGATGCTGATCGAGGCGCCATTCATCGTGCTCGCTGTCCTGCTGCCGTTCGCTGAGGGCGGCCAGCGGGTCGAGTTCGCGGGCCTGCACCTGTCGCTGACCGGGCTGTGGGCGGCCTGGGGCATCGTCGTCAAGGGCACGCTGGGTGTTGCCGGCTCGCTGACCGTAGCCGCGACAACCTCGGCGCGGGAGTTGCCACTGGCGTTGAGCAGGCTGGGAATTCCCGGTCTGGTCACCTCTATGCTCGTGCTGATGATCCGTTACATCGACCTGCTGTCGGCCGAGGTCAGCCGAATGCGGATGGCGAGGATCTCCCGCGGCGACTCGCCGCGCGCACTGCATCAGGCCGGCGCGATCGCGAAAGGCGTTGGCGCGCTGTTTCTCCGCTCGTACGAACGGGGTGAACGGGTGTACTTGGCGATGACGTCTCGCGGCTTCGACGGCACGGTTCCGGAGTTGGCGATCGTCGGTGCCGGACCACGGGCGACGGCGGCGCAGTGGGTCACCGCGCTGACGCCCGGGGCGGCGGCGGTCCTGGTGGCTGGTTCGGCGTGGGTACTTCGGTGAGCACGCCGGCGATCTGTGTCGAGAACCTGCACCACCGCTATCCCGACGGCCGGGTCGCCCTCGATGGGGTCGACCTGAGCATCGCCCCCGGTGAGCGGGTCGCCATCCTCGGACCCAACGGGGCGGGCAAGACCACCCTGATGCTGCACCTCAACGGTGTGCTCGCGGCCACGTCGGGCACTGTCGAGATCAGTGGAATACCGTTGGCTCGAAAGACACTTCGCGACATCCGCCGCCGGGTCGGGCTGGTGTTCCAGGACCCCGACGACCAGTTGTTCATGCCGACCGTCGCCCAGGACGTGGCCTTTGGTCCGGCGAACTTCGGTATCACCGGCGACCAACTGGCCGCCCGCGTCAGCGCTGCGCTGAAAATCGTGTCGATGACCGAGCACGCCGACCGTAGCCCGGCGCATCTTTCCGGTGGTCAGCGCAGACGTGCCGCGCTGGCCACCGTCCTGGCGTGTGAACCCGAGATTCTGGTGCTCGACGAGCCGTCGGCCAACCTCGACCCGGTCGCGCGCCGCGAACTGGCCGAGACGCTGGCCGCGCTGCCCGCCACGATGGTCATCGTCACCCACGACCTGCCCTATGCCGCGCAGTTGTGCGACCGGGCCATCGTCCTGGACCACGGTGTCGTCGTGGCCGACGACACCGTGACCGCGGTGCTTTCCGATAGCGAGCTGCTGGCCGCCCACCGGCTGGAACTGCCCTGGGGTTTCGCCGTCCCGGCGCGCTGACCTTACATCCGCGCCGAGAGCCGCCTGGGCCCCTCTAGCTAGCGACCAAGGATCGCTAGTGCCGCCTGGCGGGCGGCCACGGCGGCTCGTCGCACAACGCCAGCAGCGCGTTCTCGATCACCTCGGGCAGCGCCGGGTGAATCCAGTACTGGCCGCGGGCCACGTCCTGGCCGGCCAGCCCGAAACTCATCGCCTGGATCAGCGGCTGGATCAACGACGACGCCTGGTGTCCCATGATGTGCGCCCCCAGGATCGTCCCGGTGTCAGCCTCCACGATCACCTTGGCGAACCCGGTGGTGTCCTCCATCGCCCAGCCGTACGCCACGTCACCGAAGTCCTGGAGCTTCACCCGAATGTCGTAACCGGCTGCGCGGGCCTCGTTTTCGCTCAGCCCCACACAGGCGATCTGTGGGTCGGTGAACACCGCCGACGGCACGAAACGGTGATCCGACCGCATCAGCGCATCGGTGTCGTCCCAGTCCTGCAGCAGGTTGTGCTTGACCACCCGGGCCTCGTGGTTGGCGACGTGCTTGAGCTGGTACGGCGAGCACACGTCGCCGAGCGCGAAAACGCCTCGCGCCGTGGTCCTCTGGTAGTCGTCGACCACCACGCGGCCGTCCCGCGGTTCGACGCCCACCGACTCGAGGTTGAGCAGGTCGCCGTTGGGGATCCGCCCGGTGGCCACCAGCACCGCGTCGGCCTGCACCGTCGAGCCGTCGTCGAGTTCGACGACGGTCTGCGCGCCCTCGTGACGCGCGCCGATCACGTTGCGGTGGCTGCGGATCTCCCACTTCTTGCCGGCGATGTCGGTGAACCGTTCGCAAATCGTGTCGTCGCAGTGCGACAGCAGTGCGCTGCCGCGGACCACCAGCGTGACGCGCGACCCCAGTGCGGAGAAGACGTGCGCGAACTCGGCGGCGACGAACCCGCCGCCGATGATCACCAGGTGTTCGGGCAGCTCCGCGATGCGCATGACGGTGTCGCTGGTGTGGTACTCGACGCCGCATCCGGCGATCGCATCGGGAACCAGCGCGCGCGCGCCGGCGGCGATGACCACCTGCTCGGCGGTGAACTCCTCACCCTTCTCGGTACGCAGCCGGTAACCGTTCTCGGCGCGCCCGGCGAAGGTCGTGTGGCTGTCGTACACCGTGACATTGGGGGAGGAGCGCCGGTAGTGCTCACCGCCCATCGCCAGCGGGTCGATGCGGCCGAACACCCGCGACACGATGTCGCTCCAGCGCACCCCGTCGATGTGGGCGTCCACGCCGTAGCGCGCGGCCTCGCGCACGGTCCGGGCGACCTCGGCGGCGTAGACGAACATCTTGGTCGGGATGCAGCCGACGTTCAGGCAGGTTCCGCCGAACACACCCTGCTCGCAGATCGCGACCTTCTTGTCGGCATAACGTTCGTCGAGAATGCTGTTGCCCGAACCGGTTCCGATGATCGCCAGATCAAAGCGCTCCACCAGGTCCCCTTATTCTCGGCCCGCGGTGGCCGTGTCGAGGTGCGCGAGATAGAAGTCGAGCCAGCGGCCCAGCTCGCGGTAGGCCGCCGCCCGAGGTTCGGCCAGCGACAGGAACACGTCGTGCTTGGCGTCGGGGATCGGCACCACGGTCGAGTGGTTGCCGATGCAGCCGGCCCAACGGGCGATCTGCGTGACGTCGAGGACGGCGTCCCCGCGTTGCATGGTGGCGGGGTCGGCGGTCTCGCGCACGCTGTGATCCGAGCGCAGGATCAGGTTGGGCATTCCTACGTCCAACCCGCGGTGCAGGGTGGCCTGACCTCGCCGGATGGCGTGAATCCAGCCGAACGTCACCGGGAATCCGCCCAACGGCTTCCACTGCAGGTTGTACTCGAACTCGCCGTGGTACTCGCGGTGCAGGGTCAACCCGTAGCCGCCCTTGCCGGTGCCGCGCACCACCGTGGTCTTGCCCACCCGCGACAGCGCCCCGATGGCGGTCGACGTCAGCCGGGTCCGCAGGATCGCCGGCCCGTGCAGGTCCAGCCACGGGCTGTTGAGCACCAGCCCCGCCAGCGACAGCGCCGCCGTTGCTTTGCGCCGGCGTACCCGGTCCAGCCACAGCGACACGATCAGCCCGCCCGCCGAATGCCCGTACACCAGCACTCGGGTGCCGGGGTTCTCGGCGGTGATGATCGCCGTCGCACGTTCCAGCTCCCGGTCGTAGCGGGCCAGGTCGGTGGTGAAATGCGGGGTCTGGCCGTCGCGCCAGGACCGGCCGCACTTGTGTTGATCCAGGGCGTAGAAGCGGAACCCATGGCCGGCGAACTGGTCGGCGAGCTCGGTGTTGAAGAAATAGTCGGTGAAGCCGTGCACCGCGAGCACGGTGTGCGCGGTGGGTGCCGAGTCGCCGCGGCGCACCAGGGTGGCGAACAGGTCACCCTCGCCGTCGGGGTCTGGCCCAAGCGCCAGGCTGGTCTGCTGGTAACCGGGAAGGACGTCATCAGCCCACTCGGCCCGCGCTGCCGTCACAAGGCTCACATTAGTCGCGCGCGCAGTGGGCACGACCGGGGTGTGGTGCTGGTGACTCGACCGTATAGATCCGGGTGGCTAGGGATAACCTGACATCTAGTACAGCTGTCACAAGAAAAGGACGACGGACCGGTGTCAGATATCACCAAGACCGATGTCGTGCTGGTTGGGGCGGGAATCATGAGCGCCACACTGGGCGCCCTGCTGCGGCTGCTTGAACCCGATTGGTCTATCACTCTCGTGGAACGCCTCGACGCCGCCGCCGCCGAGAGTAGCGACCCCTGGAACAACGCCGGCACCGGGCACTCCGCGCTCTGTGAGCTCAACTACACCCCGCAGAACCCCGACGGCAGCGTCGAGATCGCCAAGGCCGTCCACGTCAACGAGCAGTTCCAGGTCACTCGCCAGTTCTGGGCCTACGCCCACCGGAACGCCATCCTGCCCGACGTCCGCAGTTTCCTGAACCCGGTTCCGCACGTCAGCTTCGTCCACGGTGCCCAGCACATCGACTATCTGCGCCGCCGACGCGACACCCTGGTGCGCAATCCGCTGTTCGCGACGATGGAGTTCATCGACGGCGCCGACGAGTTCTCCCGCCGGCTGCCGCTGATGGCCACGGGCCGGGACTTCTCCGAGCCGGTCGCCCTGAACTGGACGCAGGACGGTACTGACGTCGACTTCGGGTCGCTGACCCGCCAGCTGCTCGGCTACGGCACCGAGCGCGGGATGACCACGCTGTTCGGCCACGACGTGCGCGACCTGCACAAGGAGTCCGACGGCAGCTGGACGGTCAAGGTGGTCAACCGCCGCACGAGTCTCAAGCGCAAGCTGTCGGCCAAGTTCGTGTTCGTCGGCGCCGGCGGTGGCGCGCTGCCGCTGCTGCAGAAGGCCGGCATCGACGAGGCCAAGGGCTTCGGCGGGTTCCCGGTCAGCGGTCAGTGGCTGCGGACCGGCGACGCGGCGCTGGCGGCCGCGCACCAGGCCAAGGTCTACGGCCTGCCGCCGCTGGGCGCGCCGCCGATGTCGGTGCCACACCTGGACGCCCGCGTGATCAACGGCCGCTCGTGGCTGCTGTTCGGCCCGTTCGCGGGCTGGTCGCCGAAGTTCCTCAAGGAGGGCAAGGTCACCGACCTGCCGCTGTCGGTCAGGCCCAACAACCTCGCGTCGATGATCGGTGTGGGTCTCACCGAGCTCGGCCTGGTGAAGTACCTCGTCGGCCAGCTGGCGCTCAGCGAAGCCGACCGGGTGGACACCCTGCGCGAATTCGCCCCCAGTGCAAAGGATTCCGATTGGGAGCTGGATATCGCCGGCCAGCGGGTGCAGGTGATCCGCCGCGATCCGAAGAAGCTCGGCGTGCTCGAGTTCGGCACCACTGTGCTGGCCGCCGCCGACGGCTCCATCGCCGGCCTGCTCGGCGCGTCCCCGGGCGCCTCGACCGCGGTCCCGGCGATGATCGAGGTGCTGGAGCGGTGCTTCTCCGACCGCTACCGCGGCTGGGAGCCCAGGCTCAAGGAGATGGTGCCGTCGCTGGGCGTCAAGCTCTCCGAGAACCCCGATCTCTTCCACGAGGTCTGGGCGTACGGCACCAAGGTGCTGGGCCTGGAAAGCGGTACCGACGCGGGTCGGGACGGCGAGGCTGTCGGCTCGGACTCCGCCCCGGCCATCGGTGATCCGGAGCCGGCAGGGGTGGTGTGACGGTCGCGCTGCGCCGCTCCTGGGCCAAGGACCTCGACGCCGCCGCGCTCTACGAGCTGCTCAAGTTGCGGGTCGAGGTGTTCGTGGTCGAACAGGCCTGCCCCTACCCGGAACTCGACGGCCGTGACCTGCTGGCCGAAACCCGGCACTTCTGGCTCGAGCAGCCCGACGGCGCGGTGATCTCCACGCTGCGGCTCATGGAGGAGCACGCCGGCGGGCAGAAGGCCTTCCGCATCGGGCGGGTCTGCACCCGTCGTGCCGCCCGCAGCCAGGGCCACGCCACGCGGTTGATGCAGGCCGCGCTGGCCGACGTCGGCGACCATCCCTGCCGGATCAACGCCCAGACCTACCTCGCCGACATGTACGCTCGGCGCGGCTTCGTCGTCGACGGCGACGAGTTCGTCGAGGACGGGATTCCGCACGTGCCGATGCTCAAGAACAGCGCGCCGTGAGCGCTCCCGCCTATCCGTTCAGCGCGATCGTCGGTCACGACCGGCTGCGGCTGGCGCTGGTGCTGTGCGCGGTTCGCCCCGAGATCGGCGGCGTGCTGATCCGCGGCGAGAAGGGCACCGCGAAGTCGACGGCGGTGCGCGCGCTGGCCGCAGTACTGGCCGACGTCGACACCGGCTCGCGGCTGGTGGAGCTGCCGATCGGTGCCACCGAGGACCGGGTGGTCGGCTCACTGGACCTGCAGAAGGTGCTGCGCGACGGCGAGCACGCGTTCTCCCCGGGCCTGTTGGCCCGCGCCCACGGCGGCGTGCTCTACGTCGACGAGGTCAACCTGTTGCACGATCACCTCGTCGACATCATGCTCGACGCGGCCGCGATGGGCCGGGTGCACATCGAGCGCGACGGCGTCTCGCACTCCCACGAGGCCCGGTTCGTGTTGATCGGCACCATGAATCCCGAAGAGGGCGAACTGCGTCCGCAGCTGCTCGACCGGTTCGGGCTGACTGTCGACGTACACGCCTCCCGAGAGGTGAGCGTGCGCACCGAGGTGATCCGAGCGCGGTTGGCCTACGAGGCCGACCCGGTCAAGTTCGCCGCCCGCTACGCCGAACAGGACCGCGACCTCGCGGCGCGCATCGCCGCCGCCCGGGCACGGGTGGCCGAGGTGACACTGCCCGACGCCGAACTGCACCGGATCGCCGCGCTGTGTGCGGCGTTCGACGTCGACGGGATGCGGGCGGACTTGGTGGTGGCCCGCACCGCGGTCGCCCATGCCGCGTGGCGCGGGGCCGAGACCGTTGCCGAAGAGGACATCCGAGTCGCCGCCGAGCTTGCGCTGCCGCACCGGCGGCGGCGCGATCCGTTCGACGACCCCGGCATCGACCCGGCTCAGCTCGACGAGGCACTGGCCGCCACCGCCGACAGCGGCCCCGAGCCCGAACCCGACCCCGACCCGCCGGACGGCGGCCAGTCGGCCGATGGCGACTCCGGACATGCTGCGCCACAACAGAATTCGTCGTCGACCACGCGCCCGTCCGCGCCGCCCGCGGAGACCTTCCGGACCCAGGCGTTGATCGTGCCCGGTGTCGGGGAGGGCACCCCGGGGCGCCGGTCGCGGGCCCGCAACCGCAGCGGCGCCGTCATCACCGCCACCGACGACGTCGAGACCGGACACGGCCTGCATTTGTTCGCCACCCTGCTCGCCGCGGCCGGCAACGGCAGGCTGCGCCCGCACCCCGACGACATCCGCACAGCCGTGCGCGTCGGCCGCGAGGGCAACCTGGTGATCTTCGTCGTCGACGCCTCCGGCTCGATGGCCGCCCGCGACCGCATGTCGGCCGTCACGGGTGCGGCGCTGTCACTGCTGCGCGACGCCTACCAGCGCCGCGACAAGGTGGCGGTGGTCACCTTCCGCGGGGACGACGCCCGGGTCCTGCTGCCCCCGACGACCTCGGCCCACATCGCCTCACGGCGGCTGACCCGCTTCGACACCGGCGGCACCACACCGCTGGCGAGGGGCCTGCTGGCCGCCCGCGACATCGTCGTCCGCGAGCGGGTACGCGACCGCACCCGCCGCCCGCTGGTGGTGGTGCTCACCGACGGGCGTGCCACCGGCGGTCCGGATCCGTTGGGGCGCAGCCGTTGCGCGGCGCAGCTCCTGGTGGCCGAAGGCGCGGCCGCGGTGGTGGTGGACTGCGAGACGTCCTACGTCCGGCTGGGCCTGGCCGGTGAGCTGGCCGTGCAGCTGCAGGCCCCGGTGATGCGGCTGGAGCAGCTGCGCGCAGACTATTTGGCGCAGGCTGTGCGCCGTGTCGCCTGACGCCGACTGAGCCGGAGAGGGGATCGCCGATGCCGCAGGGCCGCCCGCTCGTCGTGCCCGACGACGGTCTGACCACACGCGCCCGGCGCAACACCCCGGTGCTCGCCGTGCACACCGGCCCGGGCAAGGGCAAGTCCACCGCCGCGTTCGGAATGGCGTTGCGGGCGTGGAACGCCGGGATGAGCGTGGCCGTCTTTCAGTTCGTCAAGAGCGCGAAGTGGAAGGTCGGCGAGGAGACGGCGTTCGCCGCATTAGGCGCACTGCACGACGAGACAGGTGTCGGCGGTCCGATCGAGTGGCACAAGATGGGATCCGGCTGGTCGTGGTCGCGCAAGACGGGATCCGACGACGACCACGCCGCCGCGGCCGCCGAGGGGTGGGCCGAAATCGCCTGCCGCCTGAGTGAACAACGCCACGACTTCTACGTCCTCGACGAGTTCACCTTCCCGCTGAAATGGGGGTGGGTTGCCGTCGACGAGGTCGTCGAGGTGCTGTGTTCCCGGCCGGGCGGCCAGCACGTCGTCATCACCGGGCGTGACGCACCGCAACAGCTTGTCGACGCCGCCGACCTGGTGACCGAGATGACCAAGGTCAAGCACCCGATGGATGTCGGTCGCAAGGGTCAGCGCGGGATCGAATGGTGAGCGCGCCGGCCCTGGTGATCGGTGCCCCGGCTTCGGGCAGCGGAAAGACCACCATCGCAACAGGTTTGATCGGCGCGCTGCGAGAGGCCGCCCACCGGGTGGCGCCGTTCAAGGTGGGACCGGACTTCATCGACCCCGGCTATCACGGCCTGGCGGCCGGCAGGCCGGGCCGCAACCTGGATCCGGTGCTGGTCGGCGAGGACTTGATCGGACCGCTGTACCGGCACGGCTCCGATGACGCCGACATCGCTGTGATCGAAGGTGTGATGGGCCTTTTCGACGGCCGAATCGACGAGCGGGCGATCACGCCGGCCCGTGGGTCCACCGCCCAGGTGGCCGAGCTGCTGGGCGCCCCGGTCATCCTGGTGGTCGACGCCCGCGGCCAGAGCCAGAGCATCGGCGCTGTGCTACAAGGATTTTCGACATTCCACCGCGGGGTGCGCATCGCGGGCGTGATCCTCAATCGGGTCGGTTCGCCGCGCCACGAGCTGGTGCTGCGCCAGGCCTGCGACGGTGCCGGGGTGCCGGTGCTCGGGGCGATACCGCGCCACGACGAACTGTCGGTGCCCGCTCGCCACCTCGGTCTGGTGACCGCCGTCGAGCATGGCGAGCGGGCCCACTCGGCGGTCGCGGCGATGACCGCCATGATCGCCCGCCATGTCGATCTGGCCGCCGTGGTGGCGCTGGCCGGGTCGCGGGTCGACGTCGCGCCGTGGGCGCCGGAGCAGGCCGTCGGCGACCGGGTCCCGGGAGACCCGGTGGTGGCGATGGCCGCCGGCCGCGCGTTCAGCTTCGGCTACACCGAGCACGCCGAAGTGCTGCGCGCCGCCGGCGCGCAGGTCGTGGAGTTCGACCCGCTGCGCGAGGGCCTGCCCGCGCAGAGCGCCGCCCTGGTGCTGCCCGGCGGATTTCCCGAGCACTACCTGACCGAGCTGTCGGCCAACACCGAACTGCGCGCACAGATCCAGGCGCTGGCCGACCGCGGGCCGGTGCAGGCCGAGTGCGGCGGACTGGCCTACCTGATGGACGAGCTCGACGGCCACCCGATGTGCGGGGTGCTGCCCGGTACGGCCAGCTTCACGCCGCGGCTGACCCTGGGCTATCGCGACGCGGTGGCCGTCGCCGACTCGTCGCTGCATCGTGCGGGGGAGCGGGTCGTGGGCCATGAATTTCACCGCACCACAGTCGAATTCAGTGGTGACCGCGAGCGGGCCTGGGTGTTCCGCGGGCCCGGCTCCGAACCGGTGTACGACGGCGCGATTCGTGGCGGCGTGCACGCGTCGTATCTGCACACCCACGCCGCCGCCCAACCGCGCTCGGTCGCTCGGTTTGTCAGTCATGCGGCCGCGCTTACTAAACTCGCCGGGTGACCGAGAACGCCTACCTCGTCGGCCTTCGGCTGGCCGGCAAGAAGGTCGTCGTGGTCGGCGGCGGGACGGTGGCCCAGCGGCGGGTGCCGACGCTCATCGGCACCGGAGCCGACGTTCATGTGATCACCCGCGCGGCGACCCCCGCCGTGGAAGCCCTGTCCGAACAGGACCCGGGCATCACCCTGCAACTGCGCGACTACCGCGACGGCGACCTCGACGGCGCCTGGTACGCGATCGCGGCCACCGACGATCCCGCCGTCAACGCCGCGATCGTCGAGGAGGCGGAGCGTCGGCGCATCTTCTGCGTGCGCACCGACTCAGCCCGCGAGGGCACCGCCGTCACGCCGGCCTCCTTCGGCCACGACGGGCTGCTGGTCGGCGTGCTGGCCGGCGGTGAGCACCGCCGCTCGGCGGCGATCCGCTCCGCGATCAGGGAGGCCTTCCAGCAGGGGGCGATCAGCCCCGACACTTCCGACGTCATGCGCGGCGGGGTCGCGCTGGTCGGCGGCGGCCCCGGCGACCCGGAGCTGATCACCGTGCGCGGCCGTCGTTTGCTGGCCCGGGCCGACGTCGTCGTCGCCGACCGGCTGGCGCCTCCCGAACTGCTGGCCGAGCTGGGTCCGCACGTCGAGGTGATCGACGCCGCCAAGATCCCCTACGGACGGGCGATGGCCCAGGACGCGATCAACGACGTCCTGGTGCAGCGAGCCCGTTCCGGGCAGTTCGTGGTTCGTCTCAAAGGCGGCGATCCGTTCGTGTTCGCCCGCGGTTATGAGGAAGTCCTCGCCTGCGCGGAGGCTGGGATTCCCGTCACAGTCGTGCCGGGTGTGACCAGCGCCATAAGCGTGCCCGCTATGGCCGGAGTTCCGGTTACCCACCGCGGGGTGAGTCACGAGTTCGTGGTGGTCAGCGGCCATTTGGCGCCCGATCATCCCGAATCGTTAGTGAATTGGAATGCGCTGGCCCAATTATCGGGAACGTTAGTTCTGTTGATGGCCGTCGAACGCATCGAATTGTTCGTCGACGCGTTGATGAAAGGCGGCAGACCTGCGGAAACACCGGTGCTCGTGGTGCAGCACGGTACGACGGCCGCCGAACGGATCGTGCACACGACTCTTGTTGACGCGCCGGGAAGAATTCGCACCGATGCTATTCGACCTCCGGCGATCATCGTGATTGGTCCGGTGGCGGCATTCGCGGCTTAAGGTTCTCTTAAAATGACTGTAGGGTGGCCGACTATGACGGCTCTCAACGATGCGGAGCGGGCGATGCGTCGCGACGCCGACAGCAGTTCAGAGCGCGCCCTTCCGATGCGCCTCGAGCCGGCAGCCCACCGGAAGAGCAAGTTCTATCCGTCGTGGCTGCCGTCGCGGCGCTTCATCGCTGCGGTCATCGCCATCGGCGGTATGCAGCTGCTGGCGACGATGGACAGCACCGTGGCGATCGTGGCGCTGCCCAAGATCCAGGATGAGCTGAGCCTGTCGGATGCCGGCCGGAGCTGGGTCATCACCGCCTACGTGCTGACCTTCGGTGGTCTGATGCTGCTGGGCGGCCGGATGGGCGACACCATCGGGCGCAAACGTACGTTCATCGTCGGCGTGGCCCTGTTCACCATCGCCTCGGTGCTGTGCGGTATCGCCTGGGACGAGACCACATTGGTGATCGCCCGGCTGTTGCAGGGTGTCGGCGCGGCGATCGCCTCGCCGACCGGCCTGGCCCTGATCGCCACCACGTTCCCCAAGGGCCCGGCCCGAAATGCCGCGACCGCGATCTTCGCGGCGATGACCGGTGTCGGCTCGGTGATGGGCCTGGTGGTCGGTGGCGCGCTGGTCGAGGTGTCCTGGCGGCTTGCGTTCCTGGTGAACGTGCCGATCGGCCTGCTGATGATCTACCTGGCCCGCACCACGCTGCGCGAGACCCAGCGTGAGCGGATGAAACTCGACGCGGCGGGCGCACTGCTGGCCACCGTGGGCTGTACCGCCGCGGTGTTCGGCTTCGCCCAGGCCCCCGAGAACGGCTGGCGTTCGATGGTGACTCTCACCTCGGGTGCGATCGCCGCGCTGGCCTTCGTGGCGTTCGTGTTCGTCGAGCGCCGGGCGGTCAATCCGGTGGTGCCCTTCGCGTTGTTCAAGGACCGCAACCGGCTGGCGACCTTCGCCGCGGTGTTCCTGGCCGGCGGCGTGATGTTCACGCTGACGGTGCTCATCGGCCTGTACGTGCAGGACATCATGGGCTACAGCGCACTGCGCGCCGGCATCGGCTTCATCCCGTTCGTGATCGCGCTGGGCATGGGCCTGGGCTTGTCATCACAGCTGGTGTCGATGTTGCCGCCGCGCCTGCTGGTGATCGCAGGTGGTGTGCTGGTGCTGGGCGCCATGCTCTACGGCTCCACGCTCAACGGCGGCATCCCGTACTTCCCCAACCTCGTCATCCCGATCACGGTCGGCGGCTTCGGCATCGGCATGATCGTTGTGCCGCTGACCGTCTCGGCGATCGCCGGCGTCGGTTTCGACCAGATCGGCCCGGTGTCGGCGATCGCGCTGATGCTGCAGAACCTGGGCGGTCCGGTGGTGCTGGCCATCATCCAGGCCGTGATCACCTCGCGCACGCTCTACCTCGGCGGCACCACGGGGCCGGTGAAGAAGATGAATCCCGCGCAGCTGCACGCGCTGGACCAGGGCTACACCTACGGCCTGCTGTGGGTGGCCGCGGTCGCGGTGCTCGTGGGTGCCGTGGCGCTGTTCATCGGCTACACCTCCGAGCAGGTGGCGCACGCGCAGGAAGTCAAGGACGCGATCGACGCCGGAGAGCTCTAGCTCCCTGCGAGTTCGGCGCGTTTACCGCCGCTCAGCGAACCTGAGCGCGCCAAAGTTGGGCTGTGCGGCGGCCCACCAGCCGATAACCGCCGTAAAGAGCCGCCGCCACCAGGAAATTGACGAAGTAGGCCAGGTCGGCGCCGTGCAGCGCGGTGGCCACCGGCCCGACGATCAGATTGGTGTGCATGAACGGAACCGCCGCGGCGAACGCCACCAGGAACGTCACCAACGCCACCACCGCGTCGCCGCGCGGGGTGACCTCTTCGGCGGGGTTCACCACGTCGCGGCCCGCGCTGCGATAGCGCCAGTCGATGGCCACGATCGCGACGAACGCCGGAATCCAGTAGCTGACGAACAGCAGCACCCCCTGGAAGCGCGCGGCCAGGTCACCGGAATGCAGCCACATGATGAGGGCGAACGCGATCACCACCACCACAGCCGCCGACACCGGCCTGCGCACCCGAACCCCCACTGTCTGCAGGGCCAGCGAGCCGCTGTAGTCGTTCATTGCATTGGAGGCCACCGACCCCAGCGCGATCACGATCAGTGCCAGCGCCCCCAGCACCCCGCCGCCCATGATCGCGCGCACGCCGGCCGCGGTCTGGTCGGTCAGCACCCCCGCCGCAGCCACGCCGATGGCCTGGACGGCGACATAGGCGACCGCCAACCCGGCGAACGTGTAGCCGAACACCGCTGTCCGCGAGGTGTGGACCGGCAGGTAGCGGCTGTAGTCCGAGGCGTAGCTGGCCCACGAGATGGCGAGGCTCAGCGCGATCGTCACCTCGAGGACGAAGGCGCCCACGAGGTCGGCGCCGGACAGGGTGGGCAGCGAGATGACCTCGTGCCCTTCGATGAACTTCCAGGCGAACACCGCGAACGTGATGAGCAGCACCACCGTCATCACCGCCTGCATCCGGTGGATCACCTCGTACCCGAACACCCCGACCACACCCTGCGCCGCCAGCACGATGACGACGGCCAGCCAGAACGGTATGCCGAGCAGCCCGGCCAGCGCCTCGCCACCGAACAGCCCGACCAGACCGTCCCACGCGATCGACGACAGCCACTGGATCACCGCCACCACGGCCACGGTGCCGCCAAAAGCCATGCGCGCGTTGGGGAGTTGAGCCGTTCCGGTACGCGGGCCCCAGGTGGACAGGTAGCCGACCGCCAGGCAGCCGACTACTGTCCCGATCACCATCGCCAGCATGCCCAGCCAGAAACCCAGACCCAGCACCACCGCCAGCGTGCCGGTGAACACGACGGTCATATTCACCTGCGGCGCGAACCACACCGTGAACAGCCGCCGTGGGCTCCCGTACCGGTTGGCCGCTGGGACCGGGGCGATGCCGTGGGTCTCGACCGCCATGTCGCCCGCGCGGGCCGGCATGCGTCCGGAGAAGGTTTGGCCCGCCAAGGCAGAACCGGTGGACGTTGATTCAGCAGCCACCTACCTACCCTAGATCGCCGCTGTGCTCGGCCGCCCTGCACCGGGGCAGCCGGACCGCCGCCGCAACTGGCTGAGGCCGATTGCTCTTCGCGCAAGCGCTCATCGCTAGGCTGGCCCACTGTGATCACCCGCATGTCCGCGCTGTTCTTGCGCACGTTGCGCGACGACCCGGCCGACGCCGAAGTGCCCAGCCACAAACTGCTGATCCGGGCGGGCTACGTCCGCCCGATCGCTCCGGGCCTGTACAGCTGGCTGCCACTGGGTCTGCGGGTACTGCACAAGATCGAGAAGATCGTCCGCGAAGAGATGCTCGCCATCGGCGGTCAGGAGATCCTGTTCCCGGCGCTGCTGCCCAAGGCGCCGTACGAGACCACCAACCGTTGGACCGAGTACGGCGACGGGGTGTTCCGGCTCAAGGACCGCCGCGACAACGACTACATGCTCGGCCCGACGCACGAGGAGTTCTTCACCCTGACGGTGAAGGGGGAGTACTCCTCCTACAAGGACTTTCCGCTGCTGCTGTTCCAAATCCAGACCAAGTACCGCGATGAGGCCCGGCCCCGGGCCGGCATCCTGCGCGGGCGGGAGTTCGTGATGAAGGACTCCTATTCCTTCGACATCGACGAGGCCGGGCTGAAGAACGCCTACCACGCACACCGTGAGGCCTATCAGCGGATGTTCGACCGGATGGCGATCCGCTACGTGATCGTCTCGGCGGTATCCGGCGCCATGGGCGGCAGCGCGTCGGAGGAGTTCCTGGCCGAAAGTGAGGTCGGGGAGGACACTTTCGTGCGCTGCCTGCAGTCGGGCTACGCGGCCAACGTCGAGGCGGTGACCACCGAGGTGCCTGATGCGCGGCCGTTCGACGGGCTGCCGGAGCCGACCGTGCACGACACCGGCGACACCCCGACGATCGCCACCCTGGTCGACTGGGCGAACTCCGCCGGACTGGGTCGCGAGATCACCGCGGCCGACACGTTGAAGAACGTGCTGCTGAAGGTCCGCCAGCCGGGCGGTGAGTGGGAGCTGCTGGCGATCGGCCTGCCCGGTGACCGCGAAGTCGACGACAAGCGGTTGGGGGCGGCGCTCGAGCCGGCCGATTACGCGATGCTCGACGACGCCGACTTCGCGAAGTACCCGTTCCTGAAGAAGGGCTACATCGGACCAAAAGGATTGCTGGCCAACGGGGTTCGCTTTCTCATCGACCCGCGGGTGGTGGACGGCACGTCGTGGATCACCGGCGCCGACGAGACCGGCAAGCATGTGGTCGGGCTGGTGGCCGGACGTGACTTCGTCGCCGACGGGACCATCGAGGCCGCCGAGGTGCGCGACGGCGACCCGTCACCCGACGGCGCGGGCCCGCTGGTGTCGGCGCGCGGCATCGAGATCGGCCACATCTTCCAGCTGGGCCGCAAGTACACCGACGCGTTCTCCGCCGACGTCCTCGGTGAGGACGGCAAGCCGGTGCGGCTGACCATGGGCTCCTACGGCGTGGGCGTGTCCCGGCTGGTCGCAGTGATCGCCGAACAGCACCACGACGGGCTCGGGCTGCGCTGGCCGTCGTCGGTGTCGCCGTTCGATGTGCACGTGGTGATCGCCAACAAGGACCCCGAGGCCCGCACCGGCGCCGAGGAGCTGGCCGCCGATCTCGATCGCCTCGGGCTGGAGGTGCTGCTCGACGACCGCACCGCCTCGCCGGGAGTGAAGTTCAAGGACGCCGAACTACTCGGCGTGCCGTGGATCGTGGTGGTCGGGCGCGGATGGGCCGAGGGCATCGTCGAACTGCGCAACCGGTTCAGCCACGACAGCCGCGAGGTGGCCGCCGCCACGGCGGTGGCCGAGATCGCCTCGGCGGTCACCGAGCCGCAGCCCTGATTTTCCAGCGCGAGCAGACGCAAACGGGCCGAAAACGTCGGCGTGTCGGGGACCTTTCCGTCTGCTCGCGGGGAAAGGTGACCTCGCGCGCGAGGTGAGCTATTCGCTGCCGCCGGGGAAAGCCACCGTCACGGGCCACCGGCCGAGCACCTGATTCCAGCGCGCGGCCAGCACCGCTGACTCGGTCAGCGCGCTGACACCGAATTCGCGGTCCGGCTGCGAGCTCGCCTGTTCGAGCGCCGCGCGCCACGCCACCGCGCAGTCGTTTTCCATGCGGACCGCCAGCTTCGCGGCGTCGACGGCATTCGCGACCGGGAACGGCAACCGGTAGCCGACGGCCGGCAGCGGCGCTTTGGCCGAGTGGCCGGTCAGCATCTTGATGGCCGCCTCACGGCGCTCGCGGTGCTGTGCCAGCGCCTGGGACACCAGCTCGTTCTCGTCGGGTGAGCTGTGCGCCGAGACGATGCCGTATCCGTAGATCGCTGCGTGCTCGGTGGTCACGGCGTCGAACAGGGCCGCCTTGTCGGCCTGCGACGGGCGATCCGGATCCGGCGTGGTGGACGGGGTCGGCGTCGGCGAGGTCACTGCGGGCGTCCCGTCGCCGGCAGCGCCACCGAGTGCAGCGCGGTGCAGGACGCGGCGATGGAGCCGAGCAGGCCGGCGCGATACCCCGACAGGGTCGGGGCCAGTGTGGCGGCGCTCTGCGCCGAGCTGCGCAGGGTGGCGACGACGTCGTCGATGTTCGGTGGTGGCGCGGCGGCAGCCGACGTGGTGGTCGGCGATGTGGTGTCGCTCGCCGTCGGGGTCGGCTTGCGCGCCGCGCGGGCGATCTCCTCGATCAGCGCGGTGGCGTGACGGCCGCGTTCGGCGGCCACCTCGGTCAGCGCGCGAGCCAGCGCCGGCGGGGCGGCCCTGGCCGCCGCGGCGGCCAGTTCGCTGTCGTGGCGAGCCAGCTCCAGCTGCCGCTCGAGCGGATCGGGTCCGGCGGGCTCACCGGACCCGCACGAGGTGACAGCGCCCTCGAGCAGCGCCAGCAAAAGCAGCCCGCGAGCGCCGTCGAGAAGAACCCGTCTGCGGCCGAGGGTCGCAGCGGGGCCGTGATCCTGGCTCAGCACGCCAAACATCCTGCCATTGCGGCGCGGCGCGCTGGCGTATCGTTGATGCCTGATCAGGACAACTCAAGATGAGGAGCTCGCCGTGACTGGCCGGTCAATCGGACTACCGACCCCCGAGCAGGTGATCGAGCTACTCGATGGCGAGTTCGCGCGCGCCGGATACGAAATCGACCACGTGACGATCGACTCCAGGATCCGGCCGCCGCGCATCACCGTGATCGCCGACGGCGACACCCCGCTGGATCTCGACACCGTGGCCGAACTGTCCCGGGCGGCCTCGGCCGTTCTGGACGCCCTGGACACCACCGAGCCCTACGTCCTGGAGGTCAGCTCGCCGGGTGTGGACCGGCCGTTGACCGAAGAGAAGCATTTCCGCCGGGCCCACGGCCGTCTGGTCGACGTCGAGCTCGTCGATGGCAGCGCGGTGAAGGGCCGGCTCGGTGCGGTGACCGACGGCGTCGCCGATCTGGTGGTGCGGAGCCGCGGCGACTGGTCGGTGCGTCGACTTCCGCTGACAGACATTCGCAAAGCCGTTGTCCAGGTGGAGTTTTCGCCGCCGAACCCGCGGGAGCTGGAGCTGGCCGGGGCCGGCCGAACGGAGGCCGGAGCATGAACATCGACATGGGCGCACTGCACGCCATCGAGATCGACCGCGGAATCTCGGTCGACGAACTGCTGGACACCATCAAGTCCGCGCTGCTGACCGCCTACCGGCACACCGACGGGCATCAGCCCGACGCGCGCATCGAGATCGACCGCAAGAGCGGCGCCGTGCAGGTGATCGCCCGGGAGACCGACGATGACGGGAACGTCCTCAGTGAGTGGGACGACACCCCCGAGGGGTTCGGCCGGGTCGCGGCCACCACCGCGCGTCAGGTGATGCTGCAGCGCTTCCGCGACGCCGAGAACGAGCGCAGCTACGGGGAGTTCTCCGCCCGCGAGGGCGACATCGTCGCCGGCGTGATCCAGCGCGACGTCCGCGCCAACGCCCGCGGTCTGGTCATCGTGCGGATGGGCAGCGAGACCAAGGGCGCCGAAGGCGTCATCCCGGCCGCCGAGCAGGTGCCCGGCGAACGCTACGAGCACGGTGACCGGCTGCGCTGCTATGTCGTCGGGGTCAGCCGCGGCGCTCGCGAGCCGGTGATCACCTTGTCGCGCACCCACCCCAACCTGGTCCGCAAGCTGTTCTCCCTGGAGGTCCCCGAGATCGCCGACGGTTCGGTGGAGATCGTCGCGGTGGCCCGCGAGGCCGGGCACCGATCCAAGATCGCCGTGCGTTCGCGGGTCTCCGGACTCAACGCCAAAGGCGCCTGCATCGGGCCCATGGGGCAGCGGGTGCGCAACGTGATGAGCGAGCTGTCCGGCGAGAAGATCGACATCATCGACTTCGACGAGGACCCGGCCCGGTTCGTCGCCAACGCGCTCTCGCCCGCCAAGGTGATCTCGGTGAGCGTCATCGACGCCGCGGCCCGCGCGGCCCGCGTCGTGGTGCCCGACTTCCAACTGTCGCTGGCCATCGGCAAGGAGGGCCAGAACGCCCGGCTGGCTGCGCGGCTGACCGGCTGGCGCATCGACATCCGCAGCGACGCCGCCGCACCCGAGGACGGGGCACATCCCGGCGCGGCACGCGGCGCGGGGCAGGGGCAGTAGCCCGCACCGAGAGGTGGTTCTGAGCAGTGCTGCGGTGACGGTAGACTATGCCGTGATCCAGCGTGAGACTCCGGCTCCCGATAACCGGCATCGACGCACCGAAGGACCGGTGCGGACGTGCATAGGGTGCCGGAAGCGAGAGTTGGCCGTCGATCTGCTCCGAGTGGTGGCTGTGTCGAACGGGAACGGTGAATGGGCCGTGACCGTTGACCCAGCAGGTAACCTCCCTCGTCGGGGTGCGTGGTTGCACCCCGACGATCGGTGCCTCCAGGCAGCGATTCGGCGGCGAGCTTTCACTCGAGCGTTGCGCGTCACCGGTTCACCGGACCCAACCGCGGTGGTCGAGTACCTCTCGTCTGCCCCGGCCCATGAAGGACAGGTAGCGAAGAACATGAGCACACCGTGAAGTTCCGACGATGACCATGCGTCGTAGCTAAACCCGAGGCGCGGCCTACCACCGCTGTCGCCTCTTGAGTAGGAGATGTAGTGGCAGGTAAGGCCCGCGTACACGAGTTGGCCAAGGAACTCGGTGTCACCAGTAAGGAAGTTCTCGCCCGCCTGAACGAACAGGGCGAATTCGTCAAATCAGCATCATCGACGGTGGAAGCACCCGTCGCGCGTCGTCTGCGTGAGTCGTTCGGCGGCGGCAAGGCGCGCGCCGCCGAGAAGCCCGCCCCGGCCAAGCCCCGCCCCGGCCAAGGCCGCGGGCAACGGCGCACCCGCCAAGGCGTCTGTCGGCGCCGGCTCCGTCGCAACCGTGCCGCCCCAGGCGCCCGCACCCAAGCCCGCGGCGCCTGCTCCGGCGGCACCCCCCGACGGCCGCGCCCGCCCCGGCAGCACCCGCCCCGGCTGCTCCCGCGGCCACGGCCGCTCCGGCTCCGGCGCCCGCTCAGCCCGGACCGACTCCCGGTCCCCGGCCCGGCCCGGCCGCACCCAAGCCCGGTGTGCCGCGCCCGCCGCGCGTCGGCAACAACCCGTTCTCCAGCGCACAGCCTGTCGAGCGTTCGATCCCGCGTCCGCAAGGTCCGCGTCCCGGGCCCGGCGGTGCGCCGCGTCCCGGCGCACCCCGTCCCGGTGGCGCAACACCCGGCAACATGCCGCCGCGTCCCGGCGGCGGCGTCGCGCGTCCGGCCCGTCCGGGCGCTCCGCGTCCCGGCGGCGGCCCGCGTCCCGGGCCCGGCCAGGGTGGCCGTCCCGGCGGTGGTGGGGGCGGTAACTACCGCACCGGCGGTCCCGGTGGCGGTGCCGGTGCCGGTGCCGGCGCACCCGCAGGTGGCGGCTTCCGCGGCCGTCCCGGCGGCGGTGGCGGTGGCGGTGGCCGTCCCGGTCAGCGCGGTGGCGCGGCCGGTGCCTTCGGCCGCCCCGGGGGCGCTCCGCGCCGCGGTCGCAAGTCGAAGCGGGCCAAACGCGCCGAATACGAGAACATGCAGGCCCCGGTGGTCGGTGGCGTGCGGTTGCCACACGGCAACGGCGAGACCATCCGGCTGGCCCGCGGCGCGTCGCTGAGCGACTTCGCCGAGAAGATCGACGCCAACCCGGCCGCGCTGGTGCAGGCGCTGTTCAACCTCGGCGAGATGGTCACCGCCACCCAGTCGGTGGGTGACGAGACCCTCGAGCTGCTCGGCAGCGAGATGAACTACAACGTTCAGGTCGTCTCGCCCGAGGACGAGGACCGCGAGCTGCTGGAGTCCTTCGACCTGACCTACGGCGAAGACGAGGGCGACGAGGAGGACCTCGAGATCCGTCCGCCGGTGGTCACCGTCATGGGTCACGTCGACCACGGCAAGACCCGACTGCTCGACACCATCCGTCAGACCAGCGTCCGCGAGGGCGAGGCCGGTGGCATCACCCAGCACATCGGTGCCTACCAGGTGGCGGTGGAGCACGACGGCGTCGAGCGTCTGATCACCTTCATCGACACCCCCGGTCACGAGGCGTTCACCGCCATGCGTGCCCGCGGTGCGAAGGCCACCGACATCGCCGTCCTGGTGGTGGCCGCCGACGACGGCGTCATGCCGCAGACGGTGGAGGCCATCAACCACGCGCAGGCCGCCGATGTGCCGATCGTGGTTGCGGTCAACAAGATCGACAAGGAAGGCGCCGATCCGCAGAAGATCCGGTCGCAGCTGACCGAATACGGCCTGGTTGCCGAGGACTTCGGCGGCGACACCATGTTCGTCGACATCTCGGCGAAGAACGGCACCAACATCGAGGCGCTGGAAGAAGCGGTGCTGCTGACCGCCGACGCGGCGCTGGACCTGCGGGCCAACCCCGACATGGAAGCCCAGGGTGTGGCCATCGAGGCGCACCTGGACCGCGGCCGCGGCCCGGTGGCCACCGTGCTGATTCAGCGCGGCACGCTGCGGGTCGGCGACTCGGTGGTGGCCGGCGACGCCTACGGCCGGGTGCGCCGCATGGTCGACGAGCACGGCGAGGACATCGAGGAGGCGTTGCCGTCGCGTCCGGTGCAGGTGATCGGCTTCACCTCGGTGCCCGGTGCCGGCGACAACTTCCTCGTCGTCGACGAGGATCGCATCGCCCGCCAGATCGCCGACCGGCGCAGCGCGCGCAAGCGCAACGCCATGGCCGCCCGGGCCCGCAAGCGGATCAGCCTCGAGGACCTGGAGTCTGCGCTGAAGGAGACCAGCCAGCTCAATCTCATCCTCAAGGGCGACAACGCCGGCACGGTGGAAGCCCTGGAGGAGGCGCTGCTCGGGATCCAGGTCGACGACGAGGTGGAACTGCGGGTCATCGACCGCGGTGTCGGCGGAATCACCGAGACCAACGTCAACCTGGCCTCGGCTTCGGACGCGGTCATCATCGGCTTCAACGTCCGCGCCGAGGGCAAGGCCACCGAGCTGGCCAACCGCGAAGGCGTGGAGATCAGGTACTACTCGGTGATCTACCAGGCGATCGACGATATCGAGAAGGCCCTCAAGGGCATGCTCAAGCCGATCTACGAGGAGAAGGAACTGGGCCGGGCCGAGATCCGGGCGATTTTCCGCTCCTCCAAGGTGGGCAATATCGCGGGTTGCCTCGTGCAGTCGGGCATCATGCGCCGTAACGCCAAGGCGCGGCTGCTGCGTGACAACGTCGTGGTTGCCGAGAATCTCACTATCTCGTCGCTGAAGCGTGAGAAGGACGATGCCACCGAGGTGCGTGAGGGTTACGAGTGCGGTCTGACGCTGACGTACTCCGACATCAAGGAGGGCGACATCATCGAGACCTACGAGCTGGTCGAGAAAGCGCGCGTCTGATGAACGAAGTGAAGAAGACCGGAGGGCCGAGCTAAGTGGCCGACCCCGGACGGGCGAAGCGACTCTCCAAACGCATCGCCACCATCGTCGCCTCGGCGATCGAGTTCGAAATCAAGGATCCGCCGCTGGCGTTCGTGACGGTCACCGACACCAAGGTCACCGGTGACCTTCACGACGCCACCGTCTACTACACGGTGCGCGGCGCCACCCTCGATGCAGAGCCGGACTATGCGGGTGCGGCCGCGGCGCTCGAACGCGCCAAAGGCACGCTGCGCAGCAAGGTCGGCGCGGGCACCGGTGTGCGGTTCACCCCGACCCTGTCGTTCGTTCTGGACAAGGTGCCCGACACCGCGCAGAAGATGGAGGAGCTGTTGGCTCGCGCCCGCGCGGCCGACGCGGACCTGGCCCGGATCCGAGCCGGGGCGGTTCCCGCGGGAGACGCGCAGCCCTACCGTGTGGTAGGAGAAGAGGGAACCATAACCGGGCACGACGACCAGGACGCCGGTGACCGCGATCGACTCGACGACTGAGATCACCCGCCTCGGCAGGCGGGTGGACGCGCACGGCGCGGCCGCGGCGCTTGCCGAGGCGCGGTCGGTCAGTGTGATCTGCCATGTCCACCCCGACGCCGACAGCGTGGGTGCCGGTCTGGCGCTGGCGCTGGTGCTGTCCCGGGCCGGCACCGACGTCGAGGTGAGCTTCGCGACCCCGTCGACCCTGCCGGAGTCGCTGCGCATGCTGCCGGGCTGCCACTTGCTGGTCGGGCCGGGGGAGATGCGCCGTGACGCCGATCTGGTGGTGACGGTCGATGCCCCGAGCGTCAACCGGCTGGGGGCGCTGGCCGCGCTCGTCGAGCCGGGCCGCGAGGTGCTGGTGATCGACCACCACAAGTCCAACACCTTGTTCGGCAGTGTCAATTTCGTTGATCCCAAAGCAGATTCGACCACCATGCTGGTTGCCGAGCTGCTCGATGCCCGGGGTAAGACCATCGACCGCGACGTGGCGTCGTGCCTGTACGCCGGGCTGACCATCGACACCGGGTCCTTCCGGTGGGCCACCCCGCGGGCGCTGCGCCTGGCGGCCCGGCTGGTGGAACTCGGTGTCGACAACGCCGCGATCAGTCGTGAGCTGTTCGACACCCATCCGTTCGTCTGGCTGCCGCTGCTGTCGCGGGTGCTGGCCACCGCGCAGCTGGAGCCGGAGGCGGCCGGCGGGGGCGGCCTGGTCTACGTGGCGGTCAACCACCAGGACTGGATGACCAACCGCTCCGAAGAGATCGAGAGCATCGTCGACATCGTGCGGACCACGCGCGAGGCCGAGGTCGCCGCGGTGTTCAAGGAGATCGAGCCGCAGCACTGGTCGGTGTCGATGCGCGCCAAGAGCTACGATCTGGCCAAGGTCGCCACTGGTTTCGGCGGCGGAGGCCACACCCTGGCCGCGGGCTATTCGACCGCCGGGTCCATTGAGGACGTGGTGGCGGAGTTGGCCGCCGCCCTCGGCTGAGGGGTTGACCCAGCCGGGTGCTGAGGCCGCTTCGCCTCGGCGCATCGCGGCACTGGCACTGCCGGCCCTGGGGGTGCTGGCCGCCGAGCCGATCTATCTGCTCTTTGACATCGCGATCGTCGGCCGACTTGGTGCACTGAGCCTGGCCGGTCTGGCGATCGGCGGGCTCATCCTGTCGGTGGTCAGCTCGCAGCTGACCTTCCTGTCCTACGGCACCACCGCCCGCTCGGCACGCTTCTACGGCGCCGGAGATCGCGCGGCGGCCGTCGGCGAGGGTGTGCAGGCCACCTGGCTGGCGCTGGGCCTCGGGGTGGCGATCGTCGCGGTGGTGCAATTGGCCGCGGTGCCGCTGGTGTCGGTGATCGCCGGCTCGAAGTCCGGCGGTGGCATTGCGGCGGCCGCGATGCCATGGGTGCGCATCGCCGTTCTCGGTGTGCCGGCGATCCTGATGTCGGCGGCCGGCAACGGCTGGATGCGCGGGGTGCAGGACACCATGCGGCCGCTGCGCTATGTACTGGTCGGGTTCGGTGCATCGGCGGTGCTGTGCCCGCCGCTGGTGTACGGCTGGCTGGGGTTGCCGCGCATGGAGCTGGCCGGCTCAGCGGTGGCCAACCTGGTGGGGCAGTGGCTGGCGGCCGTGCTGTTTTGTCGCGCGCTCCTGGTGGAGCAGGTGCCGCTGCGGTTGGACACCTCGGTGCTGCGGGCGCAGGTGGTGATGGGCCGCGATCTGGTGTTGCGCACCCTGGCTTTTCAGGCTTGCTTCGTCTCGGCGGGCGCGGTGGCCGCCCGGTCCGGCGTCGCCGCGCTGGCCGCGCACCAGGTCGTGCTGCAGCTGTGGAATTTTCTTGCGCTGGTTCTGGATTCGCTGGCGATCGCCGCGCAGTCACTGGTCGGTGCTGCGCTGGGCGCGGGTCAGACCACGCACGCCAAGTCGGTGGCATGGCGGGTGACGGTGTTCTCGACGATCGCCGCGGCAGTTCTTGCGGTGGCGTTTGCCGTGGGTGCGTCGGTGTTGCCGTCGCTGTTCACCGACGACCGATCGGTGCTCGATGCCATCGGGGTGCCGTGGTGGTTCATGGTGGCGCAGCTGCCGATCGCCGGGATCGTCTTCGCCCTCGATGGCGTGCTGCTCGGGGCGGGGGATGCCGCGTTCATGCGCAGCGCGACGTTGATCAGCGCGTTGGTGGGCTTCCTGCCGCTGATCTGGTTGTCGCTGGCGTTCGGCTGGGGTCTGCTCGGCATCTGGGCCGGGCTGAGCACGTTCATGGTGCTGCGGCTGGTGTTCGTCGGCTGGCGCGCGTTCTCGGGCCGCTGGCTGGTGACCGGGACAGATTAGGTCGAACACCGCACCGCGGCGAAGAGCCTTAACCTGCCTCGTCCTGCGCTCCGGCTGCTCGATCCGCGGCGAAGCCGGGGGCGGTCTGTTGACCGTGAAACCCTGCTGGCCGGCTCGCTCTGGTGCTCAGGGTCAGATGCCGTATCTGGTGACGTCGGGCGGTTCATGACTGACTAGGTGACCTGCGGCGGGGTGCGGGCGGGGGTCGGCCGACTCTTCGAGCCGACGCCAGCCCGCCCCCTATTAAGCAGTCGGAAGACCACCGCAATTCGGAGTGGTCGGTACTCCGTTGAACCGGTCGGTGACCCACTGCATGGAGCGCTCACCGTCGACGAAATAAGGCAGCAACGTGTTGATGCCCACCTTGTTCGCGAACGGCGGCTCCTCGTTGGTCCACAGCTCCACGTCGGCGCCCTTGGCACACCAGTCTCTGGCTAGGTCCGACGATGCTTGATAGGGGTTGAAAGCGTCGAATCTGTTGGCCGAGATATACACCGGTCCGGTGGGTTTGAGCGACCCGAGGTTCTGGGCAGCCAGGAGACTCTTGACTGGGTCGTTGCCGAACAGCGTTGCTGGCTCGACATTGAAATACCCGGTGTTGTCTGGAAAATAGAGATGTCGGAATCCGAAGTCGGCCACCGACTGCACCAGACAGATGTAGGACGACCACTGCACGAAGTGCAGACCACGAGGGGTCAGGGTGCTCAGCAGGAGGTCCTTCGTCTCCGGGTAAGCGTCAACGATGCCGTTGAGGACATATCCCACTGCCCCGACCAGCAGGCTGCCGTCACTGTAGGGCAGCAACAGCGATATATTGGCCAGCGGAGTGTTCAACGCGGCACCCACGATGTTGAGCTCGGGTGCGTAGGTGGCCGCCTGCTCCGCCGCCGACCCGGCCGCCTGGCCACCTGACAGCCAGCCCCAGAACGCCACCGGCCCGTGCGGATCCAGCGACGTCCCCGGCAGCTGCATGGCGGCACGCGCTGCGTCCAGGAGTCCGGTGCCAGCCGAGAGGCGGTTCGCGAACTCCGGGCCGCCCGGGATGTGCGTTCCCATCCCGACGCCATCGGCGACGACGATGGCGAAGCCGCGCGCGACCATCGTGGCCAGGAAGGTCTCCTCGTAGTTGAAGGTCAAGTCGAAGCCCTGGGAGAAGTGGATGCCCTGATCCATCAGTCGCGACGGCGCGCACTGCTCACCGATCCCGTACGGCCCCGGTGCGTAGGCGATCAAGGGCCGTGGGCCCTTGCCCGGCCACGGGTTGTCCGGCTCCAGGTACACCCCGGTGGCTGCCACCGGTTCTCCCTTGGCGTTGGTGGTGCGGTACATGATCCGCGTACCCGTCGCCACCCAGCTGCCGAGCTGACCCGAGGGCTCGTACACCAGCCTCATGGGCTCGGAGCGGATCAGATCGCCCGGCTTACCCGCAGGTAGCGGATCCGGTGGCGAGTAGAACTCCAAGTACTTGGTCTCGTCGGCCGACGCCGTCGGCACGTGAATGCCGTTCGGGACGACCAGCATGGTGGCCACCAGCGCGACCAGCAACAGGGTCAGCTGCACCCATCGCAGAACCGAAGTCCCGGCTCGCATGGTTCGGGGTAAACGTGGCAACGTGGTGCGCATGACAGGTCCTCGCTTCGTCGGAGACTGTTCAACTGGTGCCTGGGACCGGCTCGACCCACCCCTGGGGGAGCCGACGCGACCTCGTGACATGGCTGCGGACAGTAACAGAGCGGTCACCGTTCGGTGACAGGTTTCCGCCATCTCTCCGCCGTCGTTGACTGCGGTCGGCCGGCGCTTGCCGCGGTTGTTTGTGCTATTTTCACAAGGCGACTGAGCTCCTGTTGTGAACTCACGACAGGTCGCCGACGCTTCTACGCCAACAGACCTGATCACCGGACTAGGGGCGGCCTACCCGTCCGGCTAGTTCTCGGGTGACTGGGCCGCGCGATGCCGCCGCAATACCGACTACGTGGCAGGGGCCTTCGGCAACTCGGTGAGCGGCGGCTGCGAATCCAGGGTGGCGACGAGGTGGTTGCTTGCATGCGCCGCTGCTGCTTCATCGCACCCTCTTCTGCGGCGAAACCGCCGGTCACGAATCTGCGATGTTCGCCATCTGGACGCATCTGCCCAGGTAATTTCTCGACGACGCTGGTGACGAGTAGACTGTGGCGCAATTCACACTCTGTGATTGCAGCGGTGCGACCAGCGTCGGAGGAAGGGTGATGACGATGCAGCAAATGCGCACACAGCGGGGGGAACTGGAACACGCGTGGGAACGGTTTGTGAAGGGCGAGTCGCCGCCGCCCGGCGCGGATCTCCGACCTGAGGTGGTTGAGTCGTGGTCGCGGACACCGGTCGATCCCCGGAGTGAGAGCGCGCCGCTTCTCGCCGACATCGATATCTCGACGCGGTGGCGCGAGTCCCCGCTGCGCCAACCCGTCACGGAATTATCCGACGAGTTGGGGCGCATCGCCGATGACGCCGGATTCGTCGTCGCGGTGACCGACGAATCCGGGACCATCTTGTGGACCAGTGGTTGCCGAGCGATGCGGCATCGCGCTGAGGACATGAATTTCGTGCCCGGCGGGTGCTGGGCAGAAGACGCAATCGGCACCAACGCACTCGGTATGGCGTTGCGCACCGATCGGCCGTCGACGGTGTTCTCGGCCGAGCATCTGGTGGAGCGACTGCACGATTGGGTGTGCTACAGCGCGCCCATCCACGACCCGCGTGGACGCCAACTGGGAGTGATCGATCTGTCCAGCACCTGGCAGCGCGCTAACGCGTTGGGACTCACAACGGTTCGCATGCTGACGTCGGTCATCGAGACACGGCTGCACGATACCTGGAAGGGCGGCGACGACTGGGAGCCCCGGGTCGAACTGCGGTGCCTGGGCCGGCCGCAGGTGTTGGTCGGCGGGGTGCCGGCGCACGCGACGCCGCGGCAGCTCGATATCCTTGCGCTGCTCGCGTTACGCCCTGGCGGCTTCTTACCAGGCGAGCTCGCCGCCGAAATTTACGGCGACCGATGTGTGGCTCCTGCGACGCTGAAGAGCGAAGTGAGTCACGTGCGCCGCCTCCTGGACGGCGGATTGGCGGCCCGCACGTATGCCTTGCTTGAGCCGATCAGATGCGATGCGGTCGATGTGCTCGACGCGTTGTCACGCGGTGATGTCGTCGCGGCGGTGGAGCACTATCAAGGCCCGCTGCTGCCGCAGTCTGAGGCTCCTGGCATCGTCGCGTGGCGCGACCGACTAGAGGTCGCGATCCGCGATGCGGTTTTGGGCAGCCAGTCGCCAGAATCTGCCTTGGCTCTGGGGGCGGTCAACCAGTACGACTTCGAACTGCATGAGCACGCCTTACGGCTGCTCGCGCCGACGGATCATCGCCGGCACCTGGCGATAGGACGGCTTCGTGTCGCCGAAGCCGACTAGCGGCGCCTCGCCCCGCCGAGTTGACCAACCTTTAGCCAACCCTGGCGTGTAATACTGGTCACTACCGCGGCGTACTGTGAGGCCGCGCCCACTGTCACCGCCGTCGAGTGAGGAACTTTAGATGAGCTACGCAAGACCCGGTTCCGAGGGAAGTGTCGTCGACTTCGCCCCGCGTTATGAGAATTTCATCGGCGGTAAGTGGGTCCCGCCGGTGGAAGGCCGCTATTTCGACAATCCGTCGCCAGTTGACGGCCAGACGTTCTGCGAGGTGCCGCGCTCGTCGGCGGCCGACATTGACCTGGCACTTGACGCCGCGCACGCCGCGGCCGACAAGTGGGCCCGGACCTCGGCGACCGAGCGGGCCAACATCTTGAACAAGATTGCAGACCGTATCGAGGAGCATCTCGAGGAGCTCGCCGTCGCCGAGACCTGGGACAACGGCAAGGCGGTGCGTGAAACGCTGGCCGCCGATCTGCCCTTGACCGTCGACCACTTCCGCTATTTCGCCGGCGCCGCTCGCGCCCAGGAAGGCAGCATCGCCGAAATCGACGAGGACACGGTCGCTTACCACTTCCATGAACCGTTGGGTGTGGTGGGTCAGATCATCCCGTGGAACTTCCCGATTCTGATGGCCACGTGGAAGCTCGCGCCGGCCCTGGCGGCGGGTAACTGTGTGGTGCTTAAGCCGGCCGAACAGACCCCGGTCTCGATCCTGAAGGTGATCGAGGTCATCGCTGATCTGCTCCCGCCCGGTGTGCTCAACGTGGTCAACGGGTTCGGGGTAGAGGCCGGCAAGCCGCTGGCGTCCAGCCCGCGGGTGGCCAAGATGGCGTTCACCGGTGAGACCACCACCGGCCGGCTGATCATGCAGTACGCCAGCGAGAACATCATTCCGGTCACGTTGGAGCTTGGCGGGAAAAGTCCCAATATCTTCCTTCCCGATGTGATGGCCGCCGACGACGAGTTCCTCGACAAGGCCGTCGAAGGGTTCGTGATGTTCGCTCTCAACCAGGGCGAGGTGTGCACCTGCCCGTCGCGGGCCCTAATTCACTCGTCGATCTACGACGACTTCATCGCCCGCTGCATCGAGCGCACGAAGGCGATTGTCAGCGGCAGCCCGCTGGACAAGAACACCATGATCGGCGCGCAGGCCAGCAACGACCAATACGAGAAGATCCTGTCCTACGTCGACATCGGCAGGAAAGAAGGCGCCGAGGTGCTTGCGGGCGGCGGCCCGCGCAAGGTGGCTGAGCATCCGGACGGCTTCTACATCGAGCCGACGATCTTCAAGGGCACCAACGACATGCGGATCTTCCAAGAAGAGATCTTCGGCCCGGTCGTGTCGGTGACCACGTTCGACTCCACCGACGAGGCGCTCAAACTGGCCAACGACACTCTCTACGGCCTGGGTGCCGGTGTGTGGTCGCGCGACGGCAGCACCGCCTACCGGCTGGGCCGCGGAATCAAGGCCGGACGTGTGTGGACCAACTGCTATCACGCCTACCCCGCACACGCTGCATTCGGCGGATACAAGAAATCCGGCATCGGCCGGGAAAACCACAAGATGATGCTCGACCATTACCAGCAAACCAAGAACCTGCTGGTCAGCTACTCACCCAACAAGCTCGGCTTCTTCTGATGACAGCGTCGACTTCGCAGGTTGACATCACGCCGGCCGCCGATGCGGTGCTGCGTCGGCTCATCGACCAGCACGGGCCGCTGATGTTCCACCAGTCGGGCGGCTGCTGCGACGGCAGCGCCCCGATGTGCTACCCGCGTGGCGAATTCCGCACCGGCGCGTCGGACGTTCTGCTCGGCACCGTGGGCGAAGACACGCCGTTTTGGATGAGCGCCGACCAGTACGAGTACTGGAAGCACACCCACCTCACGGTGGATGTGGTCCCCGGGCGCGGTGGCGGATTTTCGCTGGAAGCCCCAGAGGGTGTGCGCTTCCTCATCCGATCAAGGCTCTTGACCGACGAGGAATCCGCACACATCCAGGTCAGTGCTGGCTGACACGGACAGATCCGATTCAAACAAACGACTACCTTATTCACCCTTATTCACCGGAGAAAGGAATCAACACCATGACATCGACACTCCCAGGAAGGGTGACCGGACGCGCGGACGCGCCCGTTGCCCACGTGAACGGCCAGGAGGTCCACTCGTGGCTGATGGACCTCGGATGGGAATCCGACGCGGCTGGCGGCAAATATCCGACGAAGTACACCTACGACCCGAAGGCTCGCGAGCAGTTCAAGCTGATCGTGCGCGATTACGGCCGGATGGAAGCCGAGAAGGACGACCGCCAGTACGGTAGCTTGCTGGACTCGCTGGCGCGGTTGAAGGCGCCGACCCGGGTGGAGCCGCGGTGGGCCGAGATGATGAAGCTGCTGGCCGGCGCTCTGGAAATCGGCGAGTTCAATGCGGTCAGCGGCTCGGCCATCCTGGCAGACGTCACGCGCTCGCCGGAACTGCGCAACGGCTACCTCAACCAGGTCGAGGACGAGGTGCGCCACACCACCCAAACCCATTACCTGCAGAAGTATTACGCCGGCCAGTACTACGACCCGGCCGGGTTCGTGGACATGCGCAAGTGGCGCTACATCAACCCGCTGTTCCCGCCCACGATGCAGGCGTTCGGTGAGACGTTCTGCACGGGTGATCCGGTGTTCACCTCGCTGAGCCTGCAGTTGGTGGCCGAAGCGTGCTTCACCAACCCGCTGATCGTGGCGATGACCGAGTGGAGCGCGGCCAACGGCGACGAGATCACCCCGACGATCTTCCTGTCGATTCAGTCCGACGAGATGCGGCACATGGCCAACGGGTACCAGACCATCGTGTCGGTGGCCCATGACGCGGACAACTTCAGGTACCTGCAGACCGACTTGGAGAACGCCTTCTGGATTCAGCACCGTTTCGCCACGCCGATCGTGGGGGCCGGATTCGAGTACGGTTCGACGGTCAAGGTGGAGCCGTGGGCTAAGGTGTGGGACCGCTGGGTCTACGAGGACTGGGGCGGCATCTGGTTGGGCCGGCTGGAGAAGTTCGGGGTGAAATCGCCGGCGAACCTCGCCGACGCGAAGCGCCAAGCGTACTGGGGTCATCATTACACCTTCGCAGTCGCCTACGCGGTGTGGCCGCTGATGGGATTCCGGATGGACCCGCCCAGCCAACGCGACATGGAGTGGTTCGAGAACAACTACCCTGGCTGGCATTCCGAGGTCGGCCACATGTGGGATTCGTGGCGCGAGCTGGGTCTGGACGACCCGGCCAACCACAAGCTGCCCGGGCAGCTGGTCAACGACGGGGGAGTGCCGATCTATTTCTGCCGGGTGTGCAACTTCCCGGTCATCATTCCCACGCTCCCTTCGGCGCTGGGGGATATTCGGATCCTCGAGTACAAGGGCCGCAAGCACGCACTGTGCGGGCAATGGTGCGAGCGGATGTTCCTCAAGGAGCCGGAGCGCTTCCAGGGCGACAACCTGTGGGAGAAGTTCGACGGCTGGAACATCGCCGACGTGGTGGCGGCCGCCGGGGCGGTGCGCAGCGACGGCAAGACGCTCAACGCCCAGCCGCACCTGAACAGCGAACGGATGTGGACGCTGGACGACCTGCGGGCGTGCAATGCGGTGATCCGCGACCCGCTCAAAAACGGCGGCGTGTGGCTAGAAACGGTGTAACCAGCGGTTGTGGGGGGCCGGCCCGATGTCACGGGCTGGCCCCTCAACCCGAACGCTCATGAAACAACCGCCCCAGTTTTGGGGTTGCGGATCGATCAATGACAGAACCTAGCGAGGACAAAATGACAATTTCCGAGGCAGATGTGCCGACCGCTGGCGCAACGACCATGCGGCGAACATTTCTGAACCCGGCGTACGACATCGAACGCGAGCCGTTGGAGACCCGGCGGACATCGCAGTGGTTCGCCAAGCCGTATCGCCGGCGGATTTCCGAATACGAGGCGCTGCTGTTGTACGCACAGGCGGCACCCGACTGGATTCCGGGCGCGCTGGGTATGGGCGCTTGGCAGGGCAAGTTCGCCGGTGGTCGCGGGGCGTGGGAGAACTACATCACCGAAGCCAAGTCGTCGGATTGGTTCGTGTTCCGCGACCCCAGCGGCCGGGGCCAGCCGACGTACGCGGCGCAGAAAGCCGAGGAGAACGCGGAACTTGGCCGGGTATTTGAGGCTTACGCGGAGAACGGCATGTACCGCGAATTAGACACCGAATGGGCTTTCGACGTATTGCCGGTCGTGTACGGGGCCTACGCGCACATCCTCTACGGAACCTTCGGGGCGCTTATCGGATCGCCGTCGCGCGACGTATTCACGGACGTGTTGCGGCAGGCGGTGATCACTGGCGCGATGGACGAGCTCGACGGCGCCGAGACGATCCAGGCCGAGAAAGTGCTGCTGTCCAAGAACGTCGAAGGGTTCTCGGCGGAGGTCACGCCTGCGCGTGAATTTTTCCTGTCCGATCCGACGTACCGGACCGCTCGCGCCACGGTGGAACGGTTGTGGGGACACGTGTACGACCCCATCGAAATCCTTTTCGCGACCTATATGGTGTTCAAGCCCTTGTTCGGCAGGTTCGCCGGCCAGCAGTTCTTCCACCGGGTCGCGCCGTGGCACGGCGATCACCTCACGCCGGCCGTGGTGTGGTCGACAATGACCGGCAGTGAAATCGACTCCAAGTGGGCGTTGGAATTGTTCGGCCACGCTCTGGGTCAGGATCCGAAATTCGGGGAGCACAACCACCGACTGATGCAGCTGTGGTGCCGCGACTGGACCGCCATGGCGGTCGAGGCGATGGCCGAGTTTGCGCCGCTTTTCGCCCGCACCGGCGTTCTGCGCGAGCGGGTCGACGCGGACGACGTCGAGAATTCCGCACGGATGGTGTTCGCCGACTGGACCCGGCGCTACACGCCGGCCTTCGGTTTGGAGGTCGACATCGACGACCTTGCGAAGACCGTTCGCGCTGGTTACACGAAGGGGATCGCGTAGTGATGCGGCGATCGATGCCGATTTGCCTGCCCGACATAACCAATCCGCAAGAACCCTGGAGGAAAGCATGACTTCGGACACCCAACACGGGTTGAAAAGGATCACCACCGCCCAGCGCGTGGCGGCGGAATTCGACCCGCAAGCCCTGCAAGAGAAGATGTTCGGTGCTGGCGCTGACAATGCGGTGGTGGAGAGCCGCCGAGTCGTTCTGTGCCTGATGAAAAGCGCAGAAATCGAGGCTGTGGTCGAAGAGCTCATGGAGGAATACGCCGACGACGACACGTTCGTCGTCGAAGACGCGGGTACCTTCTATCGGCTGGAAAACGAAGAGGGCTTCGAGATCGATCTGGACGTCATCGAGCCGCTGATCGGGCACCGCTACGACGTGTTCGATTTCATGGTCAACGTGACCACCACTGTCGGCCGGGCCTACAACGACGGCAACAAGTTCGTCATGACCACGAAATTGATGGGCCTGGAAGAAGCTCTTCCCACCTTCGCAGAATCAGAAAAGGCGCGCGGGCCCAGGGACGACGACTTGATGGATATGCGCGGCCCGGGATCGGAACGGTAGCAGGGACAGTGGCTCTGCTACAGTCCTCGCCACCACAACGGGCTGGAGCATTCATGGATGGCGTTAGTCGCGTAATTTTCGAAGATGACGAATATAGCGTCGTCGTCGAGGACACTGATCCCTATTGGCAGTGGTTTATCTTCCGGGGTGACGACGAGATTCAGAACGGGGTCTCCTTGACCGAGAGGTCGGCTTGCGACGCGGGCAAGAAAGTACTGCTGTATCTGCAGGGACGCGTACAGCGCGAGGTGTCGGATCGGGATGATTCGGCTGGAGAGAGACGAAATGACCTATAGCGTAAAACTATTCTTCGAAGACGGTCATGAGGCCGCGATCACGTGTGAGCCCGACGAGGACGTGATCACCGCTGCACTGCGGCAAGGTCTCATCTTGATGAGCGAGTGCCGCGAGGGGGCTTGCTCGACCTGCAAGTGCTTCTTGGCCGACGGCGAATACACCGAACTCCTGCCCTTTTCGGTGTACGCGCTGTCGCCCAGCGAACAGGAGGAAGGTTACGTGCTGGCGTGCCGGCTGCGTCCGTCCTCTGATGCGGAGATCGAATTCGACTACCCGTTCTCGATGGTTCAGCAATATGAGGAAACCGAACGGCGAGGTAGCCTCGACCAGATCGAGATGGTGTCGGACACCGTGGCCCGTGTTGTCGTGCGGACGATGGCGGCACAAGACCCGATGCAGTACCTGCCCGGTCAATTCGTGCGGATCGCGCTGAGCAACGGTGTCAGCCGGGACTTTTCGATGGCCAACGTGTCCGACGATTCCAGGCGGCTGGAATTTTTCATCAGAGTGTATCCGGATGGCGAGTTCTCCAGCTACATCGCGCGCTCCGCGAGTTCCGGCGAGGGGGTCACGCTGTATGGCCCGCGGGGAAAATTCATACTTCGCGACCACGACCGCACTCCGGTGTTTATCGCCGGCGGCACGGGGTTGGCGCCGGTGCTGGCCATGCTGCGTCGACTCGCCGCGGACCGGCCCGCCCAGCCATCGGTGTTGATTTTCGGTAACACCAACGTCGGAGATGTGTTCGGCGCGGACGAACTCAAAGTGTTGACCGAGCAGATGCCCAACCTCCAGGTGGTGTCCGGTGTCATCAACCCGGACGATTCGTGGACCGGCGAAGTCGGCACGGTGACCGAGATCGCTCAAAAGTATATTTCGGGAGTCGACAGCTCGCAGTTCGAGTACTACTACTGCGGCCCGCCGAAAATGATCGAAGCAACGACCCAAATGCTCGAATCCGCGGGAGTAGCTCGCGATTTGCGCCACCACGAAGATTTCGTACCGAGCAGAATGGAGAATGACAATGGCTGACGAACAACGCACGGCGCGGCGGCGCTCCCGGGAACGGGAAACGACCACGGCCGGGGCCGAATGGCGGTTGGAGCCCTCACCCTGGGGCGATACGGCTCTACGGGCGGAGTGGGCGGCGCGAGCCGATGCGCTGACGACTCTCGACGAGGCGGTGGCGGCGCTGATGAAATATCGGACCGACCACTGGGGGCTCGAAGACCAGAACACGCTCTGGATCGAGGCGCGGCTGGAAGAGCGAGTGGCGGTGCTGCGACTGGAGTCGGCGTCCGACGAAGATTTCCGCAACCGGACCCTGACCGGGGAGGACGCGCGGGAAATCTGTGCGAGCGTCGCCGAGCGCTCCACCGCCGCAGGTGACGATTACAAGGAAATCGAGCGGATCAACGACGAGTTCCGGTCACGCTACAAGCCGCCGATCATGGCGACCAACCTATTTGTACCGGCGGAAATCGACCTCTGCGAGAAGTTGATGAAAACGCGGATGCTCGACTGGTATGGCAAGTCGATGGAAGAACTGCGCGCCGATAGGGGGGTCGTCGTCCACGCGGCACCCTGAGGAAACTGACCGGGGGTACCCGATTCGGAGGTGCGTCGGATCATCGACCGCATAGCGTGTGGAGAGTGACGGGCGGACCAAAGTGCGAGACGATGACCGGTGATGGCGCGCTGCGGATTTCGCAGCCGCCGCATCGGTTTTCGGAGGCCGTAATCAATCATCATGCTGGCTGCGTTGTGGCTGCATGCAGGCAATGCTGCGTGATCGAGTCTCCGTCGTCGGCTGGGCGCAGTGTGCCGGTCGGTTGTTTGGCGACCAGCGGTAGTACTGCCGTGATGGCGTGCCGTCGCGGTGAAGGCTAGGGTGCGCGATGGCTGTCGGGTCTGTGACTGCGGCGCTTGCTGTTAGCGGAGAGCTTGCCGAAGAGGGGACGAACCGCCGTTGGCGCGGTCGCGGATCTGGCGTGTCGCTGACGAAATTTCAGGTGCCTGATGTCGTCTTCGGTGTCGGCGCGCTAGCAGAACTCGGGGGCTGCGTCCACCGACTCGGCGGGCGCCGACCGTTCGTTGTCACCGATCCCGGCCTGGTGGAGGCTGGCTGGGCAGCGGCTGCGTTAAAGGTCCTGCGCGACAACGGGTTATCGCCGCTGCAGTGGACGGGTGTGACGCCCAATCCGAAAGACCACGAGATCGAAGCCGCTTTCGAACACTACGCGTCGGCGGGCGGCGATGTCATCGTCGCGCTTGGCGGCGGTTCGTGCATCGACGCCGCGAAGGGCGTCGCAATCTTGTCGGGCAACGGCGGAACCATCCTGGACTACGTCGGCGTGGACCGGGTGATGCAGCCCATCCCGCCGTTGGTGATGGTGCCGTCCACGTCGGGGACGGGCGCGGACGTTTCGCAGTTTGCTGTGGTTACCGACACGCGGCACCGCACCAAGCTGACGATCATCAGCCGTACTCTCGTTCCCGAGATCTCGGTGATCGATCCTGAGTTGCTGACCACAATGCCCGAGTGGCTCAATGCGGCGACTGGTCTTGACGCATTGACGCATGCGATCGAGGCGTTCGTCTCGCGTGCGCACAACCGCTTGACCGATCAGCTCGCGTTGCACGCTGCTCACCTGGTGAGTACCCACCTGCCCGCCGCCGCCTTTTATCCGACCGATCTCGACGCCCGGGTTGGGATGGCGCAGGGTGCGCTGGAAGCTGGGATGGCGTTCTCGAACGCAATTTTGGGCGCGACGCACGCAATGAGCCATCAAGTCGGTGGGCTGCTCGACGTGCCGCACGGGGTCGTCAATGCGGTGCTGTTGCCTCATGTCATTCGGTTTAACGCGGAAACCTGTCCCGACCGCTACGCCGCGCTGGCCTCGGCCACGGGAGTCGGTGCAGAGGGCCAGCCGGCGATCGAGCGGGCACAGGGGTTAGCAGAGCGGGTTCGCCAGCTCGCGGACACAGTCGGCGTGCCCGCCGGTCTGAAGGCGCTTGGTGTCAGCGATGAGGTGATTCCGCGGCTGGCCAAGACCACACTCGACGATGCGTGTCTAGGTACCAACCCGCGCGCCATCACCCAGGTCGATATCGAGTCACTGTTTCGGCAGGCGATGTAGTGGGGGGACGAACATGACGATTGCGGCCGCGGCGCACGCGGAATTGGAAGCGACATCGCTGGACGAGCTCACGGGCATCCGCTCAGGTAAGCGCTCGTACTATCCGGCGTATGTCCGCAGCAACGAGCGGCTGCACGACACCGTGCGCGCGCTCGATCGGATCTCCGCCGCGGTCGTGCGCACCCATGAAGGGCCGCGGACGCTCGTGGAAGCGGTACTGCAGGCCGCCGCTGATCATCTGCAGGCGGACTGGGTGATGTTCGCGCTGGCCGACGAGGCGATGCCCGCGGCGCGGCCCCGCTTCCTGATGCTCGGCGGCGCCGGATGGGTTGAGCACGAAGCAGAGCTGCCGCCCGAGGCTCGGGCCGAATTGAGGCTTCTGCAGAACAGGCCCGGGGACGCGGGCGGCTGCCGCGCCCCGGGTCGCGTGGTCCGCGTGTCGATGACGCTCGAAGGCGAACCGATCGGGGGCTTGGCGGCGCTGCCCTCCGACGAGGTCGACATTGCCGACACCGATGTGTCGATCTTGCATGTGCTCGCCAACCAGGCGGCGGTCGCGCTGCACAACTCGTCTCTGTTTCACACCGCTACCCTGTTGAAGGGCCGCACGCAGCAACTCACCGTGGAAGCTGATCGGCAGGCGGCAAATCTTCGCACCCGAAGCACCGAACTGCAGGAGGCGCAACGCAATCTGGTCGGGCTACTCAATCACCAAGCCCTCGATGAGGAGCGTCACCGCATCGCTCGTGAACTTCACGACAGCGTCACCCAGGACGTCTGGAGTGCCGGCATGGCGATCGAACTATGTCGCACCGACCTCGCTGAAATCGACGGTGTCCCCGCTCCGCTCATCGAGCGGCTCACGGCGGCGAAAGACCTCACCCGGCACGCGGTTGAACGTTTGAGGGTGGCCATCTATGCCCTCAATACCGACCCGGGCGAGGAACCGGCGTCCTTGCCGGCACTGCTGGGCCGCTTGTCGACCGTTCACCTGCCCTCCGATCTTCGGATTTCGGTGTCGGTGCGCGGCGAGCCCCGCCAGCTCGACGGCGAGTTGGAACGCGCGTTACTGAGGATTGCCGGCGAGGCGCTGTTCAACACGGCCCGCCACAGCGACGCCACGCAAGCCGCCATCCGGTTGCGCTACGGCGCGGACTCCGTGTCGTTGACAGTTTCTGACGACGGCGACGGAAAGCCCGCCTGCTTGAGAAAGTTACTGCGGTTGTCGCAGGCCGCCGATCTCGGGGGCCAGCACCGCGGACTGGTCAACATGGCCGCGCGGGCGCGAGAGTTCGGTGGGTCGCTCTCGATCGGGAGTTCGCCGATGGGCGGGATCAAGCTGCGGGTCGTCGTCCCGCTGGGTGGCACCGATCCGTCAGTGCCGGCCCAGTGATCAGCGCCTCGTACGAAGACGGCGCTCCGACACGGATAGTTCTCGTCGATGATCACGCGGTCGTGCGAGCGGGCTTGCGCTCGATTCTTGAGCGCGAGCCCGATTTGTCCGTGGTCGGGGAGGCCGCCTCGGCCGGTGAGGCGCTCGCAGTCGTCGACGAAACGAGGCCGGACATCGTCGTCTTGGATCTGAAGCTCTCGACCGGCTCCGACACGGAGGGCCTGGAGGTGTGTGAGAAGTTGACGACGCGCTACCCCGAGGTCGGTGTGCTGGTGTTGACCTCGATCATCGACGACGCGGTCGTTGTCGAGGCGATCCACCGCGGCGCTCGCGGCTACGTCATCAAAGATGTTGACACGACTGCGCTGATCGAGTCCGTTCGCGCTGCGGCGCGCAGTGATGGTGTGCTTGATCCACGGTCGGCGGGCGCAGTCATGCGCTCAATGCGCTCGAAGGTGTCCGAGCCTGCGCTGACCGAGCGGGAGCAGCGCGTGCTCGACCTGATGGCCCAAGGTTTGACGAACGGGCAGATCGCAACTCAGTTGTTCGTCTCCGTCGCGACCGTGAAGTTTCACGTTCGCAATATCTTGACCAAGCTCCATGCATCGAGCCGGGCGGAGGCGGCGTATCTGGCGAGTAAGCGGGGACTGATCTAATGACCTTGGCGCAGTTGGTCGATCCGGCCACGGCTACGTCGGATCGAGGATGAGCCATCCACCGTGGTGTTCGTCCACGGTGAACCCGGTGCCCGCAGCGCGCCCGAGTTCGGCCAACGTGGACAAGTCGAAGGTGCGGACGTGACCGAATTCCATCGTCGGCACCGTTTCCAGCGGGACTGCGACGATCACCTGTCGGGACGCCAGGCGCAGCGCTTCGCGAACGACGGCCAAACCGTGAGCGGGCTCCAGGTGCTCGATCAAGTGCACGACGGAGACGAAATCGGCGGCGTCATCAGGCAATGGGACGCGCGCAGCATCGCAGACGACGGTCTCGACGCGCTGACGCCAGGCCGACGCGACCGTCGCTAGCAGGCTCATGGTGGGCGGCGAAATGTCGGTCGCTGTCACCGCATAGCGGCCGGTCTGCGCCATCAGTAGCGGCAAAAACCCGAAGCACGACCCCAGATCCAGAACACGCCCCGAAGGCACCAGCTCGAGCACGCGGTCATACACCGGCGCCATCCCGACCGTGGTCGTGCACGGCAGGCCGGTGTCTGCGGGCGCGGTCCGCGCCTCCTGCAGGGCCCGCAGGGTATTTCGGTAAAACACCAGCCATGCTTCGATCGGGTCGTCGACGGTAGTGCGCACCAGTCCGGTGAAGACGCTCTCGAACGCTTGGTTCCCGTGCAGCCAGCCGGGGGTAAATAGCTCGTCCACCAACAGCGAAGTGACGTCGTTGTTCAACTCGTGCGGCTGCAGATCATGAATCACCTGCAGCCGGTCGGCGCTGCGGTGCAACGCGAAATGTGCGGTCGCCACCACGAGCGGGCCTTCGGGAGCCGGGCAGGCGGACCGATGCGTGACGAGGACGTGCGCGTCTTCGTAGGACCGCGGCGGAAACGTCCGGAACGGATCGACGGGTGTGGGCTGCAGGCCTCCCGCCACGACGCTGGTATCGGTCATCTCACGCCTTCACGGTTCGCGATGGCGAATGCCGCTCGTTCGAGCCCGGACAAGTCGCGCACGACCTCGACTCGACTGCACAGCTGCGCATAGGCCGGTAGATCGCACCCACCGAGCTTCCAGGAGTAGCGCGGTTCGGGGGTGAGCCAGACGACTTCTCGGGCCCTGCGGGCGATGGTCTCGAAGGCGCCCAGGTTGGCATCGTTGCCATTCCCCCGGCCGTCGCCGAGCACCAGAACCGTCGTTCGTCGCGTTACGGCCGCCAGATGCTCGGCCACGAACTCGCCGAACGCCAATCCATAGTCGGAGTTGGCATCCACATCGAGCACTTCGCCGCCGAAGAGCCGACTCAATGCGTCATCGGCGGTGTAATCGGTGAACAAGTCTGTCACCTCGACCATATCGGCGACGAACGCAAACGACCTCACCTGAGAGAACAGATGCTGCAAGCCGTGCACGAGGTGCAGAGTGAATCGGGCCGTTGCGCGCACCGACAGGCTGACATCGGCCAACACGACCAGTCGTGGTCTGTCTTCGGTGCGACGTACCATCACCGGCGCGAACGGGATGCCGTCGTAGCGCATGTTGCGGCGCATGGTGCGGCACGGATCGATCCGCCCGCGGCCGATTGACAGTCGGCTCGTCAGCGCTCCGTGGAAGGTGCGCGTCACGCGGCGTAACGACTCCTCAAGTTCCGCGCGCTCGGCTTCGCTGAGGGTTTCGGCAGCCGTATGACGCTGCTGGGCGCCTTCGATGATGCGCTGCTCGAGGGCCATCAGGGCCTCCAGGTGCCGCTTGATCGCCTCCGGCAGATTGACCAGCGCACCGGCGAGGCGACGCTGTGTCGTCGTTTCGTCGTCGCCGGCTTCGTCGTCGATCGCGTTGAGCCAGGCCAACAGCACTTCCTGCTGGGCGACGGTGAGGTCGGCGTCGACCTTGGTGCCCTGCGCGCGGGAGAGCCGTCCTGGTGCCCCCGCGCCATGCAAGTGGTCTGTCTCCAACTGGACCTGCTGCAATCCGCTCGCCGAGGGGTCGTTGTTCTTGGCGAACACGAGTTCGTCAGTTAAGGCTGCCAAGTCGATCTTGTTGGCTTCCTGGTGCAGGTTGAACTGCTGGGCAAGGTCGTCGGGGTCGAAGTAGTCGCGAATGTCGGCCGGCGGGCCGTGCTCATGGGTCTGCTGCGGGTTTTCGCTGGGCCGATCCGACATTGTGAACGACTCCAGCTGGCCGCTGTCGACGAGGTCGTCATGGCTGTGGCTGTGGCCGTGGTCGTCGTCGGAACCTACCCGGATCAGCGAGAAGAACGCGTCGAACACCGCCTCGAAGGCGGCTAGGTCGCGGCGATCCTTCACCAGTGCCACCCGCAGCCCGCAGCGCAGCGTTTCGCGATCGCCCAACATGCCGGGCTGGGTGGCGCAGCGCATCGCGTCCAAGGCTTCTGAAACAGAGATCCGCAGGCCGGACAGTCGAAGTAACCGAACGAAGCGGTGAATCGCGGCTTCCATGGCGGGTCAACCTTGCGGGGGGCCCGAGGTGTCGGAGGCGATGCGGCCTGCCTCGACGGGCCTGGACCGCGGGCGAGTAAGCATGCGGCTAGAACTTTCGGCGGCGGGCGAAGGACCGGCTTGCTTGGGCGGCACTGACTTCGGCGCCCGATGCGCGACCCGACGGCCCGGCGGGCGGCGTGCTCGGCGTTCCGTAGTACCCGTCGTCGAACCGGCCGAGTTGGTCCTTGGCGGCCCGGACCCGCTTACCCCCCGCCACGTCGTCATCGTGGCTGTGGTCATGATGGTCGTGATGGTCGTGGTTATGCGGCTCAGCCATTTCGGGAACCGCAGCGTTGGGATCGACCAAGCGGGGCAGCACCTGCAGCGCTCTATGGACGTCCTTTTCATACTTGGCGACCACCGAGATCGTCGCCGCCAATGTCTGCGCTGTCAGTTCCTCGGCCCCGAGCACCGCCAGTGTGCGGGCCCAGTCGATCGTCTCCGAGATGGACGGCGCTTTCCGCAGCTCCAAACCGCGAAGGCCGCGGACGATGTCGACCAGCTGCGCCGACAATGCGTCAGGCAAACCGGTGTTCTTACTCTTGACAATCTGCAGTTCGCGCTCGGCCGAGGGGTAGTCGAGAAACAGATGCAGGCAGCGCCGTTTGAGCGCCGCCGCGAGGTCACGGGTGTTGTTCGACGTCAACACAACATACGGCGGCTGGGCTGCGACGAAGGTGCCGATCTCGGGTACCGAGACCTGATACTCGCCGAGCATTTCGAGCAGCACCGCCTCCAAGGCTTCGTCGGCCCGGTCCACCTCGTCGATCAGCAGAACGACCGGTTGCTCTGAGCGGATTGCCTCCAACAACGGGCGCGGCGCCAAGAACCGCTCGGAGAAGAACACGCTTTCTTGAGCTCCGATACGCTCGACCGCTTCTTCGAGATTGTCAGCGTCGGCGATGACCTGACCGATCTTCTCCCGCAAAATCTGGGTGTAGAGGAGCTGCTTGCCGTAGTCCCACTCGTAGAGCGCCTTCGTTTCGTCCTGGCCCTCGTAGCACTGCAGCCGAAGCAGGCGTCGTCCGGTCGCCAGGGCAAGCGCCTTGGCCAACTCGGTCTTGCCGACGCCCGCAGGACCCTCGAGCAGCACCGGCTTGTCCAGACGGGTGACGAGGAAGACCGTCGTGGCTAGGGTGCGATCGGCGATGTATCCGTATTCCGCCAGAGCTTCGACGACGTCGTCGACAGAGCAAAACGGGTCTGCGCCCACGGCTTTCACCCTAGGTCCTTTCTGAGTGATGATCAGTTGGCCGGGGTGCCGCCCGTGTGGATTGGCACCCCGGCCAGCCGGTCAACTGAGCAAATCGTCCAGGTCGCCGTTGAGGCAGTGTTCGACGACCGGCCTGACCGTCTCGAAAGTGCACTCCTTCGGGTTTCCGGGCGTGCACGCGTCTCCGAGGACGTGGTTGGTGAGGTTGTCGATGTCGTCCTTGTCGCCCTTGATGACCTTGTGCTTCTCGTAGAACTTCGTCGGTCCCATACCCAGGCGGTTCTTGATGTAGCTGTCCTGCTTGACGTCGGTGAACTTCTCCGGGATGCCGACGTCGCGCAGCAACCGCACGGCGGCGGCGAGCGCTTGGTCAGCGGCCTGCACGTCTGTCAAGCCGGTCGTGTCGACCCCCATCGCGACGGCGATCTCGGCGAACCGCTTGTACATCACGGGCATGTTGAACGCCCACACCCGAGGCAGCGCGATCGCATTGTTGAGCCCGTGGTGGGTGTCGTAGTAGGCGCTCACCGCGTGCGAGATCGAGTGAATGATGCCCAGACCGCCAGAGTTGAACGCCTGGGCTGCGATGTACTGCGCGTACATCATGCCCTGACGCCCAGGGAGGTCCTGACCGTTCCAGGTCGCCTCACGCAGGTTTTCCGCGGTGAGCTTGATCGCGTAGAGGGCATTGCCCAGCGACGGCGGGAAGTTGAGCCGCGAGACGTAGGGCTCGGACGCATGTGCCAAGACGTCGAAGCCGCACTGAGCGGTGAAGGCGACCGGGCAGTCGTAATAGAGGACCGGGTCGTCGATCGCCAGCGTGGCCACAGCGGCGTCATCGAATGCGACGTATTTGTGCGGTTTGTCGGGGTCGGTCGTGGTGTCGGTGATGACGTAGGCCCACGACGTCTCCGAACCCGTACCGGCGGTCGTCGACACAGCGATGTGGGGAGGATTTTTCGGGTTCTCGGACTGGTTGAATCCTTCGAACTCGTTGACATTGCGACCGTCATGCGCCACCGAAATGCGAGCGCCCTTACAAGCATCATGCGACGAGCCGCCGCCGATCGAAATGAAGCTATCGCACTTGTGTTTCTGGTACAGAGCGACCGAATCCATCACGTTGTAGTCTTTGGGATTCGACTCGACCTGGTCGTAGACGACGACTTCGAGCCCGTGGTACTTCAGCGACTCCACAATCTTGTGGACGGTGTCGGATCCGCGCAGGCCGGTCGTCATCACGAGGGGCTTCTTAAAGCCGAGCTTAATGGCTTCGGGTCCGATCAGCTCGTGCGCTCCCGGCCCGAGCATGGCTCGAGGAAACGGGTGGAATTCTTTAATCGGGAATGGTTTGAGTAGTTCCTCGACTTGCATTGTCTGATGGACCTTTCTGTGCGACACGAATGCCGACGAGACGCCTTCGGTTGAAGTCGCCGCCGTTGACCTGACGCGACCTCGTCGAGCCCGAATCGACCGGGTCGACACCGTTGCGCCTGGCGGTTCTGAGCCTATAGGCGGCCGATGCCGCCGGGGAAGGTCTCGCGGTCAATCCCCTTCTCCCGAGCAGCGAACGCAGCCCGTCGGACGGGTCGCGACCTGGCCACCTGACTAGGTCGGTTTCGGTCCTTCGGATGGCGATCACAGGTTCGGGCCCGCGTTGAGCCTGGGTCATAGGGCAGCTCGACGGTGAATCGGCCGTTGCGGATTCTCGACAAGATCGGCTCGTTGGCCGACGATGTCGTGAGCGTGCAGATCGCCCCGATGACGGGCGCTGGAGTTTCTCGGGGAGGGGGGAGGTCGTCGGGCCGGGTTTCCGAGGGGTTGCCTGGAGGCAGACGCCGTTTTGTTCAGTGCCCGAACATATTTCGTCCACCATGCCCAAGCTCTCGGCGCGGGCGATCTCGATGAGATCGTCAGCGACTACGCTCAGGACGCGGTTTTCATCACACCGAGCGGAGTTCTCAGGGGGAAGGAGGGTGTGCGTGCGGCGTTCACCAAACTCCTCGGCGATGTCGGGGACGCGGAATGGACGTTGAAAACGCAGATCTTCGAGGGTGACGTGCTCTTCCTCGAGTGGTCCGCCGAATCGGAGTCGACGCGCGTAGAGGACGGCATCGATACCTTCGTCTTCAGCGACGGATTGATCCGTACTCAAACCGTCCGATACACGGTCGGCGTCAGGGGATAACGCTGCATCTGATCGCACCTGTTGAACCGGACCTCGTGGCCGCACCGGTGCGCGCCGAAAGGCGTGCGTCGTCTCGGTGCTCCATCGGTTGAAGCTTGTCGGACAGGATCCTGACCTACCCATCTGACTAGGTGCGTTTCGATCCTTTCGCATGGCAGTTGCGCCCGCTTACCGCGCGTAATGTTCTCGCTCGTAACAAGGTGGCAGCGATCGGCCGTTGCCCTCGGAAAGGAGTCGATGTGCCCGAAGACACCAGTGCACCGCAGACGCGACAAGACCCGCCGGACGGCGAGGAACAGCTGGTTTCCAGTGCCAGTCTGGTGGAAGAGGTTTCCATCGACGGTATGTGCGGCGTCTACTGACCGTCGAGAAGTCGCAGATCAATCCATCTGAAATGCCTTTGGGTCGTCAGCCCGGACTGTGACTTATGGACGAGAACGCCGACAGATGCAATCAATTCCTTTCCGCGCCAACGGTTTCGGCGAAGTAATCACCGGCGCCGTCGTCCCCGTGGACGGGGGGGTGTCGCTGTGAACTATCCTCTGCCCGAGGGCTTTTCGGTCGCGATCGACCCGAGTACCCGACGCGTGAACGCCAGAACGCTCGTTGGCGGATCGCCGCCACGCATTTTGCGGCTCACCGACGTCGGACAACAGGCCTGGTCCGAGTTGGCCCGCGGCCCCGCTCACTCCCATAACGCTCGTGTCCTGGGTCGGCTGCTCACCGACGTCAGCGCGGCTCACCCGCGGCCGAACGCAACGTGCGAGCCGCCAAAGGTGACGGTGGTCATCCCCGTGCGCGACCGCCCGCAGAGCTTGAAACGCTGCCTGGCTTCGTTGAGGTATGGCCATCCGATAGTGATCGTCGACGACGCCTCCGTTGACCCAACGGCCGTCGCCGAATTGGCCGAAAGTTTCGGCGCGCGATTGATCCGACGGTCAACCTGTGGCGGCCCGGCCGCTGCCCGCAACACGGGTCTGAAGGCGGTTGAGACCGCAGTGGTTGCCTTCTTGGATAGCGACTGCGTCTGTGTCGATGACTGGATCGGCCGTCTGATCGAACATTTTGCCGACCCGCTGGTCGCCGCCGTGGCACCCCGGATAGCCGCGTTGCCATCATCGACGGCGGCCGGTCGATTCGCAACGAGCTCCGGGGCACTTGATCTGGGCGCCCGCGAGTGCCGCGTGATGCCGGGGGCCGCGGTGCCTTACGTTCCCACGGCCGCGCTGCTCGTGCGCCGGGAGGCGATCGACGACATCGGCGCGTTCGACGAACGTCTGCGCTTCGGTGAGGACGTGGACCTAGTCTGGAGGCTGCACCGCGCGGGCAAGCTGATCCGTTACCAACCCGACGTTCGGGTGCTGCACGCCGAACCCGCTGACTGGGCAAGCCTGTGGACGCGGCGATTCCAATACGGCACCTCTGCGGCACCATTGGCGTGTCGGCATCCTGAGGCGATCGCCCCGCTGGTCTTACACCCCTGGCCCTCGGCGGTTCTGGTGTGTCTTCTGGCGCGCCGACCGCTGATCGCGGCGCTCATCGTCGCGGTGACCGCGGTGCCTGCTACTAGGGGTTGGCGACGCTCAGGAGTGCCAACTCGGGTGGCGGCGAAAATCGCCCTCCAAGGAGTTTTCCAAACCTATTGCGCCGTGGGGCGTTACTGCACGCAGTTCGGCGGTCCGCTGCTCCTGCTCGCGCTCGCGTGGCGCGGCGGGACAAAGACTTTCCAGCGGCGGCGCAGAACTGCAGCTGCTGCGCTGTTGTTCGCAGCCCCCCTCAGGGCGGCGTTCTCCGGCGAGATGCAGCCGGATCCGTTCCGATTCCTGGTTGGGCACCTGGCCGACAACATGATGTACGGCGCAGGGGTTTGGTTCGGTTGCCTGCGGCACCGGACCTTGATCCCCGTCCGCCCAAAGGTTGTCGGGCCGCGTCGCTTGCCTGCGGTCGGGATACCCAGACGGTTCAACAAAAGGCAACAACGATCATGAATGAGGGTTGGTTTGAAACGGTTGCCGGCGAAGTAACAGTTTGCGCCCCGCATTTGTCCGCCGATCACCCACAGTGCCCGAAGTCGTTCGCCAACCAACGATCTGACAACCTTTGGTGAATACGCTCGCGACGTGACCGATACTTACGTCGACGCCTCGTCGTTTCCGCCGCCGGGTGAGTTCGCCTTGAACGCCAACGCTTCGGCGGAGCTCTACCGCGAGGCCGAGCGCGACCGGCTAGCGTTTTGGGGCAAGCAAGCCAAGCGGCTGTCCTGGGACAGCCCGTTCACCGAAGTGCTGGATTGGTCGCAGGCGCCGTTCGCGAAGTGGTTCGTCGGCGGCAAACTCAACGTGGCCTACAACTGTGTCGATCGGCACGTCGAGGCCGGTCATGGCAGCCGGGTGGCGATCCACTGGGAGGGCGAGCCCGTCGGCGACAGCCGCACCCTGACGTACTCCGATTTGCTGGCCGAGGTCTGCAAAGCGGCCAACACGCTGACCGAGTTGGGCCTTGTCGCGGGTGACCGCGTTGCGATCTACATGCCTATGGTGCCCGAGGCGATCGTGGCGATGCTGGCCTGCGCCCGGCTGGGACTCTTGCACAGCGTCGTGTTCGCCGGGTTTTCAGCGTCGGCACTGAAGGCTCGCATCGAAGACGCTGAAGCCAAGCTGGTCATCACCACCGACGGGCAGTATCGCCGGGGCAAGGCGGTGTCTCTGAAAGACGCTGTGGATGAGGCCGTTTCAGGCCAGTCTCACGTCGAGCATGTACTCGTGGTGCGGCGCACTGGAATGGACATGCCTTGGACGGAGGGCCGCGACCTGTGGTGGCATCAGACCGTCGATAAGGCGTCGCCAGAGCACACGCCGGAGGCGTTCGACTCTGAGCATCCGCTGTTCCTGCTTTACACGTCTGGAACCACGGGCTCGCCGAAGGGCATTGTTCACACCTCCGGCGGGTACCTGACTCAGGCGTCCTACACCCACTACAACGTGTTCGACATCAAGGTCGACACTGATGTGTTTTGGTGCACAGCCGATATCGGCTGGGTCACCGGGCACACCTACATCGCCTACGGCCCGCTGTCCAACGGCGCCACACAGGTGGTATACGAGGGCACCCCGGCGTCACCAGATGAGCACCGACATTTCCAAGTGATCGAAAAGTACGGCGTGACAATCTATTACACCGCGCCGACGTTGATCCGGACCTTTATGAAGTGGGGTCGCGAGCTCCCCGACGCCCACGACCTTACGAGCTTGCGACTGCTGGGCACAGTCGGCGAGCCGATCAACCCTGAGGCATGGCGCTGGTACCGCGACGCATTCGGCGGCAACAGGACCCCGATCGTCGACACCTGGTGGCAGACCGAAACCGGCGCGGCCATGATTTCTCCACTGCCGGGCGTCACCGCTGCTGTCCCCGGTTCGGCCACCCAGCCGTTGCCCGGTATCTCCGCGCGTGTCGTCGACGACCACGGCAACACGATTGGACGAAGCCACGAGTTCGGCGAGCACGCACAAGGGTATCTCGTTCTGGACCAGCCGTGGCCGTCGATGCTACGGGGCATCTGGGGCGACCCCGAGCGATACAAGGAAACCTACTGGTCGCGGTTCGCTGAGCAGGGCTGGTACTTCGCCGGCGATGGCGCACGCTACGACGACGACGGCAACATCTGGGTGCTTGGACGCATCGACGACGTGATGAACGTGTCAGGACACCGGATTTCGACCGCGGAGGTGGAGTCTGCACTTGTCGGCCATGCGCACGTGGCCGAGGCTGCCGTCGTCGGCGCTAACGACGACACCACCGGCCAGGCCATCATCGCCTTCGTGATCCTGGAGGCTCACGCTAAGGACACCGGCTCGGAGATGGTCGAGGAGCTGCGCGCGGAGGTGGCCAGAGAAATTTCGCCGATCGCCAAGCCACGCGAGATTCACGTCGTGCCTGAGCTACCGAAGACCCGCAGCGGCAAGATCATGCGTCGGCTGCTGCGCGACGTCGCCGAAGGCCGCGAACTCGGCGACACATCAACCCTGCTCGACCCCAGCGTGTTCGAGGCGATCCGGGAGAGTAAGTAGGCGGGAATGTCGCGATGACTTGGCGAAGTGCGTTCCACAGGAGGAATAGCGAAAGGGCGGTCTACCGGGTGACCGACCGCCTCCATCAAGGACGCGCCGTCCAGGTCCCTGCCGATCGGATTGTCGCGACGGTATCGGCGTGGTTGGCCGAGCTGGGGGTCGATAGCCCGTTGGTCGAGGAATTCGCCCAAGCTGTGAACCGCGGCGACTGGCCGCTTGCTCACCACATCGCCGATTTGTTGTCGGTGGAGATCACGAAGGCGGCGTGAAAAGCCAGGCGCGCCCGCGCAGAGAGCAGCGCATGCGACCAGCGCACGCGCGGGGCCGACGCACCGAGATTCCCGGTGGTTGGGTCTTCGGGATGGATGGGCTAGCTGTGGTGGTGACGTCGGTAGTGGCGCGCCGCTCGTGTGCGGTTGGCGCAGATGTTCTGCGTGCAAAACTTCCGTCGCGCGTCGGTGGCGACGAAAAGCATGCTGCAGGTAGGGTTTTGGCAACGGCGCAAGCGCGTCTGTGACGGACTGACGAGGAGGTCGATCAGGCTGTCCGCAACGGCGGCGAGCGCGAGTTGGTGCTGCTGGTCACTGACCGGGTGATAAGTCATTGTCGTAGCCCATCCGGTCTCAATGTGCACGAGTTGGCGGGTAGTGGTCACGCTGGCAGCGATCTCGTTCACTCGGTTCACGGCGGCCCTATTGGGTGAAATCCCGGCTACGTGTCCATCGAGTATCTCGCGGACAGCGCGGCGAAGTTGGACCGTGGGTGCGAGCGGGGGCGCTGGTGCGCCGTCCGGCACGCGATCGCGCTGAAGGTCCCACCAGAGCCGGCATCTAGTTTCGTCGGAAAGCAAGTCGGTGTGCGGGCTCGTCGTGGTAATGATCGTGTCGGCCAAGTCCACGGCCAGCGGCTCGTCCGCCAGTGGAAATCCGAGAGCTTGAGCTCTGTCGAGTCTCGACGAGGCAACCATCGACATAACGGTATCATGGGGTTGACACCGTTATATCGGTTGTGATATATACCTAACGGTATTATAGTTCCGTAAACGTTAGTCATCGAGAGAGGATGTCCGATGGGATCGTTAGAACTGCTGCGCGGGGCCGACAGCCGCCTGATGGGCCTGGTGTCGACTTTGGCGGCTTCGGATCTGGAGCGCCCCAGCCCATGCAGCGGATGGTCGGTGCGGTCGATGCTCAGCCATACCGTCGCCACGATCGATGCATTCGCCACGGCAGTGGACGGGTTGGGTGGCCCGACCGAGGCGGAGCTCTTTAGTGGCTCGGACATTCTCGGTTCGAACTGGCAGGGGGTTGCCGAGCAGTCGATCAATCGCTCGCAGCGCGCGTGGGCGACGGTGACCGATTGGGACAAGCCCGTCACGACGCTGCTGGGGTCGATGCCGGCCGGTCAGGCCATCGGCATCGTCACGTATTCGACGCTGATCCACAGCTGGGATCTCGCGGCGGCCATCGACCAACCGGTCGAATTCGATGCCTCCGAGGTGGCCTTGGCCGAGGCCGTCGGATCGCAGCTGGTTCCAGGGGGGCGCCCTGGAGGTCTATTCGGTCCGGAGGTCGCGTTGGGGGCCGATGCCAGCCCCACGCAGCGCGTCGTGGCTTTCGCCGGCCGCAATCCACTCTGATTCGGCGGGCTCGTCAGCGCTTCGTAAGAGTTGACGCGCGATTTCGGCGGCAGTGCGACTTTTGCCGGTCCGTAAGCGTTTCGGGCGGGGGGAAACCGGCAGGTAGAGCCACCCGCGGAAAAGGGCCGGGCGCGGGGGACAGCCAGGCCCTTTGTCTCCGGTCCGGTGGGAGGCGACCATGGGGACATCACGACGGTAGCGCCGGACGCTGTGCGTCAGCTTTGAGCGGTGGGTCGGCTCAGCGGCCGGCGAGGTGGCCGGTGCCCGACGGCGACGGCGTCCTCTGGCTGCTTGCGCCGGAACCCACAGAGGTACCGGAGCCTGAACCTGAACCTGAACCTGAATCCGAGTCGGCGCCCGGGTCGGCCGCGCCGACCGGCAGCGGAAGCGGGAGGTCCGACGGCGGCGGAACCATGGGGCGCGGCGCCGGAGTGGTGGCGCCGGAGCGCGACGAGCCGGGCCGATCTCCGCCGGAGGCGGAGATGGTCGTCGTGGTCGGGGCGCAACCCGTTCCCAGGCTGCATGGCGTCCGCGTGGGCCGTGGGGTTGTGGTGGCGTCGGAGGAGGACTGCTTGCGGTCCGGCGCAACGACGTCGATCACCGGCGACGACTGCGCGGGCGCCGGCGGTGGGGTCCGCTGCGACTGAGCGGGTCGCGGTGCGGACGCACCGCAGTTGTCGATCGCGGTTTGCAGCCGCGATTGCAGTGACGAGACCTGGTCGCCGGTGCGCTGCGTGACCGTTGTGACCGCCGCCGCGGGTCCTTGCGCGCAGCCGCCGGTCTGCACCACGCCGCCGTAGGCCGGAGCCCCGCCGGCGAATGTGGGATAGTACCAGGCCAGCCACATCGGGCGGGCGGACACCGCGCCGCTGGCGGTGATCACCTTGGCGAGGTCCTGCTCGGCGGTGGCGGGATTGGCCGCCACGACTTCGAGAGCCTGCAGGCCGGCGGCGTCGAGTCGAAGCCCCCGGACCTCGGCCGGTACGGAGTTGACGACATTGAACACCGCGGTCTGCTCGGTGGGGTCGATCGGGAAGTGCACCACCAACCGTGGGGTCTGCCGCGAGGGGCTCACCGGCGACACCGACACGCTCGGTCCACTGCCGCCGGCGGCGCTGCGCACCGCGTCGAGGATGGTGGACCCGGCGCTGTGCGTCTGGTCGAACGACAGCTGGTTGACGGTGCCGTCGTCGCTGCGGAACCAGTCGATCCGGCCGTCGGTGCCGGCGGCGATCTGGCGAAGCCGAACGGTGTCGTCGGCGACCTGCGCCGGGTCGAGTTGGTTGTGCCGCTGCAGTGTGACGGCGCGGTTCGGGGTGACCCAGAACTCGACGTTCTGGGCGTAGTTCGCGATCAGGCCGAACCGGTTGGCGTCGACGTGGTCGGCGACGTCGGCGATCTGTTCACGGGTCGCGGTCGAGACGTCGACCGCGATGTTGACGGCAACTCCCTGGGCGTAGGTGTTTTCGTGGTAGACCCACGCGTCGCTCACCCCGGGCATCGACGCCAGCGCGCTCTGCGCGGCGTCGGCCGCCTGGGCCAGGTTCTCCGGTGCGCCGCAGCCGGGTGCGGCGGCGGTGATACCGGCCAGAAGGGCGACCGCGGAGAGGATTCGCATCGGACGCCGACGGGTTGAACAAGCTGGCGCGTCGAAAGACGGACCCACTGCCGCACCCACAGAACTGGCCTCCAGCCCTCCCGTTGCATGCTCGCGGACTGCGTGAACGCACGCTCGACCCGCTGATCAGAGAGTTGGGGTAAATCTACACGTGCGACAGATAAATAGCAGGCAGCTTGGCCGACCCGATCGGATAAAGATTCCGCCGGGAGTGAACAGCAGCGGCTACGAGAGGCCGACGGCGTCCGCCGTCGCGGGCAACGCGGCAGCTGTCAGGACCCAGCGCCCGACGATCCTCGCGGCCAGCGCATCGGCGCTGTGGTCCGGAGAAGCCGAGGTCGCGGCCCCGTTGCGGCAGAACCTCTTGACCTCCTCGGCGATGTCGGTGATCTGGGGCGCGACCTCGGCGAGCCGGCCGGCCTGGGCCAGGGAGGTGCCCAGCAACGCGCTGGCCCACCGGGCCGCGGCGTCGGATTCCAGCTCGTCGAGCAGGGTGTCCAGGTTTTCCGGCGTCAGCGGTGAGCACGCCCACGGAGCCATGACGATCTCGTGCGCCCGCTCCAGGGCGGCCTGGTAGAGCGGCGTCTTGCCCGCGAAGTAGTGGTGGACGGCGGGGCGGGTGATGTCGGCGAGATCGGCGACGTCCTTCAGGGTGGCGGCGTCGAAGCCGCGGCAGGCGAACACCCGGATGGCCGCTGAGATCAGAGTGCGGCGGCGGGCTTCGCTGTCGGAGCCGGGCGGCCGTCCGACACGTCGGGCCTCGGTGGAGGGAACCGCTCGCAGATTGAGCCTCGCCCGTCGCTGGAGCTGGGTGTCCGGTGCGTCGGCCAATGCGACACGGGTAGCCATAACGGTGAAGCTAGGAGCCGAAGTTGTGAGTCAGATGTGCGCGGCATAGCAATCCGATCAGAGGCCCTTTTCGGGCCCAATGCGGGCATGCTGGATCTCATGTGTCGGAACATCACCGAGCTGCGCGGCCTCGAGCCGGCGGCCACCCCCGAGGAGATCACCGCCGCGGCACGCCAGTACATGCGCAAGGTCAGCGGCATCACCCGGCCGACCGACGCCGTCGCCGACGCGTTCGAGACCGCCGTCGCCGAGGTGGCCGCCACCACCGCGCGTCTTTTGGCCGAATTGCCGCCGCGCCGTCAGCCGCCGAAAACCGTTCCGCCGCTGCGTCGTCCGGAGGTCCGGGCGCGAATCGCCGGTTCGGCGGGGCGGGCACCGTGACCGCTGCGCTCAAGGAGTGGAGCGCGGCGGTACACGCGCTGCTCGACGGCCGGCAGAGGGTGCTGCTGCGTAAGGGCGGCATTGCGGAGAAGCGATTCGCCGTCGAGGCCGAGGAATTCCTGCTGTTCCCGACCGTCGCCCACAGCCATGCCGAGCGGGTGCGCCCCGAGCACCGCGACCTGCTGGCCCCGGCCGCGCCTGACAGCACCGACGACCAGGTGGTCATTCGGGTGGCCGCGAAAGTGGTTGCCGCAGTGGGCGTCGAGCGTGACGAGGGCCTCGCCGACATCGAAGACCTGCACATCTGGACCGGCGATTCGGTACGTGCCGACCGGCTCGACTTCCGCCCGCGCCACCGGCTGACGGTGCTGGTGGTTCAGGCCGTCCCGCTGGTCGAGCCGATCCCGCTGCCCCGCGCACCGCAGTACGGCGGGTGCACCAGCTGGGTGCAGCTGCCGGTGCGTGTCGAACTCGGCGAGCCGGTCTGTGACACCGACGCGCTAGCCGCGATCGCCGGTCGGGTCCGCGCAGCGGTCGGGTGAGGGAGCCTCTCCTGCATGCAGTCCACATCGGGCGCAGGTCCACCCTGGGGGCGGTCACCGGCGGCCATGTCTTCCTGGGTGTCGTGGCCCCGACCGGTTGAAAATCTAACCGCGGACCGCGCACCAGTAGGCTGGTTCGTTGTGGCTGCCACGCTCTGGGCGATCAGTGATCTGCACACGGGTCACACCGGCAACAAGCCGGTCACCGAATCGCTGTACCCGTCGACACCGGACGACTGGCTGATCGTCGCCGGTGACGTCGCCGAGCGCACCGACGACATCCGTTGGTCACTGGATCTGCTGCGCCGTCGCTTCGCCAAGGTGATCTGGGTGCCGGGCAACCATGAACTGTGGACCACGGGCAAGGACCCGATGCTGGTGTTCGGCCGGGCCCGATACGACTATCTGGTCAACATGTGCGACGAGATGGGTGTGATCACCCCGGAGCACCCGTTCCCGGTGTGGACTGAGCAGGGCGGCCCGGCGACCATCGTGCCGATGTTCCTGCTCTACGACTACACGTTCCTGCCGCCCGGTGCGACGACCAAGGCCGAAGGGCTGGCGATCGCCAAGGAACGCAACGTCGTCGCCACCGACGAGTTCTTGTTGTCCAGCGAACCGTATGCCACCCGTGACGCGTGGTGTCGGGATCGGCTGTCCTACACCAAGTCTCGTCTGGAAGACCTGGATTGGATGACGCCGACGGTGTTGGTCAACCACTTCCCGCTGCGCCGCGAGCCCTGTGACGTGTTGTTCTACCCGGAGTTCTCGCTGTGGTGCGGCACGGTCGCGACCGCCGACTGGCACACCCGCTACAATGCGGTGTGCTCGGTCTACGGCCACCTGCACATCCCGCGGACCACGTGGTATGACGGGGTGCGCTTCGAGGAGGTCTCGGTCGGATATCCGCGAGAGTGGCGGCGCCGCAAGCCCTATCGCTGGATGCGCCAGATCCTGCCCGACCCGCAGTATGCGCCGGGCTATCTCAACGAGTTCGGTGGGCACTTCGTGATCACCCAGGAGATGAGGGAGCAGTCGGAGAAGTTCCACGACCGGCTGCGCAGCCGACGCGGATGAGCGAACTCATGCCCGCGGTGCTCCCGGAGGTGACCGACCTGGTCTACGCCGAGCTGTACGACGACCCGCCGGACCTCGCGCCGCTGCCGCAGGAGGAGCCGTTGATCGCCCGGTCGGTGGCCAAGCGGCGCAACGAGTTCGTCACCGTGCGGCACTGCGCGCGCGTCGCCCTCGAGCAGCTCGGTGTGCCGCCGGCCCCGATTCTCAAGGGGGAGAAGGGCGAACCCTGCTGGCCCGACGGCGTGGTCGGCAGCCTCACCCACTGCCAGGGGTACCGCGGCGCGGTGGTCGGGCTGACCGCGTCGGTCCGCTCGGTGGGTATCGACGCCGAGCCGCACGGCGTGCTGCCCGACGGAGTGCTCGACGCCATCAGCCTTCCGGCTGAGCGCTACCAGATCGGCGCCCTGCCCGGCGGACTGCACTGGGACCGAATCCTGTTCTGCGCCAAGGAAGCAACCTACAAGGCGTGGTTCCCGCTCACCGAGCGCTGGCTCGGGTTCGAAGATGCCCACATCACCTTCGACGTCGACGCCACCGGTGTGTCCGGGAGCTTCGTGTCCCGGATCCTGATCGATCCGGCCGCCCGATCCGGTCCGCCCCTGACACAGTTGGAGGGCCGGTGGTCGGTGGGTGGCGGGCTGGCGTTGACCGCGATCGTGCTGTGACATCCCAACCCGGCGGGCAGGAGCGTAGCGACTCGGCGATCGTGCCCGGCATCGTCGTGGTCGACAAACCCGGCGGTATGTCGAGTCACGACGTGGTGGGCCGCTGCCGGCGCATCTTCGGCACCCGCAAGGTCGGACACGCCGGCACCCTGGACCCGATGGCCACCGGGGTGCTAGTGATCGGAATCGAGCGCGCCACCAAGATTCTCGGACTGCTCACCGCCACGTCGAAGTCGTACACGGCGACCATTCGGCTCGGCCGCTCCACCACCACTGATGACGCCGAAGGTGAAGTGCTGCAAGATGTTCCGGCCGATCAGGTGACCGACGATCAGATCGAGGCCGGGATCGCGAACCTGCGTGGCGAGATCTCACAGCGGCCCTCCTCGGTGAGCGCGGTCAAGGTCGACGGCAAGCGCGCCTACCAACTCGCGCGCGAGGGCCAGGAGGTTCGGCTGGCTGAACGTCGCGTACGCATCGACCGTTTCGACGTCCTAGCGACCCGGCGCGATGGACCGTTCGTCGACGTCGACGTCGCGGTGGACTGCTCCTCGGGCACCTACATCCGGGCGCTGGCGCGTGACCTCGGTGCGGCACTGGGCGTCGGGGGGCACCTGACCGCGCTGCGGCGGAACCGCGTCGGCCGCTACGGGCTTGACCATGCCCGCACGTTGGAGGAACTCGCCGATCACCCGCAGCTGAGCTACACCCTGGACCAGGCGTGCCTGCTGGCGTTCCCGCGGCGCGACATCACCGCAGAACAGGCAGAGGACACCAGCCACGGCCGGCCATTGCCCGCCGCGGGCATCGACGGCGTCTACGCCGCAGCCGATTCCGGGGGGCGGGTGTTCGCGCTGCTGCAGGACAAGGGTCCCCGCACCACGTCGGTCGTGGTGATCCGCCCGGCGACCTTGGCCGACTGAACGCGTGATCGTCGCGCACATCTGCAACGACGTCGCCGAAGACCTCAAAGGAGAGATCCTCGGCGACGTCGTCGCCGGGACCCCGACCGCCGTCGCGATGTCCGAGCCGGGCTCGGGCTCCACCGTCGCCTCGGTGCGCACCTGGCCCGGCTGGAAACCGTGACCGCGATCAAGCACCTGCTCGACGAGGTCGACGGACTGGAGCTGGCCGGACCGGTGCGGTGGGGGACCACACCGTCGCTGCAGGGTCCGGCGTCAGTGCCGGTACGCATCAGGCGGTAGTGAGGCCAGCCTGACTTCGGGCTGGTCAGGTGTCGGATGTCAGCATGAGGGCATGACTGAGACGCACTCCATTCCGAAGGCCGGCTCGATCCTGATCGCCGACCTCACCGGTGACGCGGTGGTTCGGGTGCCGGCTGACGCAACCGTCGCCGACGTCGCCAAGGCGATCGCCGACCACCAGGTCGGCGCGGTGGTGGTCGGGGACGACGCACGGCCCACCGCTTTGGTGACCGAGCGTGACGTGGTCCGGGTGGTGGCCTCGGGGCGGGATCCCGCCGCGGTTCGCTCGGCCGACGTTGCCAGTACACGTCTGGTGTGGTGCGAGGCCGACGAGACCGTCGACCAGGCCGCCATCCGGATGACCGATCATTCGATCCGGCACCTGTTGGTGGAGCGCGACGGCGCGTTGGCGGGCATCGTGTCCGCGCGCGACCTGCTCGGGGTGTACGCCACCGACGCCGATCAGGTCTGAGACGCGAGTTCCCCAGCGTAGGCGAACGCCGGCGACCATCGTCAGGTCGCGCACCCCACTGTTGGGCGTTTCGTCAGGACCCACCACCGAAAGTTTAGGTATTCATCACTTGATCTGGGGATCTAGCGCTTCGGTCCACCAGGGCGCGCCGTAGGCTTGGCCACGTGGAGCGGTGGCGGGGACAGGAAGAGATCCCCTCGGACTGGGGCCGATGCGTTCTGACCATCGGCGTGTTCGACGGCGTCCATCGGGGGCACGCGGAGCTGATCGCCCGCGCGGTCAAGGCGGGCCGTGAACGCGAGGTCCCGACGGTGCTGATGACGTTCGATCCCCACCCGATGGAGGTGGTGTTCCCGGGCAGTCACCCCGCCCAGCTGACCACACTCCAGCGTCGTGCCGAGCTGGTGGAGGAACTGGGCGTCGACGTGTTCCTCGTCATGCCGTTCACCGCCGACTTCATGAAGCTGACCCCGGATCGCTACGTCCATGAGCTGCTCGTCGAGCGTCTTCACGTCGTCGAGGTGTTGGTCGGCGAGAACTTCACCTTCGGCAAGAAGGCCGCCGGCAACGTCGAGACCCTGCGCAAAGCCGGTGAGCGCCTGGGCTTCGCGGTCGAGGGCATGTCGCTGGTCGCCGAGCACCACCGCAGCGAGACCGTCACCTTCTCCTCGACCTACATCCGCTCCTGCGTCGACGCCGGCGACGTGGCGGCCGCTGCCGAGGCGCTGGGCCGCCCGCACCGCGTCGAAGGAGTGGTGGTGCGCGGCGACGGGCGCGGCCGGGTGCTGGGATTCCCGACCGCCAACGTCGCCCCGCCGATGCACTCCGCGATCCCGGCCGACGGCGTCTACGCGGCCTGGTTCACGGTGCTGGGCCACGGGCCCATCACCGGCTCGGTGATCCCGGGGGAGCGCTACCAGGCCGCGGTGTCGGTGGGCACCAACCCGACGTTCTCCGGCCGCACCCGCACCGTGGAGGCGTTCGTCCTGGACTCCGAGGCCGACCTCTACGGCCAGCACGTGGCGGTGGACTTCGTCGCCCGGCTGCGCGGCCAGCTGAAGTTCGACTCCGTCAGCGACCTCGTGGTGGCCATGGGCAGGGACACCGACAAGGCCCGCCAGATTCTCGCGTCGTCCTGACCGGGGTTGGAAGCAACCAGGTCGTCGAAGCCGTCGCGGAAGGTGCAGCTCGTCGGCTCGTCGGCTCGTCGGCGAAGGTGACCGCGGCGCTGACCTGCCGCGATTTCGGTTCGGAAGGGTCCCGCTGTTAGACTCGGCCACCGACACGGCGTGTGCTGCAGTCCGCGGCGGCCACGTTGGATTTTTTCTCGCGGTACCGATTAATGGAGATGCTGTCGTGGCGCTGACCGCCGAACAGAAGAAGGAAATCCTCGGCCAGTACGGCCTGCACGAGACCGACACCGGTTCGCCGGAGGCCCAGGTCGCGCTGCTGACCAAGCGAATTTCCGACCTTACCGAGCACCTCAAGCAGCACAAGCACGACCACCACTCGCGCCGCGGCCTGCTGCTGCTGGTCGGGCGTCGTCGCCGGTTGCTGAAGTACGTCGCCGATCTCGACGTCGCGTGCTACCGCACGCTGATCGAGCGGCTGGGTCTGCGCCGCTGAGCGCCACACCCGCCGTGTAACATGGGGTCGTTGCGCGCCGTTCATCGGCGCGGACAATCGGGTGCGGGTCACGCACATCCGCGTGACCCGTTCCCGCGCGTCACAGCGAAGCTTGCCTGATCGGGCGGTCTTCGGTAGTGGCTGCCGGGCCCCACTCAACCGGGGACAGCCCGGCCGCTTCGATCGATGGCCGTAGCCGCATCGAGGTCCGAGCGTCGCAGTGCTCAGGTCTTCCTGGGTTCACTTGTGATATCGCAAAACAGCTGAACAGTGAACTCAGAAAGGCTGTACGGACGTCCATGTCTGTAGCTGAAATCGACGAAGGCGTGTTCGAATCGACCGCCGTCATTGACAACGGGAGCTTCGGCACCCGCACCGTCCGCTTCGAGACGGGCCGGCTGGCCCAGCAGGCCGCGGGCGCCGTGGTCGCCTACCTCGACGACGAGACCATGCTGTTGTCGGCGACCACCGCCAGCAAGAGCCCCAAGGAGCATTTCGACTTCTTCCCCTTGACCATCGACGTCGAGGAGCGCATGTACGCCGCCGGGCGCATCCCCGGCTCGTTCTTCCGCCGCGAGGGCCGCCCGTCCACCGATGCGATCCTGACCTGCCGGCTCATCGACCGCCCGCTGCGCCCGTCGTTCGTCTCGGGTCTGCGCAACGAGATCCAGGTCGTGGTGACCATCCTGAGCCTGGACCCGAAGGACCTCTACGACGTGCTGGCGATCAACGCCGCGTCGGCCTCCACCCAGATCTCCGGCCTGCCGTTCTCCGGCCCGGTCGGCGGCGTGCGCGTCGCCCTGATCGACGGGCAGTGGGTCGCCTTCCCGACCGTCGAGCAGCTCGAAGGCGCGGTGTTCGACATGGTCGTCGCCGGCCGTGCTCTCGACGACGGTGACGTCGCCATCATGATGGTCGAGGCCGAGGCCACCGAGAACGTCATCGACCTGATCGCCGGTGGCGCCCAAGCTCCCACCGAGGCCGTCGTGGCCGAGGGCCTCGAGGCCGCCAAGCCGTTCATCGCGACGCTGTGTGCCGCGCAGAGCGAGCTGGCCAGCCGCGCCGCCAAGGAGACCGCGGACTACCCGCTGTTCCCGGACTACTCCGACGACGTCTACGCGGCCGTCGCCCACGCGGCCGGCGACTCGCTGGCCCAGGCGCTCACCATCGCCGGCAAGCAGGAGCGCAGCGACCGCACCGACGAGATCAAGAACGAGGTGCTCGGCCAGCTCGGCGAGACCTTCGCCGGGCGCGAGAAGGAGATCGGCGCGGCGTTCCGCTCGCTGACCAAAAAGCTTGTGCGCCAGCGCATCCTGACCGACCAGTTCCGGATCGACGGCCGCGGCATCACCGACATCCGGGCGCTGAGCGCCGAGGTGGCCGTCGTGCCGCGGGCACACGGCAGCGCGCTGTTCGAGCGTGGCGAAACCCAGATCATGGGCATCACCACCCTCGACATGGTCAAGATGGCCCAGCAGATCGACTCGCTGGGACGGGAAACCTCCAAGCGCTACATGCACCACTACAATTTCCCGCCGTATTCGACCGGTGAGACCGGTCGCGTCGGCTCGCCGAAGCGCCGCGAGATCGGCCACGGCGCCCTGGCCGAGCGGGCCCTGGTGCCGGTTCTGCCGAGTGTCGAGGAGTTTCCGTACGCGATCCGTCAGGTGTCGGAGGCGTTGGGCTCCAACGGTTCGACATCGATGGGCTCGGTGTGTGCCTCGACTCTGGCGCTGCTGAATGCCGGTGTGCCGCTGAAGGCCCCGGTCGCCGGTATCGCGATGGGTCTGGTGTCCGACGAGGTCGAGGTGGACGGCGCGACGGAGCGTCGCTTCGTCGCGCTGACCGACATCCTCGGTGCCGAGGATGCCTTCGGCGACATGGACTTCAAGGTTGCCGGCACCAAGGAGTTCGTCACCGCCCTGCAGCTGGATACCAAGCTCGACGGTATCCCGTCGCAGGTGCTGGCCGGTGCGCTGTCGCAGGCCAAGGATGCCCGGCTGACGATCCTGGAGGTCATGGCCGAGGCGATCGACCGTCCCGACGAGATGAGCCCGTACGCGCCTCGCGTGACCGCGATCAAGATTCCGATCGACAAGATCGGTGAGGTCATCGGACCCAAGGGCAAGATGATCAACGCGATCACCGAGCAGACCGGCGCTTCGATCTCGATCGAGGACGACGGGACGGTGTTCGTCGGTGCGACCGACGGCCCGTCGGCGCAGGCGGCCATCGACATGATCAATGCGATCGCCAACCCGCAGCTGCCCAAGGTCGGCGAGCGGTTCCTCGGCACCGTGGTCAAGACCACCGACTTCGGCGCGTTCGTCTCCCTGCTGCCCGGCCGTGACGGCCTGGTCCACATCTCGAAGCTGGGCCGCGGCAAGCGGATCAACAAAGTCGAGGACGTGGCCAAGGTCGGCGACAAGCTGCGCGTCGAGATCGCCGACATCGACAACCGCGGCAAGATCTCGCTGGTCCTGGTCTCGGAAGATTCAGCAGATGCTTCCGAGGACGCTGCACCGGCTCCGGCCGATGCCGATGCCGATGCCGCAACCGCCAGCAGTTAGCCCCTCGCTTCGCCGCGGCCGGCGCTCCGATGATGCGCCGGTTGCGGTGCGCCGCACCGTCCTTCCGGGCGGTCTGAGGGTGGTCACCGAGTACGTGCCGTCGGTGCGTTCGGCTTCGGTCGGGGTCTGGGTCAACGTGGGTTCACGCGACGAAGGCCCGACCGTGGCCGGCGCCGCGCACTTCCTGGAGCATCTGCTGTTCAAGGCGACCCCGACGCGCACCGCCGTCGACATCGCCCAGTCGGTCGACGCCGTCGGTGGTGAGCTCAACGCGTTCACCGCCAAAGAGCACACCTGCTACTACGCGCACGTGCTCGACGAGGACCTCGAACTGGCCGTCGACCTGGTCGCCGACGTAGTGCTCGACGGCAGCTGCGCGGGCCGCGACGTCGAACTCGAGCGCGACGTCGTGCTCGAAGAGATCGCGATGCGCGACGACGATCCCGAGGACGCCCTCGGAGATGTCTTCCTGTCCGCCATGTTCGGCGACCATCCAGTCGGCCGGCCCGTGATTGGCAGCGTCGAGTCGGTGTCGGCGATGAGCCGCTCGCAGCTGCATTCGTTCCACGTGCGCCGCTACATCCCGGAGCGGATGGTCGTCGCGGTTGCCGGCAATGTCGACCACGACGAGGTCGTCGGCCTGGTTCGGGAGTACTTCGGTGCCCGCCTGGTTCGTGGCCGCAAGCCGCAGCCGCCCCGCAAGGGGACCGGCCGGATGACGGGCCGGCCCGGGCTGGCGCTGATCCACCGGGATGCGGAGCAGACCCACATGTCGCTCGGTGTGCGGGTCCCCGGCAGGCACTGGGAGCACCGCCGGGCGCTGTCGGTGCTCAACACCGCACTGGGCGGCGGGCTGAGTTCACGGCTGTTCCAAGAGATCCGGGAGACCCGTGGGCTGGCCTACTCGGTGTACTCGACCATCGACACGTTCTGTGACAGCGGGGCGCTCTCGGTGTACGCCGGCTGCCTGCCGGAGCGCTTCGACGAGGTGGTGCAGCTGACTACCGAGGTACTCGACGCGGTGGCCCGTGACGGCCTCACCGAGGCCGAGGTCCGCATCGCCAAGGGCTCGATGCGCGGCGGACTGGTTCTCGGCCTGGAGGATTCGGCGTCGCGGATGAACCGGCTGGGCCGCAGTGAGCTGAACTACGGCGAGTACCGCAGTGTCGCCAGCACGTTGGACCAGATCGACGCGGTGAGCCTCGAGGAGGTCAACGCCGTGGCGCGCCAGGTGCTTTCCGGGCCGTTCGGTGCCGCGGTACTCGGCCCGGTACGCTCCAAAAGATCGCTCCCACAACCCCTTCGAAGGATTGCGAGTTAGCGCTTGACCTTCAGCCTGCATGATCTGGCCGTTCCCATCGTCGGAGCGCCGATGGCAGGTGGTCCGGGCACACCGGCGCTGGCCGCCGCGGTGTCCAACGCGGGCGGGCTCGGTTTTCTCGCTGCCGGCTACCTCAGCGCGGAGAAGTTCGCGGACTCGATCGCTGCCGTGCGCGCGGCCTCTACCGGCCCGCTCGGGGTGAATCTGTTTGTGCCCCAGCCGTCGCTGGCCGATGCAGCCGCCCTCGCGCGCTACCGCGAGCTGCTCGCGCCGCTGGCCGAGCGCTACGGTGCCGAGCCGGGCCGTACACACCCCGACGACGACGCATGGGATGCCAAACTCGACGTGGTCGCCGACACCGCACCGGAGGTGGCCTCGTTCACGTTCGGCTGCCCGTCATCGGACGCCCTTGCCCGGCTGCGGGATCGAGGCGTGCTGACCGCGGTGACCGTGACCTCGGTGGACGAGGCCGGTGTGGCGGTGGGTGCCGGAGCGGACGCTCTGGTGGTGCAGGGGCCTGCCGCCGGTGGGCACCGCGGCACGTTCGATCCCGGCCGCAAGCCGGGAGACGAGCCGCTGGAGGAGCTGCTGGCTGCCATCCGAGCCGCGCACGACCTACCGCTGATCGCGGCCGGAGGACTCAGCACAGCCGGTGACGTCCGCCGAGTGCTCAGCTTCGGTGCGATGGCCGCCCAGGCGGGCACCGCCTTCCTGCTGTCCGACGAGGCCGGCACCAATCCCGTTCACCGCCAAGCACTCTCCGATCCGCAGTTCACCCACACGGTGGTCACCCGCGCGTTTTCCGGACGCTTTGCGCGGGGCCTGGCCAACGACTTCACCGACCGCTTCGATCCCGTGGCGCCGCTGGGCTACCCGGAGGTCAACCAGCTGACCGGCGCGATGCGCCGGGCCGCGGTCGCCGCCGGTGACCCGCACTGCGCCAACCTGTGGGCGGGCACGGCGTGGCGGGGTATCAGACAGGGCGCTGCTGCGGACATCGTCGCGGCGTTGGCTCACCGAGGTTCTCAGGCCAGCAGGCCTGCAGGATCGGTGTAAGGCAGCTCGAGGTCGTGGGCGACCTCGGCGTTGAGCAGCTGACCCTGATGCGTCGACAGGCCCCTGGCCAGCGCCGGATCGGAGAAGCAGGCGCCCTGCCAGCCCTTGTCGGCGAGCTTGAGCACGTATGGCATGGTGGCGTTGGTCAGCGCGTAGGTCGAGGTCCGCGGCACCGTGCCCGGCATGTTCGCCACGCAGTAGAACACCGCGTTGTGGACGTTGAACGTCGGGTTGTCGTGCGTGGTGGGCCGGGAATCTTCGAAGCAGCCACCCTGGTCGATCGCGATGTCCACCAGCACCGCGCCCGGCTTCATCTGTGCCACAGTCTTATTGGTGACCAGCTTGGGAGCCTTGGCGCCCGGGACCAGGACGGCACCGATCACCAGGTCGGCCTGCTTGACAGCGTCCTCGAGGTCCAGCCGCGAGGAGTAGCGGGTCTCGATGGCGCCGCCGTACTCGGCGTCGATCTTGCGCAGGATGTTGATGTTGAGGTCGAACACCGTGACATGGGCGCCCATACCCCAGGCGACGGCAGCCGCGTTGTCGCCGGCCATACCGCCACCAATCACGACGACCTTGGCGGGGGCGACACCGGGGACGCCACCCACCAGCACGCCGCGACCGCCCTGGGTGCGGATCAGGTGGTAGGAGCCGACCTGGGCCGCGAGCCGACCGGCGACCTCACTCATCGGGGCCAGCAGCGGCAGCGCGCCGTCGGCGGTCTGCACGGTCTCGTAAGCAATCGAGGTGATGCCAGAAGCCAGCAGCGCATCGGTGCACGGGCGCGAGGCCGCCAGGTGCAGGTAGGTGAACAGGGTCTGGCCCGTGCGCATCCGGCTGTATTCCGGCTCGATGGGCTCCTTGACCTTGAGCAGCAGATCGGCCCGGGCCCACACGTCGTCGGCGCTGCTGACGATCTGCGCGCCGGCGCCCTTGAAGTCGTCGTCGGTGATGGCCGAGCCGTCACCCGCGCCGGCCTGGACCAGCACGTCGTGGCCGCGGTGGACCAGCTCGGAAACACCCGCGGGGGTGATGGCAACTCGATACTCGTTGTTCTTGATCTCGGTCGGGATGCCGACGCGCATGATCGCTCCTCGTTCGGAAATTGACTTGCACGAATTGTGAAGAAATTTCGAAGCCGTGGCAATCATGACGACGAAGGTTCGATAAACTGCCGATATGTCTGAAGGAGCGTCGAAATCGATGGTGCGTTCCGCCGCAGCGCCGAAGGATGTTCGGGCCGCTGAGCTCGACGACGTCGACCGGCGCATCCTGGCCGTGCTGCACGCTGATGCCCGCATCTCCAACAGCGCGCTCGCTGACGCGGTGGGGATTGCCCCGTCGACGTGCCACGGCCGGGTCCGGCGGTTGCAGAACTTCGGCGTGATCCGCGGGTTCTACACCGACATCGACCCGGCCGCCATCGGGTTGTCGTTGCAGGCGATGATCTCGGTGCGGTTGCAGTCCAACGCCCGCGGCAAGATCCGCAACTTCATTCAGCACGTCCGGCGCAAGCCGCAGGTGATGGACGTCTACTTCCTGGCCGGGGCCGACGACTTCATCATCCACGTGGCCGCCCGCGATACCGACGACCTGCGCGCGTTCGTCGTCGAGAACCTCAACCTCGACGCCGACGTCGCAGGCACCCAGACATCGCTGATCTTCGAGCACCTGCGCGGCGCCGCGCCGCTCTAGCGGCGGCCGGCGGGTGAAGGAAGACGCGCTGCCTGCCGACCAGCCCGCCTTCGCGGGTGAGCACGGTTGCGGCAGATCGAACGCATCGTCGGCACGACTAGGCTGCTGGCATGCGAGTTGGGGTTCTGGGCGCCAAGGGCAAGGTCGGCACCACGATGTGCGCCGCGGTGCGCGACGCTGACGACCTGACGTTGAGCGCGGAGGTCGACGCGGGTGACGACCTGACACTGCTCACCGACAGCGGCACCGAGGTGGTCATCGACTTCACCCATCCCGATGTCGTCATGGACAACCTGAAGTTCCTCATCGACAACGGGATCCACGCGGTGGTCGGAACCACCGGCTTCACCGACGACCGCCTCGAGCAGGTGCAGGCGTGGCTGTCGGCCAAGCCCGGTACCGCAGTTCTGATCGCGCCGAACTTCGCCATCGGCGCGGTGCTGTCGATGTACTTCGCGCAGAAGGCGGCACCGTACTTCGAGTCGGTGGAAGTGATCGAACTGCACCACCCGCAGAAGGCGGACGCCCCCTCGGGTACCGCGACGCGCACCGCCAAGTTGATCGCGCAGGCGCGAAAAGGCTTGCCGCCCAACCCTGATGCCACCAGCACCGCACTGGAGGGTGCGCGCGGTGCGGATGTCGACGGCATCCCGGTGCACTCGGTACGGCTGACCGGACTGGTCGCGCACCAGGAGGTGCTCTTCGGCACGCTCGGGGAGACGCTGACCATCCGTCACGACAGCCTGGATCGCACCTCGTTCGTCCCCGGCGTGCTGCTGGCCGTACGGCAGGTCGCCAAGCGGCCGGGGCTGACCATCGGAATCGAACCGCTGCTCGACCTGTGAACCGCGCCCTGCGCATCCAGCTGCTGATCGGCTTCATGTGTGTGGCCCTGCTGGTCTACGTCGTGCTGCTGGGCCGCACCGGGGTGGCGCTGATCGGCACCGGCAAGCCGGCCGGGATCGCGCTGGGCATCGGGGTGCTGATCTTGCCGCTGGTGGGGCTGTGGGCGATGATCGCCACGCTGCGGGCGGGTTTGGCCCATCAGCGGCTGGCCCGCCTGGCCGGAGAGGACGGGATGGAACTCGACGTCAGCGGGTTGCCGCGCACGCCGTCGGGCCGCATTGCGCGCGACGCCGCCGACGCGCTCTTCGACACCGTGCGTGCTGAACTCGAGGCCGACCCGGACAACTGGCTCCGCTGGTATCGGCTGGCACGGGCCTACGACTACGCCGGGGACCGCGGCCGCGCCCGGGTCGCGATGCGCAAAGCCGTCGCCATGCAATCGGGGGAGAAGCCGTGACGCGCCTGCTGATCGTCCATCACACGCCGTCGCCGCATTGCCAGGAGATGTTCGAGGCGGTGGTGGCCGGAGCGACCGCCCCCGAGATCGAGGGCGTCGAGGTGGTGCGCCGGCCGGCGTTGACGGTCTCGCCGGTCGAGATGTTGGAAGCCGACGGCTACGTGCTCGGCACTCCGGCCAACCTCGGCTACATCAGTGGCGCACTCAAACACGCCTTCGACGTCTGCTACTACCCGTGCCTGGACGCCACCCGCGGGCGGCCCTTCGGCCTCTACATCCACGGCAACGAGGGCACCGAAGGGGCGGAGCGCGCAGTCGCCGCCATCACGACCGGGCTGGGCTGGATCAAAGCCGCCGAGACCGTCGTCGTCTCCGGCAAGCCAGGCAAGGACGACGTCGAGGCGTGCTGGAATCTGGGTGCGACGGTCGCCGCTCAGTTGATGGGATAGCCGCCATCGACAGACGGGCCCGCACTACCCTCGTTGAGAAGGATCTGGAGTCTGGAGGTGGCATGGGAATCGCCGACATCGCACTGGGAGCCGCGCCCGTCGCCGGTGGTGCGCTGATGGGTCTTGCCGCGGGCAGCCTCAAGGGTCCCGACTTCCGGGGCATGATCAAGACGGACCTGGACCTCCTCGACAAGATTCCGCCCGAGGACGTCGAACTGCGAGCAGAGTTCAAGGCCAGCATCGACCGGCGGATCAAGGACTTGATCGTCAGCACCGAGAAGAGCCGCGAACTGTTGGACGTCGCCGCCTCCTACAAGGGCAACTGGCGCGACATCGTCGTGTTCGTCTGTGCGGTGCTGTTCACCATCGTCTGGTGGAACGTCCCGCACAGCCGGACCAACTGGCTGCCGACATTCGTGTTCTTGATCCTGCTGTCGGCCGTCGTGTTCTTCTACGCCTCACGCGGCGCCGTCCGAGCCGTGCGCAGTATCGGCAAGCACCACGACGAGCACCACTCAGCGGGGTAGGCGTCGTTTCTACCTCGTGTCGCCGGACGTAAGCTGAGCCGCGTGCCGATCGCCACACCGTACGAGGATCTGCTGCGACTTGTGCTCGAGAAGGGGACGCCCAAAGCCGACCGCACCGGCACCGGCACCCGCAGCCTTTTCGGCCACCAGCTGCGCTACGACCTGGCGGTTGGTTTCCCGCTGATCACCACCAAGAAGGTGCACCTGAAGTCGGTGGTCTGCGAGCTGCTGTGGTTCCTGCGCGGGGATTCCAACGTCGAATGGCTGCAGCGGCACGGCGTCACGATCTGGGATGAATGGGCTTCTCCCACAGGCGATCTCGGGCCGGTCTACGGGGTCCAGTGGCGCTCGTGGCCGACGCCGACCGGCGAACACGTCGACCAGATCAGCAACGCGTTGGAGCTGCTGCGCACCGATCCGGACTCGCGGCGCATCATCGTCTCGGCCTGGAACGTGGGGCAGATCCCGCAGATGGCGCTGGCGCCGTGCCATGCGCTGTTCCAGTTCTACGTGGCCGACGGCCGGTTGAGTTGCCAGCTCTACCAGCGCAGCGCCGACCTGTTCCTCGGGGTGCCGTTCAACATCGCCAGCTACGCCCTGCTGACCCACATGATGGCCGCGCAGGCCGGGCTGGGAGTCGGCGAGTTCATCTGGACCGGGGGCGACTGCCACATCTACGACAACCACGTCGAGCAGGTCGCCGAGCAGCTCGGTCGCGACCCCAGGCCGTATCCCGAACTCGTTCTGGCCCAGCGTGATTCGATCTTCGACTACAGCTACGAAGACATCGAGATCCGCAACTACGACCCGCACCCGGCGATCAAGGCGCCGGTCGCCGTATGACGACGCGAGTCGACGATGCGGTGCGAGGAACGAGCAGGGCGGAGGAGCGAGCGAATGGGCCTTGGCCTGATCTGGGCGCAGTCGACTTCGGGGGTCATCGGTCGGGACGGGGGCATCCCGTGGCACCTGCCCGAGGATCTCGCCCGCTTCAAGGACGTGACGATGGGCCACACCGTGGTGATGGGCCGTCGCACCTGGGAGTCACTGCCCGCGAAGGTGCGCCCGCTGCCGGGACGCAGAAATGTCGTACTGACCCGGCAACCTGACTACATGGCACATGGAGCGACGGTGGTGGGCGACCTCGACGCCGCGCCCACCGATGACGACACCTGGGTGATCGGCGGGTCGGAGATCTATCACCTGGCCTTGCCGTCGGCGACCCGCTGCGAGGTGACCGAGGTCGAGACCGACCTGCGGCTGGAGGACGACGACGCCCTGGCCCCGATGCTCGACGAATCGTGGGTCGGCACGTCGGGGGACTGGCAGACCAGCAGTTCGGGTCTGCGCTTCCGGTTCCACAGCTACCTACGGGCATGACCCGGCTGACCGCCGACCAGGCGCGCCGGGTCGCGGTGGCCGCCCAGGGTCTGGCCGAGCCGAGGCCAAGCGGGCCGGTCACCCGCGCGCACCTGCGCCGGCTCATCGGACGTATTCAGGTGTTGCAGCTCGACTCGGTGTCGGTGGCTGTCCGCGCGCACTACGCGCCGGTCTTCAGTCGGCTGGGCCCGTACGACCGCGACGTGCTCGACGGGGCGGCGTGGAGCCACACCGCCCGCTCACCGCGGCTGCTGGTGGAGTACTGGGCGCACGAGGCTGCGCTGATGGCCATCGAGGACTGGCCCCTGCTGCGCTGGCGGATGCGTGAGTACGTGCACGGCCGGTGGGGCACCGAGATCGTCAAGAAGAACGCCCGGCTGGCCGAGGACATCGTCGCCGCCGTCGCCGAACTCGGGCCCAGCACCGCCGGGCAGATCGAGGCCCACCTGGAGGCCGAACCGCCCGGCCGCAACGGTCCGTGGTGGGACCGCAGCGAGACCAAGTGGGTGGCCGAGGCGCTGTTCGCCTCGGGGGTGCTGACGACGGCGCACCGGGTCGGCTTCGCCCGCCACTACGACCTCACCGAGCGGGTGCTGCCGGCCGACGTCCTGGCCCGCGAGGTCGACGACGCGCAAGCCCTTCGCGAGCTGACGCTGCGTGCGGCCGGTGCCCTGGGCGTGGGTACCGAGGCCGACATCCGCGACTACTTCCGGCTGCGCGCCGAACAGATCAAGCCCGCGCTGGCCGAGTTGGTCCCCGCGGGGGAGTTGGAGCGCGTCGAGGTGGCCGGCTGGTCTGCGCCGGCCTACCTGCGGGCCGGCTCGACGGTGCCGCGGCGGGACCGCGGGACGGCCCTGCTGTGCCCGTTCGACCCGCTGATCTTCTTCCGGCCCCGCGTGGAGCGGCTGTTCGGCTTCGAGTACCGCATCGAGATCTACACCCCGGCGGTCAAGCGCAAGTTCGGCTACTACGTGTGGCCGTTCCTGCTCGACGGGCGGCTGGTGGGCCGGGTGGATCTCAAGGCCGACCGCACCGCGGGCGTGCTGCACGTCGTCGGGGCGTTCGCTGAACCGGGACAGGATTTGGCGCGGGTGGCCCCGGCGCTGGCCGCCGAATTGCAGACGATGGCGGGCTGGCTGGGTTTGTCGGCGGTGACAGTCGGTAGCCGCGGCGAGCTGGCTCCTCAGCTGTCGCACTGCGTTTAGCGGCCGAGCGCGCGGATGAGGAGTTCCTTGATCTCGCTGGTGGTGTCCTCCAACGAACGGACCCGGGTATTGGTGTCGTCGAGCTTGGATTCGACACTCGTCAGTCGATGATCCACCTTGTCCAGGTGGTTGTCCACCCGCCCCAACCGCTCCGCCTGATCACGCTGATTGGCCCCAAGTGCGTTGACCGCAGCGAGTACGGCTCGGTAATCGGCCTGCGACGCCTCGAGCGCGGCGACGCGAGCTTCGAGATCGGCGAGCGTGGACATGGCCCGATTCTAGGAGCGTCGTGCGCGCCTGTCAGTTCACTGACAACACCGCACCGGCGCTACTGTTCTCCCGTGGCCGAGACTGCGCCGCTGCGCGTGCAACTGATCGCCAAGACCGAGTTCTCGGCCCCTGCCGACGTCCCTTGGAGCACCGACGCCGACGGCGGCGAAGCGCTGCTGGAGTTCGCCGGCCGCGCCTGTTACCAGAGCTGGTCCAAGCCCAACCCGCGCACCGCCACCAACGCCGCCTACCTCAAGCACATCATCGACGTCGGCCACTTCTCGGTGCTCGAGCACGCCTCGGTGTCGTTCTACATCACCGGCATCTCCCGCTCGTGCACCCACGAACTGATCCGCCACCGTCACCTGAGCTACTCGCAACTCTCCCAGCGCTACGTGCCCGAGAATGAGGCTCAGGTCGTCATCCCGCCCGGGTTGGAGGACGAACCAGAACTGCAGCAGATCCTGCTGGCAGCGGCCGACGCCAGCCGCGCCGCCTATGTCGAACTACTGGCCAAACTGGAAGCCAAGTTCGCCGACACGCCGGGAGTGCTGCGCCGCAAGCAGGCCCGCCAAGCCGCCCGTGCCGTCCTGCCCAACGACACCGAAACCCGCATCGTCGTCACCGGTAACTACCGCGCCTGGCGGCACTTCATCGCCATGCGCGCCAGCGAGCACGCCGACGTCGAGATCCGCCGCCTGGCAATCGCCTGCCTTCGCCAGCTGGCGCGCGTGGCGCCGGCGGTGTTCGCCGATTTCGAGATCGCCGAGCTCGCCGACGGCACCGAGGTGGCAACCTCGCCGCTGGCGACTGAGGATTGAGGCCCAGCGGGTAATCTGTGCCCGTGAGCACCAGCGGATTCGATGCCAGCGCCCGGTTGGGCACGGTTCTGACCGCCATGGCTACGCCGTTCAAGCCCGACGGCTCGCTGGACACCGATACCGCCGCGCGGCTGGCCACCCGGCTCGTCGACTCCGGCTGCGACGGACTGGTGATCTCCGGAACCACCGGTGAGTCGCCCACCACGACCGACGCCGAGAAGACGCTGCTGTTGCGCGCCGTGGTCGAGGCGGTCGGTGACCGGGCCCGGATCATTGCCGGCGTCGGCACCTACGACACCGCCCACAGCGTGCACCTGGCCAAGGCCGCCGCGGCTGAAGGTGCGCACGGCCTGCTGGTTGTCACCCCGTACTACTCGCGGCCGCCGCAGTCGGGGCTGGTCGCGCATTTCACCACCGTCGCCGACGCCACCGACCTGCCGGTGATCCTCTACGACATCCCGCCGCGCTCGGTGGTGCCCATCGACTGGGACACCATGCGCACCGTCGCCCGGCATCCCAACATCGTGGCGGTCAAGGACGCCAAGGCCGATCTGCCCGGCGCTGCGCAGATCATGGCCGAGACCGGGCTGGCCTACTACTCGGGGGACGACGCGCTCAACCTGCCGTGGCTGGCGATGGGCGCCGTCGGCTTTATCAGCGTCTGGGGGCACCTCGCCGCCGGCCAGCTGCGAGAGATGCTGAACGCCTTCAACTCCGGTGACGTTGCCACCGCCCGCAAGATCGCGGTGACGCTGGGCCCGCTGAACGCCGCACAGGCCCGCCTCGGCGGTGTCACCCTGTCGAAGGCGGGCCTGCGGCTGCAGGGCTTGGAAGCCGGCGATCCGCGACTGCCGCAGATGCCGGCGACTCCCGAACAGCTCGACGAACTGGCCGCCGACATGCGCGCGGCCGGTGTCTTGCGATGAGTTCGTCGTGAACGAAGAACTCAGAACTCCCGGTCCGCTGGCACCCGGTGCCCTGCGCGTCACCCCGCTCGGCGGTGTCGGGGAAATCGGCCGCAACATGATGGTTTTCGAGCATCTCGGTCGTCTGCTCATCATCGACTGCGGTGTGCTGTTTCCGACGCATGACGAGCCCGGCGTCGACCTGATTCTGCCCGACCTGCGCCACATCGAGCACCGGCTCGACGACGTCGAGGCCCTGCTGCTCACCCATGCCCACGAGGACCACATCGGCGCGATCCCGTTCCTGCTCAAGTTGCGCGCCGACATCCCGGTGGTGGGCTCGAAGTTCACCCTCGCCCTGGTCGCCGCGAAATGCCGTGAGCACCGGATCAATCCAGTCCTCGTCGAGGTCTGCGAGGGCACCCGCAGTACCCACGGCGTCTTCGAATGCCAGTACTTCGCCGTGAACCACTCGATTCCCGACGCGCTGGCCATCGCCGTCCGCACCGGCGCCGGAACCGTACTGCACACCGGCGACATCAAGCTCGACCAGCTTCCGCTGGACGGCCGGCCCACCGACCTGCCGGGGATGTCGCGCCTCGGTGACGCCGGCGTCGACCTGTTTCTGTGCGACTCCACCAATTCCGAGATCCCCGGCGTGGGGCCCTCGGAGAGCGAAATCGGGCCGACCCTGCACCGGCTGATGCGCGGCGCCGACAGCCGCCGGGTGATCGTCGCCTGCTTCGCCTCCAACGTCGACCGCGTGCAACAGATCATCGACGCCGCGGTGGCACTGGGCCGGCGGGTGTCCTTCGTCGGTCGGTCGATGGTTCGCAACATGGGCATCGCCAAGGAACTCGGCTTCCTGCGCGTTGATGACCGCGACGTCGTCGATATCGCCGTCGCCGAGGAGATGCCGCCCGAGCAGGTTGTGTTGATCACGACCGGCACCCAGGGCGAGCCGATGGCGGCGCTGTCCCGGATGTCGCGCGGCGAGCACCGAAGCATCACCATCACCTCCGACGACCTGATCATCCTGTCCTCGTCGCTGATCCCCGGCAACGAGGAGGCGGTGTTCGGTGTGATGGACGCGCTGGCCAAAATCGGTGCCAGGGTGGTGACCAATCAGCAAGTGCGCGTACATGTTTCGGGTCACGCCTACTCCGGTGAGCTGTTGTTCCTCTACAACGCGGTTCGCCCGCGCAACGTGATGCCGGTGCACGGCACCTGGCGCATGCTGAGAGCCAACGCCAAGCTGGCCGCCGGCACCGGCGTCCCCGAAGACCGGATCGTCCTGGGCGAGAACGGGGTCAGCGTGGATCTGGCCAACGGCGTCGCCAGCATCGCCGGCGCCGTGCCGGTGGGCAAGATGTTCGTCGACGGCCTGATCACCGGCGATGTGGGCGAGTCCACCCTGGGCGAACGGTTGATGCTCAGTGCGGGTTTCGTGGCGATCACCGTGGTGCTGCGCCGCGGAACCGGGCGTCCGGCGGCGCCGCCGCACCTGCACGCGCGTGGATTCTCCGAAGACCCCAAGGCGCTGGAGCCCGCGGTCCGCAAGGTGGAGGCCGAATTGGAGAAGCTGGCCGGCGACAACGTCACCGATACGGTGCGCATCGCACAGGCGGTGCGTCGCACGGTCGGCAAGTGGGTAGGGGAGACCTACCGACGCCAGCCGATGATCGTGCCGACGGTCATCGAGATCTAGACATTCGCCGAGCAGACGCAAAGGCCCCCGAACTGCGGCGTGTCACGGTACATTTCCGTCTGCTCGCGGATGTGGGGACGGCCCACGCGACCCCAACCACGACACCGCGCGGTCGCGGTAGGCGCTGATGCCCTTGTAGTCGGCGATGTCCTCGGGCAGCTCGGCCAGTATCGAGGCGGTCCGCACCCGCCACTTTTCGACGGTGGCGATATCGGCCAGCGGCAGCATGTAGCTGCGGATCAGAAAGCAGATCGCTCCGGATTCGGCCAGCCGGATCAGATGCTGGATCTCCACCCGCAGATGCACAAGCCGGCCGAACGTCTCGTCGTCGACGGCGTCGAGCTCAACGCCGTCGGGCAGCCGTTCCGGCAGTGTCTCGGTGGACACGTCAAGGGTGCGCCCGATCGTCATAGACCAGTTGGTGCGCCGGTAGATCTGGTTGGGCTGCAACCGCATCAGGAACTCGCGCGCGCGGGTGATCACCCCGGACCCGCGCAGGCGCGGTACCGGGCCGTGGATCTCCAGGAACGTCATGCCGACGTCGAACCCGAAGGACCAGCCCGCGGCGAAGGTGACCACCCCGGCGTCGGCGAACAGGTCACCGTCGCGCTGGTCGTGCAGGACGATGTCGTCCTGCACTTGCCCGGCGATGTAGGCCAGCGGGTCGCAGGCAAGCTGGATTCGTCACCGAGCACGAAATCCTGTGTCAGACCGAGTAGTTCGTTGCGCCAGTGCCAGACGTCCCCCTCGCGGGTCAGGGACATGGGTGTATTCGCAGTCGATGTGCAGGACCGCCTGGCCCCACTGTCCGGTCGGCGTGCGCACCGTCGTGCGCGCCGGTTCGAGGTTGGTGCTGTACCGGTATTCGTCAGCGGTGTACGGGAATGGGAACGATGCCAGCAACTCGGGAGCGCTCACAGCCCCAACTCCAGGCGTCCGTGGGCGCGAGATACGCACGCCATCATCGCATCGCCCGCCTCCCGCTCATCTTGGCCCAGGTACAGGTCCCGGTGCTGCAGCGCTCCCGAGCGCACGGGTACCCGGCATTCGCCGCACACCCCCTGACGGCACATGCTCGGCACCGCCAGTCCGTGCGCCTCGAGCTCCTCCAACAGGGAGACGCCCGAGTCGACCACGAAAGTCCGTCCACTGCTCGCCAACTCGACCTCGAATGGCTCGCCGGGGGCCAGCTCACCGCCGAAGTGCTCGACGTGCATTCGGCTCTCGGCGGCCAGCCGAATTCGGTGGCCAGGGCGACCACGTCGTCGATGAACGCCCCCGGCCCGCAGATGTAGGCGTGGGTGCCGAACGGCGAGTCGGCCAGCGTCGCAGCCAGCTCGGCGACGAACGGGGCGCGGTCGGTGAAGAACCGGGCGTGGTCGGTCAGCGCTTTGATCTGCTCGACGTAGGCGCCGCGGCCCTCGCGATGAATGTAGAGCAGTTGCACGTCGCGGCCCCAGCGGTGCGCGCTGCGCAGGTGCGACACCATCGGGGTGATTCCGATCCCGGCGGCGATCAGCAGATGCCGGGTGGCGCGCAGCACCGGGGCGAACGCGCTGCGCGGCTCGCGAACCGCAACAGTGTCCCCGGTCAGCGAATAGGCGTTGGCGCCGCAGCCGCACTCGATGACGAGGTGGCTGCCCGGGGTGAACGACGGCAGCGGGCCGCGGTCCGGGGCGGGCCAGGGTCAGTGTCCGGATGCCGGCCACGGAGTCGTTGACGGCGACGACCTGCAGGCTCAGCGCGCTCACGGAGCCGCCCGGTGATCGGCATGCATCGCGAACCCCAGATGAGCACCGAGCCGCCGCGACACGTCGTAGTAGACGTACAGCTCGCGGCCGCAGCCGGGGCAGGGCAGCGTCCCGGTGAGTTCCACGCGCGCCGTTGTCGTGGTTCGGCAATGGGCGCAGAAGATCTCGCGGATGCCCACCTCGGTACTGGCCACTGTCAGCTCGTCATCACCGACCGATGGCCAGCACCGTCCAGTGCCGCCCGGTCAGGTCGGCCCGGCGGCCGCAGCGCAGCCACCGCCCAGGGTGGGACGCTGGTGAGTTGTCCCACGACGGTGCCCTCGCGTTCTGGCTCGCGAGCCCGTCAGGCCCGCAGCTGACCCTTGGCCGGGTCGCCGGCGACGATGGGCGTGAGCATCTTGATGTCCGGCGCGCCGTCGAGGTGCTCGCCGATCTCGGCGAACAGCGTGGTGACACCCGGTGCGGTGCTGTGGGTCTTCAGCGCGTCGGCATCGGCCCACTGCTCGACGAAGACGAAGGTGCGGTCGGCCTCGTGCAGGGAGTACAGCTGGCAGCCCGGCTCGTCGTGAACGGCGGCGATGGCCTTCTTGCAGGACTTGCGCACGCTGTCGACCGACTCTGGCTTGGCGGTGAAGCTGGCAACGACGACGACGGGCATGCGGAACTCCTCGCTGAAAATGTGTGTGACCGCGCTTACATTAGCCTGCGGATTCGGCGCGGTTTGCGCCGCTGCGCGGCGATAACCGCGCCGAAATCGCGCTTGGTCGCAGGTTGGCAACAGCCACCCTGGAACCAGTGTGGCGGATGGTGCACATGGGGTAGTTGCGACTAGCCTTGCGGACATGGCGAACAAGACGGCCGCTCGCTCTGGCGCGCGAACGACCAGGTCAAAGGGTGCCACGAAGCCGGTCAAGGCCTCCAGGTCGGCCGCACCCCGTCGGAAGCCGCCGGCCAAGAAGCGCACCGCCTCGCCGGTGGTCAGCGCTGCCTCGGCCAGTGGCCGCGCGGCGCGGGCGACCTGGCTGATGGTGGCCAAGGGCGCTGGCTCCACGGCGCGTTCGGTCGGCCGCGCCCGCGACATCGAGCCGCACCATCGCCGAGACGGCATCGCGCTGGGGCTGCTGGCCGTCGCCGTCGTCACCGCCGCGAGTTCCTGGTTCGACGCCGCCCGCCCGGTCGGCGCCTGGATCGACTCGGTGCTGCGGACCTTCGTCGGTGGCGCCGTGGTGCTGCTGCCCCTGATCCTCGCCGTCATCGCCGTGCTGCTGATGCGTTCCGAACCCAACCCCGAGGTGCGACCGCGCCTGATCCTCGGCGCGACCATGATCGCGCTGCCGGTGCTCGGGCTGTGGCACCTGTGGTCCGGGGCGCCGATGGATCCCGCCGCGCGTCAGCGCGCCGCGGGCTTCGTCGGCTTCGCCATCGGCGGCCCGCTGTCCGACGGCGTGACCCCGTGGATCGCCACACCGCTGCTGATCATCGCCGCCCTGTTCGGGATGCTGCTGCTGTCGGGCACCACCATCCGCGAGTTGCCCGACACCCTGCATTCGATGTTCAGCACCCGGGTTCGGTACGCCGACGACGAGTACGACGACGACTACGACGACTATGACGAGACACAGGACCGCGCCGAGGCAGAGCCCGAGGACTTCTCCGACGGCTACTACGACGACCCGCGCGCCTGCGAGGAGGAAGCCCCGTCCTGGCCGGGCACCCCGAAACCCGTCGGCACGCCGTATGACAACTACCCACTCGAGCAGGACGCGCCCACCGTTCCCGAGCCGGTCAAGGCGCGGCGCAAGAAGCCAACTCCCAAGCAGGACACCAAGGTTCTCGATCGGGTAATCGAAGGTCCCTACACGCTGCCGTCGCTGGAGCTGCTGGTGGCCGGCGACCCGCCGAAGCGGCGCAGCGCGGCCAACGATCAAATGGTGGACGCGATTTCGTCTGTCCTGCAGCAGTTCAAGGTCGACGCCGCGGTCACCGGCTGCACCAGGGGCCCGACCGTCACCCGCTACGAGGTGGAGCTCGGCCCCGGCGTGAAGGTCGAGAAGATCACTGCACTGCAACGCAACATCGCCTACGCGGTGGCCACCGAGAGCGTGCGCATACTCGCGCCGATCCCGGGCAAGTCGGCGGTGGGCATCGAGGTGCCCAACACCGATCGCGAGATGGTGCGCCTGGCCGACGTTCTCACCGCGCCATCCACCCGCCGCGACCACCATCCACTGGTGATCGGCCTGGGCAAGGACATCGAAGGCGACTTCATCTCGGCCAACCTGGCCAAGATGCCGCACCTGCTGGTGGCCGGCTCGACCGGCTCGGGCAAATCGAGCTTCGTCAACTCGATGCTGGTCTCGCTGCTGGCGCGCGCCACCCCCGACGAGGTGCGGATGATCCTCATCGACCCCAAGATGGTGGAACTCACACCGTATGAAGGCATTCCGCACCTGATCACGCCGATCATCACCCAGCCGAAGAAGGCTGCGGCAGCGCTGGCGTGGCTGGTCGAGGAGATGGAACAGCGCTACCAGGACATGCAGGCCTCCCGGGTGCGCCACATCGACGACTTCAACGCCAAGGTGCGCTCCGGGGAGATCACCACTCCGCCGGGCAGCCAGCGGGTGTACAAGCCGTATCCCTACATCGTCGCCATCGTCGACGAGTTGGCCGACCTGATGATGACCGCGCCGCGTGACGTCGAGGACGCCATCGTGCGCATCACCCAGAAGGCCCGCGCCGCAGGTATTCACCTGGTGCTAGCTACCCAGCGTCCGTCGGTCGACGTCGTCACCGGCCTGATCAAGACCAACGTGCCGTCCCGGCTGGCGTTCGCGACCTCGTCGCTCACCGACAGCCGCGTCATCCTCGACCAGCCGGGCGCCGAGAAGCTCATCGGCATGGGCGACGGGCTGTTCCTGCCGATGGGAGCCAGCAAGCCGCGGCGCTTGCAGGGCGCCTACATCACCGACGAGGAGATCCAGGCCGTCGTGCAGGCCTGTAAGGACCAGGCTGAGCCGGAGTACACCGAGGGTGTCACCGCGGCCAAGCCCTCGGGCGAGCGCACCGATGTCGACCCGGACATCGGCGACGACATGGACGTCTTCCTCCAGGCCGTCGAGCTGGTGGTGTCCAGCCAGTTCGGCTCCACCTCGATGCTGCAGCGCAAGCTGCGGGTGGGCTTCGCCAAGGCCGGGCGCCTGATGGACCTGATGGAAACCCGCGGCATCGTCGGCCCGTCGGAGGGCTCCAAGGCGCGCGAGGTGCTGATCAAGCCCGACGAACTGGCAGCCACCCTGATGGCCATCCGCGGTGGGGGATCCGACGACTCCGGTGACGACCCCGACGAGGACCACTGACCCTCACAGGCTCATCTGGCCGGTCGCGAGCAGGACGACGGCGACTGCCGCGCCGACACCGAGGGTGGCGAATAGCAGTGCCTCTGCGACGGTGAAGACCCGCGCGCTGTGTTCCCGCCGGGCCGCGACGTAGAGCGCGGCGGCGGGCGTGTACAGAAGGCAGGACAACAGCAGGAACTTCGGACCGGCTGCGGAGACCAGGAACGTGGCGTATGCTGTCGCCAGGAGTGCGATCGCGAAATCGGTACGCCGGGAGCGGGTATCGCCGTAAGTTTCACCGGTGATCGTGAGCTTCAGCGCGTACTCGCCTGCCAGCAGATAGGGAACCACCGCTAGCGCCGCCGTCAGATCCAGGATGAAATCCAATGCCTCCGAGGCGAACAGCACGACGATCAGCAGAGCTTGGATGTAGCCACTGACCATGAACAGCGCCGACACTGGGGTGCCCTTGGCGTTGACCTTGGTCAAGAACCGCGGCACGTCTCCCGTGGTGGCCGGAACGTAAATCACCTCGGAGGCCATCAGCGTCCAGGCCAGGTACGCCCCGAGAACCGAGATGATGACTCCGACCTTGATGAAGACGTCGCCCCACGGGCCGACCAGGGAGGCGAAGACCGTCGCCATCGAACGCGGTGTGGCGGTGGCCAATTCGGCTTGCGGCATGGCGCCGTAGGACTCCAGGGTGACCAGCATGAACACCGCCGGCACCGAGACGAAGCCCAAGACGGTTGCCCGGCCGACGTCAGAACGTTTGCGTGCGCATCTGGAGTACACGCTGGCACCTTCGACGCCCAGTAGCCGACGGCGGCGTTGAACCCCACGTAGTTGCCGAATCCAGCCTTCGCGTAGGCGAATATGCCGGCGTTGAGGTCGGGCTTGCGGACCGCGAGGGATCTGAAGACCAGCGCGAGCATCAACGTGCCGGTGCCCGCGATCGTCCACGCGATCAGCGCCCCGAGTACACCGGTCTGGGCACCGAACCGGCGGGGCAACACGAACACACCCGACCCGACGATGGAGCCGACCACCATAGCGGTCAGCGTGAGAATGCTTACCTTCTTGACAGACTGAGCCGAATCCGTCGTCGCACTGTCGGTGGGGACCTGGGCTGAATTCTGCATGCCGAACGAAACCCTGGCTGACGCGATCGTAAATCCTTCTCGACGCACCTGCAGGGCCGCTCGCGCAGTTGTTACGGTCTGTCGAAGTTGACGATGTCAGGGAGGCGCTGTGTCCGAAATGACCGAATTGAAGGAAACGTCGGGAGGACCCCCGGCAGCGCAGGCCAGCCTCGGGCTCGCCGCTCTGATCGCCATCGTGGTCGGCTCGATGATCGGCAGTGGTATCTTCGCGCTGCCGTCGCAGATGGCGGGCAGCGCGGCCCCCGGCCCACTCCTCATCGGGTGGGTGATCACCGGTGTCGGGATGCTGATGCTGGCCTTCGTGTTCCAGACGCTCGCCGAGCGCAAACCGGAAGTCGACGGCGGTGTCTACGGCTACGCCCGCGCCGGGTTCGGCAACTTCATCGGCTACACCGCGGCATTCGGCTACTGGGCCTCAGCCTGGATGGGAAACGTTGCCTACCTGGTGCTGCTGTTCTCCACGCTGGGCTACTTTTTCCCGCAGTTCGAGGGCGGCACCACGTTGCCGGCGATCATCAGTGCGTCCATCCTGCTGTGGATCGTGCATTTCATGACCCTGCGCGGGGTTCAGACCGCCGCCTTCGTGAACGTGATCGTCACCATCGCCAAGATCGTCCCTATCCTGACGTTCATCGCGATCGCGATCGTGGGCTTCAAGGCGGGGGTCTTTACCGCGGACTTCTGGGGGCAGCACACCCAGATCGATGGCAACCCGCTGGGCAGCACCATGAATCAGGTCAAGAACATGATGCTGGTGACCGTCTGGGTGTTCATCGGCATCGAAGGTGCGGCGGTGTACTCGCAGCGCGCCAAGAAACGCAAGGACGTCGGCCGTGCCACTGTGCTGGGGTTCCTGGCCGTGCTTGCCCTGCTGTTGGCGGTGAACTTCCTGTCCTACGGCCTGATGGAACAGGCGAAACTCGCCGGGCTGGCCGATCCGTCAATGGCCGGTCTGATGGAGCAGCAGGTCGGCAGTTGGGGGGTCGGCTTCATCTCGATCGGGCTGATCGTCTCCCTGCTGGGCGCGCTGATTGCCTGGGTTCTGCTGTGCGCCGAGATCCTGCGCATCCCGGCTCAGGAGGCCGTGATGCCGACGGTATTCGGTCGCGAGAATGCGCACGGTTCACCCGCCGCGGCGCTCTGGCTGACCAACGGATGCATCCAGGTCGTCTTGATCTTGACGCTCTTCGCGAGCAGTTCCTACCTGGGCCTGGTGCTGCTGGCGACGTCGCTCATCCTGTTGCCGTACCTGTGGTCGGCGGCTTATCAGGTGCTGCTCGCGGCGCGCGGTGAGACTTACGGTGACGGCCAGGGCCGCAGCCGGGATCTGGTGATCGGCGGCGTCGCCCTGATCTACGCGATCTGGCTGGTCTACGCCGGTGGCCTGGAGTATCTGCTGACCGGTGCTGTCGCCTACTTCGTGGGCACCATCTTGTTCGTGTGGGCGCGTCGGGAGAAGGGCCTGCAGATCTTCACCAAACCGGAGTGGATCATCTTCGCGCTCGTCGCGGTAGCCGCCGCGTTCGGGCTCTTCGGGATCGTCACCGGCGACATCAAAGTCTTTTAACGCCATCGATATTCGAAAGAATGGAGGGACGGTCATGACCGGCAAAGAGCCCCGGGTGGGTGTGTGGTCGGAGATCGGCAAGCTGCGCCGGGTGCTGGTGTGCCCGCCGGGCCTGGCACACGAGCGGCTGACCCCGGACACCGCCGCCGATCTGCTCTACGACGATGTGCTGTGGGTGCAGCAAGCTCGCCGGGACCACTTCGACTTCGTTTCCAAGATGGAGGACCGCGGCGTCGAGGTGCTCGGACTGGACAAGTTGCTCGAGGACGTCGTGGGTGACCCCACCGCCCGCGGATGGCTGCTGGACCGCAAGATCACTCCCGATCAGGTCGGTGCTGGCATCGCCACGGAGGTGCGGCCCTGGCTCGACGAGATGCCGGCGAAGGAACTTGCCGAACTGCTCATCGGCGGCATCCCGTTCCACGAGGTTCCCAAGGAGGTCTCGGGACCATTCGCGACGGCCTTCGGTCAGATCAGTAAGACGGGCTTCGTCATCAAGCCGCTGCCCAACACCCAGTTCATGCGGGACAACTCGTCGTGGATTTTTGGCGGCGTGACCCTCAACCCGATGTTCTGGCCGGCCCGCCGGCAGGAGACGCTGCTGACCACCGCGGTGTACAAGTTCCACCCGGCCTTCGCCGGCGAGGACTTCGAGGTCTGGCTCGGTGACCTCGACGGGGAGCCGCACGACTACGGCGCTGTGACACTCGAAGGCGGTGACGTGATGCCGATCGGCAAGGGCGCCGTGCTGATCGGGATGGGGGAGCGGTCCTCCCGCCAGGCCATCGTCAAGGTCGCGCAGAACCTGTTCGAGGCCGGCGCGGCCGAACGGGTCATCGTCGCGGTCCTGCCCCGGTCGCGGGCGGCCATGCACCTGGACACCGTCTTCACCTTCTGCAACACCGACGTCCTCACCGCCTTTGCGCCGGTGATCGACGACGCCCAGGCGATCAGTCTGCGACCGGACGACAAGTCGCCGGCCGGCCTGAGCATCGAGGTGGAGAACAAGGGCCTCATCGAGGTGGTCGGCGACGCCCTCGGCGTGACCTTCCGGGTCGTCGACACTGCCGGTGACGTCTACGGCATGCAGCGTGAACAGTGGGACGACGCGAACAATGTGGTTGCCCTGGAGCCCGGTGTGGTCATCGGCTACGACCGGAACACGTTGACCAACACCGCGTTGCGCAAAGCCGGCATCGAGGTCATCACCATCGCTGCCAGCGAGCTCGGCCGCGGCCGCGGTGGCGGTCGCTGCATGACCTGCCCGATCCTGCGCGACCCCGCCTACTGACACCACCTACCAAAAGGAGAATTGCCGTGGCCTTCAATCTGCGCAACCGTGACCTGCTGAGCTTGGTCCACCACAGCGAGCGCGACTTGCTGTACTTGATCGACCTGGCTCGGGACCTCAAGCGCGCCAAGTACTCCGGTGGCACCCGGGACAGCCTGAAGGGCAAGAACATCGCCCTGATCTTCGAGAAGACCTCCACCCGTACCCGGTGTGCCTTCGAGGTCGCGGCCTACGACGAAGGGGCGCACGTCACCTACATCGACCCCAGCTCGTCGCAGATCGGTCACAAGGAGTCCATGAAGGACACCGCGCGGGTGCTGGGCCGGATGTACGACGCGATCGAGTACCGCGGCGCCGGCCAGGAGATCGTCAACGAGCTGGCCGAGTACGCCGGGGTGCCGGTGTTCAACGGGCTCACCAACGAGTTCCATCCCACCCAGATGCTGGCCGACGTGCTCACGATGACCGAGCACTGCTCCAAGTCGTTGCATGACATCGCCTATGCCTATGTCGGCGACGGCCGCAACAACATGGCGAACTCGCTCCTGCTGGTGGGTGCCAAGCTCGGGATGGACGTGAGAATCGGTGCGCCCAAACACCTTTGGCCGACCGACGACCACGTCAAGATGTGCCAGGAGTTCGCCGAGAAGTCGGGGGCTCGCATCCTGATCACCGACGACCCCAAGGAAGCGGTCAGGGGCGTCGACTTCATTCACACCGACGTGTGGGTCTCGATGGGCGAGCCCATCGAGAGCTGGGCCGAACGGATCGACGAGCTCATGCCGTTCCAGGTCAACTCCGAACTCGTTGCCGCGGCCGGCAATCCGCGGGTGCGCTTCATGCACTGCCTGCCGGCGTTCCACAACTCGGAGACCAAGGTCGGCGCCCAGATCGCCGCGCAGTACCCGGCTCTGAAGAACGGCATCGAGGTCACCGAGGACGTCTTCGAAAGCCCGGTGAACATCGCCTTCGAGCAGGCCGAGAACCGCATGCACACCATCAAGGCGGTCCTCGTGGCCACTCTGACGTAGGGAGGACGTCGGATGCGAATTGTGATCGCCTTGGGCGGTAACGCTCTGCTGCAGCGCGGGCAGCCGATGACCGCTGAAAACCAGCGGGCCAACATCCGGCTGGCGGCCGAGCGGATCGCGTCGATTGCGCCGGGAAACGAGATCGTCGTTGCGCACGGCAACGGCCCCCAGGTCGGGCTGCTCGCTTTGCAGGATCTCGCCTACGAAGCCGTCGACCCCTATCCGCTAGACGTGCTGGGTGCGGAGACCGAGGCGATGATCGGGTACGTCATCGAACAGGAGTTGGGCAACCTGCTGCCCTTCGAGCAGCCGTTCGCCACCGTGTTGACCATGGTCGAGGTCGATCCTGCCGACCCTGCCTTCGCGCATCCGACCAAGCCGATCGGACCGATCTATGACAAGGCAACCGCGGAACGGCTGGCCGCCGAGCACGGCTGGGCGGTGGCACCCGATGGCGACAACTACCGACGGGTGGTGGCCAGCCCGAAACCGCAGCGGATCTTCGAGATTGACCCGATTCGGATGCTCGTCGAGCAGGGCGTCATCGTCATCTGCGCCGGCGGTGGTGGAATCCCGACCATGTACGGCGAGGACGGCAAGCTGCGCGGCGTCGAAGCCGTCATCGACAAGGACCTTGCCGCCTCGCTGTTGGCTCAGGAGTTGGACGCCGACCTGCTGGTGATCGCCACCGACGTCGACGGCGTCTACACCGGCTGGGGGACTCCCGAGCAGACGAAGCTCGGGTCGGTCACCGTCGACGAGATCGTCGAGATGAACCTGCCGGCCGGATCGATGGGACCCAAAGTGGCAGCCGCGTGCGGCTTCGCCACGGCGACGAAGAACGAGGCCGTCATCGGCTCACTGGCCGACATCGACTCGATCGTGACGGGCGCGGCCGGAACCCGGGTGCGCGTCGGCTGAAGTCAGATGACGCCGATCAGCGGCGGGGGTGTGCCGCGCGGGCTGCCGAAGCGAGCAGTCCGGGTCGATCTCAGCCGCTGGGCTGAGGACCAGTGCCTTCCGACGGCACGGTCCTGCCTGGATGCGCATGTGAAAACGGTGTGCCTCGGCTCAGAGGACCAACAGCATTCTGGTGTTTCCCAGGATGTTCGGTTTGACGTAGGACAGGTCCAGGAATTGGGCGACACCAATGTCGTACGAGCGGCACATCTCCTCGTACACCTCGGCGGTGACCGGCGTGCCCTCGATCTCGCTGAATCCGTGCCGGCCGAAGAACTCGGTTTCGAAGGTCAACACGAACAACCGCTGCAACTGCAGCTCACGTGCGACCTGCAGCAGCCGGTCGACGATCGCGTGCCCGACACCGTGGCCCTTGACCTTCGGGTCGACGGCGACGGTGCGGACCTCCCCGAGGTCCGACCACAACACGTGCAGCGCCCCGCAGCCGACGACCTCGCCGCCGACCTCGGCCACCCAGAACTCCTGTACCGCCTCGTACAGCGTCACCAGGTTCTTCTCCAGCAGAATCTTGCCGGCGTAGGTGTCGACCAGGCGTTTGATGTCGGGAACGTCCGACGTTCGGGCGCGGCGGATGACGACGCCGAGGGTACTGGGTTGGTCCAGCCGCGAGCCCTCGGGCGAGGAGCCATCGGATCGGGCGGTCACGGGTGCAGAGTATCGGGCGCAAGCGCGCCCACTGCCAACCGATATTCTGATTGTGTGTCGGCACAACCCCCAAGCGGTCCGGTGGTGCCGCGCGCGCGGGTGGCCAACCTCGCCAACTTCCTGACCGGTATCCGGCTTGTCCTGGTCCCGGTTTTCCTGCTCTTCCTGTTCACCGGCGACGGTCACGAATCAGCAAGCCGGATAACAGCGTTCGTGATTTTTGCGGTCGCAGTCGTCACCGATCGGCTCGATGGTTCGCTGGCCCGCACCTATGGGATGGTCACCGAGTTCGGCAAGCTCGCCGACCCGATCGCCGACAAGATGCTCATCGGGGCCGCGCTGATCGGGCTGTCGATGCTCGGCGACCTGCCGTGGTGGGTGACCGTGGTGATACTGGTCCGCGAGATCGGCATTACCGTGCTGCGCTTCGCGGTGCTGCGCCGCGGTGTCATCCCGGCCAGCCGCGGCGGCAAGCTCAAGACCCTGGTGCAGGCCGTCGCGATCGGGCTGTTCGTGCTGCCCCTGCACAACTGGCCCGCGCCCTGGCTCACCGTCGCGTGGGCGGCGATGTGGGCGGCCATCGTGCTCACAGTGCTCACCGGCATCGACTATGTGGTCTCCGCGGTCAGGGACTCGCGTGCCCGATCCGCTGGTCGATGACGGCGCCCGCGGCCTGATCGCGCGGGGCCAGGTCAGCTCTGAGCATCCGGGAACCAACCGGCCCCTTCCCGGCGTTGCAGTAGTGGCTGCAATTGACTGAGGAGGACAGCCTCATGGCGGTACCGCTGCGCGAGGTCATCGGCGATGTGATCCGCGACGCCCGGACCTCACAGGGACGCACCCTTCGTGAGGTCTCCCATTCGGCGCGGGTGAGCCTCGGCTACCTCTCCGAGGTCGAGCGCGGTCGCAAGGAAGCATCCAGCGAGCTGCTCAGCGCGATCTGCACCGCCCTCGACGTTCCGCTGTCGCGGGTGCTCACCGACGCCGGCGAGAAGATGGCCAGCCAGGAGCGCATCGCCACCCTGACGGCCGTGCCGCACGAGTCCGGGGCTCCGATCGACGTCAACACCAAGGTCGTCATCCCGCATCCTGTCGCGATGGCTGTCGCCTGATCTGTTGACCGGCCGACATGCCGACAGGCTGTGGTCGGGCATCGCGAACCACTAAATTGGGGCACGACCACCGAATGCGGCAACAAATACGAAGGCGGGGCAACTGATGGCCAATCCGTTCGTCAAGGCGTGGAAGTACCTGATGGCGCTGTTCAGCTCCAAGGTCGACCAGTACGCCGACCCGAAGGTGCAGATCCAGCAGGCCATCGAGGAGGCTCAGCGCACCCACCAGGCGCTGACCCAACAGGCCGCCCAGGTGATCGGTAACCAGCGTCAGCTCGAGATGCGCCTCAACCGTCAGCTCGCCGACATCGAGAAACTCCAGGTCAACGTCCGTCAGGCGCTGACGCTGGCCGACCAGGCGGTGGCCAACGGTGACGCCGCCAAGGCCACTGAGTACAACAATGCGGCCGAGGCGTTCGCTGCCCAGCTGGTCACCGCCGAGCAGAGCGTCGAGGACCTCAAGGCGCTGCACGACCAGGCGCTGCAGGCCGCAGCCCAGGCCAAGAAGGCCGTCGAGCAGAACGCCATGATGCTGCAGACCAAGATCGCCGAGCGGACCAAGCTGCTCAGCCAGCTCGAGCAGGCCAAGATGCAGGAGCAGGTCAGCGCCTCGCTGCGGTCGATGAGCGAGATCGCCGCCCCGGGCAACACACCCAGCCTCGACGAGGTGCGCGACAAGATCGAACGGCGCTACGCCAACGCGATGGGCGAGGCCGAGCTGGCCCAGAACTCGGTGCAGGGCCGGATGATGGACGTGCAGCAGGCCAGCGTGCAGATGGCCGGTCACTCCCGCCTCGAGCAGATCAAGGCGTCCATGCGTGGTGAGGCCCTGCCTTCCGGGGGCGCTTCGGGTGTTCCCGCCGCCGCCCCGGCCACGCCCGCCCCACCTGAGCCTGAAAACCCCTCGGACAGTAGGAGGCGAACGTCTCGATGGCGGTCCAACCCGACAAGCCGGGCTTCGTCTCGAGCCAGTGGCGCTTGGCGTTGCAGCGCGGCATCGACAGCGCCAGCGAGTACGTCGACGTGGCGGCGCAGAAGCTGTCCGCCGTCTCCGATCCCCGCGCCAGGCTGCTGCGCAAGCGGCGCTGGGCCCTGCGGCTGGGAGTCTTCTTCAGCTTTGCGACGGTGTTCTGGGTCTGTGTCACCGGTCTGCTGGCGACTTGGAGCACCCCGGTGTGGGCGCTGCTGATCACCGGAATCATCGCCGCGGCGGCGGCGGTCCCGGCGACGTTGTTCCTGCTGCGCTACCGTTTCCTGCGCAGTGAGCCGCTGCCGCCGCAACGCCAGGTCAGCGGCCGCCGGCTGCCGCCGCACGGCTCGGCGGCGCGGCCGTCGATGTCGGCGCTGGGTGCCTCCGAGCGCGGTCTGCATTCGCTGCTCGGCGTGCTGCAGCGCGGAAACATGTTGCCGCCGGAGGAGATTCGTGAGCTGACGGCCGCGGCCAACCGGAGCGCGGCGACCATGGCGGCCACCGCCGCCGAGGTGGTCTCGATGGAGCGTGCGGCGCTCGAGGCGCCGAACTCACGCGCCTATCTTGCGCCGACCATCAATGCGTTCACCGCGCAGCTCAATACTGGTGTGCGGCAGTACAACGAGATGGTCACCGCCGCAGCGCAACTGGTGTCTTCAGCCAACTCCGGGTCGATGTCGAGCTCGCCGATGGCGCAGCAGCGATACCGCAACGAGCTTTCCGACGCGACCGATCGGCTGCTGGGCTGGTCGCAGGCGTTCGACGAGCTGGGCCAAGCTGCGCCGGGCGTGACTTCGGCGCGCTAATCGTCGCCTACCGACGACAACCGCGCCGAAATCGCAACCTGTGGCAGGGTAGGCCGATGCGCGTCGGGGTGGTGGCCGGCCCGGATCCGGGACATGCGTTTCCCGCGATCGCGCTGTGCCTGAAGTTCGCCGTCGCCGGCGATGATCCCGTTCTGCTGACCGGCGCCGAATGGCTCGACACCGCCCGCGCGGTCGGCCTCGACGCGGTCGAGCTGGCTGGACTGGATCCGACCGAGGCCGGCGACGACAGCGATGCCGGTGCCAAGATCCATCAACGTGCCGCCCGGATGGCGGTGCTCAATGCGCCGGTGCTGCGCGAGCTCGCGCCCGATCTGGTGGTGTCCGACGTGATCACCGCCTGCGGGGGAATGGCTGCCGAGCTGCTGGGTCTGCCCTGGATCGAGCTGACCCCGCATCCGCTCTACCTGCCGTCCAAGGGCCTGCCGCCGCTGGGCAGCGGGCTGGCTCCCGGCACCGGTCTGCGCGGCCGGCTGCGCGATTCGATTATGCGCGCCCTGACCGGACGGTCCTGGCGAGCAGGCCTCCGCCAACGCGCGCACGTTCGGACAGAGATCGGCCTGCCGGCCACCGACCCCGGGCCGCTGCGCCGGCTGATCGCCACACTTCCCGCCTTGGAGGTGCCGCGACCGGACTGGCCCGCCGAGGCCGTCGTTGTCGGGCCGCTGCATTTCGAACCCACCGCCGCGGTGCTGCCGATCCCGGCGGGTCAGGGGCCGGTGATCGTGGTCGCGCCGTCGACGGCGAGCACCGGAGCCGGCGGGGTGGCCGCGCTGGCGCTCGAGCACCTGGTGCCCGGACAGAGCCTGCCTGCCGGGTCGCGGGTGGCGATCTCCCGGCTCGGCGGCGACGATCTCGATGTGCCGCCGTGGGCGACCGTCGGCCTGGGCCGCCAGGACGAACTGCTCACCCATGCCGACGTGGTGGTCTGCGGCGGCGGGCACGGCATGCTGTCCAAGACCCTGATGGCCGGTGTGCCCATGGTGGTGGTGCCCGGTGGCGGTGATCAGTGGGAGCTGGCGAATCGCGTTGTGCGCCAAGGCAGTGCGCGACTGATCCGGCCGCTGACCGCCGAGGCTCTGGTCGCCGAGGTGACCGAGGTGCTCTCCTCGCCGCGGTACCGGGAGGCGGCGCGGCGCGCGGGGGAGAGCCTCGCCACGGTGGCCGATCCGGTACGGATGTGCCATGAAGCGATGCGACCGGCCGGGTAGGTTGGCGGCGTGCGGCTGACGGAATTCCACGAACTCGTCGATGCGCAGTTCGGCTCGGTTCGGGGGGCCTCCCTGCTGGTCGATCACGTGCTGACCCGGCTCGGCGGGCGGACCGCCGCGCAGGCGATCGAGGCCGGAGTCGAGCCCCGCGAGGTGTGGCGGGCGCTGTGCGCGGACTTCGACGTGCCCCGCGACCAGTGGTGAGCAAAGTGAGCGGCGCGCCTCCTTGCCATCGAACACATGTTCGTTATGGTGGGCGGTGTTCGACCGTCCCAGTTTTGTCGGTGCCTTGTCCTAGCGTCACGGCCAACTGGCCAACACCGGTCAACCGAACACCGGAGAGAATGGAGACCCCATGGCGCGGCAAGCCCCCGATCGCGAGAAAGCTCTCGAGCTCGCGCTCGCGCAGATCGAGAAGAACCACGGCAAAGGCGCGGTAATGCGCCTCGGTGACGAGGTGCGTCAGCCGATCTCGGTCATCCCGACCGGCTCCATCGCCCTAGATGTGGCGCTGGGCATTGGCGGCCTGCCCCGCGGCCGCATCGTCGAGATCTACGGCCCGGAGTCCTCGGGCAAGACCACCGTCGCCCTGCACGCGGTGGCCAACGCGCAGGCGGCCGGCGGGATCGCGGCGTTCATCGACGCCGAGCACGCGCTGGACCCCGAGTACGCCAAGAACCTGGGCGTGGATACCGACGCGCTGCTCGTCAGCCAACCCGACACCGGCGAGCAGGCGCTGGAGATCGCCGACATGCTGGTCCGTTCGGGAGCCATCGACATCCTGGTCATCGACTCGGTGGCCGCGCTGGTGCCGCGTGCCGAGATCGAGGGCGAGATGGGTGACAACCACGTCGGCCTGCAGGCCCGCCTGATGAGCCAGGCGCTGCGCAAGATGACCGGCGCGCTGAGCAACTCCGGCACCACCGCGATCTTCATCAACCAGTTGCGCGAGAAGATCGGCGTGATGTTCGGGTGCGGATCTTGGTACACCAACGTTACTCTCGCTGATGGTTCCACGGAGAAACTCGGCAAGATCGTGAATCAAAAGATGGATGTTGAAGTCATGTCGTATGACTTTGAGTCCGGCCAGATAGTGCCTCGCAAAGTCACCAATTGGTTCAACAACGGCAAGGCTGAAGAGTTCTTACACTTCAAAGTTGATCGTGCTGGCGGTGGCACCGGGAGAGGTCATGCCAGCTTGGCGATGACACGCAATCATCTCATCCGCACGCCAGGCGGTTGGCGAGAAGCCGAGGACATCCAAATCGGTGACCGCGTGATGTTGGCTCAACCCAGCCTCCTCAGCGATCAGCAGTGGGAAGTCATCTTGGGATCGTTGATGGGGGACGGATGCCTAACTTCCCCCGTTCGACGAGATTCCGAAGCCGCCCGGTTCCGTATGGGACACGGACAGAAACAGTCGGAGTATCTCGATTGGAAGATTTCGCTACTTGAGAACATTCCGCATGTCCGTAGTGTCAACGGTAAGGGTGCAGTTTTCGCTGATTTCACGCCGCTAGCCGAGCTGCATGAGCTCCGGTCGGCGGTGTACCTCGGCGACGGCGAGAAGTTCCTCTCCGAGGACTACCTGAAGGCGCTCACTCCACTGGCACTGGCCATTTGGTACATGGACGATGGCTCCCTCGCGATTCGATCCAAGGGGTTGCAGCAGCGCACCGCCGGCGGAAGCGGACGTATCGAAATCTGCGTTGAGGCAATGACCGAAGGCTCGCAAGTTCGGCTGCGCGATTATCTTCGCGACACGCATGGACTGGACGTAAGCCTGCGCGAGGCGGGTGCGGCCGGTCAAGCGGTGCTGGTGTTCTCCACTAATGCCTCGGCCAAGTTCCAGGAGTTGGTGGCGCCTTTTGTGTATCCGTCCATGGCGCACAAGCTGCTACCGCGTTTCCGCGGATTGTTCAATGTTGAATCGCGGGTTGTTGAACCAACCATGCAACTAATGCCAGCGCGCGTAATGGAGATTGAGTCCAAGAAGGATTATCAGAAAATGGACCGCTTTGACATTGAGGTCGACGGTTCGCACAACTACTTTGCTGACGGAGTCATGGTCCACAATTCGCCCGAAACGACAACGGGCGGTAAGGCGTTGAAGTTCTACGCCTCGGTGCGTCTGGACGTGCGGCGCATCGAGACGCTCAAGGACGGCACCGACGCGGTGGGCAACCGCACCCGCTGCAAGGTGGTCAAGAACAAGGTGTCGCCGCCGTTCAAGCAGGCCGAGTTCGACATCCTCTACGGCAAGGGCATCAGCCGCGAGGGCTCCCTGATCGACATGGGGGTCGATCAGGGCTTCATCCGCAAGTCCGGGTCGTGGTTCACCTACGAGGGCGAGCAGTTGGGGCAGGGCAAGGAGAACGCCCGCACCTTCCTCGTGGAGAACCCCGACGTGGCCAACGAGATCGAGAAGAAGATCAAGGAGAAGCTCGGTATCGGCGCGGTGATCACCGGCGAGCTGATCGATGACGTTCTGCCCGCCCCAGTTGACTTCTGACAAGCGCGAGGCGCAGGCGCACGAGCTGTGCCTGCGCCTGCTCACCGCGCGGTCGCGAACCCGATCCGAGCTGGCCGACCACTTAGCCAAGCGGGGGTATCCCGATGACGTCGCCGAAACGGCACTGAGCCGGCTGGTGGCCGTCGGCCTGATCGATGACGCGGACTTCGCCGAGCAGTGGGTGCGGTCGCGACGGGCGCGGGCCGGAAAAGGCAAGCGCGCGTTGGCCGCCGAGCTGCGCACCAAGGGTGTCGACGCCGACGTGATCGCCACCGCTCTCGACGGTATCGACGCGGCCGCCGAACGGGAGCGTGCCGAGCAGCTGGTGGAGCAGAAGCTGCGGCGCGAGATGCTGGCCGACGACGCGAAGGTGATGCGCAGGCTGGTCGGCATGCTCGCGCGCCGCGGCTACAGCCAGAGCATGGCCGTTGCGGTGGTCAGCGACGCACTGGCCGCTGAACGGGAGCGCCGGCGGGTTTAGGCTCCGCATCATGCGGATCTCGGTCAAGCTGGCGCCCACGTTCGACTATCCCGAGCGCGCGCGGCCGACGGTCCGCTCGCCGGGTCTCTAGTCGCCTGGCTCCAATCGGGTGCTGGGCGCACCGCCCTGCTCGAGCGCTTCAGCCTCCAACGGTGCGGCCCGGCCCGACCGTCGCAGCCGACGCTCGAGACGCGTCGCCGCCGCCGACAGCGCGAAGTTGATGCTGATCATCAATACCGCGATGACGATGAGCGCCGGGACGTAGTTCCCGTAGGACGAGCCGACGACCGTGCCCTGGCGAACCATCTCGACTAAGGTGATCTGGTAGCCGATCGCGGTGTCCTTTAGCACGACGACCAACTGGGAGACCAGAACCGGCAGCATCGATGTGACGGCCTGGGGCAGCAGGATCGACCGCATCGTCTGACCCCAGCTCAGACCCAGTGCGGAGGCCGCCTCGGACTGGCCCCGCGGAAGCGCTCGAACCCCGGCCCGGACGATCTCGGCGATCACGGCGCCGTTGTAGAGCGTCAGCCCGGTCACCACACCGGCCAGAGCCAGGTGTTTGGACGGAAAAACGTCGTACTGCGCGTAGAGGAAGTAGGCAAAGATCATCATGATCAGTACCGGCACCGCCCGGAAGAACTCGACGATCACCGCGCACGGCACCCGGACGGCCGTGAGATGCGAGAGCCGTCCCACGCCCAGCAGAACGCCCAGAACCCCGGCCAGCACGATCGACAGTGCGGCCGCCGTCAGCGTGCCCTCGATCCCCGGCAGAACATAGGTCTTCCAGAGCCCGGACGTCAGGAACGGCTGCCACTTCTGCGCCGTGAGCTGACCCTTGGCGGCCAGCCTGGCCACCACCACCCACACCGCCAGCGCGGCCATCACCAGGGTGGCCACCGAGATCACCCGGTTGCGCATCCGCGCGCGGGGACCGGGCGCGTCGAAAAGCACCGAAGCCGAGCTCATTTCGCCACCGCCAGCCGCTTGCCGAGCCAGCCGAACAACAGGCCCAGCGGCAGGGTGAGGATGATGAAGCCCACCGCGAAGATGGTGCCGACCGCCAGCAGTGCCGCGGTGTTCTCGATCATCTCCTTCATCAACAGCGCCGCCTCGGCAACCCCGATGGCCGAGGCGATCGTCGTGTTCTTCGTCAACGCGATCAGCACCGACCCCAGCGGGATGAGCACCGCCCGAAACGCCTGCGGCAGCAACACCATCCGCAGGTTCTGCCCGAATGTGAAGCCCAGCGATCGGGCGGCCTCGGCCTGCCCCAGCGGCACGGTGTTGACCCCCGAGCGCACGGTCTCACACACGAACGATGCGGTGTAGACGGTCAATCCGAGCATCGCCAGCCGGAAGTTGCTGTCCTCGATCGACGTGAGCGACTTCGGGTCGACCAAGGTGATCCCCAGCGTTTGCGCCAGCCCGAACGAGCAGAACAGGATGATCAGCGTCAGCGGAGTGTTGCGCACGACGTTGACATACGCGGTGCCGATCCAGTTGAGCATCGGCACCGGCGCCAGCCGCATCGCGGCCAGTGCTGTGCCGAGGATCAGCGCACCGATCGCCGAGAACACGGTGAGCTGGATCGTGGTCCAGAACGCCTCGAAGATCTGGCCGCGGTACGCGCTGAAGACCTCCACCTCAGTACGAACTCAGCAGGCGTCGGGGGCGGGCGGCGCGGGTGCGGTGATTCCGGCCGGCCCGAGGTTCTTGTCGAAGGCGGCCTTCCAGGCGCCGTCGGCTTCCATCTTCTTCAGCGCATCGGTGATCTTGGTGCACAACTCGGTGTCACCCTTCTTCAGCCCGATGCCGTAGCGCTCCTCCGAGAACGGCTTGCCGACAATCTTGAACGCGCCCGGGGTCTGCGCGGCGTATCCGGCCAGGATCACCTCATCAGTGGTCACCGCGTCGACGGCGCCGTTCTTGAGTGCTTCCACGCACGCCGAGTAGGTGTCGTACTGCTGCAGCTGAACACCCGGGTACTTGTCCTTGATGCGCTGAGCCGGTGTCGAACCGGACACCGAGCACAGCTTCTTGTTGTTCTGCAGTGATTCAGGGCCGGTGATGTCGCTGTTGTCGGCCCCCACCAGCAGGCTCTGCCCGGTGATCAGATACGGCCCGGCGAAGCTCACCTTCTCCTTGCGCGAGTCGGTGATCGAGTAGGTGGCGACGATGTACTTCACCTGATCGTTCTGGATCAGCGTCTCGCGCTGGCCCGACGGTGATTCCTTCCACTCGATCTTGTCCTCGGGGTAGCCGAGCTCCTTGGCCACGTACTTGGCCACGTCCACGTCGAGCCCGCTCATCGTCCCGTCAGGGTTTGTCAAACCCAGGCCGGGCTGATCGAACTTGGTGCCGATGACCAGCTTGTCGCCGGCGCCGCCGCCGCACGCGGTCGCGGTGAAGGGCAGCGCGACGGCCAGCACCGCGGCCGCGGCCAAGCGCAATGAGAATGACGGCATAACTGGGTTTTCCTTTGCCCTTAGTGGTTGAGGATCTTGCCGAGGAAGTCTTTGGCCCGGTCTGACTTTGGATTGTCGAAGAACTCGCCCGGCTCTGCGTCTTCGACGATGGCGCCGTCGGCCATCATCACCACCCGATTGGCGGCGCGGCGGGCGAAGCCCATCTCGTGGGTCACCACCACCATCGTCATGCCCTCGCGGGCCAGCGAGGTCATCACCGCCAGCACCTCGTTGATCATCTCGGGGTCCAGGGCGCTGGTCGGCTCGTCGAACAACATCACCTTCGGGTCCATCGCCAGCGAGCGCGCGATGGCCACACGCTGCTGCTGGCCCCCGGAGAGCTGCGCCGGGTACTTCTCGGCCTGGTTGGCGACGCCGACCCGCTCCAGCAGCTTCATGGCCCGGTCGTGGGCCTGCGCCTTGTCGACCTTGCGGACCTTCATCGGCGCCAGCGTGACGTTCTGGATGATCGTCTTGTGCGCGAAGAGGTTGAACGACTGGAACACCATGCCGACATCGGAACGCAGCTGTGCCAGCTCGCGCCCCTCTGACGGCAACGTCTCTCCGTCGATGGCGATCGTTCCTGAATCGATCGTCTCGAGCCGGTTGATGGTGCGACACAGGGTGGACTTGCCGGACCCGGAGGGACCCAGCACCACGACGACCTGACCGCGTTCGACGTCGAGGTTGATGTCCTTGAGCACGTGCAGGTCACCGAAGTGCTTGTTCACACCCTGAATCGAGATCATCGGCACCCCGCCGCTGCTCTCCATTTGAAAGACCCTACCCAGGTGATCCTCACCCTGCCGGGCACTCGGCGCGATTTCTCCGGGGCAGCGCCCCCTCCGTACGATGAGATGTGTGACGTCGGTGCTGACCCAGGGCCCTGAAGCGGGAGGTGCGGCGGGCGATTCGCCCCGCTCGCCGGCAGGTCGCACCTACCAGGTCCGCACCTACGGCTGCCAGATGAACGTCCACGACTCCGAGCGCCTCGCCGGACTGCTGGAGGCCGCCGGCTACCACCGCGCGCCCGACGGTGCCGACGCCGACGTGGTGGTGTTCAACACCTGCGCGGTGCGGGAGAACGCCGACAACAAGCTCTACGGCAACCTCAGCCACCTGGTGCCGCGCAAGCAGGCCGATCCCGACATGCAGATCGCCGTCGGCGGTTGCCTGGCCCAGAAGGACCGCGAACAGCTGCTGCGCAAGGCCCCCTGGGTCGACGTCGTCTTCGGCACCCACAACATCGGCTCACTGCCCGCCCTGCTCGAGCGCGCCTGGCACAACCGGGAAGCTCAGGTCGAAATCGCCGAGTCGCTGCGGGAATTCCCCTCCACGCTGCCTGCCGCCCGCGAATCTGCTTACGCCGCATGGGTTTCCATCTCGGTGGGCTGCAACAACACCTGCACGTTCTGCATCGTGCCCTCGCTGCGCGGCAAGGAGGTGGACCGCAGGCCCGCCGACATCCTCGCCGAGATGCGCTCACTGGTAGACCAGGGCGTCCTCGAGGTCACCCTGCTCGGCCAGAACGTCAACGCCTACGGAGTGTCCTTCGCTGCCGACGAGCGCTTGCGCGAGTCGCCGATGGCTCTGTCGGATACCCCCCGCGACCGTGGCGCCTTCGCGTTGCTGTTGCGCAGTTGCGGAGACATCGACGGCCTGGAACGAGTCCGGTTCACCTCGCCGCACCCGGCCGAGTTCACCAACGACGTCATCGAGGCCATGGCGCAGACCCCCAACGTCTGCCCGGCCCTGCACATGCCGCTGCAGTCGGGATCGGACCGCATGCTGCGGGCCATGCGCCGGTCGTATCGCGCCGAGAAGTACCTCGGCATCATCGACCGGGTCCGTGCCGCCATGCCGCACGCCGCGATCACCACCGACATCATCGTCGGCTTCCCGGGCGAGACCGAGGAGGACTTCGCAGCCACCCTCGACGTGGTGCGCGCAGCCCGCTTCGCCGCGGCGTTCACCTTCCAGTACTCCAGGCGCCCCGGTACCCCGGCCGCCGACCTCGACGGTCAGCTGCCCAAAGAGGTTGTGCAGGAACGCTATCTGCGACTGCTCGAGGTCCAGGAACAGATCTCGCTGGAGGAGAACACCGCCCAGATCGGCGCACAGGTCGAACTGCTGGTTGCTACCGGCGAGGGCCGCAAGGACGCCAGCACCGCGCGAATGAGCGGACGGGCGCGCGACGGCCGGCTGGTGCACTTCGCGCCCGGAACCGCCGAGGTGCGCCCCGGTGACATCGTCACCACCACCGTCACCGGCGCCGCCCCGCACCACCTGATCGCCGACGCACCCCTGCTGACCCGCCGGCGCACCCGCGCCGGCGACGCGCACGCCGCCGGACGGCGCCCCCGCACCGTCGGCCTGGGCCTGCCGGCCATCGGCGCGCCGACCACCGGGGACCGTGCCACGACGGGATGTGTGCGATGAGTGACTTCGAGGCCTACCGCGGCGAGATAGAGGCGGCCGAGCGTAAGGTCGCCGGCGAGATCCAGCCGGGCGGGCGCGCCATGGTCGTGGCGATCCTGGTGTTCGTGTTGCTGGTGTCGCTGATCCTGCAGCACACCGGCAGCGCCCGCGGTGTCGACGTCCTGATGGGCGACGACAAAGCCATCAGCGTTGGAATCGCCCTGCCGTCAAGGATTTTCAGCTGGCTGGCACTGGTGTTCGGGATCGGCTTCTCGATGCTGGCGCTGTTGACCCGGCGCTGGGTGCTGGCCTGGATCGCCCTGGCCGGCTCGGGGCTGGCCAGCGCGACCGGCATGCTCGCCGTCTGGTCGCGCCAGACCGCCGTGCACGGCCAGCCCGGTCCGGGCATCGGCCTGATCATCGGCTGGATCGCCGTCATCCTGCTGACCTTCCACTGGGCCCGCGTGGTCTGGACGCGCACCGCGGTGCAGCTGGCCGCCGAGGAACAGCGCCGCCGCGAAGCCGCCGAGCGGCAGTCCCGTTCGCTGATCGACGATGTCGACCGCCGCGAGGGCCAGCCGCCGCCCGCCGGCGAGAATCCCTGAGAGTTCAGCCGCGCCGGCCCAGCGCCTCGACCGCGGTCTCGGCCCACTGCCGCCATTGCTCGGCACTTGCCCTGGCCTCCTCGGCCTCCTTTGTGCGGCCGGCCGCCTCGGCCTTCTCGGCCTGCCGTTCGAACTGCTCGACGCGGGCCAAGAACTGCTCGGCTCGGGCCTGGGCCTGCGGATCGACCCGCCCTGCATCAGCGGCGTCGCGCACCTTCTTCTCCACCGCGCGCAGCCGCCGCTCCAGATCGGCCTGCCGCTCGTGCGGAACCTTGCCGATCGCGCCCCACTTGTCGGCGATCGCGCGCAGTGCCGAGCGGGCCGCCTCGACGTTGGAGGTGTCGATCTTCTCCGCCTCCGCCAGCAGCCCCTCCTTGGCGGTGGCATTGGCGGTGAACTCGGCATCGCGTTCGGCGGTGACCGCGTTGCGGGCGGCGAAGAACGTGTCCTGAGCGGCCTTGAAGCGGTGCCACAGCGCGTCGTCGACACCCTTGGCCACCCGGCCTGCCGCCTTCCACTGGGTCAGCAGGTCGCGGAACGCCGCCGCGGTGGCGGCCCAGTCCGTGGAACCCGACAGCTCCTCGGCCCGCTCGCACAGCTTCTCCTTGGCCTCCTTGGCCCCGGCCCGCTCGCGGTCGAGCTCGGCGAAATGCGACCCCCGCCGGCGGTTGAACGTCTCCCGCGCCGCCGAATAGCGCTTCCACAGCGCGTCGTCGGTCTTGCGGTCCAGGCCGGTGATCGTGCGCCACTCGTCGAGAATCGCGCGCAGCCGGTCGCCGGCGGACTTCCACTGCGTGGAGTTGGCGGCCAGCTCCTCGGCCTCGGCGGCCAGCGCCTCCTTGCGGGCGGCCTGGGCGGCGCGGTGCTCCTCGCGGCGGGCGCGGTCGGCCGCGGCGGTCTCCTCGACATGGTCGCGGACGGCCGCCAGCCGGTCGGCGAGTGCGTCGATGTCACCGAGAACACTTGCGGTTGGCAGGGTTTCGGCCAGCGCCGCCGCGGCGGCTTTGATCTTGCGGGCGTCGCCGGTGCCCGAGGCCAGCCGGGTCTCCATCAGGGTGACCTCGGTGGCCAGGTCTTCGAAGCGCCGGCCGAAGTGGGCGTAGGCGGCCTCGGCGTCGCCGGCCTGCCACGAGCCGATGGAACGTTCGCCGGAGGAGGTGATCAGCCAGACCGTGCCGTCGTCGTCGACCCGGCCGAACCGGTGCGGGTCACTCGACGGCGGGCCCACCACGGGAGTCGCGGGCGGATGGGGCCGCGGTACGGGACGGGGCGGACCCGGTCGGGGGGCCGGCCGTGGCGGTTCACCCGTGTGCGGTTCGTCGATCGTCATGGCTCGCCTCACCTAACCCTCCGCGCGGAGCTCCCGCGCTCCTGCCGCGCAACGCGGCGCCAGTAGTGCATGAAGTCCGCCGGAATCGGGCGGACGTCCTGGAAAGGTATTGAACCAGGTCGCGGTCAGGTGTGCCCCAAGGTTGAGCTCTGCGGGTTGCATACGGTGCCGGTCGGCGGGCACTCTGACGCCCCGAACCCCGAGGAGACGAGTCGTGCACAAGTCGGACATCGCCACCCTGTTGGCCCTCGGCGCGGCGCTGTTGTTCGCAGTCGGTGACGTCATCCAGCAGCGCTCGGCCCACGACGTGACCGACGAACAGGTCGGCCACGTCGCCCTGTTCCTGCGGTTGCTCAGGGACAAGAAGTGGTGGCTGGGCAGCCTGGTGGCCGCCGGGGGATTCGTGCTGCAGGCCGCCGCCCTCGGGTTCGGCTCCGTCCTGCTGGTGCAGGCGCTGCTGGTGACATCGCTGCTCTTCGCGCTACCGCTGAGTGCGCGCTTCGCGGGCCGGCGCATCACCCGCTCACAGTGGGTGTGGGCGGTGCTGCTGGCCATCGCCGTCGCCGTGGTCGTGACCGTGGGCAACCCGTCCAAAGGTCAGGCGCGGGCCGGGTTCGAGCCGTGGATGTGGGTGATCGCCACCCTGGGTCCATTGCTGGCGCTGTGCCTGCTCGGCGCGCGTGTCTTCGCCGGCAAGCCAGTGGCCGCGGTGCTGCTGGGACTGGTGGCGGGTTCGCTGTGGGGCCTGTTCGCCGTACTGACCAAGGGCGTGGTGGACCAGCTGGACGAGGGCATACTCGCGCTGCTGAAGACACCCGAGCTCTACCCGTGGGCGGTGGTGGCCGTCTCGGCGACGGCGCTGCAACAGTCGGCGTTCCGGGCCGGCTCGATGGCCGTATCGCTGCCGGCGGTGACGGTCAGCGAGCCGGTGGTCGGTTCGATCCTCGGGCTGGCCATCCTGGGTGAGATGTTGCGACCCGGCCGGTCCGGCTGGGTCGGCCTCGGCCTCGTCGTGGTGGTGATGGTCGTGGCGATCGTGGAGCTGGCCCGCGGTGAGGCGACCTCGGGGGAGCCCGCACCGGCGTCCGGCTGATGCGCGGGACGCTAGCGTGTGGGGCGTGTTGACGGCCATCGCATTGACCCCGTCGGCGCCGGTCCTGGTGCCCGACCTCGCCGGCACGGCCGCCGCCGAGGTCGCCGGGATCCGCGACGCCGCGGTGGCGGCCGCCGCCGAACTGCCCGGCCGGTGGATCGTCATCGGTGTCGGCGCCGCCGACGCCGTGATCGAGCCGTCCACCCGCGGCACCTTCGCCGGCTACGGCGTGGACGTCCCGGTCGCCCTGGGTCGCGAGGCGCCCGCCACGGTCACCGCGCTGCCGCTGTGCGCGCTGTTCGCCGGCTGGCTGCGCGGTCAGGCCAACCCGTCGGCCCAGGCCGAGGTGTGGGTGTATCCGGCGGGTCTCGACGCCGGGGCCGCCCTTGCCACGGGCCGCGCGCTGCGGTCGCAGCTCGACGAGGTGGCCGACCCGGTGGGTGTCCTGGTGGTCGCCGACGGCGCCAACACCCTGACACCGCCCGCCCCCGGTGGGTACGACCCCGACGCCGCGCCGGTGCAGGCCGCCCTCGACGACGCGCTGGCCGCCGGCGACACCGCCGCGCTGGCGACGCTGCCCAACGGGATCGTCGGCCGCGTCGCCTACCAGGTGCTGGCCGGGCTGGCCGGCTCCGGCCCCCGCTCGGCCAGGGAGCTGGTCCGCGGGGCTCCGTATGGCGTGGGCTACTTCGTCGGCCTCTGGGTGCCGTGACTCCCGGACCCCGCCCCATCGCGGTCATCGGACCCACCGGCACCGGCAAGTCTGCGCTCGCGCTGGAGGTGGCCGAACGGCTCGGAGGGGAGATCGTGAACGCCGACGCCATGCAGCAGTACCGCGGCATGGACATCGGCACCGCCAAGCTCAGTGCGGACGAACGCCGCGGTATCCCGCACCACCAACTCGACGTCCTCGACGTCACCGAGACGGCGACCGTCGCGCGCTACCAGCAGGCCGCGGTGGCCGACGTCGAGGCCATCGCAGCCCGCGGCGCGGTCCCGGTCATCGTGGGCGGCTCGATGATGTACATCCAGTCGCTGCTCGACGACTGGGCCTTCCCAGCCACCGACCCGCTGGTGCGCGCCCGCTGGGAACAGCGGCTGGTCGAGGTCGGGGTGGCAGCCCTGCACGCCGAACTGGCGGTCCGCGATCCGAACGCCGCGGCGGCGATCCTGGCCACCGACGGCCGCCGAATCGTGCGGGCCCTGGAAGTCGTCGAGCTGACCGGTCAGCCGTTCGCCGCGTCGGCCCCGCAGATCGGCGCCCCGCGCTGGGACACCGTCATCGTCGGGTTGGATTGGGACACAACGGTTCTCGACGAACGGCTGGCCCAGCGCACCGATGCGATGTTCGACGCCGGTCTGGTCGACGAGGTCAGCTCCCTGCTGGACTGCGGGCTTCGCGACGGTGTCACCGCCGCCCGCGCGCTCGGCTACGCACAGGTGATCGCCGCCCTCGATGCTGGCGGCACCGACGAACAACTGGCCGAGGCACACGAGCTGACATTCATCGGCACCCGCCGCTACGTGCGCCGCCAGCGGTCCTGGTTTCGCCGCGACCACAGAATCGCCTGGCTCGACGGGTCTTCCCCCGGGCTCGCCGACGCGGTGATCGCACGGTGGCGGCACGTATCCTGAACAGGTGATCCGCGCCGACGACGATGATGCCGGTGCAGCCGGGATCGAGGAGCGGTGCAGATGATTTTCGCCAAGGGGCACGGCACGCAGAACGACTTCGTTGTGCTGCCCGACCTGCACGCGCAGCTGGACCTGGCGCCCGCCGCGGTGGCCGAGCTGTGCGATCGGCGCCGCGGCCTCGGTGCCGACGGCGTCCTGCGGGTCACCACCGCCGGGGCGGTAGTCGCCGCAGGCGTGCTCGACCGGCTGCCCGAGGGTGTCGAGGCCGGCGACTGGTACATGGACTACCGCAACGCCGACGGCTCGTTGGCCCAGATGTGCGGCAACGGCGTGCGGGTGTTCGCCCACTACCTGCGGGCCAGTGGACTCGAGCACCGCGACGAGTTCGTGGTCGGGTCGCTGGCCGGGCCACGTCCGGTGGTCGTGCACCGCGCCGACGCCGTCGACGCGGAGGTCACCGTGGAGATGGGAAAGGTCAACCGGCTCGGAACCGGGACCGCCACCGTCGGCGGACGGCAGTTCAGCGGCGTCGGCGTCGACGTCGGCAACCCCCACCTGGCGTGCCTGGTTCCCGGCCTCACCGAGACGGCGCTGGCCGCCCTCGACGTCGCCGCGCCGGTGGGGTTCGACCGTGGCCAGTTCCCCGGGGGCGTCAACGTCGAGATCCTCACCGAGCCCGTCGAGGGTGTGGTGTCGATGCGGGTGCACGAACGCGGCGTCGGTGAGACCCGGTCTTGCGGCACCGGCACAGTCGCCGCCGCGGTGGCCGCACTGGCCCACCTCGGCGCCTCGACCGGCACCCTTGCCGTGCGGATCCCGGGCGGCCGGGTCAGCGTGGAGATCAGCGACACCACCAGCTTCCTGCGCGGCCCCTCGGTGCTGGTGGCCCACGGCGAGATCGCCGACACATGGTGGGCGGCCCGACACTGACTGCTGGGGGCACGTTATTCGAATGCGCGGCGTTGTCCGTGCGTGACACCATCAGTACCACTTATGACTGAACCTGATTCGAGAACCCCCGAACCCAGCACCGGCGAACTCGCACTGGAGGACCGTGCCGCGCTGCGGCGCGTCGCCGGACTGTCCACCGAACTCGCCGACGTCTCCGAGGTCGAGTACCGCCAGCTCCGGCTCGAGCGCGTCGTGCTGGTCGGCGTATGGACCGAGGGCAGCGTCGCCGACGCCGACGCCAGCCTGGCCGAGCTGGCCGCATTGGCCGAGACGGCTGGCTCCGAGGTGCTCGAAGGCATGATCCAGCGCCGCGACAGACCGGACCCGAGCACCTACATCGGCTCGGGCAAGGCCCAGGAATTGCGCCAGATCGTCATCGCCACCGGCGCCGACACCGTCATCTGCGACGGCGAGCTGAGTCCCGCGCAGCTGACCGCGCTGGAGAAGGTGGTCAAGGTCAAGGTCATCGACCGCACCGCGCTGATCCTGGACATCTTCGCCCAGCACGCCTCCAGCCGCGAGGGCAAGGCGCAGGTGGCGCTGGCCCAGATGGAGTACATGCTGCCGCGGCTGCGCGGCTGGGGCGAATCGATGTCCCGGCAGGCCGGTGGCCGCGCCGGCGGCAGCGGCGGCGGGGTGGGCCTGCGCGGCCCGGGCGAGACCAAGATCGAGACCGACCGTCGCCGCATTCGCGAGCGAATGTCCAAGCTGCGCCGCGAAATCAAGGACATGAAGCAGATTCGCGACACCCAGCGCAGCCGGCGGCTGCACAGCGACGTGCCGTCGATCGCGATCGTCGGCTACACCAACGCCGGCAAGTCCAGCCTGCTCAACGCGCTGACCGGCGCCGGGGTGCTGGTGCAGAACGCGCTGTTCGCCACCCTCGAACCCACCACCCGTCGCGGCGAATTCGAGGACGGCAGGCAGTTCGTGCTCACCGACACCGTCGGCTTCGTGCGTCATCTGCCGACCCAGCTCGTCGAGGCCTTCCGCTCCACACTGGAGGAAGTCGTCGACGCCGACCTGCTGGTGCACGTGGTCGACGGGTCCGACGTCAACCCCATGGCCCAGATCGAGGCGGTACGCCAGGTCATCCGCGAGGTGCAGAACGAGCATCACGCCGCACCCGCGCCGGAGTTGTTGGTAGTCAACAAGATCGACGCCGCCGCCGACCTGACCCTGGCCCAGTTGCGCCGCGCACTGCCCGGCGCGGTATTCGTCTCGGCGCATACCGGTGACGGGCTCGACCGGCTGCGCAGCCGGCTCGGCGAACTTGTCGAGCCCCGCGAGATCGCCGTGGACGTGACGATCCCCTACGACCGGGGCGACCTCGTCGCGCGCCTGCACGAGGTGGGTCACGTCGATGCGACCGAGCACACCGAGGCCGGCACCCGCCTCAAGGCACGGGTGCCCGCCGCGCTGGCCGCCGGCCTGCGTCAGTACGCGACTTAGCCCGGCAAATCAATAACGTGTGAACTGTCGTGCGACGTCACGGCCCCATCATCCAACCAACCACCCGGTCGGTCTATTCTCGTCGCAAGAAGAGCGGAGCGATTCCTGGAGGGTCTATTCATGAGCAGCGCCATCAAGTACGAGCGGACGTTGTTCGAGCCGGAGCACGACCTGTTCCGGGAGTCGTACCGGGCGTTCCTCGAGCGGCACGTTGCCCCGTACCACGACCAGTGGGAGAAACAGAAGATCGTCGACCGCGGGGTCTGGCTCGAGGCCGGCAAGCAGGGCTTCCTGGGCATGGCCGTGCCCGAGGAGCACGGCGGCGGCGGCAACCCCGACTTCCGCTACAACACCATCGTCGCCGAGGAGACGGTCGCGGGCCGCTACAGCGGCCTGGGCTTCTCGCTGCACAACGACGTCGTCGCGCCGTATCTGCTCAGGCTGACCAACGAGGAGCAGAAGCAGCGCTGGCTGTCCAAGTTCTGCACCGGCGAGCTGATCACCGCCATCGCCATGACCGAGCCCGGCACCGGCAGTGACCTACAGGGCATCAAAACCCGCGCGATCAAGCAGGGTGACCACTACATCCTCAACGGCTCGAAGACGTTCATCACCAACGGCATCAACTCCGACCTCGTCATCGTCGTCGCGCAGACCGACCCCGACAAGGGCGCCCTGGGCTTCTCGCTGCTGGCCGTCGAGCGCGGCATGGAGGGCTTCGAGCGCGGCCGTCATCTCGACAAGATCGGCCTCGACGCGCAGGACACCGCAGAGCTGTCGTTCACCGATGTCACGGTGCCGGTGGAGAACCTGCTCGGCGAGGAGGGCCAGGGCTTCATTTACTTGATGCAGAACCTGCCGCAGGAGCGGATCTCGATCGCCATCATGGCCGCGGCCGCGATGGAGGCCGTGCTGGACGAGACGATCCAGTACACCAAGGAGCGCAAGGCGTTCGGCAAGCCGATCGGCTCGTTCCAGAACAGCCGGTTCCTGCTGGCCGAGCTGGCCACCGAGGCCACCGCGATGCGGATCATGGTCGACGAGTTCATCCGGCTGCACCTCGACGAGAAGCTGACCGCCGAGCAGGCCGCGATGGCCAAGTGGTACACCACCGAGGCCCAGGTCCGGCTCATCGACCGCTGCCTGCAGCTGCACGGCGGTTACGGCTACATGCGCGAATACACCGTGGCCCGGGCTTACCTGGATGCCCGCGTGCAGACCATCTACGGCGGGACGACCGAGATCATGAAGGAGATCATCGGCCGCAGCCTGGGCGTCTAGCCCGGGCCGGCGGGCTTTGGCCCCCTGGCGCGTCCCCGAGCCGGAAAACAGGGTTTCGATACCAGTTTTCCGTCGATTCGGGCGTTTCCGCGCGCCGTTTCGCGGATATTGCCGCGTGTCGTGTTCTGCTGACGCAGAGTTGACACGGACTATAACTAGAGGCATCTTGACCGGAACGGCGGGGAGCGTGCATGACCTGGCTTGGAAGTCGTCTCAGTAGAGGCACCGGGCGAATAGCGCTCGGCGTGTTCGCGACGGCGGCGGCAGCGGTACTCGTGGCCCCCGCGGCGGTGGCGACACCGGAGAGCGACGCGGCAAACGATGCCATCAACCAGGCCTGGCAAGCCGCCGGCGGCGACGGCTCGCCGGTGGGTGGCAGGGACGGCGACGTGTACCAGGTCGGCGACGGGTTCGCCCAGAATTTCTCCAGCGGGAAGATCTTCTTCACCGCGGGCACCGGCGCCCACCTGATCGACGGCGCGATCCTGGACAAGTACCAGGCGCTCGGCGGCCCGGCTGACAGCGATCTGGGATTCCCCACCATCGACGAGGTGACGGGCCTGCTCGGACCGAGCAGCCGGGTCAGCACGTTCAGCGCCAGTGACAAGCCGGCCATCTTCTGGACGCCCGACACCGGTGCGTGGGTGGTGCGTGGCGCCATCAACGCCGCGTGGGACGAGCTCGGCGGCTCCGGCGGAACCCTCGGCGCGCCCACCGGCGACGAGACCTACGACGGCGACGTCGTCAGCCAGAAGTTCTCCGGCGGCACGGTGTCGTACAACAACGCCACCAAGGTGTTCACCACCGACCCGCCGGACCTAGCCGCCAACCTCGCCGGCGTCGAGGTCCCGTCGGATGCCACCACGGCCATCAATCAGGCCTGGCGTGCCGCGGGCGGCCTTGCCGGTCCGCTCGGTGCGCGGCAGGGCGCCCAGTACACCGTCGGCGACAACGGCGCCGCGCAGGACTACTCGGGCGGCAAGATTTTCTACTCGCCGGCCACCGGTGCGCACGCCGCGACCGGCGCGATCCTGTCCAAGTACGACTCACTGGGCGGCCCGAAGAGCGATCTGGGCCTGCCGATCGGGACCGAGGCCGACGGCGGCGCCGCCAACAGCCGGGTCAGCGCCTTCAGCGCGCCGGACAAACCGGTGATCTTCTGGACGCCCGACACAGGCGCCATCGTTGTGCGCGGCGCCATCAACGCCGCGTGGGGCAAGCTCGGCGGAGCCACCGGGAAACTCGGGGTGCCCACCGGCGAACAGAAGACCGACGGCGACACCGTCACCCAGACCTTCAGTGGTGGCGAGATCTCGTTCAACACGGCCGCCAACACATTCAGCACCAAGCCGGCCGAGCTGGCCGGGCAGCTGTCGGGCATCGAGGTGCCCGCCGGCACACCGGGTCCCTCCGCGCCGGGAAAGTCCGGCAAGGGGCTCAACTGGCACTGGTGGTGGCTGCTGGTGATCATCCCGGCGCTGCTGTTGGTCAGCGTAATCGCGCTCGGCCTGATGCGGCTGCAGCGCCGGCGTGCCGCGCACCTCGATGACGAGGATTACGACGATGACGACCACTGGGCGGACGGTGGTCGGGTTCAGGTACCGCAGTCGTCGGGCTACGGCAGGTCGGCACCCGACGCGACGACCAAGACGATGCCGGGTCCCGAGGACGTTCTCGATGGCGACCAGGATTCCATCGACACCACGCCGACCCGCATTCCCTCCGAGCCCGAGCCCGAGACGGCACCGGAGCTGGTCGAGGTTCCCGCGGAGTTCGTCGAACATGAGGAGTACGCCGAAGTCGAGGAGGTCGACGAGGAGCCCAGCGATACCGGTCGCCACGCCGCAGTGAATCTCGAAGAGTCACAGTCGATGTGGAGGCTCAACATGGGCGAGCTCGGCACGCCGCGCCGCCGTCGCGCTGCCGAGGACGTCACGGTCGAGCCGGAAGACTATGCCCGGCCCGCGGAGGTTGTGGAATCCGGGGACGAGGAACAGCACGGTGCGGCCAAGCCGGCGATCCACTTGCCACTGGCCGATCCGTATCAGGCACCCGAAGGCTACGTCATCAAAGCCAACACGCATTCGGGTCTCTACTACACCCCGGATTGCGCCCTCTACGACCACACCGTTCCCGAAGTGTGGTTCGCCAGTGAGGAACTCGCGCAGGCGAACGGCTTTATCAAAGCCGAGTAGTCGCGGTCGGCAGGGACGGAGTCCCGGCTAGACCTTGCGGATGACGGTGACGACCTTGCCCAAGATGGCGGCGTCGTTTCCGGGAATCGGGTCGAACGCCGGATTGTGCGGCATCAGCCAGACCTGGCCGCCCGCGCGCTTGAAGGTCTTCACGGTGGCCTCGCCGTCGATCATCGCCGCCACGATGTCGCCGTTCTCGGCGACGTTCTGCTGGCGGATGACGACCCAGTCGCCGTCACAGATCGCCGCGTCGATCATGGACTCGCCCACAACCTTGAGCAGGAACAGCGAGCCTTCACCGACGAGTTCGCGCGGTAGCGGGAAGACGTCGGTGACGACCTCTTCGGCCAGAATGGGGCCGCCTGCCGCGATCCGGCCGAGGACCGGGACGAAGGTGGGTTCCGGCAGCGCGTCGGAGCCGGCGACCTCGGTTGCCGCGGGGGCAGCGGGGGCCGCGCGGTCGTCGGCACCACGCACGTCGACCGCGCGGGGCCGGTTCGGGTCGCGGCGCAGATAACCCTTTCGCTCCAGCGTGCGCAACTGGTGGGCCACCGACGACGTCGAGGTGAGGCCGACGGCATCGCCGATCTCACGGATGCTCGGGGGATAGCCACGGGTGGTGACCGAGGCGCGAATGACGTCGAGGATGGTGCGCTGCCGCTCGGTCAGTCCGGAGTCGGGAGTTGTCTCAGTGCGGTCGCTCATGGCGCCGAATGTAGTCGCACTGCCGACGAGAATCAAACATTTGTTCGAGCGTGTCGCATCGCGTCGCCGGCCTGATCGCGCTCCGCGAAAACTTGTCGGTGAGCCGCTCTATTCTTCCGACACGCTCGCTCGCATGTTCGAGTATCGAACACATGATCGAGTAGAATTCGAACACAAGAACGAACAGCGGGCGCCTCGACGGAAGGAGCGGACGTGACAGTCATCGACGATCGGCAGGTGGTTTCGTGGCCGTCGGGTTTCCGGCCGAGCCGGACCCCGGCCCGCCAGCGCCCCGGCTCATCGCGCCCCGGCCCATCGCGCCCCGCTGCGGCGCCGATGCGCTATCGCGGCACCGGCGTCCCGGTGTCGCAGGCCGTGCACAGCCGCAGGCCGGTCAGCACGGCGGTGACCATCGCCCTGGCCGGTCTGGCGGCGCTGATCACCCTGTGGCTCGGTTCGTTGGCGCACTTCAGTTCCGGCGCGGTGGCCCCGGCACAGATTCCCGATCAGCTCGCCGTCGTGCAGGTCCAGGCCGGGGAGTCCCTGGAGCAGGTCGCGGCGCGGGCGGCTCCGGACGCGCCGGTCAGCCAGGTGGTGCAGCGTATCCGCGACCTCAACAAGCTCGATTCGGCGTCGCTGGACGCCGGTCAGACGCTGATCGCACCGATCGGCTGATCGCGCCCCGGCCATGGACGGCGACACGGCGGGCCGGTGGACGGCGCAGGTAGGCTCTGGGTGGTTCACAACATCGGGCTGTACCGGCGGCGAAGGAGCGGTCATGCACTGTCCGTTCTGCCGGCACCCGGACTCCCGCGTGGTCGACTCCCGCGAGACCGATGAAGGCCAGGCGATTCGTCGCCGCAGATCCTGCCCCGAATGCGGGCGGCGGTTCACCACCGTGGAGACCGCGGTGCTGGCCGTCGTGAAGCGCAGCGGTGTCACCGAGCCGTTCAGCCGGGAAAAGGTGATCACTGGCGTGCGCCGGGCGTGTCAGGGCCGTCAGGTCGACGACGACGCGCTCAATCTGCTCGCCCAACAGGTCGAGGACACGGTACGGGCCGCGGGTTCGCCGGAGATTCCCAGCCACGAGGTGGGCCTGGCCATCCTCGGTCCGCTGCGCGAGCTCGACGAGGTCGCCTATCTTCGGTTCGCCTCGGTGTATCGGTCGTTCAGCTCCGCCGAGGACTTCGAGCGTGAGATCGAGGCGCTGCGCGCCCACCGCAGGGTCGGGACATCGGGCTGACGCCGATCAGCCGACGTGGCGTACTCCGTCGCTGACCACCCGACCGGCGACACCCACCCACCCCTCTGGACTCCACCTCGTGTAGAGCTGCGACCCCCTGCCCTGAGTGATCGTCAAGTCGCGGCTGAGGTAGTCGGTCATCCGCGCCGCGGCCGAACCAGTGGCCTCGTCCTCGGGAACGCCGAGTTCGTTGGCGAACATCCGGGAGCGGATGTGGCCGCGGTCGCGGTCCAGCCACGCCCACAGGTAGTGGTAGACGTCGTCGGGATAGGCGGCCGGATCGGCGGCCAGCAGCTCGTCGACCGAGGACAGGTCCTGGATGACGAACTCCGGAGACCACTCCGCGCGCGCCCGGATGACGGTGAGCGGTCCGTCTTCACTGATCTGCACGATGCCCGCGGGCACCTGCAGGGTGTGGATCGGTGTGCCCCGCTGCCGCAGCCACCAGGCGGCGCCCAACGTCGGGTGACCGGCGAAGGGCAGCTCGACGGCTGGGGTGAAGATTCGCGCGTGCGCGGTGGTCGACCCCGGCTCCGGCAGGTCGATGAATATCGTCTCGCTGTAACCCAATTCGGTGGCCAGGCGTTGTCGCTCACCGGCGGGCACGGCCGCGGCGTCGACCACTCCGAGTGGGTTGCCGAAGTTGCCCTCGGCATCGGTGAACACCCGCAAGACGCTCACGTCGACGGTCATGCCCCGACTCTACGACAGCTGGCGCGGCGGCAGGGCTCAGGTGGCGCTGCGTTCGTCGGTATCCATCGCATCGAGCACTGCCACCCGGGTGTCGAGCGAGCCGGTGACCGAACGCTCGCGGATCCCGGTGCGCAGGAGTTCGCGCAGCGCGGCCTGGTCGTATTCGGCCGGGGCGGTGGAACCGATGAATCGTTCGACGACCTCGACGAAACGGTCGGGGTCGTCGTGGAACGGGAAGTGCCCGGAGCGGGCGAAGATCTCCAGCTGCGAGCCGGGCATGGCGGAGTGCGCCATCAGGGCGTGGCTGACCGGGATCACGGCGTCCTGTTCGCCCCAAATCAATTGCACAGGAACGGATTCGGTCAGATAACATCGGTCGAGCATGGTGACCACCTGGCCGCGCCAGTCCACCACCGAGCGCAGCGTGCGGGTGAACGCCGAGGACGCGGTGGGTTCGGGTAGGTCGGTGAGGATCCGCAGCGCATCGGGGATGTCCCGGCCCAGGCCGGTGGATCCGAACAGGGCACCCAACGCCTGTCCGGCCACCTGCAGCGCAGGCAACACCATCGGCAGCCGCAGCAGCGCCAGCGCCTCACCGCCCAGCGGCAGCGAAGCGAACCGCAGCGCGACGTTGACGTCCTTGGTGACGCCCCCTGCCCCGATCAGGATGAGCCGCTCCACGAGCTGCGGGAACTGGTAGGCGAATTGCATGGCCACTCCGCCACCGAGTGAATGGCCGACCACGGTCACCCTGTCGACGTCGAGCACGCTCAGCATATCGCGCATGCCGTTGGCGTAGGCCGCCACCGAGTAGTCGGCCCGCGGTTTGTCGGACTGGCCGTGCCCCAGCAGGTCCGGTGCGATCACGGTGAACCGTTGGGCCAGCTTGCTGTGCACCGGGTGCCAGGTCGTCGAGTTGTCGCCGATCCCGTGGATCAGCAACAGCACTGGACCTGAACCGGCGACGCGAAACGCCCGGCGATAACCGTGGATGGTCCGGAAATGCAGCGTCGGAGTCACCTCTCGCACCGCCTGCAGATTGGGCTTTCGCTGCGTCATGTCCAACCTTGTCGTCGGCGCGGTGGACTCCGTCAGGTCTCGCCGTCGCCGCTGGGACCATCTTTGAAGTCGTCGGCATGCTCGGCCAGGAACCGCTCGAACTCCCCGGCCAATTCCTCGCCGCTGGGGAGTTCCTCGTCGCGGGCCAGCAACGACCGGTTCTCCTGAGCGGCAACGAATGCATCGTACTGTCGCTCCAGTGCGCTCACCACCCGAGCGACTTCGGGACTCGCGTCGACCTGCTCGTCGATCTTGGTCCGGATCGTGGCCCCGGCATCGGTCAGCGCGCGCAGCGGAAACGCCAGCGAAGCCGTCTTGGCGACTTGCTCGAGCAGCGCTTCGGCGGCGGCCGGGTAGTCGGTCTGGGCCAGGTAGTGCGGCACGTGCGCGGTGAACCCGAGCACCTCGTGCCCGTGCTGGGCCATCCGGTACTCCAGCAGATTGGACACGCTGGCCGGCACTTGCACCTCGCCCACCCACGGCTGATGGTCGGAGATGAGCTCCCGGTTGTTCGAGTGGGCGGTCATCGTCACCGGCCGGGTGTGCGGCACCGCCATCGGCATGGTGCCCAGCCCGATGGTCTGGCGCACGCCGAGCCGTTCGGCCAGCAGCCGCACCGCGGTGACGAACCGCTCCCATTTCAGGTCCGGCTCCAGGCCCGCCAGCAGCAGGAACGGCGTACCGAGGCTGTCGTGCAGGGCGTAGAGGTTCAGTTGCGGGTCTTCGTAGTGGGTGAAGTGGTCGGTCTTGAAGGTCATCGGCGGCCGGCGCGAGCGGTAGTCGAGCAGTTCGTCGATGGCGAAGGAGGCCACCAGTTCGGTGTCCAGGGTGTTCCTGAGGTGCTCGGCGGCCAGGCGGACGGCGTGCCCGGCGTCAGAGAATCCCTCCAGGGCGTGGATCAGCACCGGTCCCCGGCCGTCGGACGACGATAGCTGAGGTGCCGGAAACTCCAGCTCGTACATCCCGGGGTGTTCGGGGTGATAGTTCTGTGCCTGCTCGTCTTCCATCGCTTCCGCCTCCTTCTCGGTGCCCGGATAGCTCGTCGCCGCCCTTGTACCGTGACACCTAGTGTCTCAGAATCGGGGCGGTGCCACCGTCGGCACCCGTGTTGGTCAACGCAGCCGGACTCCCGACCGTTCCCCCAGCCAGCGGCTGTCGAGCGCCCGGTGGATCAGGGGTCACGAGATCATCTGCGTGATCGGCGGTTAACGGCGGAACTGGCTCAGCGCCCGCAACTTATTCATCACGTCCAGTGCGGCGACCTTGTAGGCCTCCGAGAACGTGGGGTAGTTGAAGACCGCGTCGACCAGGTATTCGACGGTGCCGCCGCAGCCCATCACGGCCTGCCCGATGTGCACCAGTTCGGTGGCCGCGGTGCCGAAGATGTGGACGCCGAGCAGCCTGAGGTCCTCGGTGGACACCAGCAGCTTGAGCATGCCGTAGGAGTCGCCGGCGATCTGGCCGCGGGCCAGCTCGCGGTAGCGGGACACCCCGACCTCATAGGGGATGGAGTCCTTGGTCAGGTCCACCTCGGTGGCGCCGACATAGGAGACCTCGGGAATCGAGTAGATGCCGATCGGCTGCAGGACGGTCATGCCGGCCGTGGGCTCGCCGAAGGCGTGGTAGGCGGCCAGCCGGCCCTGTTCCATCGAGGTCGCGGCCAGCGCGGGGAAGCCGATCACGTCGCCGACAGCGTAGATGTGGTCGACCTTGGTCTGGAAAGTCTTGTCGTCGACGAAGATTCGGCCTCGGTTGTCGGCTTCCAAGCCGGCGTTGGTCAGGTCGAGGTGGGCGGTCTGGCCCTGGCGGCCCGCCGAGTACATGACGGTCTCGGCCGGGATCTGCTTGCCACTGGCCAGGGTGGTGACCGTGCCCGCCGAGCCGACGTCGACGGCGGTCACCTCCTCGCCGAAGCGGAAGGTCACTGCGAGGTCGCGCAGGTGGAAGCGCAGCGCTTCGACGATCTCGGGGTCGCAGAACTCCAGCATCGAATCACGTTTTTCCACCACGGTGACCTTGGTGCCCAGCGCGGCGAACATCGAGGCGTACTCGATGCCGATGACGCCGGCGCCGACGACGACCATCGAGCCGGGGATGGACTTCAGGTCGAGGATGCCGTCGGAGTCCAGCACCCGGTTCTCGTCGAACTCGACTCCGGGCGGCCGTGCCGGGGTGGTGCCGGTGGCGATGATGACATAGCGGCCGCTGACCGTGATGCGTTCGGCGCGGGTGGGGTCCTCGACCTGGATGGTGTGCTCGTCGCGGAACCGGCCGTGGCCTTCGTAGAGTTCGACCCCGTTGCGCATCAACTGGTTTCGCACCACGTCGACTTCCTTGCCGATGACGTGCTGGGTGCGGGCCAGCAGGTCGGCGGGAGTGATCTTCTCCTTGACCCGGTAGCTGGCGCCGTAGAGCTCGCGCTGGCTCATGCCGGTCAGGTAGAGGACGGCCTCGCGCAGTGTCTTCGACGGGATGGTGCCGGTGTTGACGCAGACGCCGCCGAGCATGCGACCCCGCTCGATGATGGCCACCGACTTGCCCAGCTTGGCCGCGGCGATGGCGGCCTTCTGGCCACCGGGGCCCGATCCGAGGACGACGAGGTCGTATTCCACGCTCACAAGGAAAAGGTGTACGCCGGTTTGCCGAACCTCGCATGCCGACGGTGTCAATACGGTGTGAACAATGTGGTCGGACCATGCCCCAGGTTGTCCCCAGTTCGGACTTCGTCCACAGTCTTGGCGCGATCGGCGCCGGCCGGGCCGGTCCTGACGGTGTCCGTTGACAGCGTCTCGGTCATGACCAAGCACCGACCTGATTACCGCTTCACCCGTCCCGGCGCGCTCATCGCCGCCCTGCCTGCTGTTCTCGGCTTCGTGCCGGAGAAGTCCCTGGTCCTCGTCTCTCTCGAGCGGGGCGAACTGGGCGCTGTCATGCGTGTCGACCTGTCGCTCGCCCTGGCCGGGGAGGTCGGCCACCTCGTCGAAGTCGCCGGGGCCTCGGGCGCCGACGCCGTCGTGGCGGTGATCGTCGACGCCCAGGGCGCGCCCTGCCCGATGTGCAACGACGACTACCGGGACCTGTGCGACGCGCTGACCACCGCACTGGCCGAGCACCACATGGGCCTGTACGCCGCCCACGTGGTCGACCGCATCGAGGCCGGCGGCAGTTGGCATTGCGTCGACGGCTGTGGTGAGTCCGGGACGGTCGAGGACCCGACCGCTTCTCCGCTGGCCGCCGCGGCGGTGCTCGACGGCAGGCGGCTCTACGGCACCCGCGACGATCTGAAGGCGGTGGTCGCCGTGGCCGATCCCGGGCATGCCGACTCACTGGTGGCGTTGATCGGGGAGGCCGCGTCGGCGCGGGAGATGGACTGGCGCGAAGACCCCGACGGCTGCGGTAGGCGCGATGTGGAGGCGGCCATCGCCGCGGCGGCCCGGGTATGCGAGGGTGCCGACCTCGGAGATGCCGAGGTAGCGGCGCTGGCGTGCGCGCTGGGCGACGTCGCGGTGCGCGACACCCTCTATGCGCTGGCGGTCGGTTCCGGCGCGGGGCAGGCCGAAACGCTGTGGGCGCTGCTGGCACGCACCCTGCCGGACCCGTGGCGCGCCGAAGCTCTTGCCCTGCTTGCATTTTCGGCATATGCACGCGGTGACGGACCGCTGGCCGGGGTGTCGCTGGACGCGGCGTTGCGCAGCCACCCCGACCATCGGATGGCGGGCATGCTCGACACCGCGCTGCAGTCGGGGATGCGCCCCGAGCAGATCCGGGAACTCGCCGGAACGGGCTACCGGCTGGCCAAGCGGCTGGGGGTGCGGCTCCCGCCGCGACGGGCGTTCGGCCGCCGCGCGGTCTAGATCGTGGCTAGACCTTCTCGACCTTCACGGCATGGGCCATCTCGTGGGGCAGGTCGACGCTCTCGTGGCCGCTCACGATGATCGTCACGCCGCCGTCGGGGTTGGTTTCCACCTGAACACGGGCATTCGGCACCACACCGGCGTCCTTGAGCCGGCTGATCAGCCTGACATCGCCCTGGACGTGTTCGGCGAGTTGGCGAACCACCACCGCCACCGGCGAGCCGGCGGGTAACTCGGTCAGCCGAACCAGGTTCGATTCCCGGCGCTGGTTGAAGTTGTCCAGCCCGAGCAGGGACAGGCCGGGAATCGGGTTGCCGAAGGGGGAGACGGTGGGGTTGTCGAGCACCGTGACCAAGCGGCGCTCGACGTCCTCGCTCATCACGTGCTCCCAGCGGCAAGCTTCGGCGTGGACTTCCTCCCACGGCAGGCCGATGACGTCGACAAGCAGTCGTTCGGCCAGGCGGTGCTTACGCATCACCGACACGGCCAGTGCACGGCCCTTGTCGGTCAACTCCAGGTGGCGGTCTCCGGCGACGTGCAGCAGGCCGTCGCGCTCCATGCGTGACACGGTCTGGCTGACCGTCGGGCCGCTCTGCTCCAGCCGCTCCGCGATGCGTGCACGCAGCGGGGTGACGCCCTCTTCCTCGAGGTCGTAGACGGTGCGCAGATACATCTCGGTGGTATCGACCAGGTCGTTCATTAGGTCACCCTTCGTCGCCGTCGAGTCTACTGGCGCGGCTGGGTGATCGGCCGCACAACACCAGGCAGATAGCTGTATGCCCGCCGGCGGGTGCCGGCGGGCATACAGGAGGGGGTTGGTCAGCTGGCGTAGGACCGCAACCGGTCGGCGCGTTCGCCGTTGCGGAGCTTGGACATCACTTCGCGCTCGATCTGGCGGACGCGCTCGCGCGACAGGCCGAACAGCTTGCCGATCTGGTCCAGGGTGCGCGGCTGGCCGTCGTCGAGGCCGAAGCGCAGGCGGATCACCTGATGCTCCCGCTCGTCGAGGGTGGCCAGCACACTGCGGATGTCGGTGTGCAGCAACTCAGCGATCACGGCATTCTCGGCCGACATCGCCTCGGCATCCTCGATGAAGTCACCCAGCGGGGCTTCCTCGTCGCTGCCGACCGGCATGTCCAGGCTCACCGGGTCACGGCTGTGCTCGAGCAGATCGTTGATCTTCTCGACCGGGATGCCGGACTCTTCGGCCAGCTCCTCATCGGTGGCCTCACGGCCCAGGTTCTGGTGCATCTCCCGCTTGATCCGGGCCAGCTTGTTGACCTGCTCGACGAGATGGACGGGCAGCCGGATGGTGCGGCTCTGGTCGGCCATACCGCGGGTGATGGCCTGGCGGATCCACCACGTGGCATACGTGGAGAACTTGAATCCCTTGGCATAGTCGAATTTCTCCATCGCGCGGATCAGGCCGAGGTTGCCCTCCTGGATCAGGTCCAGCAGCGGCATGCCGCGTCCGGTGTAGCGCTTCGCCAGCGACACCACCAGGCGCAGGTTGGCCTCGAGCAGGTGGCTGCGGGCGGCTTGGCCGTCACGCACCACGATGGCCAGATCACGTTTGCGGTTCTCGCTCAGCCGCTTACGGGTCTCGAGCAGGTGCTGGGCGTAGAGCCCGGCTTCGATGCGCTTGGCCAGCGCGACCTCGTCCTCGGCGGTGAGCAGTGCGGTCTTGCCGATGCCGTTCAGATACACACGCACGAGGTCGGCGGCCGGACTCTGGGCGTCCAGATCGCTGTCGACTCGGCTAGTGGTGGCATTTGCCATGGTGGCCTCCTGATCGGCTCCGACTGTCAGTTGGTCCAACGCCTGACAGGTGCTAAGAGTTCCCGCGAGGTCGCCATCTCACACCCTCTGAAGTGCAGAAATACGGCGCGGTTCTGAGAATGTGCTGAGAAAGGGGGGCTACGGTGCTCGGCGGGAACCGGTGTCGGCCCGCCCGGCCGCATGTGGTTGCGCCGTCGGTGTCGGACCGCTCTCGATGGCGCGGTGCTGGGGCCGCGGGAACAACTGTGTGCGGTGTGGTGCGTCGTTGTACCGGCGCGGCTCCTCGGCCCGCCTCGGCGGCCGGTCATTGGCGATCAGCACGGCCATCCACGGCAGGGGCAGCGACACCGCGATGATCGCCAGGGAGATCAGGCCGTTGTGCCAGATTCCGTAGGCGACGGCCGCCAAGATCAGAGCCGGGATACGAAAAGACATGATGGTCAAGTACTTCCGCACCCGCGCTCGGTGCTGCTCCTCGTAGGCGGGGGCGGCGGCGGTGATGAGCACGGGCCGACCGTCGTCGTCGAAGCCCGGCTCCCGTTTCATCCCTCCACTGTTCCACATTTCCGTGCCCTTGAACGGGTCGGTTTCTTACATCTGTCTGACCGGGCAGAATGGCCGTATGCGAACCCAGACGATCGAACGCACCGACAGCGACGAACGCGTCGACGACGGGACCGACGACGACGCCCCCAAGGTCTTCCACTACGTCAAGAAGGACAAGATCGCCGAGAGCGCCGTCATGGGCACCCACGTCGTGGCGTTGTGCGGCGAGGTCTTCCCGGTGACCCGCGCCGCCAAGCCCGGATCCCCGGTGTGCCCCGACTGCAAGCGGATTTACGAAAGCCTCAAGAAGGGCTGACCGGCTCCGGCTCGGGCCGGGCCTCCTCCTCGCTTTCCTCGCTGCGGACCGGCGCCTTGGCGCCGCGCTCGGTGTCACCGAGTGAGCGGGCCTTGCGTTCCAGCCAGGTCCGCATCTGGTGTCCCCGCGGCACCGCGGCCGGGAACTCCTCCTGGATGGCGGCATTCAGCTCGGCGCCGATCATGACCGCGAAGCCGAGGAAGAACGCGAAAAGCAGGAATGCGATCGGCGTGGCCAGCGCCCCGTACGTGTATCCGGTGCTGGTGATCCAGGTCAGGTAGAACCGCAGGCCGAGGGTGGCCACCACGAACACCGCGACCGCCAGGACCGCGCCCCACAGCAGCCGGTGGGTGGGCAGCGGCTTGGGCAGCGACACCCGGTAGAGGATCGTCACCGCCACGATCAGACCCAGGATCAGGGTGGGGAAGTAGCCGTACTGCAAGATGTTGTCCCAGCTGTCCGGGATGTATTCGCCGATCTTGCGGGGGCCGAGTGCCACCAGAGGAGCAGCGGCGACGACGAACACGAGCATCACGACGTAGAGGCCCAAGGCGAAGAACCGCTGCCGGACCGGGTGGCGCAGCGGGGTCTGGTCGTGTGCCTCGACCACCGAGTCCACGAAGGCCGAGATGGCCGACGACCCCGCCCACAAGCTGATCACGAAGCCCACCGACACCACCTCGCCGCGCGCGCCGACCACGATGTCGCGAACCGTGGGTTCGATGATCTCGTTGACGACGTTCTTGGAGAAGAAGCTGTTGGCGGTGCCGATCAGCTGGTCCTGGATGCGCTGCAGCGTGTCGGGACCGAACAGCGGCGCGATGTAGGCCAGGCTGCCGAGCATCCCGAGCAGCAGCGGGGGCAGCGACAGCACCGACCAGAATCCGGCCTGGGCCGACTCGGAGAAAATCGAGTCATCCCAACTCTTGGACAATGTCCGGCGGGTGATCCGCCACACGTGATGGCGAGACGGCTTGGCGGAGTGGTCAGTCATGACCGTTCCAGCATTCCTGACGACGGCGGTCCTGCCCAGCGACGCCGGCCGCGAGTCGCTGTTATGCCTCCGACGGGGCGACTTCGATCACCGCCGCCAGCTCGGCCAGCTTGGCCTGGTGCTCGTTGGCGTGATGCTGGCAGAACAGGAGTTCGGCACCGGAGGGGAGCTTGGCGCGGACCCGAGCCGCCGCCCCGCAGCGGTCGCAGCGATCAGCCCTGGTCATTTCGGGACTGGTCAGGGTCGCGTTCATGGGCTCCTCCGTAAGGTGCTCAGCGCGTCGGTGACTCGGCGCCACCGTCACGGATCTCTACTGTCTCAGACGTTCGCTGTTCCGGCCTTGTTCCCCGGGGGTTTAACGCTGTGTCGTGTCTCACGCCCCCATACGGTGGCTGCGCGGCGGTCCACGACGAAATCTCCTCCAGCTGCCGCGACTGCCGGTGAGCGTGGCCCGCGTGCGGCCTCCGGGGTGGGGGGCACCGAAAGCGGGACTGACGAAAGTCGGCGCGGCCACTAGTCCAGGTAGTCGCGCAGCACCTGCGAGCGGCTCGGGTGGCGCAGTTTCGACATCGTCTTGGACTCGATCTGGCGGATCCGCTCCCGGGTAACGCCGTAGACCTGGCCGATCTCGTCGAGGGTGCGGGGCTGGCCGTCGGTCAGGCCGAACCGCAGCCGCACCACGCCGGCCTCGCGCTCGGAGAGTGTCTCGAGCACCGACTGCAGCTGATCCTGCAGCAGCGTGAAGGACACCGCGTCGACGGCCACCACGGCCTCGCTGTCCTCGATGAAGTCACCGAGCTGGCTGTCGCCCTCGTCGCCGATGGTCTGGTCCAGCGAGATCGGCTCACGCGCGTACTGCTGGATCTCCAGCACCTTCTCCGGCGTGATGTCCATCTCCCTGGCGAGCTCCTCTGGCGTGGGCTCGCGGCCCAGGTCCTGCAAGAGCTCGCGCTGGATACGGCCCAGCTTGTTGATGACCTCGACCATGTGCACCGGGATGCGGATGGTGCGGGCTTGGTCGGCCATCGCACGGGTGATCGCCTGCCGGATCCACCAGGTGGCGTAGGTGGAGAACTTGTAGCCCTTGGTGTAGTCGAACTTCTCGACCGCGCGGATCAAGCCGAGGTTGCCCTCCTGGATGAGGTCCAGGAACGCCATTCCGCGGCCGGTGTAGCGCTTGGCCAGCGACACCACCAGACGCAGGTTGGCTTCGAGCAGATGGTTCTTGGCCCGGTCACCGTCGCGGCAGATCCACTGCATGTCGCGACGCTGCTGAACCGGTAACTTCTCGCCCTTCTCGGCCAGCTCCGCCAGCTTCTGGGTGGCATACAGGCCGGCCTCGATGCGCTTGGCCAGCTCGACCTCTTCCTCGGCGTTGAGCAGCGCGACTTTGCCGATCTGCTTGAGGTAGGCGCGAACCGAGTCGGCTGAGGCGGTGAGCTCGGCGTCCTTGCGGGCCTGCCGCAGCGCCTCGGACTCCTCCTCGTCCCACACGAAGTCGCCGGAGGCCTTGTCCTTCTCCGAAGGCTCGCTGATGTCGTCCTCGTCGGCGGCCTCGCCCTCGGCGGCGGCCGGGGCGGCCTCTTCGGCGCCCTCCTCGACGGCCACCTCGACCTCTTCGGCGACGTCTTCGAGCTCGTCGAGCACGATCTCGTCTTCGGCAACATCCAGTTCGGGATCGGCGTCGAGTGCGGTGTCCAGGTCGTCGGCGATGACGTCGCCGGCCGTTTCCGGTACCGCGTCCTCGGGCTTCTTGGTGGCCTTACCGGCACGGCCGGCGGCCTTGGTGGCCCTCTTCGGAGCGGCTTTGGCAACGGCCCCGGTCTTGGGAGCAGCCTCGGCGTCACCGGCCGCGGCCCTCGCGGCAGGGGCCTTGGTGGCCCGCTTGGCCGGCGCGGAACCGTTGGCGGCCTCGGCCGCCGGCTTCTTCGCGGGCGTCTTGGTGGCGGTGCGCTTCACCGGCTCGTCGGTTGCCGGGCTTGCCTTGGTCGCTGCCACGTACACCCTTTCGATCGTGCTCGCTCGCGGCGGGCGTGGGCGCACCCGACCGAAAGCGTCGGCTATCAGGAATATCGGCGTGGATCTCGTGGTGGATACTTGCCGCTATCCGGTAGGCGGCCGCCGTGGACCATTGTAACGACTGCTTGGCGCCCTTCCGCGCTCAGCGGGCAAAAATCAGTGCGTGACGTCGCCTGATGCCGCCATCGCGGCGCCGACGATGCCCGCTTCGTTGAGCAGTTCGGCCGCGACGACCGGCGTGCGGTTCTTCAAAAGCGGGATCCACTTCTCGGATTTGCGGCTGATGCCGCCCCCGGCGATGAACAGGTCGGGCCAGATCAGGTTCTCGATGGTGACGAGCACCCTGGTGACCTCCTCGCTCCACCGTTCATAGCTCCAGCTCTTGCGTTCCTTCACCGAGGACGCCGCCCGGTGCTCGGCCTCCTTGCCGCCCACCTCCAAGTGGCCGAACTCGGTGTTGGGCAGCAGCACGCCCTTGTGGATCACCGCCGAGCCGATTCCCGTCCCGAACGTCAGCAGCACCACCACACCGCTCTCGGTGCGCCCGGCGCCGTAGCGCTCCTCGGCGAGCCCCGCTGCGTCGGCGTCGTTGAGCACCGTCACCTGCTGGCCATCGAGTGCGGCGCCGATGATCTCCGAAGCGTTGGCCCCGATCCAGGCCTCGTCGACGTTGGCGGCGGTCTGCGCCACACCGTTGACGACCACGCCCGGATAGGTGACCCCCAGGGGCCCGGTCCACTCGAAGTGTCTGACGACTTCGGCGACGGTCTTGGCGATCGCCTCCGGTGTCGCCGGCTGGGGGGTGAGCATCTTGAACCGTTCGCCGATGAGCTTGCCGGTGTCCAGATCGACGATGCCGCCCTTGACGCCGCTGCCGCCGACGTCGACACCGAATCCTCGGTTCTGTCCTGCGGCGATTGGCTCGGCTGCGGTCATGGCTGCTCCTCGGCGAGGCGGTGTGTCGGCGCGATGCACACACTAGTTCGTACGGGGCTCGTTGTGTCCGTGTCGCCGGGGTGTGCTGCGATAGCGGGGTGAGCGAGAACCGGCCTGACCAATTGCGTGCCGTCGCCGAGCAGTTGGCCGCCGAGGCGGCCGCTTTCGTGCGCCGCCGCCGCGCCGAGATCTTCGGTGACGGACGCATGACCGCCGCCGGTTCGGTCCGGTCCAAGAGCACCCCGACCGATCCGGTGACAGTCGCCGACACCGAGACCGAACGGCTGGTGCGGGATCGGCTCGACGCGCTGCGACCCGGCGAGCCGATCCTCGGCGAGGAGGGCGGCGGGCCGGCGGTCGGTGCCGACGGCGGCGTCTGCTGGGTGGTCGATCCCATCGACGGGACGGTCAACTTCGTCTACGGCATTCCGGCCTACGCGATTTCGGTGGCCGCCCAGATCGACGGTGTGTCGGTGGCGGGGGCGGTCGCCGACGTGGTGTCCGGCGACATCTACTCAGCCGCGCTGGGCCACGGCGCGCACGTGCTGCGCGACGGTGAGCGCCAGGTCCTGCGCTCCAGCGGCGCCGACGAGCTGGCCATGGCATTGGTCGGCACCGGCTTCGGCTACGCCCCGCGCCGGCGCGCCGAGCAGTCGGCACTGCTGTCCCGCATCCTGCCGCTGGTGCGCGATGTCCGCCGGATCGGATCGGCGGCACTGGATCTGTGCATGGTGGCCGAGGGTCGGCTGGATGCCCACTACGAGCATGGACTGCATGTCTGGGACTGGGCGGCGGGTGCGCTGGTGGCCACCGAGGCCGGTGCGCTGGTGCGCCTGCCCGACGTCGACGACGGGCGGGCCGGCCTGCTGGTCGCGGCAGCGCCGGGCATCGCGACGCAACTCATCGAGGCACTCGAGAAGTTCGGGGGGCTGCGCCCGCTGGAATGAGCCGGCTCAGCAGGTGCCGTTGTGGATCTTGGCGATCAACGCCGAGTCCGCCGGCTCGGTGGCATCCGGGCGCAGACCCGCCAGCACCGCGTCGATGTCGTCGCTGTGGGCCAGCGTGGTGAAGTCGGTCCCGATGGCCAGATCGACGGTGTCGTCCTTGCGGTCGTCCTGGTAGAGCTCTACGCACGGGGCCACCAGCCACACCGCGGCGGCGCCGGCCCTGCCGTTGGCGCCGAAGCGGATCTGACCCTGACAGTTCAGCCGGGCGTTGGCGTAGACCGGGTCGTTGGCGGCGGTGGGCTGGGCGAACCCGATGTCGCGCAGCGCGCCGGCCACGTCACCGGCCTGTCCGCCCTGGCCGCTCGCGTTGAGCACGCGGATCTTGGTATCGGCGAGCTTGGCGGGGGCCACATCGATGAGCGTCGAGCGCGACACCTGCTCGCCGAGTTTCGGGGCCGAGGAATCGGCCGGGGTGGGCGGGGCGTTGCAGGCGGCCGCCTCGCGGACGTCGACAGGGCGGGTCAGGACGATTCCCCACACCAAAGCGGTGATCACGAACAGCACGGCGACCGCGATGATGCCCGGCAGGTAGTTGCGGCGGCGGAACGGGCGACCACGCTTGTCGAAGGCTGTGCCCTCGGTAATTTGAGCGACCACGGATGCACTCTAGAACCACGTCGTGGGCGCCGGCGGAACACGCCCGTCGGCGCTTATCAATATGCGTGAGGTAAATCACACTTCAATGCACCGCGATCTGGGCACGAATCGTTTGGTGGATGCGTTCGACGCTGATACAAAGCCATGCTGAGGCAACGAGGGGAAGACGATGGCTACCGACTACGACGCCCCACGGCGTACGGAGACCGACGACGTGTCCGAAGATTCGCTCGAGGAGCTGAAGGCGCGGCGCAATGAAGCGCAGTCGGCAGTGGTCGACGTCGACGAATCAGATACCGGTGAGAACTTCGAGTTGCCGGGTGCAGACCTGTCCGGCGAGGAACTGTCGGTCCGGGTGATCCCGAAGCAGGCCGACGAGTTCACCTGTTCGAGCTGCTTCCTGGTGCATCACCGCAGCCGCTTGGCCAGCGACAAGAACGGCGTGATGATCTGCACCGACTGCGCGGCCTAGCTTCCGTCGCGGGACTTCAGCTCCTGAGCGCCGAGAGCACCCGCTCCGGGTGTCGAGCACTGATCAGCCAGTACGGCGTCGGATCGTCCGGGTCGTCGAGCACGAGCAACACCAGGGGTCCGACCCATGGCCGGTGCAGCACGTAGGCCGCCGGGTCGAGCTGACGGCCCAGCGCTGCCGACTTGGCTGTGCGCGGGATCTCCGCCGAGCGCCTGACCACCGACGCCGGAAGGTGCGCCTGCCCGGCCCACACCTCGACCGCGGAACCGTCGGCGATCACCCGGACCTCGGTTCGGCCCAACCACAGCAGCACTCCGGCAGCCACCGCGCCCAACACCGCATAGGGCAGCCACGGGGGTAGCGTCCGTACCCCCATGTTGACTTCCTTGGCGATGAGCGTCGCCACCCCGAGACCGAGCGGCCACCACCACCAGGGCACCCACAGCCGCTCGCGGTACCGCACGCTTTGCGAGGTCACACGCGAACCAGACACGAGGCCAAGGGTAGTCTGTGCCATCGTGCCCACCAGTCTTGCGGTGGTTCGTTTGGACCGCGATCTCCCGATGCCCAGCCGCGCTCATGACGGCGATGCAGGCGTCGATCTGTGCAGCGCCGAGGACGTCGAACTGGGCCCCGGCCAGCGTGCGCTGGTCTGCACCGGGATCGCCGTGGCCATTCCGCACGGTATGGTCGGGCTCGTCCACCCGCGCTCCGGTTTGGCTGCGCGCGTGGGACTTTCGATCGTCAACAGCCCCGGCACGATCGACGCGGGATACCGCGGCGAGGTCAAGGTGGCACTGATCAACCTCGACCCCGCCACGCCGATCGTGATCCGGCGCGGCGACCGCATCGCCCAACTGCTGGTGCAGCGGGTCGAACTTCCAGAGCTGGTCGAGGTTGCCTCGTTCGACGAGGCTGGGCTGGCTGACACCACCCGTGGTCAGGGCGGCCACGGATCCTCCGGCGGACATGCGAGTTTGTGATGGCATTCGGCAGACGTAAGAACGACGATCAGCGTGACGAGACCACCGAGACGCCGGCGCCCGCGCCGGCGGATCCGGAACTCGACGACGAAGGCGGCCCCTTCGACATCGAGGACTTTGACAATCCGGACGATGCGGCGCTGGCCCGGCTCGACCTCGGGTCGGTGCTGGTTCCGATGCCGGCCGCCGGGCAGGTCCAGGTCGAGATGAACGAGGTCGGCGTGCCCAGCGCGGTGTGGGTCGTCACGACCAATGGGCGGTTCACCATCGCGGCCTACGCCGCACCCAAGTCGCCCGGACTGTGGCGCGAGGTGGCCGGCGAGCTGGCCGACTCGCTGCGCAACGACAACGCCAAGGTCTCCATCGAAGATGGGCCGTGGGGTCGCGAGGTGGTCGGTACCGGTGCCGGTGTGGTGCGCTTCGTCGGCGTCGACGGCTACCGCTGGATGATTCGCTGCGTGGTCAACGGTGCGCCCGAGTCGATGGACCGTCTGACGGTTGAGGCGCGAGAAGCAGTGGCCGACACCGTTGTTCGTCGAGGCGACACTCCGCTGCCGGTGCGCACCCCGCTGCCGGTGCAGCTGCCCGAGCCGATGGCCGAGCAACTTCGGCAGGCCGCCGCGCAGCAGGCGCAGATGGCCGCCGCCCAGCAGGCGCTGATCCAGCAGCAGCAGGCTCAAGGCCAGCAGCCCACCGAACGCCGCAGCGCGTCGGGTTCGGCCATGCAGCAGCTGCGCAGCAGCAGCAGCACCGGCGGCTAGCTAGCCCGCGGCTTCCTGAAGCGCCGCCAGACAGGCCGCGCCCAACACGGCTGGTTCGGGCCCGAACTCGTCGAGGGTGACCGTGCTCAGCGCCGCGCGCGGCGCCGCCGACATCCACTCCAAAGCCACCTCCACGGGATGGATCGGGTCGTCGGAGGCCGCGACGATGCCCATCGGCACGCTCAGGCGCTCCAGTTCCGCACTCGACGGCGAGACGTAGCCGGCCGCTTCCTCCAGCGCGTCGGGCAGCTCCGGCCACTGGCGCAGCCAGCTGCGCGCGAGCTCGTCGGCCAGCCAGACCGGGCTCGACGCCCGCATCTGCGCCATGGTGGCCGCCAGTCCTTCGGTGCGCAGCTGTGCTGCGGTGCGCCGTGCGGCCAGCGCGGCAGGAGCGGAATACGGTTCGCCGGTCCACGGCGGCAGCGCCGCGAGCACCGCGACCGCCCGGCCCGGGAGCGCCAGCGCCCACGCCGCGGCCACCGCCGCGCCGATGGACACCCCGCCGACCGCGATCGCGCCGTCGCGCGAGGCGTCCTCGAGCGCCTGCAGGTAGCCGGCCACCAGGTTGGCCGGCTGCGGTGCGATGGCGACCACCACCGCACCCGCCTCGTGCAGCGGGCCGGCGAAGGCCCGGTAGACGTAGTCGTCGTCCGAGCCGGTTCCGGGCAGCAGCACCGTCGTCACGCCGCGCAATGTGAACGCCATAGCTAGATCGTGCCCTGAATCGGCGCAACCGTGACGACTCCGGGTATGCCGCGTGGCAGCGGGGAACCAAGAGGTCTACCGTTGCGTTGGCAGTGTGATCGAACATCAGGAGAAGCCATGGCTACGGCCGAAGGTTTTGTTCGCCGGATCACCCGTCGCTTGACGGAGGACTCTGAGCAGCGCGACGTGGAAGAGCTCACCGGCGAGGCCGCCAGCACCGGCGCCCAGCGCGCCGTCGACTGTCAGCGCGGCCAGGAAGTCACGATGGTCGGAACCCTGCGCAGTGTCGAGACCAACGCCAAAGGCTGCGCCGGCGGGGTACGTGCGGAGTTCTTCGACGGCACCGACAGCGTGACCCTGGTCTGGCTCGGTCAGCGCCGTATCCCCGGTATCGAATCCGGCCGCACCCTGCGGGTGCGCGGGCGCCTGGGCACGCTGGAGAACGGCAACAAGGCCATCTACAACCCGCACTACGAGATTCAGCGTTGACCCGATCGGTCAGTGATGCGGCCGGCGCCGACACCCCTGAGCCCGCGGACGATGACGAACCCAGGAACACCCCGGCCCAGGCACTATTGGCCCAGATGGGCGGCATCAGCGGCCTGGTCTACTCGGCTCTGCCCGTCGCCGTTCTGGTCCCGGTCAACACCGCCTTCGGCTTGGTGCCCGCCATCAGCGCCGCACTGGGAGTGGCCGCACTGATCCTGCTCTGGCGGCTGATCCGCCGCGACTCCGCGCAGCCCGCCGTGTCCGGGTTCATCGGGGTGGGCATCAGCGCGCTGATCGCCTGGTTCGTCGGAGCCTCGAAGGGCTACTTCCTGCTCGGCATCTGGACCTCGCTGCTGTGGGCGGCGGTGTTCGCGATCTCGATTCTCATCCGCCGCCCGGTCGTGGGTTACGTCTGGAGCTGGGTCAACGGGCACGACCGCGGATGGCGCAAGAGCCGGCGCGCGGTGCTGGCCTTCGACCTCGCCACCGTGACCTGGGTGCTGGTGTTCGGCGCCCGCTTCGCGGTGCAACACCACCTCTACGACGCCAACCAGACCGGCTGGCTCGGGCTGGCCCGCATCGCGATGGGCTGGCCGCTGACCGCCGTCGCCGCCCTGGTCACCTATCTGGCCATCCGGACCGCGCAGCGGGCGGTGCACCGGGCGCACCCGCACGACACCGAGACGGACGCCGACGTGGCGCCGGCCGGGTACTGACCGCTAGCTTCTCGCCGCTGACAGCAGCGTCGCGCGCAGCTCGTCCTCGACCTCTGGTGCCGCCACGAACAGCAACTCGTCGCCGCCTTCGAGCGGCTCGTCGGCCTCGGGCACGATGACCCGCTGACCGCGCAGGATCGTGACCAGTGCGGCGTCGCGGGGCAGCGACAGCTTGCGCACCGGGCGGCCACCCCACGGGGTGTCGTCGGGCAGGGTGATCTCGACCAGGTTGGCGTGGCCCTGGCGGAACTGCATGAGGCGCACCAGATCACCGACCGCCACCGCCTCCTCCACCAGGGAGGCCAGCATCCGCGGCGTGGACACCGCGACGTCGACGCCCCAGGAGCTGTCGAATAGCCACTCGTTGCGCGGATCGTTCACCCGGGCCACGACCCGCGAGACCGCGAACTCCGTCTTGGCCAGCAGTGAGAGAACCACGTTGGCCTTGTCGTCGCCGGTGGCGGCGATCACCACGTCGAACCCCTCCAGGTGCACCGACTCCAGCAGCGACAGCTCGCAGGCGTCACCGAGCCGCCAGTGCGCGGCGGGAATGGCGTCGACGTCGAGATGCTCGGCGTTGCGTTCGATCAGGGTGACCTCGTGCTCGCTTTCCAGCAGCTCCCGAGCGATCGACCGCCCGACCGCACCGGCCCCGGCGATCGCTACCTTCAGACGCTTCTCGCCCATGTCCTCAGTGCCCCTCTCCGACGTCCGGGCCAGGCGGTAGCGCGGCGATCGCCAGCGCCTCGGCGGCCCGCCCGGACACCGCCGCGACATAGACCTGATCGCCGACCTGCACGACGGTCTTGGGCTTGGGCAGGATTCCGGTGCCGAACCGGATGACGAAGGCCACCCGCGCCCCGGTGGCCTCCTCGAGGTCGGTTACCCGATGGCCAACCCACCCCTCGTGCAACGACACCTCGGCGACGGCGACGGTGCCGGTGGGATCACGCCATCTGGCGGTCTCGGTGTCGCGGACGAGCGCGTTGAGCAGCCGGTCGGTGGTCCACGGCACGGTGGCCACGGTCGGGATGCCCAGGCGCTCATAGACCGCGGCTCGCTTGGCGTCGTAGATGCGGGCGACCACCCGCTGTACGCCGAAGGTCTCGCGGGCCACCCGCGCGGAGATGATGTTCGAGTTGTCGCCGGAGGACACCGCGGCGAAGGCGTCGGCGTGCTGAATCCCCGCGCGCAGCAACACTTCCAGGTCGAAGCCCATTCCCAGCACCCGCTCGCCGGAGAACTCCACCGACAACCGGTGGAAGGCGGTCGCGTCGCGATCGATGATCGCCACGTCATGCCCGATCCGGGACAGCGCGTCGGCCAGCGAGGCGCCCACCCGGCCGCACCCCATCACCACTACCCGCACCTGAAGTCCTCTCGGCTACGTCGTGCGTCTGCCCGCTAGAACCGGGGCCGAAAAGTGGCTGACCGATGCTCGCGGACAACGACCGTATGGGGAACGCTACAGCCAACGCGTCGTGGGCCTAGTCTTGGCACTCGTGTCTAAGCTTTCGACCGCCGCCCGCCGGCTGGTCCTGGGACAGCCCTTCCGCAGCGACAAGCTGAGCCACACGCTGCTGCCCAAGCGGATCGCACTTCCCGTCTTCGCCTCCGACGCGATGTCCTCGGTGGCCTACGCGCCCGAGGAAATCTTCCTGGTGCTCTCGGTCGCCGGCCTGGCCGCGTACTCGATGGCGCCCTGGATCGGGGTGGCAGTCGCGCTGGTCATGCTCGTCGTGGTCGCGTCCTACCGGCAGAACGTGCACGCCTACCCGTCCGGTGGCGGCGACTACGAGGTGGTCACCACGAACCTCGGCGGCACCGCGGGCCTGACGGTGGCCAGCGCGCTGCTCGTCGACTACGTGCTGACGGTCGCGGTGTCGATGGCCTCGGCGATGTCGAACATCGGCTCGGCGGTCCCGTTCATCGCCCACCACAAGGTCGCCTTCGCCGTGGCCGCGATCGTGCTGCTGACCGCGGCCAACCTGCGCGGTATCCGGGAGTCCGGCACGGCGTTCGCCATCCCCACCTACGCTTTCATGGTCGCCATGTTCCTGATGCTGCTGTGGGGCTTCATTCAGATCCACGTGCTGGGGCACCACCTGCGGGCTGAGTCCGCGGGGTTCGACCTGCGCTCCGAGCACGGCGACGTGATGGGGCTGGCGCTGGTGTTCCTCGTGGCGCGGTCGTTCTCGTCGGGCTGTGCGGCGCTGACCGGTGTGGAGGCGATCAGCAACGGGGTCCCGGCGTTCCGCAAGCCCAAGTCGAAGAACGCCGCGACGACGCTGGCCATGCTGGGCGGCATCGCGGTCACCCTGTTCATCGGCATGATCGTGCTGACCCTGGACATCGGCGCCAAGGTTGCCGAACGCCCGGACGAACAGCTGATCGGGGCGCCGGCGGGCTATCAGCAGAAGACGCTGGTGGCGCAGCTGGCCGAATCGATCTTCCACAACTTCCCGCCCGGGCTGTTCCTGGTCACCGGCGTTACCGCGCTCATCTTGGTGCTGGCGGCCAACACCGCGTTCAACGGCTTCCCGGTGCTGGGTTCGATCCTGGCCCAGGACCGCTACCTGCCGCGCCAGCTGCACACCCGCGGTGACCGGCTGGCGTTCTCCAACGGAATCCTGTTCTTGGCCGCCGCCGCCATCGCGTTCGTGGTCGCCTTCCGCGCCGAGGTCACCGCGCTCATCCAGCTCTACATCGTGGGTGTCTTCATCTCGTTCACGCTCAGCCAGATCGGCATGGTGCGGCACTGGACCCGGTTGCTGCGCACCGAGACCGACACCGCCGCCCGACGGCGGATGATGCGCTCGCGGGTGATCAACACCATCGGCTTCATCGCCACCGGGGTGGTGCTGATCGTCGTGCTCGTCACCAAGTTCATGGCCGGCGCCTGGATCGCGATCGTCGCCATGTCGAGCCTGTTCGTCCTGATGAAGGCGATCCACCGCCACTACGAAACGGTGTCGCGGGAACTGGCCTCCCAGGAGGCCGAGCAGGGCGAGATCGTGCTGCCCAGCCGCAACCACGCCGTGGTGCTGGTGTCCAAGCTGCACTTGCCCACGCTGCGGGCGCTGGCCTACGCCAGGGCCACCCGGCCCGACGTGCTGGAGGCGATCACCGTCAACGTCGACGACGCCGAGACCCGCGAACTGGTGCACAAGTGGGAGGACAGCGACGTCAGCGTGCCGCTGAAGGTCGTCGCCTCCCCGTACCGGGAAGTCACCCGGCCGGTTCTCGACTACGTCAAGCGGATCAGCAAGGAAGCCCCACGCACGGTGGTCACGGTGTTCATCCCGGAGTACGTGGTCGGTCACTGGTGGGAGCAGATCCTGCACAACCAGAGCGCGCTACGGCTCAAGACCCGCCTGCTGTTCATGCCTAACGTGATGGTGACTTCTGTTCCGTGGCAACTGAATTCGTCGGAACGCGTGCACGATTTGATGCAGAACGCCCCCGGCGATGTACGCCGGGGATTCCTCGAGTGACGGACGAGGCGCCCGCCGAACTGGTTGTCAGCACTGGTGCGGCGGCCAACGGCGGCAGCTGCGTGGCCCGCCACGAGGGCCGGGTGATCTTCGTCCGCTATGCGCTGCCGGGGGAGCGGGTACGGGTCCGTATCACCGGTGACCGTGGATCCTATTGGCACGCAGAGGCTTTCGAGGTCCTCGAGCCGTCGCCGGACCGGGTGGATTCGCTGTGCCCGATCGCCGGTGTGGACGGTGCCGGCTGTTGCGACCTGGCCTTCGCCGAGCCGCACGCCGCCCGGGTTCTCAAGGGTCAGGTGGTGGCCAACCAGCTGGAGCGCCTCGGTGAGTTCGCCTGGCAGGGCGCCGCCGAACCCGTGGGCGACGATGTCGCCCTGGGCTGGCGCGCCCGGGTGCGCCTGGACGTGGACGCTGAGGGCCGGGCCGGCTTTCACCGCTACCACAGCGCCGAGCTGGTCACCGATCTGCAGTGCGGGCAGCTGCCGGCCGGGATGCTCGACGGGCTCGACGGCCCGCAGTGGCACTCCGGCGAGCAGGTGTACGTGGTCGTCGACGACGACGGCCAGCGCCATGTGGTGGCGACCAGCCGTGCGCCGCGGTGCACCCGCCTCGTGGAGGGCGCCGCCGACACCGTGCAGCGGGTCGCACAGCGGGTGTGGCGGGTGCCGGTGACCGGTTTCTGGCAGGCCCACCGCGCGGCGGCGTCGACGTACAGCGCGCTGGTCACCGAGTGGACGACGGGCAGCGGTGCTGCCAGCGCATGGGATCTCTACGGCGGCGCCGGGGTGTTCGCCGCCGCGCTGGCCGACGTGGTGGGCGAGGCCGGACGGGTGCTCACTGTGGACACCTCGAGGGCCGCCTCACGTTCGGCGCGCACCGCACTGGCAGACCTGCCGCAGGTCGAGGTCGTCACCGACTCGGTGCGCCGGGTGCTGGGCGCCCAGCGTGGTGGCGCGGACGTCGCGGTGCTCGACCCCCCGCGCTCGGGGGCCGGACGCGAGGTCGTCGAGCTGCTGGCCGCCGCGGGGGTGCCCCGGGTGGTCCACATCGGCTGCGAGGCCGCGGCGTTCTCTCGTGACGTCGGGCTGTATCAGCGCGCCGGCTACACCGTCGAGCAGATCCGCGTCTTCGACTCGTTTCCGCTGACCCACCACGTCGAATGCGTCGCGCTGCTGACGAAGTGAGAAGGATCACCGGCCAGTAGACTCACCGCCCAAAGGAGTGCCGGGGGAAGTCTGGTCGGCAACGAAGCGTGACCCGTCGATGGCGAGGTGAACCGTGGCCGATCGAAAGCCCCTGTTGCGTCGTGCGCTGTTCTCCCGCGGCTCCTGGTCGGAAACCTCGCGCATCACCGCGATCCTGCGCAAGGAGACCGTCGGCGGCGCGCTGCTGCTGTTCGCCGCCGCGGTCGCACTGATCTGGGCCAACTCGGCGTGGTCGGCGTCGTACCACAACCTGACCAGCTTCCACGTCGGCACCGACCGGTTCGGGCTGCATCTCGACCTGACTCTCGGCGGGTGGGCGGCCGACGGGCTGCTGGCGATCTTCTTCTTCGTCGTCGGACTCGAACTCAAGCGCGAATTCGTCGCCGGCGACCTGCGTGACCCGGGGCGTGCCGCGCTGCCGATCGCCGCGGCCGTCGGCGGCATGGTGGTGCCCGCGGCGATCTTCGTGGCGTTCACGGCCGACGCCAGTGACGGCGCGGTGCGTGGCTGGGCGATCCCCACCGCCACCGACATCGCCTTCGCGGTGGCCGCGCTGGCCGTCATCTCGACCCATCTGCCCTCGGCGCTGCGCACCTTCCTGCTGACGCTGGCGGTGGTCGACGACCTGCTGGCGATCACCGTGATCGCGGTCTTCTACACCGAGAAGATCAAGGTTGTGCCGCTGCTGGTGGCGCTGATCCCGCTGACGCTGTTCGCGATCCTGGTGCAGCGGCGAATCCGGGCGTGCTGGCTGCTGATCCCGCTGGCGGCGCTCACCTGGGTGTTCGTCCACGAGTCGGGGGTGCACGCCACGGTGGCCGGGGTGTTGCTCGGTTTCACCGTGCCGGTCCTGCGCAGTGAAGCCGCCGGGGGACCCGACGCCGGGCCCGGGCTGGCGGAGCATTTCGAGCACCTGATGCGCCCGGTGTCGGCCGGGTTCGCGGTCCCGGTGTTCGCGTTCTTCGCGGCCGGCGTCACCTTCGGGGGCTATGACGGATTGGTGACAGCGCTGCGCGATCCGATCGCGCTGGGCATAGTCGGTGGCCTGGTGGTCGGCAAGACGATCGGGGTGTTCGGCACCACCTGGGTGCTGGCCGCGATCACCCGCGCCAGCCTCGACTCTGCACTGCGCTGGATAGACGTCTTCGGCATGTCGATGCTGGCCGGCATCGGGTTCACGGTATCCCTGCTGACCGGCGATTTGGCCTACGATTCGGGCTCCGCGCGCGACGATGTCGTCAAGGTCGCGGTGCTCACGGGGAGTTTGCTGGCCGCCCTGTTAGCGGCCATTGTGCTGCGGCTGCGAAACCGTCATTACCGGTCGGTGTGGATCCTGGAATCACGTGACCGAGACCACGACGGCGTGCCGGATGTCTACGAGTCGGGACGGGACTGATCCGGTCGGCCGTGCGTAGACTGGCCCAATGCTTGAACAGGTCCGCGGCCCCGCTGATCTGCAACACCTTTCGCAGGCTCAGCTGACCGAACTGGCCGCTGAGATTCGCCAGTTCCTGATCCACAAGGTCGCTGCCACCGGTGGGCATCTGGGGCCCAATCTCGGAGTCGTCGAGTTGACGCTGGCTTTGCACCGCGTCTTCGACTCTCCGCATGACCCGATCATCTTCGACACCGGTCACCAGGCCTACGTGCACAAGATGTTGACCGGCCGCAGCGCGGACTTCGACACGCTGCGCATGAAGGACGGCCTGTCCGGCTATCCGGCGCGCGCTGAAAGTGAACACGACTGGGTCGAGTCCAGCCACGCCTCGGCGGCGCTGTCCTATGCCGACGGGCTGGCCAAGGCCTTCGAGTTGACCGGGCACCGCAACCGCCACGTCGTGGCCGTCGTCGGCGACGGCGCCCTGACCGGCGGCATGTGCTGGGAGGCGCTGAACAACATCGCGGCGGCCCGCCGTCCGGTGGTCATCGTGGTCAACGACAACGGCCGCAGCTACGCACCCACCATCGGCGGTCTGGCCGATCACCTGGCCGGCCTGCGGCTGCAGCCCGGCTACGAGCGGGTGCTCGGGCGGGGCCGTACCGCGGTGCGGGGCATGCCGCTGTTCGGCGAGGTCTTCTACCATGCCCTGCACAGCGTGAAGGCCGGGCTGAAGGACGCGCTGTCGCCGCAGGCCATGTTCACCGATCTGGGGGTCAAGTACGTCGGTCCGATCGACGGCCACGACGAGCACGCCGTGGAGAACGCGCTGCGGCATGCCCGCGGCTTCAACGCTCCGGTGATCGTGCACGTCGTCACCCGCAAGGGCATGGGCTTCCCGCCAGCGGAGAACGACGAGGCCGAACAGATGCACTCCACCGGCGTGATCGATCCGGTGACCGGGCGGGCGACGCAGGCCTCGGCGCCGGGCTGGACGTCGGTGTTCTCCGACGCGCTGATCGCCTACGCCGCCAAGCGCCGCGACATCGTCGCGATCACCGCCGCCATGCCGGGCCCGACCGGGCTGTCGGCCTTCGGCGAGCGTTTCCCGGACCGGCTGTTCGACGTCGGTATCGCTGAGCAGCACGCGATGACCTCGGCGGCCGGCCTGGCCATGGGCGGGCTGCACCCGGTGGTGGCGATCTATTCGACGTTCCTCAACCGGGCCTTCGACCAGATCATGATGGACGTCGCCCTGCACAAGCTGCCGGTCACCATGGTGCTCGACCGCGCCGGAGTCACCGGCAACGACGGCGCCAGCCACAACGGCATGTGGGACCTGTCGGTGCTCAACATCGTTCCCGGCATCCGGGTCGCCGCACCGCGCGACGGCGCCCGGCTGCGCGAGGAGCTCGGCGAGGCGCTCGACGTCAACGACGGCCCGACGGCGATCCGGTTCCCGAAAGGGGCTGTCGGTAACGACATTCCGGCTCTCGAGCGGGTTTCCGGGGTGGATGTCCTGGCCCGTCCCGCTGACGGGCTCGGCAACGACGTGCTGCTGGTCGCGGTGGGCTCGTTCACCTCGATGGCACTCAGGGTGGCCGAGCGGCTGCGCAATCAGGGCATCGGCGTGACGGTGGTCGACCCGCGCTGGGTGATTCCGGTGCCGGCCGCGCTGCACCCCCTTGCCAAGGCGCACAAGCTGGTCGTGACCGTGGAGGACAACGGTGTTCGCGGCGGTGTCGGGTCGTCCGTCTCGGCGGTGCTGCGCGCGGCCGAGATCGACGTGCCGTGCCGCGATATCGGTGTGCCGCAACAGTTCCTGGACCACGCCGCGCGCGGCGAAGTGCTCGAAGAGGTGGGTCTCACCGAGCAGAACATCGCCCGTCAGGTGACCGGCTGGGTCGCCGCGCTGGGCTCACTCGACGAGTCGGTCAGCGAGCAGGTCGACTAACCCTCGCCAGCAGACGCAAAAGTCCCCGGCTTGCCGGCGTGTCGCGGACTTTTACGTCTGCTCGCCGGGAGTAGTGAGTGCCTGGGCGAGGACCGGGACCACCAGGTTTCGCTGCCACGAGCGCGCTCCGCCCTCGCGCAGGAACGCATCCACGGTGGCCTGATCGCCGCCCACCCAGTCCCAGCACAGCCGGCGCACCAAATCGGGGGAGACCAGGTTCTCGGTCGGCACGGAGACGCGCGCCGACAGTTCGGCCAGCGCGGCGCGCGCGGCGTCGAGCCGGGCGGTGGCCTCGGGTTTGCGCTTGGCCCAGCGCACCGCCGGCGGCGGGCCGTTCTGGGGTTCGTTGGTGTCGGGCGGCTCGGGATTGGTGCGCGCCGCCTCGAGGGCGGTCATCCACACCTGCGCGCTGCGGCGCTGCTTGGTGCCGCCGAAGATCGGCAGCTTGGTCAGTTCCTCGACGGTCTTGGGGTCGGCCAGCGCCGCGGCGACGATCGCCGAGTCCGGCAGGATGCGGCCCGGCGCGATATCCCGGCGCCGCGCGATCTGATCGCGGACCGTCCACAACTCGCGCACCGCGGCCAGCCCCCGGCGGGTGCGGACCTTGTGGATGCCCGAGGTGCGCCGCCACCGGTCGCGCCGCGTGATCTGCGCCTCGGCGCGCCGCAGATACTCGAATTCCTCAGCAGCCCAATGGCTTTTGTCCTGCTGGCCCAGCACGCCGGCGACCGACTCGCGCAACGCGATCAGCACCTCGACGTCCAGGGCGGCGTAGTTCAGCCAGGCCGGCGGCAGCGGGCGCTTGGACCAGTCGGCGGCGCCGTGCCCCTTGGCCAGGCCCAGCCCGAGCAGGCGCTGCACCATCGCGGCGAGGTTGACCCGTTCGAAGCCGGCCAGCCGGCCGGCCAGCTCGGTGTCATACAGCGACGGGGGCCGCAGGCCCACCTCGGCCAGGCAGGGCAGGTCCTGGTCGGCGGCGTGCAGAATCCACTCGTCTTCTGCCAGCACGTCGGCGACCGGCTTGAGCACGTCGATGGGACTGCCGCCGTGGTTCACCGGGTCGATGAGCACCGTGCCCGCCCCGGTGCGCCTTATCTGGATCAGGTAGGCCCGGTTGGAGTACCGGAAACCCGACGCCCGCTCGGCGTCGACCGCGAACGGGCCGGTGCCGGAGGCGAGTTTGTCCGCGGCCGCCGCGATCTCGTTGGTGCTGACCGACACCGGCGGTACACCCTCGGTGGGCTGCAGAAGCGGGGTGGCCTCGGCGGCTTCGTCATCGGTGGCCTCGGGCGCCTCGTCCAGGGCGCCGTCGTCGAACTCATCCATGTCAGGCGCGCGAGCGGGAACTCAGATCGATCACCCCGACCGGCGGCAGTCCGGCGGCGTGCTCGAGGACTTCACAGAACGCCTGGACATGCACACCCAACTCCGGCGACGTCGCCGTCCACGAGGCCCGCATCTCGAGCTGGTGGGCGCGGGGCGGCCCGGAGATGTCGCCGTAGCGCACCGACGTGGTGGCCGTGACGGTGCCGCCCAGCGCGGTGACCTGGTCGGAGCGGGACTCCAGGGCGTCGATCAACCAGCTCCAGGCCACCTCGGGCAGCAGCGGGTCGACGGCCTCGCTGGAGTCCAGGTCGGCCTGGATGTAGGCGACCAGGCGCATGGTGCCGTCCCAGGCCTCCGAGCCGTCGGGATCGTGCAGCAGGATCAGCCGGCCGAAGGCGTCACCCTCGGACCGTTCCGGAACGATCGCGGTCTCCGGATGCTTGACTTCGGCACCCAGCGCATAGCTGTACGGCGCGAGGCGCTGAGGTGGCCGGATCGGCCCGAGCTCGATCTCCGGGCGCACCTCCGCGGCATTCATCGCCGCCACCGCCTCGCGGAATTGCGCCGGTTCCGCAGTGGTCACGTCGATTGACGCTAGCCCTTTGCGGGGGGCCGGGGGAGCAGGCGCGCCGAATTCCTACCATCGGGCGGTTACCGGCCCTTTGCGCCGTGGCAGCATGGACGCGATGAATACGCGTCGTGCACTGCCCGAGGCGCCCTTCCTGGCCGCCGCAACCGGGCGCAAACCCAGCCGCGTCCCGGTCTGGTTCATGCGGCAGGCCGGCCGGTCGCTGCCCGAGTACCGGGCCCTGCGGGCGGAGAACACGATGATGCAGGCCTGCTTCGACCCGGAACTGATCTGCGAGATCACCCTGCAGCCGGTGCGCCGCCACCACGTCGACGCCGCGATCCTGTTCTCCGACATCGTCGTGCCGCTGCGCGGCGCCGGCATCGACCTGGACATCGTGCCCGACGTCGGCCCGGTGATCGCGCATCCGGTCCGCACCGCGGCCGACGTGGATGCCATGAAAGGTCTTTCGCTGCAACGGGTCAGCGCGGTCTCCGACGCGGTGGGCCTGCTGGTCGGCGAGCTGGGCGAGGTTCCTCTGATCGGCTTCGCCGGCGCACCGTTCACCCTGGCCTCGTATCTGGTCGAGGGCGGACCGAGCAAGCTGCACGAGCGCACCAAGGCAATGATGCTGGCCGAGCCGGCGACCTGGCACGCGCTGATGGGTGTGCTCACCGACTTGACCATCGCCTTCCTGGAGGTGCAGCTGGATGCCGGAGTGGACGCCATCCAGGTGTTCGACTCCTGGGCGGGCACGCTGTCGCCCGCCGACTACCGCACCCACGTGCTGCCGCACAGCACCCGGGTGTTCGCCGCGCTGGCCGACCGTCGCGTGCCAATGGCCCACTTCGGTGTGGGCACCGCCGAGTTACTCGGCGCGATGGCCGAGGCGGTCAGCGGGCACGGCTCGCCGGCTGTGGTCGGTGTCGACTGGCGCACCTCGCTGGCCGATGCCGCGGCCCGGGTGGGGCCGGGGGTGGCGCTGCAGGGCAATCTCGACCCGGTCGTTCTACTGGCCGGCTGGCCGGTGGTGGAGAAGGCGGCGCGGGCGGTGGTCGACGACGGACGGCTGGCGGTCGACGTCGGCGCCGCGGGCCACATCTTCAACCTCGGTCACGGCGTGCTGCCCGCGACCGACCCTGATGTTCTGACTGATCTGGTGGCGCTGGTGCATTCGCTGTGAGCGTTTCGGAGGGCAGGAGGGGAGTGGCCGGGGAATGAACCGAGCGTATTGCATTGTCGGAGGCGGTATTTCGGGTCTAGTGGCCGCCTACCGGATCCGCCTGGCCGTCGGGGACGACGCCACCATCACCGTTTTCGACCCGGCCGACCGGCTCGGCGGCATCCTGCGCACTGAGCGGCTCGGCGGTCAGCCGATCGACATCGGCGCCGAGGCGTTCGTGGTGCGCAGACCCGAGATGCCGGCGCTGCTAGCCGAGCTCGGCCTGACGGGCCGGCAGATCAGCACCACCGGCGTGCGCCCGACGATCTACAGCCAGGGACGGATCCATCCGCTGCCGCCGGACACCGTCAACGGCATCCCCACGTCGGCGGCGTCGGTGACCGGCTTGGTCGACGCCGCGACGATCGCCGAGATGACGGCCGAGCCCCGCCGCCGGTTGCAGTGGCAGCCCGGTGCGGATCCGGCGGTCGGGGCGGTGGTCGCCGACCGGTTCGGCGAGCAGGTGGTGGCCCGCTCGGTCGATCCGATGCTGTCTGGCGTGTACGCCGGGTCGGCGGCGACGATCGGCATCCGTTCGGCGGCGCCGACGGTGGCCGCCGCGCTCGATGCGGGCGCGACCAGCCTGACTGACGCGGCGCGGCGGGCGTTGCCCACCAGCTCCAGGGGTCCGGTGTTCGGGGCCATCGAGGGCGGCTACGAAGTGCTGCTGGGCGAGCTGGTACGACGCAGCCGGCTGCTGTGGGTACAAACCGCGATCGAGCACATCGCCGCCGACGGTGCCGGTTGGGTGTTGCGTGACGACGAAGGCTCGCACCGGCGCGCCGACGCGGTCGTCGTGGCGGTTCCGGCACCGCGGCTGGGCGGGCTCATCGGTGACGTCGCGCCGCGGGCCGCCGCGGCGGCCGCGCGGATACCGGTGGCCTCGGCCGCCGTGCTGGCGATGGCACTGCCCGGCGGCACTCCGTTGCCGCCGCGGTCCGGCGTGCTGGTCGCCAGCGGCGAACGCCTGCACACCAAGGCGATCACCCTGTCCACCCGCAAGTGGGGGGCGCGCGGCGACGCCGAGCTGTTGCGGATGTCGTTCGGGCGCTTCGGCGATGACCTGGCTCACGTCACCTCCGACGCCCAGCTGCAGTCCTGGGCGGTGACCGACCTGGAGACGGTGTTCGGCATCCGGGCCGACCCGGTCGACGTTCTGGTGCACCGCTGGCTGGACGCGATGCCGCAGTACGGCCCCGGCCACGGCGAGGTGGCCGCGGAGTTTCGGGCCGGGCTGCCGCCGGGTCTGGCGATCGCCGGCAACTACATCGACGGCATCGGGGTTCCCGCCTGCGCGGCCGGGGCGGACCGTGCGGCGGCCGCTGTGGTGGCGGCCACCGCACGCCGGTAGCGCTAGGTGCCATGGCACCATAGGTGCCATGGCACGACTTGACTACGACGAGCTCAACGCGACCATCCGCTACGTCATGTTCTCGGCGTTCGCAGTCGAGCAGGGCGTTCTCGGGTACGACGAGGAGGCGCGCGCCGCCGTCGTCGGCGAGACCGCTACCTTTCTCAAACAACAGGAGGACAACGGCGTCGTGGTGCGCGGCATCTACGACGTGGCCGGGATGCGCGCCGACGCCGACTTCATGTTCTGGACCCACGCCGAACGGGTGGAGTCGCTGCAGGCCCTCTACAGCGACTTCCGCCGCACCACCACGCTGGGCCGGGCCGTCTCGCCGGTGTGGAGCGCCGTCGCGCTGCACCGGCCGGCGGAGTTCAACAAGAGCCATGTCCCGGCGTTCCTGGCCGGTGAGGAGCCGGGCAACTACGTCTGCGTCTACCCCTTCGTGCGCTCGCTGGACTGGTATCTGCTGCCCGACGACGAGCGCCGCAAGATGCTGGCCGACCACGGCATGGCCGCGCGCGGCTACAAGGATGTGCGGGCCAACACGGTGCCGGCCTTCGCCCTGGGTGACTACGAGTGGATCCTGGCGTTCGAGGCCCCCGAGCTGTACCGCATCGTCGACCTGATGCGCGACCTGCGGGCCACCGAGGCGCGCCGGCACGTCCGCGAGGAGATCCCGTTCTTCACCGGCCCGCGCGTCGGCGTGGAGGAACTCGTCGCCAGGCTGCCCTAACTAACCTGCGCGGGCCAGTCCGGAAAATCGCAGAATCGGGTCGTAGCCCGCCTACCTCAGCCACCATGGGCGAGGTGGCACGGCGGACGCCGGCCCGACACGTCTTGTACACGCCTCCCGTCACCGCAGCCTTCGGGCACGTCAACGCAGGAAGCAACCAGGACACCCGTGACGCTCTCGGAGCTTGCTCAAGCCGCGTGCGATGAAAGTCGCAAACATGGTCCTACCCGACCTCCTTCGACGGGTGCTGCAGGCGCCGAACACCAGCAGCATCGAAGGAGGCCCGCCGTCAATCGCGGAGCCACGCGGTGAGCACTTTCGATGCGCAGAACTGGCAGTTTCAGTGAGCGCGATCACCGTCTGGGGAAGCAAAGTCGGGGCTTCGCTTTGGGTATGGGACCATCCAAGGAATGACCATCCCCTGGCGTTATCCCGCCGACCCACTGCGGCGGTGGCTATTCCGCCTGCCCGTCGCGGCGTATCGCCTCGGCATGGGGCGACTCATGGGCGGATGGCCGATCACCCCGGAGGTGCGGATGGGTATCTTGCTCATGACAACCGTCGGCCGAACGAGCCGGAGGCCGCGAACCACCGCACTTGAGTACCGAGAACGAGGGGGCCGGTTCTTTCTGGTGTCGGCCTGGGGTCGGCGCGCTGATTGGTTCAAAAACATCGAGCACGACCCGCATGTGCGTGTCCAGGCCGGCAAGCATCGGGTCTTGTGCCGGGCGCGGGCGCTGACGTCCGCAGCGGATCGCGACGAGGCGTTCGACGTGTGGCTGTGTTCCAACCCCAGGGCTGCCGCTCGCTTCTTCCGCCTGATCGGGTTGCACCTTCCGGAGTCGGCGGACGAACAACGCCAGCTCTTCGAGCAATTCGTGGCGGTCGTCCTCGAACCGGAATGGAGCGCCTAACTGACTCGTCGGGCTTACTGCAGGTAAAGCGCCCATTTTCCCCCGCCGGGCGGTTGCGAATCGCGACCCTCTCAGCGACAAGCGGCTAAAATATTTGTACCGCCAATTTCTGACCGCTCCGTCCGGCGGGGAGGGAGCTCTGAATTGCCGAGGGCTGCCTCGGTAGCCGGCGCCGTCGTTGCCTTCTTCGTTGCGTTCGGCGGGTGGGTCGTGGGAGGCACGCGCGGCACCACGGTGGCAGCGGTTTCCGACATCGTGCTACTTGCCTTGACAGTGCCGGTCATCGCGCTCACCGGGCTGGCAGCCCGATCCGAGCGGGGCCGAATACGCCTGGCGTGGCTGGCTCTGACCGTCGGCTTGTTCTGCTGGGCAGTGGGCCAAGCCATCTGGGCGTTCTACGAGCTGATCTTGCACAAGAACCCGTTCCCGTCGCCGGCCGATGCCGCCTATCTGGTGTTCCCGGTCGCGGCGTGTGTGGGTCTGCTGGTGCTGCCGGGCAAGGACGCCGGCCCGTTCCGGGCTCGCTCGTTCCTCGACGGACTGATCGTGGCGGCATCGTTGTTCCTGGTCGGCCGGGTGATGGTACTGGGCCCCCCTACAGCGCAGGCGACACCGACCGGGTCGCCTTCGTCGTCGCCCTCGCCTACCCGCTGTCCGACGTCGTCGTCTTGACGACGGCCGCGGTGGCCCTGGTGCGATCGAGCGCCGGTGACCGCCAGCCGCTGACTCTGGTGACGATCGGTGTGGCGTGTATCGCGTTGTCCGACAGCCTGTTTGCATACCTGTCCGCGAAAGACGCATACCACAGCGGCGGGGCGCCCGACATCGGCTGGGCGGCGGGCCTGCTGTTCATCGCGGGCGGCGCGATGGCGAGCCGGCGGCCCGGCCGCGATATTCCTGGAGTGCCCGAGCTGCCGAGTTGGGCCTCCGTCTGGCTGCCGTACGTACCGTGGCTGCTGGCCGCAATCACCGCAGCGGCCAATCCCCGCGAGTTGCTGCGCTATCCGCTGGTGCAGTTGGTGGCGGCGGTGGCCGAGCAGGCGCGGCGGGATCCGCTGACCGGTCTGGCCAACCGGGCCCGCTTCACGGAGCGGCTGGACCACGCGATGGAACAGCTTGAGCGCGAAGGTGTTTCGGTCGGTGTGATCTCGATGGATCTCAACGACTTCAAGTTGGTCAACGACAATCTCGGCCATCACGTGGGCGACGAACTGCTGTCCGCGTCGCCAGCCGGCTGCTGACCGCCGTTCGATCCGGTGACACCGATGCCCGGCCCGGCGGTGACGAATTCTGCCTGCTGGTCTCAGGCGGCGCTGACGCCGCACACACACCGCGGTTTTCGAGCAGGCCACCGCCAACCAAGCCACGTGTCGTCGAAGGCCAAGGTGTGCCCGGCGTGATGACGCGCCCACGGCACCGCCACCACCGTCGGCCCATGGGCAGGGCAGTTCACCCGCGGCGCGGCGGCCTCCAAAACCACCTGCACCGTGCCCCAATCCAGGCCGCGCCACCGGCGCCGGTCCTCACCGCGGTCATGCCAGGGAGCCCTGCGGCCACAACGCCGTGAGACGCCGCTGCGTGGCCGTACCCGCGCCACCACCAAGTGCGGCGACCTCAGCGTCCTGGCCTTCGAATTCCTCGAACTCGATGTCTTCGATCACAGTGCGCTTGTCGACACCCAGCAGCGCACGCCATAGCCTCACATTGCGCACGTCGTTGCCCGCTCCTTTGGTTACTGACCCTTGACAAGCCAGAAACCCTATCGGCATCAACGCCGAAGCGATCCGTCCCGTCGCGACGGCTACGTGGGCGGAAGCTCGTGGGTGACAGCCTGGTAGCCGCGCGCCCCGGCGCGCTGCAACCCGGCCCGCACGAGCCCCATGATCAGCCCTTGGATTGCCGCCGCGGTCATCACGGATTTCGTGGAGTAGGGTCCTTCGGGTCCGGCGGCTCAGGGTCGTTCTCACCGATCCGCATCCAGACCTGGCCGAAGACCTGGCCGGCCAGCAAGCCGCCGCCGACGCCGGTGGCGACGGAAAGCGGCGTGTACAACGATCTCGCGAGTCTGCTCATGCTGCCTCCATGCACACGATTACCCCCGCGTGGAGGTGAGATATCCAGGCGTGCACGAGCCAAATGCGGTGCGTCGTAGTGCGGCGGGTGCGAGGATCGTTGGATGGATGTAGATCATCCGGAAGACGACCAGCACTGGGATCGGCACCAACGCCGAGAGACCGAAACCGAACGGCTGGACCGGAATTGGGCCAGCCTGCTGCAGGAGCTGCGCGTCGTGCAGACCGGCGTGCAGTTGCTGACCGGCTTTTTGCTCACGCTGCCGTTCCAGCAGCGCTTCAGCCTTCTCAGCGACACCATGCAGATGGTGTATCTGGCGACGGTGAGCGCTTCGGTGCTGTCCACCGCACTCTTGATCGCGCCGGTCGGAATGCACCGGTTGCTGTTCCGCCGCCACCGGTTGGCGACGCTGGTGTCGGCGGCCCACCGATGCGCGTACACGGGCCTGGCGCTGCTGGGAGTCGCCGTCACGGGTATGACCGTCATCATCTTCTACGCGGTCGCCGGTCTGACTCCGGCGCTCGTCGCCGGTGCCTGCGCGCTGCTGCTGTTCGTCGGGTTCTGGTTCGTCCTACCCATCGGTCTGCGGGCGGGCGAGCGGTGATCCCAGACGCCTGGTTTCGGCCCCGCTTACAGCGGCGAGGTGCTGGCGCCGATTGGCGGCGAAACCCTGCCCGGCTGAGCGTATTTGAGGTACACGTAACCGCCGGCGTCGACCAGGACATGGGCCAGGGTCATGCCGGTGGGTGCGGCGAGCCCGGTGGAGGAGGGCCGTCCGAGAGGTTGGTTTCCGGCCAGTGTGGGAGACAGGGTGACGCACAGTTCGTCGACCAGCCCGGCGACCACCAGTTCGTCGAGCAGCGTCGGGCCGCCCTCGCACAGCACACGCCTCATCCCGCGGGAACGGAGCTCCGCGACGGCCTGCGCGACGTCCACCGCCTCATCACCGGAAATGAGCACCTCGCAACGCTTCTCGGCACTGGAGCGCGCAGCCTGCGCGCTGGTGACGAGGATCGGCGGGGTCGACGTTCCGAACATCGTGTCGGGTAACCGTCCCGACTGAGAGACCACCGCGAGAGGCGGAGGCTGCGGGCTCATGCCCAGCTCCACGCGTTGTGCCCGATGGTCCCCCCGCAGCGTCACCGGACCGTAGTGCTCGGTCCGCGCGGTGCCTGCGCCGACCAGAACGACATCGGCGTAGGCGCGAAGGGCCAGCAGCAGCTGGTGATCCGCCGGGCATGACAGCGGCCCGGCCCGTCCGTGGAAGCCCGCGGCGCCGTCCGCGCTGAAGATCATGTTCGCCCGCAGACCGACCGGCGCCGGCCGGTACCCACAGTCCTCGACGGCGGTCCCCGCCGGAAGGGTGCGCAGTTCGGTCATGCTTCGTGGCCGGGCTCCAGGTCACGGACATCGGAGAAGGTGATGAGCTCACCGAGGTCATCAGGTGCGCGGCCGGCCACCGGTTCGACGAGGTGACCGACATGGTCACCGGCATCGAAGCGACGGATGATCTTGCCGACGAACCAGGCCGGTGCCGCGTCGAGGATCGGCACGCCCGCGGGTCCTCGATGCCAGGCGCACTGGGCGAACTTGTCGACGGTGTCGCCGGTCTGCCCACCGAAGAGTTCGGCGATCGGCAGTTCGGCGCGAGGGAGCAGGTGGACGGCCAGGTGGTCGGCTTCCGTTGCGACGGTGAAGGTGTGGTTCTTGCGGGACAACCCGACCAGGAACCGGGGCGGGTGGATGCTGGTCTGGGACGTGAATCCGACCAGGCACCCGGCCAGCCGCTCGGGGGCCGAGGTGGTGACGACGAACATGGGGTAGTCGAGCAGCGAGACGAGGCTGTTGAAGGCAGCCCCGCCGTCGCCGTCGTGCTCACTTGCGGTCAGAGGAGAACACCCCACTCAGCGCGTCGCGCGCCCGATCCAGCACGGACGCGAACGGGCCCGCGGCGAAGTTGGCCACGCCCGACTCGACGCCCGGGTGCGGATGCGTCGGGGCGATCCGCTCGGCGACCTCCACCGCGTCGGCCGACTTGGCCAGCTCGTCGCCGCTGACCGCGGCTTCCAGGGCGGTGAACTCGAGCTCCTCTTCGTGCGCGGCATGCTCCAGCACGGCCGCCTGCAGATGGATGAGCGCCTTGCTGAACTCGGCGCTGTCGATCGGCAACTTCTCGATGTCGCGCAGCAGGACCTTGGCGCCGTGTTCCTCGGCTAGCCGGGCGTCGATGATCTCCTCGCCTCCGTCGACCTTGCGCCGCACACGCGGGTGCACCACCATCTCCTCGGCCGTCTCGTGCACAGCCAACATCGTGCGCAGCCGGGTGAATGCGTCCTGCCGCGTCGCGGCGTCGGCGGCGTCCAGAGTTTCGATGAACAGCGACTTGATCGTCTCGTGCTGGGTCTTGAGGCAGTCGACGACGTCGCGGGCTGACGAGATGGTCGGGGCAGTCACATGAACCTCCCTGTTGCAATGAGTTTTTGCGATGAGCGCAGCCACGGCGGTGGGGCGCGCGTTACTTCGGCAATACCCGTCGCCACCACGACGAAACCTCGCGGGCCAGCGCCCGTGCGTTTGAACTGGGCGCCCGCGGGTATCGGGTGCTGTCATGAAGGCAGTCACCTGGCACGGCAGGCGCGATGTGCGCGTCGACACCGTGGACGATCCCAAGATCGAGAACCGACCGATGCGATCATCGAGGTGACCTCGACCAACATCTGCGGGTCGGACCTTCACCTGTACGAAGTGCTCGGCGCGTTCATGCACGAAGGCGACATCCTCGCGGTCGGCATGGAGGCGCACGGCTCTCCGGTTGCGCAGGCCGCGCAGACGGCCATGGCGTTCCTTCCCGACGCGATCGCCAAACCGTTCATGCAGGCCGGGGTGGACCGCCTCGACGCGCTGTACTCGGCGATCCCCTGTGTGCGCCGCGGCGGCACGCTGTCGCTGATCGGTGTGTACGGCGGAATGGCCGGCCCGATGCCGATGCTGACGCTGTTCGACACGCATCTCCAGGTCAGGATGGGGCAGGCCAATGTCAAGAAATGGGTCGACGACATCATGCCGTTGCTGACCGATTCCGACCCGCTGGGCGTGGATTTCTTCGCGACCCACGTGCTGCCGCTGGACGAGGCGCCGCATGGCTACGAGATCTTCCAGAAGAAGCAGGACGGCGCCGTGAAGGTCATTCTGCAGCCCTGAGTCGGTATCGAGGGGTACGGCGCGATACGGCTGACGCGGAGCAAGTTGGACATACCCGGATTCGTCCGCAAAAGCAGGGTCTGACGATCGCGTCCGCCACCCGGCGAGCGGCCAAGACGAAGAAGCCCGACGAGGCACAGGCCATCCTGGAGAAGGCCACCCGGATGCTCATTCGCCGGATGGCGCGCAGCTGAGTGCGACGTGGGCGTTTGGTTGCCGATTGTGGTGGAAACCCATTCGGAGCCGATCAATGTAGGAGGTCAGGTATCCATGCCGAACTCATCGATCAAGAACGAGAAGATGTACGAGCATCTTCGCCGCGAAGGAAACTCCAAGGAGAAGGCGGCGCGCATCTCCAACGCCGCCGCGGCGCGCGGGAAGTCCTCGGTCGGCCGCAAGGGCGGCCAGTCGGGCTCCTATGACGACTGGACCGTCGACGACCTGAAGCAGCGCGCCAAAGAATTGGGCATGTCCGGGTATTCGAAGTTGACCAAGGACAAGCTCATCTCGAAACTGCGCAACCACTGACGCGAGGAGTTCCCATGTCGGTGACAGCTTTTCAGGATCTGCCGCTGGCCGACCGCGACAGAGAGTGGGACGGCGCCGCCGCGGAGAAACGGGTGCGCCGGTGGGCCGACGCCACCGAGGAACCGAACCAGAAATACCGGGATGCGCACGTCTGGTACGACAGCGCCAAGAAGGACAACTTCACCAGCTACAAGCTGCTGATCGCCGATGTCATCGACGGACAGTTGCGCGCCGTTCCCCGAGGGGTCATGGCCGCCGGCGCCGTCATGCAGGGCTCCCGCGGTGGTGTCGACCTGCCGGATGACGACATCGATCGGGTGAAAAGCCACCTCGCCAAGTACTACGCGAAGATGGGCGACAGTCCGCCGTGGGACAAGGACTGAGCGCTCAGCTACGTTCGCTGCGCGCCTCGGCGCCCGATTCCTCGGCGTCGAGGTCGTCGTCCCCGCTGGCCCCCCAGCACGGTCCTGCAGGACTCGCGGCGGACCGGCATTCGCGTCGCCATCGACGACTTCGGCAGCGGCTATTCGGCGTTGTCCTACCTGCATGACCCGCCGATCGACGAGGTGAAACTGGACCGCACACCTTCATCGAGCCCATCCCGGTCGACAAGCGGGCCGACGCCGTGGTGCGCGCCGTGGTGGGCCTGTGCCATGCGCTGGGCCTGACCACCGTCGTCGAGGGCATCGAGGACGCCGAGACTGCCACACGGGTGCGCGAGTACGGATGCGACGTGGGGCAGGGCTTGTACTTCAGCCCACCGGTCAACTCCGAGCAGCTGCTCGAGCTGCTCAGGCGTCCGGTACCAGTTTCAGGGAAATCGAGTTGATGCAGTAGCGCTGATCGGTCGGGGTGGGGTAGCCCTCACCGCTGAACACGTGGCCCAGGTGACTGTGGCAGTTGGCGCACAGCACCTCGACCCGGCGCATGCCCACGGAGTCGTCGGGGCGCAGGATCACCGCATCGGAGTGAGACGGGTCGAAGAATGACGGCCAGCCGCAGTGCGACTCGAATTTCTCTGTGCTGCGGAACAATTCGGCGCCGCAGGCCCGGCACTGGTAGACGCCCTCGGCCTTGGTGTCGGTGTACTCGCCGGTGAACGGACGTTCGGTGCCGGCCTGGCGCAGTACGTGGTACTCCTGCGGCGAGAGCCGCTTTCGCCACTCGTCGTCGGTGAGTTCCAGCTTCGGGGCGGGAATCGAACTCATGCCTCCACGCTACCGCGCGGGGGCATGAGTTCGAGTTCGCCCATCCACGCCGGATCGATGCCGTCGTCGAGCCGGCCCCCGGCCTTGGCGTCGGAATAGCGGAAGTACAGCACCGTGAAGACCACGACCAGCATCAGCGACCAGCCGTAGGTGATCTTCATGTACTCCAGGAACCGCCCGGTGGTCGGCCAGCGCCACATCAGCCAGCGGTCCATCGTCAGGAAGCCGTAGGTGGCCAGCCACGCCGGCCAGTTGCGGATCACCGAGTTGGGCAGCACCACCGTCATCAGGAACGGGAAGAGCATCATCGAGTAGTAGCCCTGCGCCAGCGAGAGCACCAGCCACGACGAGATCAGCAGCACGCCTGAGGATGTCAGCATCCAGAACAGCGGGTCGCGCTGGTAGTAGTAGCGGTACAGCAGCCACAGGCTGGCCACCGCGAGCGCCAGGAACAGCACCCGCAGCGCCAGGATCAGCCACATCGGCAGGCCGTAGTAGACGCCGTTGCCCAGCACCGAGCTGTTGAAGTAGTCGCGGGTGGAGAAGATGTAGGGCAGCGTGCGCCGCACGAAGTCCATCGGGTCGGCCACCAGCGGCCACGCCGCGACATTGAATGCCAAGGGCACCAGGAACGCCGTCACCAGGGCGCGCCACTGCCGGTTGAGCAGCGGCAGCAGCAGCAACACCGCGAGCACGGGTTTGACCACCAGGGACAGCCCGATCGCCGCACCGGCCCACCACTGGTGGGACACCCGCCCGTCGAGCAGCCACCGGAAGAACAGGACCTCGGCGAGCAGGATGCAGCCGTTGATGTTGGTGAACACCAGCGTGTTGGTCACCGACTCGGTGCAGAACATCGCCAGCAGCAGGGCAGGCAGGGCCACCGAGGTCAGTGAGAACTTGAACAGCCGGACCAACAGACAGGCGGCGACGATCATCGCCACCGTGTTGAAGAACACGAACCAGTTGTGCGAGGCGAACACCGGCACGTACCCGAACGGGGCCATCAGCAGCGTGCCGCCCGGCGGGTAGAGGTAGTGCGGGTCGACGTGGTCGAAGTGTTCGTTGTAGATGTCCACGCCGCGACGGAAGTTCGACACCGCGCGGAACACCGGGCCGAAGTCGTCGGTGATGGAGCCGTTGGAGGACAGCACGTAGCTGCGATGGATGATCGACATGATCGCGAAAGGCCACAGGGCCGAGCGTAAAACCGTCGCCGCGCTGGCCGGTCCGGTTCGGGGACGAAACGCCTTCAGAACATATTCCGCTACCGCCACGACCGCACCGTACACCGGCCGGATACGTCAGCGGATCAGGCGGGGCAGTAGGTGTCGGTGGGCGGCATCTTGCCGCTGTCGAGGTAGCTGATCATCGGCGGCAGCGTGCACGCCGAATAGATGCTGGCGCCGTGTCCGATGCCGTGCCACATCACCCGCTTGCTGGCCGCTCCGGCGTTGATGACGGTGGCCGCCGACGCGGGCACGCCCTGGCCGCCGGCGATCGGGTCGCTCTGCACGCCCATCAACAACACGTTGACCTTCAGGTTCTTCGGATCCTTGGGTGCCGCGCCGCTGGGCCAGTTCAGGCACTTCACCAGGTTCAGCGCCCCGACCGTGCCGAACTGCGGGTAGAGCTTGCCCCAGGCGACCACCAGTTCGCGCACCCGGTCGGGCGTCGGGCGGTTCAGGGCGTCGCTGCAGGAGTTGACGAACTGGCCGTCGCTGTCGCGCATCGCCTCGGCCCGGTTGATCAGGTTGTTCAGCGGGTTCGTGTCGCCGTTGCGGGCCGCGGCCAGGACGTTGGCCAGGCTGACCGTGCTGCCGATCCGGTCGCCGCTGGGGTAGCCCAGCGCGGTGACGATGGCGTTGGCCAGCACCGCCAGCGAGAGGCCACCGGGTCCATTGCCGGCCCGTGCCGCCGCGAGCAGCGAGTCGACGGCCCCCTTGGGATCGGGGCCGAGGGCGCAGTTGACCGCGACGCACTGCGCAGCGAACGCGTCGAGCGCGACCTGCTGGCCCTTGACCTGTTCTTCGGCCGCCGCTTCGGCGCTGACACCGGGCGGGACGGGGGAGTCGAGCACCAGCCGGGCCACCTTGTCCGGGTGCGAGCCGGCATACGCCAGGGCGATCTGGGCGCCGTTGCCCACGCCGACCAGGGCGAGCGCCGGCACATCCCAGGTGCTGCGCAGCCGCTCGATGTCCTCGGCGGCGCGGGCGTTGTCGTAGGCCGAGTCGCCGGGGGCGATCGTGTCGGTGCACCCCGTGGTCGCGGTCATGGTGATCGCGCCGAGGTTGGCCACCGGGTCGTCCCCGGACTCGAACTGGGCCTGGTCGCGCATCTCCTGGCGGTCGAAGGCGTCGCGGCAGTCCACCGGGCTCGACATCCCGATGCCGCGGCGGTCCACCGAGACGATCGGGTGGCTCTTGAGCACGTCGGCTCCCGACCGCGACAGCCACACCGGCAGTTGCAGCGAGGACGGGACGTCGGTGCCGGTGGTGAACACCAGCGGCCCGGCGTCGGGCGGGGTCTGCACCGAGCGGGCCCGCACCACGCCGATGCTGATCGTGCCGGTGGCACCGGCGATCGGGTCGAGGTCGGCGTCGTAGTTGGCGCACTCCAGGATGACTCCGGGCGCGGCGGGCGCGCCGGCGTTGCCGAACACCTTCGACGTGCAGTCCTTCCACGCCAGGTCGTTCTTGGGGACGGCGATGTCCGGCGCGCCGCCGGCCGGCTTGGCGGTAGCCGGGGCGCCGCCGGGGTTGTGCGCCGAATCGCTGGCGAAGTGGGGGTTTGCCGCCAGCCACGGGGCACACCCGGTCAGCGAGGCGGTCAGCGCCGCGGTTGCGACGCTGACCGCGGACAACACCCGGCGATCGCGCATGCCCACCACAGTAGCGACACGTTGCACGCCGGCCCGTTCAGCTCACGCACGTGTAGCGGCCGTAGAGGTAGCCCTCGTCGTCGGAGATCAGGTGCCCGCGCTGCATCCGGGACAGCACCTGGCCGCCTCCGGCGGTGATCCGCGGCGCCGACCCGCCGACCAGCACCGGTGCCGTGGTCAGGCACATCTCGTCGAGCAGGCCCGCCGCCAGGAAGGTGCCCATCAGGCTCGGGCCGCCCTCGCAGAGCATGCGGGGCAGTCCGCGCTCGGCCAGCGCCGCCACCGCCGTGGCGGGGTCGACGTGTGCGGAGTCCTCGGCGGAGCAGTCCAGCACCTCGGCCGCCGCACCCAGCTGGGTGCGCGCCTGCGCCGCGGCGTCGGCGCAGGTCAGCACCAGCGGCGGCACCTCGGTGCGGGTCAGCACCGCAAGGTCGCGGTCGAGCCGCCCGGAGCGGGTCACCAGGGCGATGGGTGGAATCTCGCTCTGGCCGCGGCGCTGGCGGTTGCGGCGCTGGGCGACGGTCATCTGCGCGCCGGAGTAGTTCTCGGCGCGCGCGGTGCCCGCGCCGACGACGATCACGTCGGCCAGCTCACGAAGGATCCGGAACAGGCGGCGGTCGCCGAGGCCACCGAGCCCGCCGGAGGTCCCGTCGGTGGTCGCGCCGCCGTCCAGAGAGATGATGGCGTTGGCGCGCACCCAGCGCGGCGCGTCGGGCGGATAGGCGTAGAGCGTGTAGAGGCCGTCGTCATCGACTGGGCGGCTGTGGCCCAGCAGTGTGAAATGCGTCCCATCCGGGTCGCCGTGACTTGGGCTGGCCATACGGACGATTGCAGCACGTCGTTACAGTTCCCGGATGGACCGCCGCGCGACTGAACGCAACTTGCGTCCCAAGCGTGACCGTCTCGTCGACCGGCATCCCACGGTGTCGCCGGAACGGCTCATCGCCCAGCTGGTTCCGCCGCCCACGTTCGCCGATGTCAGCTTCGACACCTACCGGCCGGATCCGGCGGAGCCCACGCAGGCCGCCGCGGTCGCGGCGTGCCGGCAGTTATGCGAGGAGGCGCTGCGCCGGCGCGCGGGCCGCAGGAAGCTGTTCGGCCGGCGCGAAACACTGCCCGGTGTCGGGCTCTACCTCGACGGCGGGTTCGGCGTGGGCAAGACCCACCTGCTGGCGTCGGCCTACCGGCAACTGCCGGACTCACCTGAACATCCCAGGGCCTTCGCGACTTTCGGTGAGCTGACCCAGCTGGCCGGGGTGTTCGGCTTCACCGAGTGCATCGAGCTGCTGGCCGACTACGTGGTGGTCTGCATCGACGAATTCGAACTCGACGACCCCGGCAACACCACCCTGATCTCGCGGTTGATCTCCCAGTTGGTCGAGCGCGGGGTCTCCATCGCCGCGACCTCGAACACGCTGCCCGAGCAGCTCGGCGAGGGCCGCTTCGCCGCACAGGACTTCCTGCGTGAAATCAACACGCTGGCAAGCATTTTCACCACCGCCCGGGTCGAGGGTCCGGACTATCGGCACCGCGGTCTGCCGCCGGCACCGGTCCCGCCGTCCGACGACGAGGTCGCCGAGCGCGCCGGAGCCACCGCCGGAGCCACCCTGGACGACTTCGGTGAGCTGTGCGCACACCTGGCGACGATGCATCCCTCGCGGTACCTGACCCTGATCGAGAGTGTGTCGGCGGTGTTCATCACCGGCGTTCACCGCATCGACGACCAGAACGTCGCGCTGCGGCTGGTCTCACTGACCGATCGTCTCTACGACGCCGGCATTCCGGTGGTGGCCTCGGGCGCCGAACTCGACACCATCTTCTCCGAGGAGATGCTGGCCGGCGGCTACCGCAAGAAGTATCTGCGGGCCACCTCCCGCCTGCTCGCGCTGACCAGCGCCGCGCAGTCAGGATCGGTGCTGCGGGGCAGGTAGGCGTCGTCGGCTCTGAGATTCGAGATCTTTGGCACGAACCGCTTCTGGGCCGCCTGCTTGGTGACGCCCATGCGCTTTCCGATGTCGCTCCAGGACGCGCCGGAACGGCGGGCTTGGTCGACGAAGTGACCGATCAGGTGGTCGGCGACGTCGCCGAGGTGCTCGGCGGCCAGTGCCGCGTCGAGGCGGACGGGGTGGGCGATGCGGGAGGGATGCTTCATGCGCCACGCCCAGGTGTTGACGCACCAGTGTTCGTCAACGGGAGTTGACGATCGACGCGCCAAGGCTCATTACCTGGCCGTCCCGGCTCGCGGCGATAGGCTCTGCTGGGCTGAGGGGGCAGCAGTGAATTCGATGAGCATCCGGCTGGTGACGGCCGTCGCGGCCGCTGCTGCTCTGATCGCGGGCGCCGGGCCCGCGCCGCAGCTGCGAGCGCAGGACAGCTGCCCCGTCGGCCAGGGCCCTGACGACCAGGACCGCTGGCAGTGCGTGCACGAGTGCCCCTCGGGCCTGTTGTACGACGGCCAGAGCGGCCTGTGCGTTGCCCCGCCCGGCGTGCCACCGCCGACGCTGCCGCAGACGCCGCAGATCCCTCAGATCCCGCAGATCTGACACGCCGCGTGTGATCCCCCGGGCGCCGGGGTACACCCCGCGGTGATACCGACAGACGGGGAGATCAATGCCGACGAGCGTCCGACCAATCGCATCCCCCCGGCTTGCCCATTCCGCCACCGCCGGGGTCGCGGGTTCATAAACTCGCGCCATGGCAGGCCTGCACAAATCCCAAGAACAACTCGACATCAGCAAGATCGAGGACCGGGCGCCGTCGGTGCCGCGGATGTTCTTTGATCGTGTCGCGGCCACGCCTAACGCCGAAGCGTTCCGTTATCCCGACAATGGCGGGTGGACCAGCGTCACCTGGCAACAGGTCGGTGATCGCGCCGAACTGATCGCCGCGGGGCTGGTGTCGCTCGGCATCAATCCCGAGGACCGGGTGGCACTGGCCTCGGCGACCCGCTACGAGTGGGTTGTCGTCGACTTCGGCGTCCTGTCCGCCGGTGCGGCCACCACCACGGTGTACCCGACCACCAACGCCGAGGACGTGGCCTTCATCGTGGCCAACTCGGGCAGCCGGGTGGTCGTCGCGGAGGACCAGACCCAGGTGGACAAGCTGGTGCAGCACCGCGCGGAGCTGCCCACCGTCGAGAAGGTGGTGATCATCGACGGCACGGGTGACGGCGGCTGGGTGATCACCCTCGAGGAACTCGAGCGGCTGGGCCAGCAGCTTCTGGCCGACCAGCCCACCGCGGTGACCGAACGGGTCGACGCGATCCAGCCCGAGCAGCTCGCGACGCTGATCTACACCTCGGGTACCACCGGAAAACCCAAGGGCGTCAGGCTTACTCACCAGGCGTGGACCTACACTGCCGCGGCTCTGGACTCGCTGGGTGTTCTGACCGACAAGGATTTGAACTACCTGTGGCTGCCGCTGGCGCATTCGTTCGGCAAGGTGATGCTGGCGCTACCGCTGGTGATCGGCTTCCCGACGGTGATCGACGGGCGGGTCGACAAGATCGTGGAGAACCTCGCCATCATCCGGCCCACCATCGTGGGCGCGGTGCCGCGCATCTTCGAAAAGGTGCATGGCCGGATCACCGAGATGATCGCCGAAGAGGGCGGCATCAAGAAGCGGCTGTTTGATTGGGCGATCGACGTGGGCCTTCAGGTTTCCCGGGCCAAGCAGGCCGGCCACCGGGTGGGGCCGCTATTGGCGGTGCAGCACAAACTCGCCGACCGGTTGGTGTTCTCGACGATCCGCCAACGCTTCGGTGGCCGGCTGCGGTTCTTCATCTCGGGTTCGGCAGCGCTGGACCGCGACGTCGCCCAGTGGTTCGACGCGGTGGGCGTCGTCGTGCTCGAGGGCTACGGCCTGACCGAGACGTCGGCGGCGTCGTCGCTGAACCGCCCGCACGCCTACCGGTTCGGAACGGTCGGCTGGACGTTCCCCGACACCGAGGTCAAGATCGCCGACGACGGCGAGGTGCTGCTCAAGGGCCCGGGCGTGATGAGCGGCTACCACGATCTGCCTGAGGCCACCGCCGAGGCGATCGACGCCGACGGCTGGTTCCACACCGGGGACATCGGCGAGCTCGATGCCGAGGGCTTCCTGCGGATCACCGACCGCAAGAAGGACATGTTCAAGACCTCGCAGGGCAAGTACGTTGCCCCGTCGGCAATTGCGGCCACCTTCAAGGGCTTGTGCCCGTTCGCCAGCGAGATCATCGTCTACGGCGAGAGCGAGCCTTACTGCGTGGCACTGGTCAGTCTCGACGGCGAGGCGATCCGGGAGTGGGCGGATCGCAACGGCCTGGAGGGCAAGTCATTCTCCGAGATCGCTCGTGACGAGAAGACCAAGGAGCTGATCGGCGGCTACATCGACACGCTGAACAAGCACCTCAACCGCTGGGAGCAGGTGAAGCGCTTCTCGATCATCGACCGCGAATTGACGGTCGAGGCAGGCGATTTGACGCCGAGCCTCAAGCTCAAGCGCAAGGTTGTCGTGGAGAACTTCCACGACAACCTCGATAAGCTCTACGCCTAGCGGGATTCGGAGTTCGCGCGGTGCGCCTTGCGGCGCACCAGGTTGGCGACCACACCGATCTCCACACGCAGCAGGGTGTCCCTGGCGACGATCAGGAACATGATCCACGGCGCGAAGGAGAACAAGCAGCTTCACGAACGACACGATGCCCCCACCATTCGGTTGTGGGCTGGCATCGTAGCCCGTGAAGGTTGCACCGGACGTAACCTTGGAGTGCGCCGACGCGATGGTGAGGGAGTGAAGCCGATGAAATGCCGTGTGGTGGTGCTCATGGCGGCCGCCGCGTTGGTCAGCCCTGGGGTTGCGCACGCTGACTGTCCTGTTCCGCAGGCCGGCGCGGCCTGTGGCGAACGGCTCGCCGACGCGATGACGCAGCGTCCTGGCGGCAGCGAGTTCCTGGTGTGCCGCACCTTGCCGGACGGCTCCCGCGCCTGGGCCGAGGCGCCCGTTCCGTTCGACCCGAGCGACAAATGGTTCAGCTACGGGCCGGGGATCACCCTGCACGGTCAGGGTTTCCGCAATCCCAACCTGTCCTCTGGAAGCTGGACTGCCACGCCGCTGAACCCCGACACGGTCTGCGGCGCAGAGCAGGTCGCCGTGGTGAGTGCGGGAGTCCTTGCAGCACCGCAGAATTCGCAAGGCGAGCCCGGACAGCCGGTGTCGGTGGAGATGCTGCCCAGGCTTTTCACCGTCACGATGACGGGCGACTGCCTGTGGTCCAGAAACCAGACGTTGTTCGACTGGTAGCGCACGGCGTCAAGCGGTTGGGCGGGACCTCGCCGAGGTGGCGTACCAGGGCGCGCGCTGAGCGCGTCGAACTCGATAGCGATTGTGCACTGCATAAAATACTGGTGCGCGATACTGGGATTGAACCAGTGACCTCTTCCGTGTCAGGGAAGCGCTCTCCCGCTGAGCTAATCGCGCGGGGAGATCCGTAGATCCTCGGAGGTGGAGACGGGAATCGAACCCGTGTGCACGGCTTTGCAGGCCGTTGCCTCACCACTCGGCCACTCCACCGTTGGGTTTGATGCCAGTTGCACCTTCGAGCGGATGACGGGATTCGAACCCGCGACCCTCACCTTGGCAAGGTGATGCGCTACCAACTGCGCTACATCCGCACGCCACGGGCGAGATCGTCACCCGGTGCGAAGCAAGACAATAGCCGACGCCATGGAAGCCACACAAATCCCGATGGTCACGTCCGGTGTGACGAGCGCATTCCGGGCCGAACGATCCATCGTGCTAGTGTTCCTCTTCGGCGCAGTTGCCAGTCGACGGTCTGTTCGCCACTTGGTCTCGTAGCTCAGCGGGAGAGCGTCCGCCTCACACGCGGAAGGTCGCTGGTTCGATCCCAGCCGGGACCACCAAGAAAGGCCAGGTAGATGGCAGTTTCTGAACCGTTCCGCCGCGTGGGGAGTCGCAGAGGTGACACAAGTTGACACATCAGCTTCTTTATCCGCCCGATGGGGTGGCCAGTTGGCGGCGTGGATTGTTTGCTGGATACAGGACCGGAATACTCCTGCGGCGGGCTCCACGCTCAACTGGCGAGCATCACCGAGCGCCTCAGCTGTGTTCGGCGGCGGCGAGTCGAATTTTTGATGTCAGCGACGCGACGGGGGTTGCGACACACAACGCGCGAGCGGTGCGGCCGGGACGAACCGGCCCCCGGTTACTTCCCCGGCGAAGCACCGCCACCGGCGACGACTCTGCCCAGCACCGCGGCGGCGTCGGACAGTGCGGTGTCGGTGGAGTGCGTGTAAACCGCCAGCGTGAACCTCGCATCAGTGTGCCCGAGCCACGCGGCGATCACCGCCTCCTCCTCAAGAGTCCCGAAGGCCATCCCGAGACCGGTGCGCCTGGTGGCGCCGATCGGGTGGCCGCGCGCCAGCAGTCCGCCGGACACGTTCACCGGACTCGTGCCGCGCCGACCCCGGCTTCCGGCCCCTGAGCCGGGTCGGGCTGAGCTTCGACGACACGTTCGTCCCGGCCGACCACGAGATCACCGATGGCGGCAGCGGCCTGGCCGCGCAACTGGCCGACTTCGACCTCACGCGGGCGTTGCTGGGTCTGATGGTGCTCGGAGCCGCCCACCGCGCCATGACGACCACCATCGAGTGGGCGCGCCAGCGGGAGGCGTTCGGTGCGCCGATCGCCACCTACCAAGGGGGTGTCGTTCACGCTCGCCGAGTGGGACACCCAGCGCGCCACAGCAGGAGATCGGCCATCGCAGGCTCGCCCGACGATCTGCTCGCGGAGCGACTGATCCGTCCTTCACGGGGGGCGCGGTCGGCGTGATCACCCCCCGGTAGGTGGACACGAAGAGTCCCTCGCCCCGGGCGATTCATCGACTCTGACTCGCCTGCGATGCACGCAGTCGTCCCCGAGGTCGTCGGCGACGAGTTCACCCCCGCGGTCACGCCGGGCTGGAAGCTCGACGTGGATTCTGCCGGAGATGCCTCAGCGCTGGACGACGCCGCCCTCGACACCGGTGAACCGCTTGCGCAGCTCCGTCTTGAGGAGCTTGCCGGTGGCGTTGCGGGGCAGCTCGGGAAGCAGGTGCACCTCGCGCGGACACTTGAAATGCGCCAACCGCTCGCGGCACCACGCGATCAGTTCGTCGGCGCCGGGTTCCTGCTCGGCGGCTGGGTCGGCCACCACCACCGCGACGACGCGCTCACCCCATTTCTCGTCCGGACCGCCGACTACCGCGGCGTCCAGCACGCCGGGGTGACGGAACAGCACCTGCTCCACCTCGATCGGGTACACATTCTCCCCGCCCGAGATGATCATGTCCTTCTTGCGGTCGACCAGCGTGATGTAGCCGTCTGCATCGATCCGACCGAGGTCGCCGGTGTGGAACCAGCCGCCCCGGAAGGCCTCGGCGGTCGCCGCCGGCTTCATCCAGTACCCCACGAACACGTTGGGTCCGCGCACCAGGAGCTCGCCGACGGTGTCGACCGGAACGTCCCGGTCGTCGGCGTCCACGATCCGGGCATCGACGTGCATGGCGACCCGGCCGATCGACCCGGCCCGCATGGTGATGTTGGCGGCGTCCAAGACCGAGACCATGGGTGCGGTCTCGGTCATCCCGAATCCCTCGGTGAAGGGGACGCCGCGTTGATGCATGAAGTCGATGACGGTCAGCGGCACCGGCGCGCCGCCGCCCATGGCCAAACGCAGCGCCGAGAGATCGTAGGAGTCGAAGTCGGGCACCTGAGTCAGCGCCGACCACATCGCCGGCACCATGAACTGGACGGTGGCCCGGCAATCGGCCATCGCCTTGAGCGTGGCCACCGGGTCGAACGACGGAAGGATCACGCTGGTCCCGCCGACGTAGAGTAACGGCAGCGTATGCACCCCCAGCCCGCCGATGTGGAACATCGGGGCCACGGCCACGGTCACGTCGCTGCCGTGCAGGCCCTGGTCGGTGCCCAGCACGTTGACGGCGTTCCACAGCAGGTTGTCGTGGGTGAGGATGGCGCCCTTCGGGCGGCCGGTGGTGCCCGAGGTGTACATGATGAACGCGGGGTCGCGGCCGTCGACGTCGCTGTCGAGAGGTCCGGGGGCACCGCCGGAGAGCAGGTCGGTGTAGGCGATCTCGCCGTCGGCCGCGGCGCCCCCGGTCCGGACGGTGTGTCGGACCCGGACCCCCGGCTCGGCCAGCGCGCTGACCGCCGCCGCCGCGAGCGGCTCGTGGAAGACGAACACGTCGGCGCCGGCGTCGGCGAGGATGTAGCCGATCTCCGGGCTGGCGAGCCGGACGTTGATCGGGATGGTGATGGCGCCGATCTTCGCGCAGCCGAGTAGGACCTCCATGAACTCGACCGAGTTCACCAGGAGCGCGGCCACCCGGTCCCCCTTGCGGACGCCGAGACGCAGGAGGCTCGAGGCGACCTGGTTGGTGCGCCGTTCGAGGTCGGAGTAAGTGAAGCTGGTGTCACCGCAGACGAACGCCGTGCGCTGCCCGTTGAGGAAGGCCCGTTTAGTGACCCACTGACCGATACCGCGATCCATGGCGTACTCCTCCGCCGCCGCGTCGGCGGCTCCTCGTGGTTGAGAATTGCTCGGTGAGGCAGCCGTCCGCCCATGTCCTCCGAAACGGACACGAACGGACGCAGGATGTTCGGTACGACCGTGGCAGGTTCAGGCTGTGCTGCGCCACATAGTTGAGGATCATCTCCCGGCTGATCGGCGCGGTGCGCACCCGCCGCGCCGCCGGAGACTGGAACCACCAGGCCCAAACGACACCTGTTCAACAATTTCCTCGGCCAACTCCACCATTGCCTGCAAACCGGCCAGCCCTATAACGAACACCGTGCATTTCCACCTCACCCTTCCACTGGCGGCTTGACTTTTGACTTCGTGAGATGTCTGACACGTTACGGTAGCGGCTACTACTAACGCCGATTTTCGCGGAGCGGTGATTATCTGATCGTGGGTTCGCGCAGATCGTAGCTGATGGCGTCGCCAGGTTTGGATGGGTTGCGTAGCAAGGCGATTCGGTGCGCGGTGATGTGATCGCGGCGCGACATAGTGAAGGCATATCGCTGACTGATCAGTTAATACCCGGCTGGCACTGAGCCCATCCGGTCGAAGGACCCGAATGTCAACCGACGGCAACTGGAACTACATTGCTGCTATTTCAAGGGTTCTGGCGCGATCAACCCCCGAGTCGGGCGACACGCGTTCGCAGGTCCTTGATCGCCGTGACCGAGCACGGTTGACTATCAGTATCGACCAGTCAGCGAATGCCCCGCAAGCAGCCCGGGTGGGTGGCGAGTTCTTCGCCGTCCCCGCCGTGGGCCCGCAGACCCGCTACGAGGCATTGCGGGCCTATCTGCTCGACGGTGAACCCGCCGCGGCCGTAGCCGAGCGGTTCGGCTACACCACCGCCGGGCTGCACTCGGCGGTGGCCGACTTCCGCGCCGGGGCGAAGAACTTCTTCCTCGATGCCCGTCCCGGCCCCAAGACCGCACCCGGCAAAGACGCCGCCCGGACCCGGATCATCGCCCTGCGCGCGCAGGGGTACTCCATCGATGAGATCGCCGCCGAGCTGGCCGCCGAGGGCATCGGGTTGAACCGCACCGGGATCAGCGAGGTCATCAACGAGGCCGGCCTACCCCGGATCTGGCGCCGGCCCGACGCCGCCCGCGGCGGCCCCCGGCGCCAAGACCTGCCCCGGGCCCGCGCACTGGCCGCCGACGACTACGCCCAGCTGCCCACCGACGCGCCCACCCGGATGGCCGGGCTGCTGCTCGTGCTGCCCGACCTGCTCGCCGTGGACCTGCCCGCACTGGTCACCGCCGCCGGCTACCCCGGCACCCGCGACATCCCCGCGATCAACTACCTGCTCGCTCTGCTGGCGGTCAAGCTCACCGGCACCCGCCGTGTCTCCCACGTGCACGATCTGGCCGCCGACCCCGGCGCCGCGCTGTTCACCGGGCTCACCGCCCTGCCCAAGACGACCGCGCTGACCACGTACTCCTACCGCCTGCAACACGCCAAGCAGAAGAAGTTCCTGACCGCGTTGGACAAGGCTTCCGTCGCCGCGGGCCTGGCCACCGGCGAGGTGCTGAACCTGGACTTCCATGCCGTCATGCACTGGGGTGAGGACGCCGCGCTGGAAAAACACTACGTGCCCTCACGCTCGCAACGCACCCGCAGCGTGTTGACCTTCTTCGCCGAAGACGCCGACTCCCACGCCCTGCTCTACGCCAACGCCGACCTCGTCAAAGCCACCCAGAACAACGAGGTCCTCGACTTCGCCGAGCACTGGAAAACCGTCACCGGCACCCACCCCGCCCTGCTCGTCATGGACTCCAAGGTCACCACCCAAACCCAGCTCGGCGAACTGACCCAGCGCGGCATCGGCTTCATCACCCTGCGCGCCCGCACCCCCAAACTCACCGCCCACCTGCACGCGCTACCCACCAGCGCCTGGACGAAGCTGACCGTGGCCCGCGCCGGCGGCCGAACCCGCCGCGTCCAGATGATCGAAGACCCCGCCGCGCGACTATCGACCTACCCCGGCACGCTGCGTCAACTCGCCGTCGCCGGCCTGGGCCACGACGAGCCCACCATCCTGATCACCAACCAGCACTCGATGCCCGCCAAACAGGTCATCGAGACCTACTCCCGCAGAATGAACATCGAGCAACGCCTCGCCGAAGCGATCCGCTCCTTCCACCTGGACTCCCTCACCGGAGCCGTCCCCCTCAACATCGACCTCGACGTCGTGCTCACCGTCCTTGCCCACACCCTTTGCGCCGCCCTGCGCCGCCGCATCCCCGGCTACGCAACCGCCACCCCCGACACCCTGCAACGCCGGTTCCTGTCCACCGGCGGGCACATCCTCAACCACGGCAACCAGATCGTGGTCCGCCTCGACCGGCGCACCTACTCACCCGTACTGCGCCAAGCCAACCTGCCCACCACCTCCGTCCCCTGGCTCGGCGGCCGCACCGTGCGCTACGAGTTCGCATGAGCAGGCATCAAAATGAGGGTCAATTCGCTGAGTGAAAATCGGCGCTAACATCCGATGACAACGGGTTCGGCGCGGCAGGTCGTGCCGCCCCTCCCCGAACGGTTACAGCAGGAGCGCCCACATGACTCAGCCGGATCAGCGCGAGGTGGGGTCGGCCGCAGCGGACCCGTGGATCACGCCCGAGCGCGTCTCGTCCCCCACCTGCAGGACTGGGAAGACGCCGGCGAGCTGCCCCGGGAGCTGCACCGCCGTGCAGCCGCCGCGGGCCTGCTGGGCATCGGTTTCGCGGAAGAGGTCGGTGGCTCCGGCGGCGACCTGCGCGACTTGGTGCTGCTCACCGAAGCCGTGATAGAGGCCGGCGGCTCGTCGGGCGTGCTGGCCAGCCTGCTCACCCACCACATCGCCGTGCCGCACATGGCCGCGCAGGGCGATCCCGAGCAGATCCGCAAGTTCGTGGCGCCGACACTGGCCGGGGAGAAGATCGGCAGCCTCGGCATCACCGAGCCCGACACCGGTTCCGACGTCGCCGCCATCCGGACCACCGCACGCCGCGACGGCGACCAGTACGTGGTCAACGGCGCGAAGCTGTTCATCACCTCGGCGGTCCGGGCCGATTTTGTCACCACCGCCGTGCGCACCGGCGGCCCGGGCTCGTCGGGAATCTCACTGCTGGTGGTGGAGCGCGGTACCGCGGGTTTCGCGGTCTCGCGCACCCTGAAGAAGATGGGCTGGCTGTGCTCCGACACCGCCGAACTCGGCTTCTCCGACGTGCGCGTGCCGGTGGCCAACCTGGTCGGCCCCGCGGGCAGCGGCTTCCTGCAGATCATGCAACAGTTCCAGGTCGAGCGTGCCTTCATCGCCGTGCAGTGCTATGCCACGGCCCAGCGCTGCCTCGACCTGACGCTGGAGTGGGTGAAGCAGCGCGAAACCTTCGGCCGGCCGCTGTCCACCCGGCAGGTGGTGCGGCACAAGATCGTCGACATGGCCACGGCCGTGGATGTGGCCCGTACCTACACCCGCGCCGCCGTGGACCGCATCGTCGCGGGTGACACCGATGTGCGGATGGTCGCGATGGCGAAGAACCAGTCTGTGGAGGCCTGTGCGCTCGCCGTCGACACCGCCGTGCAGCTCTACGGTGGCATGGGCTACCTGCGCGAGACCGAGGTCGAGCGGCACTATCGCGACTCGCGCATCCTTGGTATCGGTGGCGGCACCACCGAGATCATGAAGGAGATTATCGCCAAGCGGATCGGCCTCTGAGCGAGAGCCACCCTTCGACGAGAACGGCCAAGGACATCCTGGTGGCCAGCCTGGATCCCGCCGCACCGGATCCCGGTTTCCACACCTACGATCCGCGGGGGAACCCGCGTGGCGAAACGGATTGTCCTTCCGAGGCTTAACAGCTCTGCCATTGGATACGCAAGGAGGCGGCGATGACCAGGGTGCAGATTCCCTACCGGCATAGGAACGGAGGGCATTGCGGTTCGGGCGCGCTTCGCGACCTCACTGAATGGGCCGAACTCGGTTGGGGAACAGGAGGACCCAGTGAAGGATTGGTCTTCGCCCTCGGTGGCGCCTTGGACTTCTCCTACGTCCGCTCTCCGCAGTTGTCTCCGCAGGCCTACCTGGTGGGGCGGGGAAACGACCTGGAGGACGACTACCTCACCCGGATTGGCGCAAAGTTCGTCGTGCAATCGACCGATGACCCAGACGCGGGATGGGCATTTGTGACCGACGAAGTCGACAAGGGTCGACCGGTCATGGTGTGGGCTGACATCGGCGAACTTCCCTATCTGCGCGTCCGGCTGCATATGAGTCGCCACGACATCGTCATCATCGGATACGATGACGAGCAACGGGTGGCCTATGTCGTCGACAATGACCGCGACACCACCCAACTGGTTCCCTATGATGATCTGCGACGAGCACGGTCCTCAGTTGGGTTCCCTACGCCTACCCGGCACACCACGTATCAAGTCGACTGGCCGGACCGAGTTCCCGACCTTCGCCCCATTGCGGGTGCCGCACTGGCTGCGAGCGCAGCATTCATGCGCGGCGACGCCGTGGGTGCGCCGTCCCTGCGCGTCGAGGCGGCTGAGGTCGAATCCTCGGGTTTGAAGGGTGTGCAGGACTTCGCCGATGACTTACGTTGTTGGCCAACACTGTTCGACGACGATGCACTGACCGCGGCATTGTTCGGGCTCGGGGCGTTCATCGAGAAGGCTGGCACCGGGGGTGGGCTGTTTCGCACGTTGCAGGCACAGGGTTGCCAGGACATCGCCGACCTCCTACATGACGCCGCCACCGCCGAGGCGGCGGCGGCGGCCAGAGACGCTTCCAAGGCGTGGTCTGCGCTTGCGGCCGCAGCCACCAATGTCGGCACATCGCTGCTGAGCCGAAGCCTAGCTGCGGCCGATGTTGCCGCGATGATCCCGGAGGCCGAGATGCGTCTCGTCGAAGCCCTCGAGGACGCCAGTCGATCCGTTGGCACCGTCGATATCGACGTCGAGTCCCACCTGAAAACCTCGAACTCCCACACCACACAGGAGGTCATCCACAATCACGTAAGTAGAGCCGAAAATACAACGGCGCAGGGGGTCGAGCACGTTGGACCACAGAGAGCGCGACCGTGCGCTGACAGTGTCGCGTGCCGCCCAATCAACGGCGCCCCTTCGAGGGTGTAGACAACTAACTAATCGACCTGCGGGCTGGAAGGGAATGCGATGTCGCGGACTGACAATGACTCCTGGGATATCACGCATAGCGTCGGAGCGACCGCACTCGGTGTCGCCGCGGCGCGCGCCGCGGGGACCGAGAGCGAGAATCCCCTCATCAGCGACCCCTTCGCGCGCGTCTTCGTCGATGCCGCGGGCGAGGGGATTTGGAGCATCTATTCCGATCCCAAGCTCCTGGCTGAGGCGATCGAGATGGAACCCGCGGTGCGAACGCGGATCCAGCTGATGATCGACTTCATGGCCACGCGCACCGCGTTCTTCGACGAGTTCTTCCTGAACGCGGTCGACTCCGGGGTGCGCCAGGTGATCATCCTGGCGGCCGGGCTCGACGCGCGCACCTGGCGGCTGCCTTGGCCCGACGGCACCGTCGTCTATGAACTCGACCAGCCCAAGGTGCTGGATTTCAAGTCGAAGACGCTGCGCGAGCACGGCGCGCAACCGGCGGCGCGACTCGTCAATGTGCCGATCGACCTGCGCCAGGACTGGCCAAAGGCGTTGCGGGAGGCAGGTTATGATGCGACACAACCAGCCGTCTGGTCGGCCGAGGGGCTGGTGCGTTACCTGCCGGCGCAAGCTCAGGACCTGCTGTTCGAACGCATCCATTCCCTCAGCGCCGAGGGCAGTTGGCTCGCCTCCAACGTGCCCGGCGCAGGTTTCACTGATCCCGACAAGCTTCGCAGGCAACGCGAGGACATGCAGCGCATGCGGGCCGCGGCCGCCAAGCTGGTCAACGCCGAGGTCACCGACTTCGATGACCTCTGGTACCCCGAGGAGCGCACGCCCGTGGACCGCTGGCTGCGTGAACACGGTTGGGATGTGTCGGCGGCAACGTTCCCAGAGCTGATGGCTCGCTACGGCCGCAGCATCCCGCAGGATGCACAGGATTCAATGCCCCCGACCGTGTGCGTGTCCGCACAGCGACGCTCGGGCTGATTCTCGTCTGTTTGCTCCTTCATTTGGGCGTGAGTACAACGAATGGGGTTGCAATTCGTTACGGCTGGCAAGCGGCCTGCTCGACGCTGCCGACGCGTTCGATGGCCGGCTTCGCGAACTGTTCTGCGGATTTGCCGCTCGCAGTTTCACGCCCCGGCGCCCAATCCCACCGCATGCGCACCGCAAACGCGCGCTGGCGCCGCGCCGCTGCTGGTGGTGCCGTCGCGACTTGGGCCGGCGCCAAACGTGTCCCAGCCGAACCTCGCCGTCGCTTCGAGGCTGCCGAAGCACTGGGCAGGGGTCTGTCGACCGCCACCGTGATGGGACCACTTTGACCAGGGTTTAGCCAGCTTCATTGGACCACCCGTTTGCCAGTGATGGGACCACCAGCGTGTCGCGCCGGTGGTCGCTCGATTACAGGGTCGGATCACTTCATGTCGATCGATGTGAAGGAGGTCCGCTGAATGTATCGGGAGGTTTCGGTGATCGAGGTACGTGAGCTGTTGCGGGTGTGGATGACGGGGGTCGGCTTGCGCCGGGTGGCTTCATTGGCCGGGGTGGACCGCAAAGACCGCACGCGACTATACGAATGCGGCGGTGTTGGCGGGGCTGGACCGAGGCGGTGATCTGGACCAGCTCACCGACGAGCTGATCGGCGCGGTGATCGAGGCGGTGCGTCCGGGCCGGCCGGATGGCCACGGTGCGGCATGGGAGTTGTTGCGCGCCAACCACGATCAGATCGTCGAATGGGTCGGCAAGGACTTGACAGTGGTCAAGATCGGTGACCTGCTGGCACGTCGCGGCATGATCGTGCCGCAGCGGACCCTGCACCGGTACTGCACGCAGCACACCGACTACCGGGGTCGCGGCAGCGTTGGCACGGTGCCGGTGGCCGACGGTGAACCCGGGGTGGAATGCCAGATCGACTTCGGCAAGATGGGCAAGATCTTCGATCCCGAATCTGGGCGCAACCGGGTGGTGCACGCGTTGATCTTCACCGCGGTCTACTCGCGGCACATGTTCGTGTGGCTGACGTTCAACCAGACCCTGGAGGTGATCATCGCCGGCTGCGAGGCGGCCTGGCGATTCTTCGACGGTGTCTTCAAGGTGTTGATCCCCGACAACATGACACCGATTGTGCCCAAGGCTGATTCGGCCGATCCGCAGTTCAGTGTGGGTTGGACGGAGTACTCGCAAGCCCGGGGATTTTTCACCGACCCGGCCAGGTGGCCCACCCGTGCGACTATCCCGAGGATTTGGTTATCCGGAGTGTCCGGCGTTGATGGAGGTCGAAGGCGTCTGTAGTCCTGATTCCTCGGGATAACGATGGGTGCCTACGCTGCTCGTCTCTGTCGTGTATCTCGAGAGGAGCAGCAAATGCGTGGATCTGTGGGCGGGGTGGTCGGGCGGGCAGGCGACGTGGTTGCTGGGCTGGGGCATGCGCCGTCGACGTTGTGGCAGTACCGGTGGGCGTGGTCGCAGTTCGAGTCGTTCTGTTCACGTGAAGGCGCGGACCAGGTCACGGACGAGGTCGTCGCGTCGTTCTTGCGGTTCGTGGCCGAGGAGCACCGGCAGGGGCGGATCAAGGATTGGAAACGCAAGCTGCTACGCAAGTCGGCGTTGGTGCTGGCCGAGGTGGCGGTGACGGGTTCGTACCGGTGGCGGCAGTCGCGCCGGTCGCACCCCAATGACGTGCTGAACGTTGCGTTCCGGCCGGTTCAGGAGCAGTTCGAGGCGTGGCTCGATCATCGCAGGCTGGCGGTGGCGACGCGGGAGCTGTATGCGACGGTGTCCCGCACGGTGCTGGCCTGGCTGCCCGAGCGTGGTGTGTCCGCCATCGAGGGCCTCTCGCGCGCGGACGTATCGGCTGCGGTGGTGTTTCTCGCCAGTCGCTACCAGGCGGGGAGTATGCGGACCGTGGTGTCGGCGTTGCGGGTGCTGTGCCGCTTCTTGGAGGATGCCGGCTGCCGCGCGGGACTGTCCGCGGCGGTGCCAGCGACGTTCGCTCGGCGTCGCAGGTCGGTGGCGGTGCTGGCCGCTGATCGGATCGAGCAGCTGGTCAACTCCCGGATCCGACCACGGGGCAAGGGCTTCGCGACCGGGCGTTGCTGCTGTTGGCGGCCAGGACGGGTCTGCGCCCCGTCGACATCGTGGGTCTGCGCCTGGGTGATATTGAGGTTTTCTCAGTAGTTTCCCCTCTGGAGAGTTGATAGGACGATTGCGGCAGCAACAATCTGGCCAATTCTGGTTGGGCACCGTCTGATTCGCCGAAGACACCGCCAGCGTTCTTTGAGTTCGGCATTGGCGCGTTCCCCGATCGCCCGAATCGCGGTCAGCAGCGTGTTGTAGCTGCGATTGGCGACATCGAGGTCACGGCCTTTGACCGGGCTGTGCACCCCGATCCCGGCGCCCTCATATCCCTTGTCCGCCAACGTCGGTAGCCCGTCGGCGGCGGCCTCGTACAGTGCGCCCAGACAGTGTGCGCGGGCAGCGGTGATGTCATGCACGCTGCCCGGTTCGACCTCGCTGGACCACACCGGGAACCCGGCCGGGTCGGCGAGGATCTGCACGTTGCCGCCCTGGGTCTTGTGCTCGCCCGAGTACCACAGGCCTCGAAATTTCACGGTAGGCCGGGTTGGCCCGTGACGGGCGGCGGTTCGGCCGTTTCGGTCGTGATTCTGGGGTAGCGGATAAGCGGCGGCGCCGCGTGTCGTGCGGTGGCGCCGGGTTCCACGTTCCCGGTGGGGGTACTCCTTCCTGGGTTGCTCGGGCAAGGTGGCTGTGGTCAGGGGATAGCGCGGACGCGGTTGAACGCGTCGGCGAAATCTTCTGCCCAGGGCCAGGGTTCGGGGATGCGGAGGATCAGCATGCGGGCATGGGAGACGAGGCGGGCAGCGGCGTGCAGCAGCCGGTAGCGCAGGGTGGCGGGCTCGGCCTTGGCGAGGGCGCCGTCGAGCAGCAGCAGCCGCGTCCAGCACAGCAGGTCGATCGCGATCGCGGCCGCGGTGATCCAGGCGGTGTTGATCGCGAACGACCCGGATGGCCATTTGGCCAGGCCGGTCGCTTTGCCGCAGCGGATGAACCCCTCCACGCGGGCGTGTACCCGGTGTCGAGCCTCCAATCGTTGGGCCTGCCCGCCGGCGGCGGCGGTGGCCAGCGGCTGGTAGCGGTAGCCGTTGGCCTGCTCGAACAGCGATAGCTGCGCGCCGGTCTCGATCTCCTCCCGTCGCACCAGGATCCGCATCCCGTCCGGCCAGGTGTCGAGCCGATCGCCGCCGGTACTGTGCCGCAGCAGCCCGGTCACCTCGGCGACCTGCGCGTCCCCGCGCGCCTTGCCGGCGGCGTCGAGCGCGGCCTCCCACACCTGCTCGGGGGTCTGCCCGATCGCGGTGCGGACCCGCTCGTCTAGGTCGAATCCGACCGAGTACTGCACCGACCAGCCCGGCCGGGCGTTCAGCGCGGTGAGGTGCTCGACCACGGCGTGGCTGGATCCGGCGCCGTCGATGCTGACCAGCAGGTTGCGCCGCCACCGCGCGGGTACCGCGGCGATCGCGGCGTCGATGATCGCGATGTGATCGGCGGCCGTGTTCGACCCCGCGTTCCCGCTGCGTGCGATGACCGCCAGCAGCTCCCCGGTATTGTCGCACCACGCCGTAAGCGGGTGAAATCCATAGCCGCCCTTGAAGTTTCCCGCCGCGCATTCCTGACCGAGCTCGGCAAAAACCGGCTGGCGCGGCGGGCCACTAGCAGCCGAGACCACCCATGCGTTTCTGGCCAGGACTGGCGCGAAAGATCGCCGGGTCTGGTTGACGAGCAGAAAGCAAAGCCGAGGCACCTCGTGCCCCAGTGGCCTTGCACCCAGGTGGCGAGTCGCTGCGGCGGCGCGGCGGTGTGACGTGCGGAGGTGATCAGGTAGACGACCTCGACGGTTTTGGTTTCTTTGTCGGTGACGGTGCGGCGAAGTTGGGCGACCTGGGCTGCGCCGGAAAAGTCGATCCAGTCGGGAACATCGGCGACCTTGATTGTGCGGGTGACCCGCCGGCCACGGTCGGTGGCCCTGGCCGTGTGGGCGGGGATGTCCTTCCACGGCAGCTTGTTGAGCTTGTGGTGCAGGGTGGGCATGTTCGCCTTCACCGTGAACACGTAGTCGCCGCCGGCTGCGGTGATGGCTGTAGCGGTATCGGTCTGGGTGTGCATCGCATCGAGAGTCACCACCGCGCCGTCAAGTTCGAGAGATCCCAATAGTGTTCGGGCGGCGGGGATTTCGTTACTTTTCACATCGACAGCGACCTGTCCGAGGACGACGCCGGCATCATGGTCGAATGCGGCGACGAGGTGCGGCGCCTTACCGTCAGGGCGGGTACGCGCGCCTCGGACCGTCTTGCCGTCCAAGGCAATCACCCGGCGCCGATCAACGGTGAAGGTCCGCGTCCACATCCACAGGCCCAGCGCCCGGTCGAGGGCGTCGGCATCGAGGCGGGCGAACAGTTTCCTCAATGTCGACTCGTCGGGAGCGCTACCGCTGGGGAGTCCGAAGGAGGCCAGCTTGTCGGCTGCGGTCTCTGCGGCCCACTGACCGATCGCCGCGAACGAGCGGCACCCGGCCATGGTGGCGGTGACTGCGAGCGCAAGCACCCCGGCCAACGGGTAACGCACCCCACGCCGGTCGCGTGGGTCGGGCACTGTCTGCAGGGCTGCCAACAGTCGTTGGTGGCGCGTCGTGTTCGTATCGGCGGGCAGTGTCGGGGAAGATGGCACGCGGGTGTGACCTCGAGTTCGGATGGATGGCTTCGCAACCTGCATCCAAACCCGTTGGTCACACCCGCCACAGCAGCCACGCCGATCACACGGCGATAAATCCCAAGGTCAAAGAGCCGCGCACCAACCTTTCCGGCACCCTGACTTTTCCACCGGTCCCGATAGGATTGTCTTCGCCGAACCTCCTCGGACGCTACCCTGCGATCGAGGCGTGCACGTCGAGCAGAGCCAGGTCCGCCGCTGCCCGCCCGGCACCCCAGCCCGCTCGGTTGGACACCGATACCGGGCGATGCCGCATTGACGGGAAGAGTCGGTCCGTGAGCTCATCAGCCGCCCGGCTGCGTGCCGCCAGCACGGGAAGTAGCCGGCAGTCGGCTATCTCGGCCGTGACCGTCGCATTCGTGGTGTCGAGTCGCTCGCCGATGCGAGTGGCGTATGCGACGAGGAACGATTGGCGAAACGATCTCGTCCGTGAATGGCCACGGCTGCTGAGCTGGCTGCCCGCAGCCAGCATCGCCCGGTTGGCCTGCACCAGCAGCGACGTGGTGAGCAGTTCGACGAGGTTGATCTCGGTTTCGGCTCCGACAACCGTGACGAACCCGAGGTTTTCCGTCCACACCGTACGACAACGGTTGGCCGTGGCCACGGCCTGCACGAGCAATGCCTTGGCCCCGGCGTAGGGGCTATCGATCCATATCCGGCGCCCGGCTGCCACCGGTTCCCGATTGTGGTCGTGGTCAGCAACGCATCGATGCAACGAGTACCTGCTCATCAGTTCCTGGGCCTTGGCTGAGAGCGCTTCGGCCTCTTCGGGGAAATTGGTTGCCTCGGCCTTGGCCAGCAGGGCGCGCACCCTGGCGAGACCCTTCTCGTCGAGCTCGCCCGCCGTGGTGGGGGTGTGTTGGCGCGCGCCCGGCAGCGGCAGCAGCGGTTCGAGCACAACAAGTGTCCCCAGCAGGGCCAGCACCTTCAGTACAACGGTCAGCGCCGCGCAGCGGTCGGTGCCGTTCAGAGTTGCCCAGCGCCACATCTGCGGTGTCTGTGTATTCGGGTCGATCCCGGCTGAAAGGACGACGAGGTCGGCGTGCCATCTCGGGTGCAGCGTGGCGACCGCGTACCGCTTGGACTCGCGGACTATTGCCTCGGCTAGGTATCCGGCGGCCGATGGTTCGAGCTTGCGACGGGCGAACTCGTGAAGGTCGGACGGCAACCAGCCCGCCTCCCACGCCGCCCGGATAGCGTCGGCTACAGCGGTGTCGGCCGCCAGGTCGAGATCCCGCTCCGAGGCGGGTAACTCCGCGAGCAATTCAGTGGCGTGCAATTCCGCGTCGTCGTTGGAGCACATCGCCGCGTGACGCAAGGCTTCGATCAGGAGTTCTTGCCAGAGCACTTGGTCGGGCGCAGGGTCGAATCTCATGCGCTCTTGCTCGGAGGGGCCTCGCCGCCGGTTCTTCTGCTTTGCGGCCCGCTTCTCCCGGTTGCGTCTGCTCATGCACCGAAGTCTGGCAGAAGGGTCGACACGTTGTTGGCAGACGCGCCGCCACAGCGCAGCGAGGCGCTGACGCATCTGACCCACCAGGTCACCAGCAGTCCCCGGAGGGACCCCTGCGCTGACACCGACCCGCTTAAGTCATTGGCGTGAACATCGAGTCAGGCTCGGTCCATGGGATCCCGACCTGACTCACTCCGTGGTCAGGGCAAGCTACCCGTGGCGGACTGACATGCAGAAAGATGGGAACGGACACCGGGTTGACATGTCGCCACGTCTGCTCGGCCGAGTGGTCATAAACCGGCAGCGACGCATCGCAGTGTGGACAAACGAAATGGGCTCGCGCCATATGTTTAACCCAGATGTTTACCCCGCCGGTGGTCGCTGATGGCTTGATCCGTGCAATCTTCCACGGGGCTTCCAGTCCCAGCAGATGGCGGAAAATCTCGGTGTCGCGCATGTGGCAGATGATCTCATCCCCGCGCTGACACCTCCTCAACCGGCTTTCGGCCGTATCCCGCTCGAACTCGTTGTTCGGGTGCCCAGCCTCGGCTACCTGCCCAGTTGGGTGTCACGTCGGAGGCGGGCGGCGCGGATCTCGTCGTCGGCGATCTTGTCTGCGAGCAGGGTGTAGATCTGGGTGGTCTCGGTGGAGGCGTGACCGAGGCGTTTGCGCACCACCTCGATCCCGACCCCGGAGTTGATCAGTTCCGTGGCGTGGCTGTGGCGCAGTTGATGGATATCTATCGCGACTTCGGCTGCGGCGCAGTAGGATTGCCAGCGGTTGTGGGCGGCCGAGTACGACAGTGGGCCGCCCTTTCCGTTGATGCTGGCGCGGAACATCGGCCCGCACGTGTACCCAACTCGCGCCAGGTACAGCTTCACCAACGCGACGTAGCAGCGGTCGTCGAGCAGCACGGTGCGCACCGTGCCGCCCTTGCCGTGCACGCGCACGTGCTCGTCGTCCACAGTGAGGTCGAAATCCTCGACATACAGCCCGCACGCCTCCGAGGCGCGTAGGCCGCACTGGTAGGCGGTCTCGAACAGCACCCGGTCCCGCAGCACATCGGTGGTGATGTCCTTGCGGGGGCGCCGCGAGCAGATCGCGTTGAGGACTTTGAAGATGTCGGCTGCGGGTGCCGGCCGTGGCAGGGTCTTCGGCACGCTGATGGTGTCCACCTTGTCCAGGGGGTTGGCAGGTATCCGGTCGTGGCGCACCGCCCACCGGCAAAACGCGGACACCGCGGCCCGCGTGCGTTTGCGAGTGGCCGGGGCTTGTCCGGCGATCGATGACAGGAAAGCCCGGATCGGGTCGACACCCATCGTGGTCAGGTCGCCGTCGTAGTGCTCGGCGAAGGCGGTCAGGTCTCCGCGGTAGGCGCGGATAGTGTTCGCTGATGTGTTCGCGTTGCGGAGGTCTTCGAGGAACGTCTCGATGTGCATCGCGAGCGGAACGACTACCTCCGGTTCGCCGGTGGCCACCGCTGCGGTGTCGGTCGTGCCGGTCGCCATCGGCCCATCCTCGAAGTTGCCCGATAACCAGGAAACCAACCCTGCGGCCAGCGGGCGGTTGCCACCCACGGATATGTCACAAGAGCCCAATAGAGCCCGAAAATTGAATCCTCCCCGGCTAAAGCCGGGAGGATTCAATGAGGTTTTCTCACTTGGGGCGTGTGAGGTTGGTGTGACTGGAGTTTCCAGCGTGTCGTGAGAGCAGGACGTGGGGTTCCTGCTCAAGGATCGGTTTCGACCAAGAAAGCCGTTCCGCCGCAAGAGGACCCCACGTGTTCACCTACTCTGCCATCTGCGACGTCCCCGAGGAAACCCTGCTTCATGTGACCGCGTTGCTGCGCGCGCACCGGCGCGAGATCGGCACCCGCGCCGGGCGACGCGCGGGCACGGTGCGCACGCAGGCCAAGCTGGTGCTGCGCTGGTTCGGCGACGACGCCCCGATCCGGCTGCTGGCCTTCGAGGCCGGGCTGCCGATCTCCACCTGCTACCGGTATCTGCACGAGGCGATCGACGTGATCGCCGAGCAGGCACCCGACCTGCACGACGTGCTCGACCGGGCGAAGCGGGAAGGCTGGTCGCACGTCACGCTGGACGGGACGCTCATCGAGATCGACCGGGTGAACGAGCGCACCGAGGCCGGCCATCACCTGTGGTACTCGGGTAAGCACAAGACCCAGGGCGGCAACGTGCAGATCCTCGCCGACCCGGCCGGGTTCCCGGTGTGGTCCAGCGAGGTCGAACCGGGCAGCGTGCATGACATCACCGCTGCCCGCGCACACTGTCTGGGCGCGCTGTACAAGGCCGCCGCCGACGGTCTGCCGACGTTGGCGGACAAGGGCTACCAAGGTTCCGGGATCGGGGTGCACAGCCCGGTCAAAGGCCGTGACCTCGCCGTTGACAATCGCAGCTACAACGCGCTGCTGACCGCGATTCGGGCGATCGGGGAACGCGCCAATGCCGAACTCAAAGAACGCTGGCGGTGTCTTCGGCGAATCAGACTGTGCCCAACCAGAATTGGCCAGATTGTTGCTGCCGCAATCGTCCTGTCAACTCTCCAGAGGGGAAACTACTGAGAAAACCTCAATCCGCGGCGAGGGCTTGGAGCCCGCCAGCAATTTTGGGCCAGTCGATTTCACCCAATGCCGCCGTGAGTACCAACTGCTCGGCGTGGTCGACGTCGTACACGTCAGGCAGGTCAACACCATTCAGTCGAAGAAACGCCCACGCGGACGCCCAGGCGGTCCTCTTGTTGCCGTCTACGAAGGCGTGATTGCGTGCCAGTGAGTGCAGCAACGCGGCGGCCTTGTCCCGGAGCGTCGGGTATGCGTCGTCGCCGAAGGCGCTTGTTTGTGGCCGGGCTACCGCTGATTGCAATAGCCCCTCGTCGGTGACGAGGAGGGGGAATCCGCAAGCGATTCCACCACCAGCAACGATGTCGTCGCGCTCAAGGTAGACGGTCATGCGAGGCGGCGGTTTAGCTCGCTTGATCGGGCCGTCACGTACTCGAACGCCTCGGTGACGCGGCTAGCGCGGTTGTCGGCGGCTGCCATGATCGCGTCGTGCGCGAACAGCTTCAATGAGCTACCGCTGCGGCTAGCCGCTGTGCGAACGCGCGCCAGCTCATCGTCCGTGAATTGAACATTCAGCGCGGGCATCTGCTCCACCCCTTCCGATCAGGTACCATGATGGTACCTGATTACGCGGGAGCTATCCATTCGCAATCTTGAATCCTCCCCGCCCACACCGATCAATCTTCTCTGCGAGACGCGGGTGCGCAGCCCACGGTGCGCGGTACTCCTCCGCACACCACCCCCGGGCGGAAACGGTCCATGGCTCACCCTCCTCTGCACGCGACATTTGCTGGCTCCGGGGGCCGGAAAGGGCCATGGTGACACAAAGGTGACACATCCCAGGAAATGGAGTTCCGTCTCTGCCGGCCGTTTAGGCTGGTCAGGAAGCTGAGCCAGACGCCAGTGCCGTGGATAATCGGTTCACCAGCCGCCTCACACGCGGAAGGTCGCTGGTTCGATCCCAGCCGGGACCACCACCACAATTCTGGTCTCGATCCTCCGCCGAGACACCTCTCGAAAACCAGCATGTGCTCGCGCACGGCTGGCACTCCATCCATCATTCCATGTAATCATGGAATGATGGATGGAGCCGTGGCGCTGGGCCTTCGCCAGAACGCCGCCCAGTTCAGCCTGCTTGTGGCGGTCAACGCCCTGGTGGGCGGCATGCTGGGCCAGGAACGCACCGTGCTGCCCCTGCTCGGCGAGCGGGTGTTCGGCCTGCGGGCCTACACCGCCGGGTTGTCCTTCGTTCTGGTGTTCGGTCTCGCCAAGGCTGCGACCAACTACTTCGCCGGCACCCTGTCCGACCGCTGCGGCCGCAAGCCCGTCCTGATCGCCGGTTGGCTGGTCGCCGTCCCGATCTCGCCGCTGCTCATCTGGGCGCCCGCCTGGGCGTGGGTCATCGCCGCCAACGTGCTGCTCGGCATCGGTCAGGGGCTGACCTGGTCGACCACCGTGGTCATGAAGATCGATCTGGTCGGTCCGTCCCGTCGCGGCCTGGCCATGGGTCTCAACGAGGCGGCCGGCTACGGCGCGGTCGCCCTGACGGCGATGGTGACCGGTTACCTCGCCCAGTACCACGGGCTTCGCCCCGCGCCCTTCCTGCTCGGGATCGCCTTTGCCGCAATCGGATTGGGCTTGTCCGCGCGGTTCGTCAAGGAGACCCACGGCCACGCCAAATTCGAAGCCGCCTGCCACGAAACCCGCGCCGATCTCCACGGGCAGCTGACAAACCGGGATGTGTTCCTGCAAACCAGTTTTCGCGAGCCGGCGCTGTCCTCAGCCAGCCAGGCCGGCTTGGTGAACAATCTCAACGACGGGCTCGCGTGGGGGCTGTTTCCTCTTCTGTTCGCCGGTGCCGGACTTCCCGTCGGTCGTATCGGCGTGCTCGCGGCGCTGTATCCCGCGGTGTGGGGAGCGGGCCAGTTGTTCACCGGCGCACTGTCAGACCGGTGGGGCCGCAAGTGGATGATCGCATTCGGAATGTGGCTGCAGGCAATGGCATTGGCGGGTATCGCGATGAGTCACTCGTTTGCCGCGTGGGCGGCGGCGGCCGCAGCCCTCGGTGCCGGAACCGCCATGGTCTACCCGACGCTACTGGCCGCCATCGGCGACGTCGCGCACCCCACGTGGCGGGCCCGAGCGGTGGGCACCTATCGCCTCTGGCGCGACGGCGGTTTCGCCGTCGGCGCGCTGGTCGCGGGTCTGGTCGCCGACCTGCTCGGTGTCCGCGCCGCCATCTGGGCGGTAGCTGCACTGACGGCCGCCTCGGGACTGGTGGTCGCGGTCCGTATGTATGAACCACACCGGCCGAAGGAGCATGCCCATGGGTGACCGCGCCGCCAAGGACGCCCTGTTCGACGAATTCGCAGCGGTGGGCAAGGCGCTTGCCAACCCCAAGCGGCTCGAACTGCTCGACCTGCTAGCGCAGGGACGGCGCAGCGTCGACGATGTGGCGGGTGCCGCAGGACTGGGTCTCAGCACGTGTTCGGCCCATCTGCAGGCGCTGCGGGAAGCCGGCCTGGTCACGTCGCAGCGGGACGGCAAACGCATCTTCTACGCGCTGTCGGGCAACGACGTCGCCGAACTCTGGGACCTCCTGAGGCGGGTCGCCCAACGGCATCGACCGCACACCGAGGTCGCCCGCCGGGCCTATCTGGGATCCGACGACATCGAGGCGGTGGCCACCGAGGATCTGCTGCGCCGCGCCCGGCAGGGTGAGGTGGTCATTCTCGACGTCCGCCCGGCACCGGAATACCGTGCCGCACATCTGCCCGGGGCCATTCACATACCCCTCGACGAACTCGGCGCGCGTTTTGCCGAACTGCCGGCCGGCCGAGAGGTCGTCGCCTATTGCCGTGGGCGATACTGCGTGCTCGCCCACGACGCGGTGCGCCTTCTCGAGCGGCATGGCTTCAACGCTCGACGGGCCGCCGAGGGAATGCTTGAGTGGAGAATCACCGGCGTCGCGGTCGAGTCCGCCGCATGATTCGGCGAAAATCTGGCCGGCCAGGTCGCTCAGCTTCGCCGGTCTACCATGCCACCGCGACACGTACCTTCGTTGTCAAGGACCTGCAGCCGGCGGCATACGGTAACCAGGTGGCAGAGGACATGACGGTGATCGGCGCGACCCTTGCCGGGTGGTCCGGCTCTGCGGCGGCGACACCCTGCTGGCCGACAGGGAAGGACTGTTCGTGAAGCTCAAGGAGGGTCAGCCGTGAGCCGGCGCCGGGAATGGCTCCACGCGTGGGCGCACCGGCGTGACCGTCTGCATGAGCGGCCGGTCGCCGATTTCGCCTACCGGGTCGCCGTCGGGGTGGTCGGACTCGCCGTGCTGGTTGTCGGCATCGTCGCGATTCCCTACCCGGGACCCGGCTGGGCGATCCTGTTCCTTGGCCTGGCCATCCTGGCCACCGAGTTCTACTGGGCGCATCGCACCCTGACGTTCACCCGCGGCCGCTACAACAGCACCATGGCGTGGTTCCGCAGGCAGGGCCGGTGGGTGCAGGCGCTCGGGGTGGTGTTCACCGCGGCGGCGGTGGTGGCCACCCTCTGGCTGGTCGGCGCGGTGGGCTGGTCGGCAAGCCTGCTGGGGCTGGATCACCCGACCTTGCAGAGCCCCGTCGGCCTCGGCGCCTGATCAGCACCCCGATAGCATGGTCGCGATTGACCGCGAGACGTCGCGGCGGTCCGCAGTGTCCTGAGTCAACCGAAAGAGATCCCGTGATGAGCGCCCCCGCGACCACCGCCCCAGCAGCCCCGATCCGGGTTCTTGCCGGGACTACCGCGGGCTCCGCCGTGCGCGACGCGGGCCTGCCGGGGCGCGGCGAACCCGACGCCATCGTGGTGGTGCGCGACGGCGACGGCAAACTGCGCGACCTCAACTGGACCCCGGACACCGACGCCGAGGTGGTTCCGGTGGCCGCCAACACCGACGAGGGCCGCAGCGTCATCCGCCACTCCGCGGCCCATGTGTTGGCCCAGGCCGTGCAGGAGCTCTTCCCGCAGGCCAAGCTCGGCATCGGTCCGCCCATCACCGACGGCTTCTACTACGACTTCGACGTGCCCGAGGCATTCACTCCCGAGGATCTGGAGAAGCTCGAGAAGCGGATGCGCGCCATCGTCAAGGAAGGCCAGCTGTTCTCCCGGCGGGTCTACGAGTCCAAGGACGAAGCGCGCCGCGAACTGGCCGCTGAGCCATACAAGCTCGAGCTCGTCGACGACAAGTCCGGCGACGCCGACATCATGGAGGTCGGCGGTGATGAGCTGACCGCCTACGACAACCTCAATCCCCGTACGCGGGAACGGGTTTGGGGCGATCTGTGCCGTGGGCCGCACATCCCCACCACCAAGTACATTCCCGCGTTCAAGCTGACCCGAAGCTCGGCGGCCTACTGGCGCGGTGACCAGAACAACGCCAGCCTGCAGCGCATCTACGGCACGGCGTGGGAGTCCCAGGGGGCCTTGGACCGTCACCTCGAGCTGCTGGAGGAGGCGCAGCGTCGCGACCACCGCAAGCTCGGTGTGGAACTCGACCTATTCAGCTTCCCCGACGAACTCGGTTCGGGCCTACCGGTTTTCCACCCCAAGGGTGGCATCGTGCGCCGCGAGCTGGAGGAGTATTCGCGGCGTAAGCACATCGAGGCCGGCTACGAGTTCGTCAACACCCCGCACGTCACCAAGGAGCAGCTGTACATCACCTCCGGTCACCTGGAGTGGTACGCCGACGGCATGTTCCCGCCCATGCACATCGACGCCGAGTTCGACGAGAACGGCGCGCTGCGCAAGCCAGGGCAGGACTACTACCTCAAGCCGATGAACTGCCCGATGCACCATCTGATCTTCCGGTCGCGGGGGCGTTCGTATCGCGAACTTCCGTTGCGGCTCTTCGAGTTCGGCACGGTGTACCGCTACGAGAAGTCCGGCGTCGTCCACGGCCTGACGCGGGTGCGCGGTATGACCCAGGACGACTCGCACATCTACTGCACCCGTGAGCAGATGCGCGACGAGCTGGCCTCGCTGCTGCGGTTCGTGCTACACCTGCTGTCCGACTACGGCCTCGACGACTTCTATCTGGAGCTCTCGACCAAGGACCCGGACAAGTACGTCGGCTCCGACGAGGTGTGGGAGGAGGCCACCGAGACGCTGCGGGAGGTCGCCGAGGCCTCCGGCCTGCATCTGGTGCCCGACCCGGGCGGGGCGGCGTTCTACGGGCCGAAGATCTCGGTTCAGGTGCGCGACGCGCTCGGCCGTAGCTGGCAGATGTCGACGATCCAGCTCGACTTCAACATGCCCGACCGTTTCGAGCTGGAGTACACCGCCGCCGACGGCACCCGCATGCGGCCGGTGCTGATCCACCGCGCGCTGTTCGGGTCCATCGAGCGGTTCTTCGGCATCCTGACCGAGCACTACGCCGGCGCCTTCCCGGCGTGGCTGGCCCCGGTGCAGGTGGTGGGCATCCCGGTCGCCGACGGCCACGTGCCTTACCTGCATGACCTCGCCGCCGAGCTCAGATCGCACGGCGTGCGGGTGGAGGTCGACGCCAGCGACGACCGGATGGCCAAGAAGATCGTCAACCACACCAACCAGAAGGTGCCGTTCATGGTGCTCGCGGGCGACCGCGACGTGGAGGCGGGGGCCGTGTCGTTCCGCTTCGGTGACCGCGGCCAGATCAACGGTGTACCCCGTCAGCAGGCGGTGGCCACAATCCTCAAGTGGATCGCCGACCGCCAGAATGCCGTCCCCTCGACGGAAGTGGTGAAGGTCGACGGTGACTGACGAACGGGACTCCTTGACCGACCGGGGAGTGGGGGACCCGGACCGGCTGCAGCGGTTGTGGACCCCGCACCGCATGAGCTACATCGTCGAGGTCCCCGCACAGAAGAAGTCGTCGGTGCCGTCACGGCCCTTCACCGACATCCCCACCCTGCCCGATGAGGACGGCCTGGTGGTCGCCCGCGGCGAGCAGGTGTACGCGGTGCTCAACCTCTACCCATACAACCCCGGTCATCTCATGGTGGTGCCCTACCGGCAGGTCTCGGAGTTGGAGGACCTCACCGAGGCCGAGAGCTCCGAGCTGATGGCGTTCGTCCAGAAGGCGATTCGGGTGATCAAGGCCGTCTCGAACCCCGACGGTTTCAATGTGGGGCTCAACCTCGGTAAGTCGGCCGGTGGCTCGCTGGCCGAGCATCTGCACATGCACGTGGTGCCGCGGTGGTCCGGTGACGCCAACTTCATCACCATCGTCGGTGAAACCAAGGTCATTCCGCAGCTGCTGCGTGACACCCGCAAGCTGCTCTCCGGCGAGTGGGTCAACCAGCCGTGAGTGATTTCTACCTGATGACCCGCGCGGCGTACACCAAACTCAGCACGCCGGTTGCCAAGGCCGCGCTCAAGATCGGGTTGACCCCGGACATCGTCACCATCGTCGGTACCGCGGGCTCGGTGCTGGCCGCACTGACGCTGTTCCCGATCGGGCAGCTGTGGTGGGGCGCGGTGGCGGTCTGTTTCTTCGTGCTCGCCGACATGCTCGACGGGGCGATGGCGCGCCAGCGCGGCGGTGGCACCCGGTTCGGTGCGGTACTCGACGCCACCTGCGACCGGATCAGCGACGGGGCGGTGTTCTGCGGCCTGCTGTGGTGGGCGGCATTCGGTCTGCACAGCTCGTCGTTGATGGTGGCCACGCTGATCTGTCTGGTGACCTCGCAGGTGATCTCCTACATCAAGGCCCGTGCCGAGGCCAGTGGCCTGGAAGGCGGCGGCGGGCTCATCGAGCGTCCGGAGCGGCTGACCATCGTGCTGGTCGGCGCCGGGTTCTCGGACCTGCCGTTCTTCTCCCTGCCGATCCTGCTGCACATCGCGATGTGGTTGCTCGCGGTGGCGAGCCTGGTCACCGTGGGTCAGCGGGTGCACAACGTGCGCAGTTCGCCGGGCGCGACGGACAAGATCGACCCGGCCGGCCAGCCTGCGGCCGATCAGGGGAGTGCCGGGCAGTGATCGCCGCTCCAGCGGGACTGTTGGCGGCGGGCCGCAAGCGGTTTCCGTCCAGGGACAGCCTCGCCGACCTGAGCTACGCCGTGGGCTGGCGCCTGGTCCGGGCCATGCCGGAGTTCTTGGCGCGCAACGCTTTCGGTGCCGGTGCTCGCTTCGCGGCGCTGGGTGGCGGTCCCGAGCAGCTGCGCAAGAACCTGGCCCGGGTGATCGCCACTACGCCCGCCGAGGTGCCGGACTCACTGATTCGCGCTTCGCTGGCCTCTTACGCGCGATATTGGCGGGAGGCGTTCCGGTTGCCGACGCTCGATCTGCAAGCTCTCGCGCGCCGCCTCGACGAGGTGATCATCGGCAAGGAGAACGTCGACGCCGCCTACGCGGCGGGCCGGGGCGTCATCCTGGCCCTTCCGCACAGCGGCAACTGGGACATGGCCGGGGTGTGGCTGGTCCACCACAGCGGCACCTTCACCACCGTCGCCGAGCGCCTTAAGCCGGAGTCCCTCTACCGTCGGTTCCTGGACTACCGCGAAAGCCTCGGGTTCGAGGTGCTGCCGCTCAACGGAGGCGAGCGGCCGCCGATAGAGGTGCTCGCCGAGCGGCTGCGTGCCAACCGGGCGGTGTGTCTGATGGCCGAGCGTGATCTCACGAAATCCGGTGTGCAAGTGGACCTTTTCGGGCAGCCGACGAGAATGCCGGCCGGCCCGGCCAGGCTGGCGATCGAGACCGGCGCCGCGCTGTTGCCCGCGCACGTCTACTACCGCGGTGAAGACTGCGTCGTGCGCCTGTTCCCGGCGCTGGACTGCTCGAGCGGCGACGTCGGCGTCATCACACAGGCGCTGGCCGACCAGTTCGGAAAGAACATCGCGGCCCACCCCGAGGACTGGCACATGCTCCAGCCGCAGTGGCTGGCCGACTTGTCCGAGGAGCGGCGCGCACGAATACAGGGGGATGGCACCCGCTGATGCGGATCGGCATGGTGTGCCCGTATTCGTTCGACGTGCCCGGCGGGGTGCAGTCGCACGTGTTGCAACTCGCCGAGGTGATGCGGGAGCGCGGGCACGAGGTCAGCGTGCTCGCGCCGGCCTCCCCGCACGTCGAACTACCCGACTACGTCGTCTCCGGCGGCAGGGCCGTACCGATCCCGTACAACGGCTCGGTGGCCCGGCTGCGGTTCGGGCCGGCCACCCACCGCAAGGTCAAGAAATGGCTGGCGCAGGGCGAGTTCGACGTCCTGCACCTGCACGAGCCCAATGCGCCCAGCCTGTCGATGCTGGCGTTGCAGGCAGCCGAGGGCCCGATCGTCGCGACGTTTCACACCTCGACCACGAAGTCGTTGACACTCAGCGTGTTTCAGGGCATTCTGCGCCCCTACCACGAGAAGATCGTCGGCCGCATCGCCGTGTCCGACCTGGCGCGCCGCTGGCAGATGGAGGCGCTGGGATCAGACGCTGTCGAGATTCCCAATGGAGTCGACGTGGCCTCGTTCGCCGAGGCGCCCCGCCTCGACGGTTATCCCCGGCCCGGCCGGTCGGTGCTGTTCCTCGGCCGCTACGACGAACCGCGCAAGGGGATGGCGGTGCTGCTGGGTGCGCTGCCTGCGCTGGTGAAGCGGTTCGCCGACATCGAGATCCTGATCGTCGGCCGCGGCGACGAGCAGGAGCTTCGGGAGAAGGCCGGCGCGCTGGCCGGCCATCTGCGCTTCCTGGGGCAGGTCGACGACGCCACGAAGGCCTCGGCCATGCGCAGCGCCGACGTGTACTGCGCCCCGAACATCGGCGGCGAGAGCTTCGGCATCGTGCTGGTGGAGGCGATGGCTGCGGGCACCCCGGTGGTCGCCAGCGATCTCGACGCGTTCCGCCGGGTGCTGCTCGACGGCAGGGCCGGGCGGCTGGTGCCCGTTGACGACTCGGACGCACTCGCCGAGGCTTTGGTCGCCGTTCTCGACGACGACAAGCTGCGCACCCGCTACGTCGAGGCCGCCAAAGTTGCCGTGCGCCGGTATGACTGGTCGGTGGTGGCCGACCAGATGATGCGGGTTTACGAGACGGTCGCCGGGGCCGGCGTCAAGGTTCAGGTGGCCAGCTAATGTCGGGTCCGTTGTACTGGTCTCTGACCGGGGTTCTGGTCGTCGTCCTGCTGTTGATCGGCTTCTGGGCCTACCAGACAGCCACCCGGCTGGATCGTCTCCACGTCCGCTATGACCTGTCCTGGCAGGCACTCGACGGGGCGCTGGCCCGCCGTGCGGTGGTGGCCCGCGCGGTGGCGGCCGACGCCTACCGGGACCGCCCGGAGGGCAGAAGGCTGGTGGCGCTGGCCGACGCCGCCGAGCGTGCGCCGAGGGCCAACCGTGAAGCCGCCGAGAACGAGCTGTCGGCTGCGCTGGCGCGGGTGGATCCCAACGCGATCCCGGTGGCCCTGGCGGCAGAGTTGGCCGACGCGGAAGCCCGCGTGCTGCTGGCCCGCCGGTTCCACAACGACGCGGTGCGCGACACCTTGGCATTGCGGGACCGGCGTCCGGTGCGCTGGCTGCGCCTGGGCGGAACCGCGCCACTGCCAAGTTATTTCGAGATCGCCGAACGCGCCGATCCTGCGGTGGCACCCACCGACGAGGGTCTGGTGGACCGCCGAACCTCCGCGCGGGTGGTGCTGCTCGACGACGACGGTGCGGTGTTGCTGTTCTGCGGATCCGACCCGGCCGTCACCGACGGCAACGCGCCGCGGTGGTGGTTCACCGTGGGCGGGCAGGCCCACCCGGGTGAGCGGCTCGTCGACACGGCGGTGCGCGAGATCGCCGAGGAGACCGGCCTGCGGGTGGGACCGGCCCAGATGGTGGGTCCGGTGTGGCGGCGCGACTCGGTCATCGACTTCAACGGCACCGTCATCCAGAGCCAGGAGTTCTACTTCATCCACCGCACCGGCAGGTTCGAGCCGACGGCGGATGGCCGAACCGAGTTGGAACTTCGCTACATTCACGGCCACCGCTGGTGTGACGCGGCCACCATCGCCGAACTGGCCGACGCCGGCGAGACGGTGTATCCCCTCCAACTCGGCGAGCTTCTCGCCGAGGCCAAATCAATGGCTGACGGCGGGGTCCGGCGCGCCGAGCTGCATCCGATCCGCTGACGGGGGTCTCGGGAGCTCCCCATTACACTGGATCCGTATCAATAGAAGGGACCGACAGTGGAAACCGCAGCTGAACGTAACGGCTCGGCCAGCCCCGCGCAGACCGGTACGGTCCGGGTCAAGCGCGGCATGGCCGAGATGCTCAAGGGCGGCGTGATCATGGACGTCGTCACCCCCGAACAGGCGCGCATCGCTGAAGGTGCCGGCGCCGTCGCCGTCATGGCCCTCGAGCGCGTCCCCGCCGACATTCGCGCCCAGGGCGGCGTGGCGCGGATGAGCGATCCCGACCTGATCGAGGGCATCATCGAGGCGGTCACCATCCCGGTGATGGCAAAGGCCCGCATCGGCCACTTCGTGGAGGCGCAGATCCTGCAGAGCCTGGGCGTCGACTACGTCGACGAGTCCGAGGTGCTCACCCCCGCCGACTACACCCACCACATCGACAAGTGGAAGTTCACCGTGCCGTTCGTGTGCGGCGCCACCAACCTCGGCGAGGCCCTGCGCCGGATCACCGAAGGCGCGGCCATGATCCGCTCCAAGGGTGAGGCCGGCACCGGCGACGTGTCCAACGCCACCACCCACATGCGCACCATCGCCGGCGAGATCCGGCGGTTGTCCTCGCTGTCGGAGGACGAGCTCTACGTCGCGGCCAAGGAACTGCAGGCGCCTTACGACCTGGTGGTCGAGGTGGCCCGGGCCGGCAAGCTGCCGGTCACACTGTTCACCGCCGGCGGCATCGCGACCCCGGCCGACGCCGCGATGATGATGCAGCTCGGCGCCGAGGGTGTGTTCGTCGGCTCCGGGATCTTCAAGTCCGGCAGCCCCGCGCAGCGCGCGGCCGCCATCGTCAAGGCCACCACCTTCTACGACGATCCCGATGCACTGGCGAAGGTGTCGCGGGGGCTGGGTGAACCCATGGTCGGAATCAACGTGGAGGAGATCGCGCAGCCGCACCGACTCGCTGAACGCGGCTGGTAGGCATACCTGGTGGCGATCGAAGAGATACTTGACCTCGAGCAGCTCGAGGTCAACATCTACCGCGGTGGAGTCTTCAGCCCCGAATCCGGTTTCCTGCAGCGTACTTTCGGCGGTCACGTCGCAGGCCAATCGCTGGTGTCGGCGGTGCGCACCGTGGAGCCCAAGTTCCAAGTGCACTCCCTGCACGGCTACTTCCTGCGCCCCGGCGACGCCACCAAGCCCACCGTCTACCTCGTCGAGCGACTGCGCGACGGTGGGTCGTTCGTCACCCGCCGGGTCGACGCGATCCAACACGGTGAGACGATCTTCTCGATGTCGGCATCGTTTCAGACCGACCAGAGCGGTATCGAGCACCAGGACGAGATGCCCGATGCGCCCCCGCCCGACAACCTGCCGGGTTTCATCTCCAAGGGAGGGGTGTTCGACGACGCCGGGTTCGCTCAGTTCGAAGAGTGGGATGTCCGCATCGTCCCGCGTGATCAGGTGACGATCACTCCGGGTAAGGCCTCCCAGCAGCAGGTGTGGTTCAAGCACAAGGACCCGCTGCCCGACGACCACGTGCTGCACATCTGTGCGCTGGCGTACATGAGTGATCTGACCCTGCTCGGCTCAGCGCAGGTGAATCACGCCGAGGTGCGCCAACACCTCGATGTCGCCTCGCTGGATCACGCGATGTGGTTCATGCGGCCGTTGCGCGCCGACGAATGGCTGCTCTACGACCAGTCCTCGCCGTCGGCGTGCGGCGGCCGCGCGCTGACCCACGGCCGGATCTTCAACCGATGCGGCGAGATGGTGGCGACCGTCATGCAGGAGGGACTGACCCGCTACCGGCGCGGCTGTCCCGCGACGCCATGAGTGTCCGGGTCGGTGTGCTGGCCCTGCAGGGCGACACCCGCGAGCACCTGGCCGCTTTGCGCGAGGCCGGTGCCGAGGCGCCGACGGTGCGCCGGCGCAGTGAGCTCGAGGCCGTCGATGCGCTGGTGATCCCCGGCGGGGAGTCGACGACCATGAGCCACCTGCTGCGCGAGTTCGACCTGCTCGAACCCCTGCGTGAACGCCTGGCCGGCGGTATGCCCGCCTACGGTTCGTGTGCCGGCATGATCCTGCTGGCCAGCGAGATTCTCGACGCGGGCGCTCCCGGCCGCGAGGCCGTGTCGCTGCGCGCCATCGATATGACCGTGCGGCGCAACGCTTTCGGCCGCCAGGTCGACTCGTTCGAGGGCGATATCGAGTTCGAAGGGCTCGACGGGCCCGCACACGCGGTCTTCATCCGTGCACCGTGGGTCGAGCGGGTGGGGCCGGACGTGCAGGTACTGGCCCGCGCCGGCGACCATATCGTCGCGGTGCGCCACGGCGCCGTGCTGGCCACTGCGTTCCACCCCGAGATGACCGGCGACCGTCGCGTGCACGCGCTTTTCGTCGACATCGTCACCGGCTCGGCCTGACCCCAGTTCCCCAGCACGTAGACTCGTCGGGTCACGACGCTTCGGCGCGGTATTCGGCAAGGAAGAGGAAGTACCACGATGAGCGGCCATTCCAAATGGGCCACCACCAAGCACAAGAAGGCCGTCGTCGACGCGAAGCGCGGCAAGATGTTCGCCAAGTTGATCAAGAACATCGAGGTCGCGGCCCGCGTCGGCGGCGGCGACCCCGGCGGCAACCCGACTCTCTACGACGCCATCCAGAAGGCAAAGAAGTCCTCGGTGCCCAACGACAACATCGAGCGCGCCCGCAAGCGCGGCGCCGGTGAGGAAGCCGGCGGCGCCGACTGGCAGAACATCACCTACGAGGGCTACGGCCCCAATGGGGTGGCGGTGCTGGTGGAGTGCCTGACCGACAACCGCAACCGCGCCGCCGGCGAGGTCCGTGTCGCGATGACCCGCAACGGCGGCAACATGGCCGACCCCGGCTCGGTGGCCTACCTGTTCTCCCGCAAGGGTGTGGTCACGCTGGAGAAGAACGGCCTCACCGAGGACGACGTGCTGCTGGCCGTCCTGGAGGCCGGTGCCGAGGAGGTCAACGACCTCGGCGACAGCTTCGAGATCGTCTCCGAGCCCGGTGACCTGGTGGCGGTGCGCACCGCCCTGCAGGATGCCGGCATGGACTACGACTCCGCCGAGGCCAGCTTCCAGCCGTCGGTGACTGTGCCGGTCGACCTCGAGGGGGCCCGCAAGGTGCTCAAGCTGGTCGACGCACTGGAGGACAGTGACGACGTCCAGGATGTCTTCACCAACATCGACATCCCCGACGACGTCGCGGGGCAACTCGACGAGGACTGACGTGGCGTCGGTCCGCGACGCCACCAACGTCCGGTGGACCGTGCGCCGGGTGTGGTGGCCGTTCGGCACCTTGCTGCTGGATCTGCCGGAGTGGGGCGGCCTGTTCGCGATCGGAATGCTGCTCACACTGCCACTGGTGGTGATCTGGCCGTTCTGGGTGCTGGCCCACTTCCTCGGCGCGCCGTGGACGCTGGTCGTACGGCGCCAGGGCAAGGAGATTCGCCGGGAAAAGGTGAAGGGCTGGTACGAGTCTCGGCAGCGGATGGCCGGGATCCTCGACGAGGCACGCCGGCAGGGCAGCCCAGAAGCCGAATCCGGCGCGACGGTCTACTGACCCGGCGCGATGGTCACCGGCAGTCCCGAATAGCGGGTCATCCCGGTCGGCGGATCGACGTCGATGCGGTCGCCGAGGACGGTCAGCTGCGAGTCGAGGTGGGTTTCATCCTGCCGAGCTGAGCAGCTGCCAATCATCGGGCATGCGATGGATTTTGACGGTGTCGCCCTCGGCTTCCAAGTCGACGCTGGCGTTACCGAGTCGTAGGTCGCTCAGCGTGACGCGCCCCCAGGCGTCGGGCAGATGCGGCGATACCGCTACCTGGCGGTGCGGTGCGTGCGGATCCAGTCCCAGGAACGATCTCAGCAGCAGGACCGGCGCGGCGCAGGACCAGGCTTGCGGTGAGCACGACGTGGGGTATGGGACCGGTGCGCGGAATTGTGACCGGGGAAACCCGCAGTACAGCTCGGGCAGCCGGGTGCCGAACGCGTCGGCGGCATCCAGCAGGCCGCTAGCCAACCGTTGGGCAAGGACTTGGGCTCCGGGCACGTGCTGGTAGCGCAGCAGGCCAGCGACCGCGATCGCGGTGTCGTGCGGCCACACGGCGCCGTTGTGGTAACTCATCGGGTTGTAGGCGCCCATCGTGGTGGCCAAGGTGCGCAGGCCGAACCCGGAGTCCATCTGATCGGTTGCCAGGCGTTCCACCAGCGTTGCGGCGTGCTCGTCAGTCGCGATGCCTGTCCACAGGCAGTGCGCGGCGTTGCTGGTCAGCGCGTCGATGGGATTCTTGTGCCCATCCAAGGCCACGGCGTACCAGCCGTGCTGGGGCAGCCAGAACGTCTCGAGGAACTGGTCTCGCAACGCCTGTGCTTGGTCGCGCAGCTGCACCGCGCGGGTGGTGTCGTCGAATTCCTCGGCGAGCTCAGCGCGTGCGAGCAGGGCCGCGTAGTGATAGCCCTGCACCTCGCAGAGCGCGATCGGCGGCTCGCCGGTACGGCCGGCGGCGTCGTTGATGCCGTCGAAGCTGTCCTTCCAGCCCTGGTTGATCAGGCCACGGTCGGTGGCGCGCTGGTATTCGATGAACCCGTCGCCGTCACGATCGCCATAACGCTGGGCCCAAGACAGTGCCGCGTCGGCGGCCGGCAGCAAGGCGCTCACCGCCGATGGGTCGGCACCCCACCGCCACGATTCGGCCAGCAGCATCACAAACAGCACGGTGGCGTCGACCGACCCGTAGTAGATGGCGCCGCCGACCGCGTCGGTGCTGGCCGGGCCGCGGCGAATCTCATGCATGATCCGGCCCGGCTCTTCCTCGGTGATCGGATCGACACGTCGGCCCTGCACCGCGGCCAGCTGCTGCAGCGTGCCGATCGACAATCCGACATCCAGCGGCAACGCCATCCACGCGGTCAGCAGGCTGTCACGGCCGAACAACGTCATAAACCACGGCGCCCCAGCGGCCACGAACGACCGGCCCTGACCCGTCTCGTCGTGCATCAGCAGCGCGCCCAGGTCGCTTTCGGTTTGCCGCAGCACCTCGGTGAGCACGCGATGACCGGCCTCAACGGTGGTCGCCGTATCCCGCCAGGCTTCCAATTTGCGCGCCGGGGCGCTGGACTCCACGTTCTCGCCGCGGCGGAACCGGGTCCGGACGGTCTTGTTGGCCCACGTCGGCTCGGCGAGGATCTCGGTGTGCCAGCGCTGGCCCGCCGGTACCACTATCCGCCAGGTCAGCCGCCCCGCCGCCACGACCGGGTCGCCCGAGGCCGTCACCCGCAAGCCCCGGATACGATCACCCCACTCGAGCAGCATCAGTTCGCCGTCGACGGCGGCCACCTCGGCGCCGCCGCGCGCCGCCCGCCCTTCCTTGACCGAGAACAGGTCAGCGAAGTCGGCCTCGACGTGTAACTCCAGGACCACCACGGTGGGTTCGCGGTCGAGATTTTCCACCGAGATAGTCTCCCGCAACCCATCACCCACCAACCGCTCCCGAACCAGCAGAAGGGTGCTGTCGACATGCCCGGCGCGCGGCGCGCGGCGCACAACGAACTGCGCGCCGAACGCCGCCGACAGCTGCACCGACAACGGCTCGGGCGACTGGCCGTCGACTCTGAGCTCCCATCGCGACACCACCCGTGCGTCACGGAAGAACAACCCGTGCGCGCGGCCTGCCACCACGTCGCCTCGACAATCAGACAGGCAGAACGTCGCGCCTTCCACCAGCGTGACGGTGTCAGCGCCGGCCCCGATCCGAGCCGGCGCGCTGGTGTTGAACGCCATCGGCGATACGGTCATGCAGTGACTTTCGCACCCGGTGACTCAAACCGCCGGGGTATGGGGCTGCTCGCCGCGCGGGTAGTCTCGCCCTTGTTCAGCAGCCGGTGATAGATCAGTTCGTATCCCGAACCCAACTGGCCCACACCGAAATTCGCGGCCACGTGGCGGCGGCAGGCGTGCGGGTCAAGGCTGGCTGCCCGCTCGATCGCAGCCGGCAGCTCGTCCGGCTGCTCACAGATCACCCCGGTGACCCCATCGACAACCACCTCAGGCACCGCGCCGCCACGCAACGCCACCACCGGTGTGCCGCAAGCCATCGCCTCGATCATCACGACCCCAAACGGTTCCTCCCACTGGATCGGAAACAGCAAACACCGCGCACCGGCCAGCAGCTTGCGCTTGCTGACCGCGTCGGCCTCGCCGAACACGTAATCACTGTCGGTCAGCAGCGGACGCACCCACTCATCGAAGTAGGCCTTCTCCGGCGCCTCGTTGCACTTGCCCGCCAACACCAGCGGCACGCCCGCCTCATGCGCGGCGCGCAGTGCCAGATGCGCACCTTTGTAGGGAGCGAAGCGGCCCAAGAACAACGCGTAGTCGCCCTTGTCGGCGTGAAACGGCCACTGCTCGACGGCCAGCGCATTATGCACACGCCCAACCCAATTCAGGTCCGGGGCCAATTCGCGTTGTCGATCACTGATAGCCACCAACGCCACATCCGCGCCCAGCCCGCGATAATACGGGTACAGGTCCTCATCAATCGGACCATGCACCGTCACCACCGTCGACAGCCCCAGCCCCCGGTAGACGGGAACGTTGAGCACACCGGCGAAGGTGTGATCGTGGACGATATCGATCCCCTGAGTCGCCGCCATACCGGTAATCGCGTTGCGCACCTTGAGGGCATGCATGACCTCCGGGTACGGCTCGCCAAGCCGATCGGGAATCGGACGATCCCACAACGGCACAAACCGCGCCACGGTGCCCGACTCACCAGCCCCCAACACGGTCACATCGTGCCCACGAGCGACCAGCGCATCAGCAAGATCAGCCAGCACCGCCTCCACGCCCCCATAACCTTTGGGCGGAACGTCGAAATACGGCGGCGCGACCTGCACAATGCGCAACCGCCGGGTAAGGCCATCGGGCCGAGAATCCGTCGCCACACCCTGCTCGAAATCGATGCTGCGCACTGGATTTCCCTCCTTTCCCCACATCCACACGCGTTAGCACGCTGATTCCTTGAGTGCTAATTATGGCCCGCCGCGTACCCACCCGCCACCGGCAAATCCCGGCGCGAACCGGGCGCGGCGCGCAGGACCGTTGCAGAGGTGTCGTACTCGACCGGGGATCCCGCGGCGTGGTGATGCGGCGACCGTCCGGTATGACCGCCGGGGCTTGGCCGTGCGACACCACGGGATTGCTGCCGACGCAGAGCAGGAACTCGGCACCTGACGCGGCAAGCCAAAGCGAGGCAGGCTAAGCAAAATCTGCGAGGTATGTCGCTGCACCGCGCTGTCGCCGACAGCCGCTAAGGTATCGAACAGCTGTTCTACGACCGGTGAGAGGCGAGCTGTGCGGGTGATGGGAGTCGACCCAGGGTTGACGCGCTGCGGTCTCTCGGTGATCGAGAGCGGCCGCGGCCGCCATGTGATTGCCCTCGACGTCGACGTCGTGCGCACTCCCGCTGACGAGCTGCTGCAGCGCCGGCTGCTGACCATCAGCGACGCCGTCGAGCACTGGATGGACACCCACCATCCCGATGTCATCGCAATCGAGCGGGTGTTCTCCAACCAGAACGCGAACACCGCCATGGGCACCGCGCAGGCCGGCGGGGTGATCGCGCTGGCCGCCGCCCGGCGCGACATCGACGTCCACTACCACACCCCCAGCGAGGTCAAGGCCGCCGTCACCGGGAACGGCCGAGCAGACAAGGCACAGGTCACCGCGATGGTCACCAGAATCCTGCAACTGCAGCAGAAACCCACCCCGGCCGACGCCGCTGACGCGCTCGCCCTGGCCATCTGCCACTGCTGGCGCGCGCCGATGATCGCGCGGATGGCCCAGGCTGAGGCGATGGCCGCCGAACAGAAACGTGCGTATCAGGCCCGGCTGAAGGCGGCGAGATGATCGCCTCGGTGCACGGTGAAGTGCTCGACATCGCACTCGACCACGTCGTGATCGAGGCGGCCGGCGTCGGCTACAAGGTGATGGCCACCCCCGCCACGCTGGCCACGCTGCGCCGCGGGACCGAAGCGCGCCTCGTCACCGCCATGATCGTGCGTGAGGACTCGCAGACCCTGTACGGCTTCGCCGACGCCGACGCCCGCGACCTGTTCTCGACGCTGCTCGGGGTGTCGGGGGTGGGGCCGAAGATCGCGTTGGCCACCCTTGCGGTCTACGACGCGACCGCGCTGCGTCAGGCGCTGGCCGACGGTGACGTCACCGCGCTGACCCGAGTGCCCGGGATCGGCAAGCGCGGCGCCGAGCGCATGGTGCTCGAGCTGCGCGACAAGATCGGCGCGGTGACCAGTGCGGCCGGGGCGCCGGCGGCCTCCGGGCGCGCCGTCCGCGGGCCCGTCGTGGAAGCCCTTGTCGGACTTGGTTTTGCGGTCAAACAAGCCGAGGAGGCCACTGACAAGGTGCTGGGCGGCGATCCGGACGCCACCACGTCGAGCGCGCTGCGGGCGGCGCTGTCGCTGTTGGGCAAGACCAAATGAGCCGGTTCGAGGACGACGACGTCGACGACGTCTCCGAGCGGGACGTCTCGCCGATGCTCAGCGTCGGCGAAGGCGATATCGACGCCGGCCTGCGGCCCCGCACGCTGAGGGAGTTCATCGGCCAGCCGCGGGTGCGCGAACAGCTGCAGCTGGTCATCGAGGGCGCCAGGAACCGCGGCGGCACACCGGATCACATCCTGCTCTCCGGTCCGCCCGGGCTGGGCAAGACGTCGCTGGCCATGATCATCGCCGCCGAACTGGGGTCGTCGCTGCGGGTCACCTCGGGCCCGGCTCTGGAGCGCGCCGGTGACCTCGCGGCGATGCTGTCCAACCTCGTCGAGCACGACGTGTTGTTCATCGACGAGATCCACCGGATCGCCCGGCCCGCCGAGGAGATGCTGTACCTGGCGATGGAGGACTTCCGGGTCGACGTGGTGGTGGGCAAAGGCCCAGGGGCGACGTCGATTCCGTTGGAGGTCGCACCGTTCACGCTCGTCGGCGCCACCACCCGGTCGGGAGCGCTGACCGGTCCGCTGCGCGACCGGTTCGGCTTCACCGCGCACATGGACTTCTACGAGCCTGCCGAGCTGGAGCGGGTGCTGACCCGCTCGGCGGGCATCCTCGGCATCGAGCTGGACACTGAGGCCGGCGCCGAGATCGCCCGTCGCTCGCGGGGAACGCCGCGCATCGCCAACCGGCTGCTGCGCCGGGTTCGTGACTACGCGGAGGTGCGCGCCGACGGCGTGATCACCCGCGACATCGCCAAGGCCGCGCTGGCGGTCTACGACGTCGACGAGCTCGGCCTGGACCGGCTGGACCGCGCGGTGCTCACGGCGCTCACCAAGAGTTTCGGCGGCGGACCGGTGGGTGTGTCCACCCTGGCAGTCGCGGTCGGGGAGGAGGCCGCCACCGTCGAGGAGGTGTGTGAGCCGTTCCTGGTGCGCGCCGGCATGATCGCGCGAACCCCGCGCGGCCGGGTCGCCACACCACTAGCCTGGACGCACCTCGGGAAGGTGCCGCCGCCGCGCGCCAGCGGGCTCGGCCAGGCCGGGCTCTTCGAGTGAACCGTGACGAACGGAGCGCCACATGACCATCGCCGCACTGGTTTTCGCCGGCCTCGCCGCGCTGCTGCACGCCTATATCTTCGTCATGGAGTCACTCACCTGGACCATGCCGCGGACCCGCGCGGTGTTCGGCACCAGCGCTGAAGAAGCCCAGACCACCAAGGTTCTGGCGTTCAACCAGGGCTTCTACAACCTGTTCCTGGCGATTGTGTCGGCCGTCGGCATCATCGCTGTGGCCATGGGCCACAAAGGTGTTGGCGCGGCGTTGGTGTTCGCTGGCGTCGGCTCGATGCTCGCCGCCGCGGTGGTGCTGCTGGCCTCGTCACCGGACAAGGCCCGTGCGGCCATCATCCAGGGTGCCTTTCCGCTGATCGCCGTCGTCTTGCTGGTGATCGCGCTCGTCTAAACCGGTCCCTGGCGAGCAGACACAAAAGTCCCCGACACGCCGAGTGTTTGGGGACTTTTGTGTCTGCTCGCCAGGGGGCTCAGCCGCCCGTGTAGGCCATCACGTGCTTGATGCGGGTGTAGTCCTCGAGTCCGTACATCGACAGGTCCTTGCCATGACCGGAGGACTTGTATCCACCGTGTGGCATCTCGGCGACCAGTGGGATATGGGTGTTGATCCACACGCAGCCGAAGTCCAGCGCGGCCGACACCCGCAACGCCCGCGAGACGTCCTTGGTCCACACCGACGAGGCGAGGCCGTATTCGACGCCATTGGCCCACGCGATGGCCTCGTCCTCGTCGGCGAAGGACTGCACGGTGATCACCGGGCCGAAGATCTCCTCCTGGATGTGGCGATCGTTCTGCAGCAGACCGCCGATCACGGTGGGTTCGATGTAGAAACCCTTGTCGCCCTGGCGGTTTCCGCCTGCGGCGACGGTCGCGTGCGACGGCACGTCGGCCAGGAAGCCGAGCACGCGCTCGAGCTGGTTGGGGTTGTTGACCGGCGGCACCCAGGCGTCCTCGTCGTCGGCGGCGCGACCGAAGGTGGTGGCCGCACCCTTGGCCTGCTCGGCCAGCGCGGCGGTCAGTTCCTCGGCGACGCCGGCGCGGGCCAGCACCCGGGTCGCCGCGGTGCAGTCCTGACCGGCGTTGAAGTAACCGGCGACCGCGATACCCTCTGCGGCGGCGGCGATGTCGGCGTCGTCGAAGACGATGACCGGCGCCTTGCCGCCGAGTTCGAGATGGGTGCGCTTGAGGTTGCCGCCCGCGCTGACCGCGACGGCACGACCGGCGGCCACCGAACCGGTGATCGACACCATCTGCGGAGTCGGATGGGCCACCACCGAAGCGCCGGTGACCCGGTCGCCGCACACCACGTTGAGCACGCCCGGCGGGAAGTGTCTGGCGGCGATCTCGGCCAGCATCACGGTGGAAACCGGGGTGGTGTCGCTGGGCTTGAGCACCACGGTGTTTCCCGCGGCGATGGCCGGACAGAACTTCCAGATTGCCATCATCATCGGGTAGTTCCACGGCGCCACCTGGCCGACCACGCCGACAGGCTCGCGACGGATCCACGAGGTGTGGTTCTCCATGTACTCGCCGGCGGACTTGCCCTCGAGAATGCGTGCCGCGCCGGCGAAGAACCGGATCTGGTCGACCATCGGGGGGATCTCTTCGGCCAGCGTGACGTGGTTGGGCTTGCCGGTGTTGCGTCCTTCGGCGGCCACCAGGTCGGCGGCGGCCTTCTCCACGTCGTCGGCGAACCCCAGCAGCGCCTTCTGTCGCTGCGACGGCGTGGTGCGCTTCCAGTCGGCGAACGCCTTGGCCGCGGCTGCGTAGGCGTTGTCGATGTCCTGTTCGTTGGAAATCGGTGCGGTGCCGTACTTCTCACCGGTGGACGGGTCGACGATCGGCATGGTGGCCCCGCTGACGGAGTCTACGAGTTCGCCGCCGATGAAGTTCTTCACAGTTGTCATGCGAATCTCCTTACTTGATCTCGGCGAGGAGCCCGGCCAGCACGTCGAGGCCTTCCAGCAGCAGGTCGTCGCTGATGGTCAGCGGCGGCAGGAAGCGCAGGATGTTGCCGAATGTGCCACAGGTGAGTACCAGCACACCCTGCGAATGAGCTTTGGCGGCAAGGGTTTTGGTCAGGTCGGGATCGGGGTCGGCGCTACCTGACTTCACCAGCTCGACGGCGATCATGGCACCACGGCCGCGGACGTCACCGATGCGGTCGTCGTCGGCCTGCATCCGGCCGAGCTTGTCCTTCATCAGCGCCTCGATGTGCTTGGCCCGGTCGAGCAGCCCGTCGAGCTCGATGGTCTCGATGGTGGCCAGCGCCGCCGCGCACGCCACCGGATTACCGCCGTAGGTGCCGCCGAGCCCGCTCACGTGCGGGGCGTCCATGATCTCGGCGCGGCCGGTCACTGCGGCCAGCGGCAGCCCGTCGGCGATGCCCTTCGCGGTGACGATCAGGTCCGGCTCGATGCCCTCGTCCTCGCAGGCGAACATCGCACCGGTGCGGGCGAATCCGGACTGCACCTCATCGGCGATGAACACCACGTCGTTGTCCGCGCACCACGCGCGCAGCGTCGGCAGGAAGCCGGGCGCCGGAACGATGAACCCGCCCTCGCCCTGGATGGGTTCGATGATGACCGCGGCCAGGTTGGCGGCGCCGATCTGTTTGTCGATGACGCTCAGCGCCCGCTCGGCAGCCAGTTCGCCGTCGGTGGCCCACTCCTTGTCGATCAGGCCGTCGCGGTAGGGGTAGGACATCGGGGCGCGGTAGACCTCCGGCGCGAACGGACCGAAGCCGCTCTTGTAGGGCATCGACTTGGCGGTCAGCGCCATGGTGAGGTTGGTCCGGCCGTGGTAGGCGTGGTCGAAGGCCACCACCGCGGTCTTACGGGTGTAGGCCCGGGCGATCTTGATCGCGTTCTCCACCGCCTCGGCGCCGGAATTGAACAATGCCGAGCGCTTCTCGTACGAACCAGGCGTGAGCCGGTTGAGGTGCTCGGCGACGGCGATGTACTGCTCGTAGGGCGTCACCATGAAACACGTGTGGGTGAAGTCGGCAACCTGCGCGCGCACCGCGTCGATGACCCGGGGTGAGGAGTTGCCGATCGTCGTCACCGCGATGCCGGAGCCCAGATCGATGAGCCGGTTCCCGTCGACGTCCTCGATGATGCCGCCGCCGGCCCGCCCCGCAAAGACCGGCATCGTGACACCCACAGCGTGCGATACCGCCGCGACGCGGCGCTTGGCCAGTTCGACGGACCCTGGTCCGGGGATCTCGGTGACGAGTTTGCGGCTCTGCTCGACGGTGGTCACGACAGTTCCCCTAGGAGGGCACTGAATAACCCCTCCGGTGGGTGGCGTGTCTGACGGCCGTGGGTGGTGTGTCGTGTGATGATGTTGTGGTGCAAGGGATTACGCGGTCGGAGCGGGAGTTGTTGGACGCGCAGGCGCTGGTCGGGGAGCTGGTGCCGGAGGGGAGCGTGTTCGCGTTTCTGGCTGAGCACCGGGCGGAGTTGTTTCCGGATGAGTTCATCGCCGACCTGTTCCCCTCGGCGACGGGGCGGCCGTCGCTGCCGGCGGATCTGGTCGGGTCGGTGCTGGTGCTCAAGGAGCTCTACGACCTATCCGATCCGCAGACCGCGGAGGCGTTGCGGTTCGACATCCGGTGGAAGGTGGCGTGTGGACGGTCGTTGAGCCAGACCTCGTTCGATCCGTCGACGCTGGTGTACTGGCGCAAGCGGATCGCAAGGTCGGATCGCCCGGACCGGGTGTTCGACGCGGTCGCGCGGGTGATCGCCGACACCGGGGTACTGACCGGGCGGCGTAAGCGGTGCGTGGATTCGACGGTGTTCGACGACGCGGTCGCCACCCAGGACACGGTGACCCAGCTGGTGGCGGCGATGCGGAAGGCGGCGCGGCTGGTGCCCGGCGCGGCCGCGGTGATAGCGCGGGTCGCGAAGCTGGACTACGCGAAACCCGGCAAGCCGGACATCGATTGGGACGACCCTGCTGCCAAACAGGAGCTGGTGTCGGTGCTGGTGTGTGACGCGTTGGCGGTGCTGGCCGAGCTGACCGGACCGGACGCGCCGCAGCGGGAGGCGACCGCGGCGGACGCGTTGGGTTTGTTGGCGTTGGTCGCCGGGCAGGACGTGGAACCCGCCGACGGCTCCGACGGCACCGACGGGCGGTGGCGTATCGCCCGCAAAGTCGCCCACGACCGGGTGATCTCGACGGTGGACACCGAGGCCCGGCACACCCGCAAGTCGAAGTCAAACCGTAAGGACGGATTCCGCGGGCACGTCGCGACCGAACCGGAGACCGGGTTGATCACCGACACCGAGCTGACCAGGGCCGCCGGCGAGGAGGGCAGCGACGCCGTGGTCGGAGAGCAGATGATCGCCCGCGACAGCTACCACGGCACCGGCGCCGACGACGCGGGCCCGGACGCGGCCCCGCCCACCGCCGACACGCCGCCCGCCGCCGACACACCGGGCGGCACCGATGACGGTGCGACGCAACCGGATCCGGCCCGAAGCCGGCACACGGGCGAGGACTCCTCCTCATCCTCCTGGGTTGGTGCGGTTGTCGATGGGGTGGCCGCCGGGACCGCCGAGAACGGGCGCCGGTCGGGGCTCGAGGTGTACGGCGACTCCGCGTACGGCACCGGCGAGGCCCGCGCGAAGTACCGCGACGGCGGGCACGACACGGTGATCAAACCGAAGCCGCTGTGCCCGGCCGTGCCCGGCGGGTTCACCCTCGACGACTTCACCATCGACGGGCAGGCGCGCACCGTCACCTGCCCGGGCGGGCACACCCGGGTCATGAGCCCTAAACGCAGCGTCACCTTCGGCAAGCTGTGTGCCGGTTGCCCGCTGCGCGACCAATGCACCACCGCCGCCGACGGCCGGTCGATGAGCATCCACGAGCACCAGGCCCTGCTGCGCGCGGCCCGCGCGCAGGCCCGCACCCCTGAGTTCGAACGGGACTACCCGACCCGGTCCAGCGTGGAACGCATCATCGCCTGGGTCGCCACCCAGCGTGGGCGCCGGGTCAAGCTGCGCTACCTCGGTGTCACCAAGAACCACGCCTGGCTGCGCAACCGGGCCGCCGCGATCAACCTGCGCACCCTGGTCAACGCCGGCCTCACCCACCGCGACGGGGCCTGGGCCCTGACCTGACCGCCAGCGCCTCCGGACCGACCCAGTTCACCACCAGCCACCAAGTCACCGTGACGTCGGCCCCAGTTCCCACCAACGCATTTCGGGAAATCCCGGACCACCGCCGCCACGCCGGCCAAGATCCGACCCACCCGTTGTTCAGTGCCCTCCTAGGCGAAGGCGGCGCTGGACGAAGCGGTCGATCAGAGCCTATCGGGGAGAACGCGCGACGCAACTGAAAACGTGGTGAGCGGGGGGAGATTTAATGGCTTGCGTCGTTGAGAGACTGATTTTCGACGGAATCGGTTGTCGTCAGCCGGGAAATGGTGCCCCGTCGACCCGGTCGACGGTGGTGCGACCGATGGCCTGCACCGCCAATGGCACACTGGTCACTTAGGAAGCCCGTGGCCGGCCGGTCACGCGGCCGTTGTCCCCGCACCCGATCTGAAAGTGCTGTCATGGATCTAGTCATCTTCCTGCCCCTGATCATCATCATGGGCGCGTTCATGTGGTTCGCCTCGCGCCGGCAGCGCAAGGCCATGCAGGCCACCATCGACCTGCACGAGTCGCTGCGCGTCGGCGACCGCGTGCACACCACCTCCGGCCTGCAGGCCACCATCACCGGCATCACCGACGACACCGTCGACCTGGAGATCGCCCCGGGTGTAGTGACCACCTGGATGAAGCTGGCCGTCCGCGACCGCGTCGAGCCGGAGACCCCCGAGATCGACGAATCGGCGCCCGCTTCGTCGGCGTCGACCGCGGCCGAGATCACCGAAAGCGACGCGGACCGCCTGACCAAAGACTGATCGCCAGTCTCGCCCCGTACCCTCTAGCGAGAACCGACGCATCTCGCACGCACCTTGCCGAGCGGATCGCGGCACACACCTAGGAGAGACAACAACGTGGCATCGTCTTCGGCGCCGGTGCATCCGTACCGCTACCTGGCGCTGTTCCTGGTCCTGCTCATCGGCGTCTACCTGCTCGTTTTCCTCACCGGCGACAAGCACGCCAAGCCCAAACTGGGCATCGACCTGCAGGGTGGCACCCGTGTCACGCTGACCGCGCGCACCCCGGACGGCTCCAAGCCCACCCGCGATGCCCTCAACCAGGCGCAGCAGATCATCGGCGCGCGTGTGAACGGTCTGGGCGTCTCGGGCTCGGAGGTGGTGATCGACGGCGACAACCTGGTGATCACCGTTCCCGGTAACGACGGCAACGAGGCCCGCAACCTCGGGCAGACCGCGCGGCTGTTCATCCGGCCGGTGATCGGCCAGCCCATCCCGGTCGAGGCGATCAAGCAGCAGACCCAGCAAGCCGCGGGTCAGCCCGGCGGCCCCGGCGGCCCGCCGCCCGGCGCACCTCCGGTCGAACCACCGCCGGCTGCACCGGCGGTGGAGAACCCGGCTGCGCCGGCGGTGGAGAACCCGGCTGCGCCGGCGCCGCAGCCGCGGCCGTATCCGCTGGAGCCCACGCCCAGCCCGGGGGAGCCCACCCCTGGTGCGCCGGCCCCGTCGACGGCGCCGGGCCCGGGTGACCAGGCCCCGCCGGCCGCGGCCCCCGCACCGGGCCAGCCGGCGCCGCCGCCCGGTCCGCCGGACCCGCGCAAGGACCTCGCCGCGCGGATCAAGTTCGAGAAGGAACTGCGGCAGAGCACCAACCAGAACCTGCTCCTGCTGGCCGTGCAGTACATGGCAGGCAAGTGCGACCAGGAGGACGTGCTCGCCGGTAACGACGACCCCGACCTGCCGCTGGTGACCTGCTCGCAGGACCACAAATACATCTACGTACTGGACAAGTCGATCATCAGCGGCGACCAGATCAAGAACGCGTCCTCGGGCTTAGACCAGCAGAGCGGCGCCTACGTCGTCGATGTGGAGTTCAAGGACAAGGCCGCCACCACGTGGGCCGACTTCACCGCCGCCAACATCGGCACCCAGACGGCGTTCACCCTGGACTCCCAGGTGGTCAGCGCCCCGCAGATCCGGGAGGCCATTCCGGGCGGGCGCACCCAGATCAGCGGCGGCAACCCGCCGTTCACCGCCGACACCGCCAAGCAGTTGGCCAACGTGCTCAAGTACGGTTCGCTGCCGCTGTCGTTCGAGTCGTCGGAGGCCGAAACAGTCTCGGCGACACTGGGATTGACATCGCTTCGGGCCGGCCTGATCGCCGGTGCCATCGGCCTGGCCCTGGTGCTGGTGTACTCGCTGATCTACTACCGCGTGCTCGGGTTGCTGACGGCGCTGTCGCTGGTGGCGTCCGGCGCCATGGTGTTCGGCATCCTTGTGCTGCTCGGCAGATACATCAACTACACGCTGGACCTCGCCGGTATCGCCGGTCTGATCATCGGTATCGGAACCACGGCCGACTCGTTCGTGGTGTTCTTCGAACGCATCAAGGACGAGATCCGAGAGGGCCGCTCGTTCCGTTCGGCGGTGCCGCGCGGTTGGGCGCGGGCGCGCAAGACGATTCTGTCGGGCAACGCCGTGAGCTTCCTGGCCGCCGCCGTGCTGTACTTCCTGGCCGTCGGCCAGGTGAAGGGCTTCGCGTTCACCCTCGGCCTGACCACCATTCTCGACGTCGTCGTGGTGTTCTTGGTCACCTGGCCGCTGGTGTACCTGGCGTCGAAGTCGACGACGCTGTCCAAGCCGGCCTTCAACGGGCTGGGCGCAGTGCAGCAGATCGCCCGGGAACGCCGGGCCGCTACTACTACGGTCTCGACGGGACGTGGGTAAGGCCATGGCTGACACCACTGACACCACCGACACCAACGACACCACTGACATCACCGAGGACGGCGACACCGTGACCGAGGCGACCGAACCGGAGTCCACCGCGGTCGAGGCCGTCGAATCGCAGCTGCCGCGCCACAGCTTCTTCACCCGCCTGTACACGGGCACCGGCGCCTTCGAGGTGGTCGGACGCCGCAAGCTGTGGTTCGCCATCAGCGGTCTGATCATCGCGATCGCGGTGGCCAGCATCGTGCTGAGGGGCTTCACCTTCGGCATCGACTTCCAGGGCGGCACCAAGGTGTCGTTCCCGCGTGGCGATGCCACCGTCAGCCAGGTCGAGGAGACCTTCCGGCAGGCGATCGGCAAGGACGCCGAGGCGGTGGTCGTGGTCGGCAACGGCTCGGCCGCCACCATGCAGATCCGCTCGGAGACGCTCAACAGCGACCAGACCGCGGAGCTGCGCGACGCGCTGTTCCAGAAGTTCCAGCCCAAGGGGCCCGACGGCAAGGCCAGCCCGACGGCCATCAGCGACTCGGCGGTCTCGGAGACCTGGGGTGACCAGATCACCAGGAAGGCGCTCATCGCGCTGGCGGTGTTCCTCGTGCTGGTCGGTATCTACATCACCATCCGCTACGAGAAGTACATGGCGGTCTCGGCGCTGGCCGCGCTGGGCTTCGACCTGACCGCGACCGCGGGCGTCTACTCGCTGGTGGGCTTCGAGGTCAGTCCCGCCACCGTCATCGGTCTGCTGACCATCCTGGGCTTCTCGCTCTACGATACGGTCATCGTGTTCGACAAGGTCGAGGAGAACACCCACGGCTTCGAGCACACCACCCGGCGCACCTTCGCCGAGCAGGCGAACCTGGCCATCAACCAGACCTTCATGCGGTCGATCAACACCAGCCTCATCTCGATCCTGCCGGTGCTGGCGCTGATCGTGGTCGCGGTTTGGCTGCTTGGCGTCGGCACCCTGAAGGACCTGGCGCTGGTCCAGCTGGTCGGCATCATCGTCGGCACCTACTCGTCGATCTTCTTCGCCACGCCGCTGCTCGTAACCCTGCGGGAGCGCACCGACAAGGTACGCACCCACACCCGCCGGGTGGTCAACCGGCGCAAGCCGGCCGCCGCGAGCTCGGGTGCCACCGAGACCACCGAGGCCGCTGCCACCGAGGCGGTTGCGGTCGCGGCCGGCAACAAGCCGGCTCCGGGCGCACGCCCGGTCCGTCCGTCCGGTTCGCGCGCGGGCCGACCAACGGGCAAGCGCAGCACTCGAGGGCGTTAACGCGACATGGCTGTAAGGCGCCGGCGCGCCGCCGCTGTCGCAGTGGCGGCTGTCCTGACCGTCCTCGCACCGGCGGCGTTGACGGGCTGCACGGGTAGCGCCGCCGACCAGATCAACTACGCCGTCGACGGAACACTGGTCACCTACAACACCAACACGGTGGTGGGGGCGGCCTCGGCGGGCCCGCAGGCCTTCGCGCGGGTGCTCACCGGCTTCACCTTCCATGGACCCGACGGGCAGGCACTGGCCGACCACGACTTCGGCTCGGTGGCAGTGGTCGGCCGGGACCCGCTGGTGCTCGACTACCAGATCGCCGACAACGCGGTGTACTCCGACGGCAAGCCGGTGACCTGTGACGACATGGTGCTGGCCTGGGCCGCGCAGTCCGGGCGGTATCCGGCGTTCGCGTCGGCCACCTACGGCGGCTACGTGGACATCGCAGGCATCGACTGTCAGCCGGGGCAGAAGAAGGCCCGGGTGACCTACGCGCCGGGCCGCGCCGTCACCGACCACATGCAGATGTTCACCGCGACGTCGCTGATGCCGTCGCACGTGCTGGCCGACGAACTCGGCATCGACGTGACCCAAGCCCTGCAATCCGGTGATCCGCCGGCCGTCGACCGCATCGCACAGGCCTGGAACACCACCTGGGACCTCAAGCCCGGGATCGATCTGAAGAAATTCCCGTCGTCGGGCCCGTACAAGATCGACTCGGTGCTGCCCCAGGGCGGGGTGGTGCTCACCGCCAACGACCGTTGGTGGGGGGCCAAGCCCGTCACCAAGCGCATCACGGTCTGGCCGCGCGGCGTCGACGTCCAGGACCGCCTCAACAACGGCACGTTCCAGGTGGTCGACGTGGCCACCGGCTCGGCGGGCACCCTGACCACACCGGACGGCTACCAGCGCTCCGAGCTCCCGTCCGGCGGCGTGGAGCAGCTGATCTTCGCCGCGCAGGGTCCGCTGGCGGCGACGCCCGCGCGGCGCGCGGTGGCGCTGTGCACGCCGCGCGATCTGATCGCGCTGAACGCCGAGACGCCGATCTCCGACGTGCGCCTCAACTCGGCGAGCGACGACGCGTTCAGCGGCATCGAAGGTGTCGGCACCGGCGGGCAGTTCGGCGCGGCCAACCCCGACGCGGCCCGGGCCTCGCTCGACAACCAGCCGCTGACGGTCCGGATCGGCTACCAGGCGCCCAACCCGCGGCTGGCCGCCACCGTCGGGTCGATCATCAAGGGCTGCGCGCCGGCAGGCATCACGGTGGTCGATGCGACGTCGGACTCCACCGGCCCGCAGACACTGCGCGATGGCCAGATCGACGCGCTGCTGGCCAGCACCGGCGGCGCGACCGGCAGCGGATCGACCGGATCTTCGGTGATGGACGCCTACGCGCTGCACACCGGCAACGGCAACAACCTGCCCGGCTACTCCAACCCGCAGATCGACGGGATCATCGCCGCGCTGGCGGTCACCACCGATCCCAAGGAACAGGCCCGGCTGCTCGGCGACAGCTCGCCGATCCTCTGGGGCGAGATGCCGACGCTGCCGCTGTACCGTCAGCAGCGCACGGTGATCGCCTCGAAGAAGATGTATGCCGTGGAAGGCAATCCGACCAAGTGGGGCGCGGCCTGGAACATGGACCGATGGGTGTACGAACGATGAGTTCCACCGGGTCGGTCGCCGACGTCATCGCCTCGCTGACCCGCGAGGTGTCCGACTTTCCCGAGCCGGGCATCCAGTTCAAGGACCTCACCCCGGTGCTGGCCGACACCCACGGCTTCGCCGTGGTCACCGGCGCGCTGGCCGAGATCGCCGAGGGTGCCGACCTGGTGGCCGGTATCGACGCCCGGGGTTTCCTGCTCGGCGGCGCGGTGGCCCACCGGCTCGGTATCGGTGTGCTGGCCGTCCGTAAGGGCGGCAAGCTGCCGCCACCGGTGCACCGGCGGACCTACGACCTGGAATACGGCACGGCGACGCTGGAGATCCCGGCCCACGGCATCGATCTGACCGGGCGCCGGGTCGTCATCGTCGATGACGTCCTGGCCACCGGCGGCACCGTGGCCGCCGCCCGCGACCTGCTGGTCACTGCCGGCGCCAAGGTGCCCGTGGCGGCGGTGGTGCTGGAGCTGTCCGCCCTCGGCGGGCGCGCCAAGGTGGCCCCGCTGCCGGTGAGCAGCCTGCACGCCGTCTAGAGGCGATATCCTCGCTCTACGAGGGCGTGCGCATGCGAGGAGGTGACCATGGCGGACGAACCGGGCAGCGGCGCGGCGGTCCAGCCCCTGCCGGTCGCCGAGATCCCGCCGGTCGAGCCGCGTGCGGAAACCCCGAGGACCTCCAGCAGCGCGTCGCGGCGGGTCCGCGCCCGGCTGGCACGCCGGATGACCGCCCAGCGCAGCACCGTCAACCCAGTACTCGAGCCGCTGGTCGCCGTGCACCGCGAGATCTATCCGAAGGCCGACCTGGCGATCCTGCAGCGCGCCTACGAGGTGGCCGAGCTCAAGCACGCCGACCAACTTCGCCGCTCCGGTGACCCCTACATCACCCATCCGCTGGCCGTGGCCAACATCCTGGCCGAACTCGGCATGGACACCACCACGCTGGTGGCCGCGCTGCTGCACGACACCGTCGAGGACACCGGCTACACGCTCGACGCGCTGACCGCCGACTTCGGGGAGGAAGTAGGCCACCTCGTCGACGGCGTCACCAAACTGGACAAGGTGGTGCTGGGCAGCGCCGCCGAGGGCGAGACCATCCGCAAGATGATCATCGCGATGGCCCGCGACCCCCGGGTGCTCGTCATCAAGGTGGCCGACCGACTGCACAACATGCGCACCATGCGTTTCCTGCCGCCCGAGAAGCAGGCCCGCAAGGCCCGCGAGACGCTGGAAGTCATTGCGCCCCTTGCGCATCGACTGGGGATGGCCACGGTCAAGTGGGAGCTGGAGGACTTGTCCTTCGCGATCCTGCATCCCAAGCGCTACGACGAGATCGTCCGCCTGGTCGCCGACCGGGCGCCCTCGCGCGACACCTACCTCGCCAAGGTGCGCGCCGAGATCAACGCCGCGCTGAGCGGGATGAAGATCAACGCGGCCGTCGAGGGCAGGCCCAAGCACTACTGGTCGATCTACCAGAAGATGATCGTCAAGGGCCGCGACTTCGACGACATCCACGACCTGGTCGGTGTGCGCATCCTGTGTGACGAGATCCGCGACTGCTATGCCGCCGTGGGCGTTGTTCATTCGCTATGGCAGCCGATGCCCGGCCGGTTCAAGGACTACATCGCCCAGCCCCGCTACGGCGTCTACCAGTCGCTGCACACCACGGTGGTCGGCCCGGAGGGCAAGCCGCTGGAGGTGCAGATCCGCACCCGCGAAATGCACCGCACCGCCGAATACGGCATCGCCGCGCACTGGCGCTACAAGGAAGCCAAGGGCCGCAACGGTGTTCCGCATCCTCATGCCGCGGCCGAGATCGACGACATGGCCTGGATGCGCCAGCTGCTCGACTGGCAGCGGGAGGCCGCCGACCCCGGCGAGTTCCTCGAGTCGCTGCGCTACGACCTCGCGGTCCGGGAGATCTTCGTGTTCACCCCCAAGGGCGACGTGATCACCCTTCCGGCCGGGTCGACCCCGGTGGACTTCGCCTACGCCGTGCACACCGAGGTCGGCCACCGCTGCATCGGCGCCCGGGTCAACGGCCGGCTGGTTGCTCTGGAGCGCAAGCTCGAAAACGGGGAAGTGGTCGAGGTTTTCACCTCTAAGGCGCCCAACGCCGGACCCTCACGGGACTGGCAGGGCTTCGTGGTGTCCCCGCGCGCCAAGGCCAAGATCCGGCAGTGGTTCGCCAAGGAACGCCGCGAGGAGGCACTCGAAGCAGGCAAGGACTCCATCGCCCGCGAGGTGCGCCGCGGCGGACTTCCGTTGCAGCGCCTGGTCAACGGTGAGGCGATGTCGGCGCTCGCGCATGAACTACGCTACGCCGACGTGTCGTCCCTCTACACCGCCGTGGGGGAGGGCCACGTCTCGCCGCGGCACGTGGTGCAGCGGCTGCTGGCCCAGCTCGGCGGCACCGACAGCGCCGAAGATGAACTGGCCGAACGGTATACGCCCGCCACCACGCCGGTGCGCCAGCGGAGCATCGATGACACCGGTGTCGCGGTGCCGGGCGCTCCGGGAGTATTGACCAAACTGGCCAAGTGCTGCACGCCGGTTCCCGGCGACAACATCATGGGGTTCGTCACCCGCGGCGGCGGGGTCAGCGTGCACCGCACCGATTGCACCAACGCCGCATCGCTGCAACAGCAGTCCGAACGCATCATCGAGGTCACCTGGGCACCGTCGCCGACATCGGTGTTCCTGGTCGCCATCCAGGTCGAGGCACTCGACCGGCACCGGTTGCTGTCCGACGTAACCCGGGTCCTTGCCGACGAACGGGTGAACATCCTCTCGGCGTCGGTGACCACCTCCAACGACCGGGTGGCCATCAGCCGGTTCACCTTCGAGATGGGCGACCCCAAGCACCTCGGGCACGTCCTCAACGCCGTCCGTAACGTCGAGGGTGTGTACGACGTCTACCGCGTGACAAGCGCGGCCTGAACCGAGGCGACACTGATCACCGGCGCGGCGGCGGGGCTGGGCGCCGAACTGCGCTCAATCCAGCCGGACCGAGGTGACGGTCACCGCTTTCTTGGGTTTCTCGTCGTCAGGGTCTCCGGTGATGCCGGCCTCGGCGATGTTGTCGACAGTGGCCAGGCCGGTGCTGTCGACCGTGCCGAACACCGTGTACGTCGGCGGCAGCATCGAGTCGCGGTAGACGATGAAGAACTGGCTGCCGTTGGAATCCGGTCCGGCATTGGCCATCGCCAGCGAGCCTCGCGGATACCGCACAGCCTGCTGCAGTGCCGGGTCGAACGGCCGGTACTGGTTGGTGGGGTACTCGTTGGCGAAGCGGTAGCCCGGCCCACCGCGACCGGTGCCCGTCGGGTCACCGCACTGCAGCACCGCCAGCGCCGCCGACGCGGTGAGCCGGTGGCACGGGGTGTTGTCGAAGTAGCCCTGCTGGGCGAGGCTGACGAAACTGTTGACGGTGCACGGTGCCCTGGCGTTGTCCAGTTGCAGGCCGATCGCCCCGTCGTTGGTGGTCATGGTGGCGTTCACGGTCGCCGGGGCGGTGGGGACCTTGCCCGTACGCGGCGGCTTGGCGGGTTTGTCGGCCGGTGTGATGGTCGCCGGGTAGGTGCAGTTGGCGCCGAGGCCGGCCGGCGGGTTGAACGCCGGCAGCCGGTCCCCGCCGGGGACCCGGGGGCTGCTCGGAATGCCCGCACCGTCGTTGCGTGCGGCCTCCTCCCTGAGGACTCGGGCCATCCACGAGAACAGCGCCACGCCGAGCACCAGGGCCACGATCGTCAACGCGGTCACCAGATAGCTGATCACCAGCCCGGCCATCGCGAGGCCGCGGCCCTCCTCGCCGGTGCGCTTGATCTGTGACAGCGAGATGTGCCCGAACACGATGCCCAGCGGTGCGAACACGAACGCGCACACCAGCGAGGCGATCGCCATGCCATTGGTCTGCGGCGGTGCCGGATACGGGTAGGGGCCCGGGCCGTACGGCGCACCGTAGGGCGGCGGTGGCGGGGAGTACGGCGGTTGGGTCATCGCCGGTCAGTCAAGGAGCACCGACTTGATCTGGACGTCGGTCGTCGGCTTGCCGTCCCGGCCGCCGCCGGCCACACCGCCCGCGGCGATCTTGTCCAGGGTCGCCAGACCGGTCGCGTCGATGGTGCCGAACGCCGTGTAGTTCGGCGGGAGCTGCGAGTCCTTGTAGACCAGGAAGAACTGGCTGCCGTTGGTGTCCGGGCCGGCGTTGGCCATGGCCAGCGTGCCGCGCGGGTAGGTCACCGGCTGCTGCAGACCGGGATCACCCTTGGGGTACTGGTCGGTGGGGTACTCATTGGCGAACTGGTAGCCCGGGCCGCCCGAACCGCTGCCGGTGGGGTCGCCGCACTGCAGCACCGACAGCGACGGCGAGGTGGTCAGCCGGTGGCACGGGGTGTCGGTGAAGAAGCCCTTCTGGGCCAGGCTGGCGAAGCTGTTGACGGTGCACGGCGCCTTGGCGTTGTCCAGGATCAACCCGATGTTGCCCTGGTTGGTGGTCATGCTGATGCTCACCGTGGCCGGGTCGGTGGGCACCTTGCCGCTGTTGGGCGGGGCGACCTGCTTGCTGGCCGGCTCCGGCGATGCCGGGTACTGGCAGTTGGCGCCCAGGTCGGCCGAGGCCGTGAACGGCGGCAGCTGCCCGTTGGCCGGCGGGGCCGACGTCGGACCGCCGGAGGCCGAGGGGGCTGCACTGCCGGCCGACGACACGGTGCTACCCGACTTGTCCTTGTCGGTCAGGACGAACGTGGCCACCAGCGCGACGGCGGCGGCGATCACCAAGATGCCGCCGATGATGGCCATCAGGCGACGTCGCTTGGCCTGTTGGTCGCGGCGCTCCAGCTGCCGCTCGAGTTTGCGCTTGGCCGTCGCACGTCGCTGTTCGTTGGTGGGCACCGCGGTGAGCCTCCGAGTCCTGCAGTCGGTGGGGATAAGTCGGCACCGAGTGTGCCAGCTAATCCTGAGCCGAGGGGGCGCGACCCACACGAACCGGGGATGGGAGACTGGACAACGTGTTGCTCACCGGGTTCCCGGCCGGCATGTTGGCGTGCAACTGCTACGTGCTGGCCCCGCGCAAGGGGTCGGACGCCGTCGTCGTCGACCCCGGTCAGCGCGCGATGGGGACGTTGCGGCGCATCCTCGACGAGAACCGGCTGACCCCGGCGGCGGTGCTGTTGACCCACGGCCACATCGACCACATCTGGTCGGCGCAGAAGGTGGCCGACACCTACGGCTGCCCCGCGTTCATCCACCCCGAGGACCGCCACATGCTCTCGGACCCGATTCGTGGCTTCGGCCCGCGCGTGGGCCAGATGGCACTGAGCGCGCTGTTCCGCGAGCCCCAGCGGGTGGTCGAACTCGACCGCGACGGCGCGGTCCTCGATTTCGGCGACGTCGCTGTCACCGTCGACCACACGCCCGGGCACACCCGAGGGTCGGTGGTGTTCCGGGTGGAGAACCATGCGTTCACCGGTGACACCCTGTTCAAGCAGTCGGTCGGCCGCACCGACCTCCCCGGCGGCAGCGGCAACGCACTGCTGGGCTCGATCGTCGAAAAACTGCTGGTGCTCGACGACGACACCCTGGTATTACCGGGACACGGTGAATCGACCACCATCGGTCTCGAGCGCCGCACCAACCCGTTCCTCGAAGGTCTGACCCTGTGAGCGAATTTCAGGCACCCAAGGGTGTCCCCGATTACCTGCCGCCCGAGTCCGCGGAGTTCGTCGCCGTCCGCGACGGTCTGCTGACCGCCGCGCGCCGCGCCGGCTACGGCGACATCGAGCTGCCGATCTTCGAGGACACCGCGCTGTTCGCCCGTGGTGTGGGCGAGTCCACCGACGTGGTGTCCAAGGAGATGTACACCTTCGCCGACCGCGGCGACCGGTCGGTGACGCTGCGGCCCGAGGGTACCGCGGGCGTCGTGCGCGCGGTCATCGAGCACGGACTGGACCGCGGCGCCCTGCCGGTCAAGTTGTGCTACGCCGGCCCGTTCTTCCGCTACGAGCGCCCGCAGGCAGGCCGCTACCGGCAGCTGCAGCAGGTCGGGGTGGAGGCGATCGGTGTCGACGATCCGGCGCTGGACGCCGAGGTGATCGCCGTCGCCGACGCGGGGTACCGCTCGCTGGGACTCGACGGCTTCCGGCTGGAGATCACCTCGCTGGGCGACGACACCTGCCGGCCGCAGTACCGCGAGCTGCTGCAGAACTTCCTGTTCAAGCTGGATCTGGACAACGAAACCCGGCGGCGCGCCGAGATCAACCCGCTCCGGGTCCTCGATGACAAGCGCCCGCACATGCGGGAGATGATGGCTGATGCGCCGGTGATGCTCGACCACCTTTCCGATGCCGCCAAGCAGCACTTCGCGACGGTGCTGGCCCACCTTGACGCGCTCGGGGTGCCCTACGTCATCAACCCGCGGATGGTGCGCGGCCTGGACTACTACACCAAGACCACCTTCGAGTTCGTCCACGACGGCCTCGGCGCGCAGTCCGGGATCGGGGGCGGGGGCCGCTACGACGGGCTGATGAGTGAGCTCGGCGGCCAGGACCTGTCGGGCATCGGCTTCGGTCTGGGCGTGGACCGCACGATGCTGGCGCTGCGGGCCGAGGGCAAGACGGTGGGCACCACCACTCGCTGCGAGGTATTCGGTGTTCCGCTGGGCGAGCAGGCCAAGCTCGAGCTCGCCAAGGTGGCCGCGAGCCTTCGGTGGGCCGGGGTGCGCGTCGACCTGGCCTACGGCGACCGAGGGATCAAGGGCGCCATGCGGGCGGCCGACCGCTCGGGCGCCCGCATCGCACTGGTTGCCGGGGACCGCGACATCGATGCGGGCACCATCGGCATCAAGGACCTGTCCACCGGCGAACAGGTCGACGTGCCCGCGGATTCGGTTGTGGCCGAAGTGCTTTCAAAACTGGGCTGAGAACGCACCGCCGGGTCACCGCCCGCACCGGGGCGCCGGTCAGCATTCCGGCGGCGAGCGCGGGAGCCGCGATCACACGACCAGCGGCCGGTCATACATCGGTTGGATCAGCGTGACTTCCAGCAGAACTCCGAGCAGGCCGCCAACGGCGAACCCCATCGCCAGCGAAACCAGCAGGGAGGCACCGGCATTAACCTGCCGTTCGCTGGACGGATCCGGTGGCCGGGATCGGTAACGCGGTCGGTAGCGTGGTCGATATGGCTGACATGCGAACAGTGACAGCAAGGGTTGGGGCGGCGCTGGTGATGGCGGCCGCCGGTGTGGCGGCCACGCACGCCATTTCGAGCGCGGATCCGACTGCTCCGGGCCAGGTGACCTATACCCTCTCGACGGCCGGTCCCGCGGAATTCACCGTGACCTATCTGACCGCCCAGCCGCCGAGCAAGGACGCCTTCAACGCCGACTCGTATTCCTTCATGAAGCGCGAGACCATCACCGTCACGCCGGATGCGCCGTGGACGTTCTCGACCACCTTCGCCGACCCGCAGTGGGCATTCTTGCAGGTCAGCAGCACCACCCGCGGTGGTCAGGCGGCCCCGAACGCGCACTGCGAGATCAACGTCGACGGCCAGGTCGCCATCGCCCAGGATGCCCCCTACAGCCCGCAGTGCTTGCTGTCCAAGTGGTGACGGCCCGGCACTGAGCTACTCGTCGGCGAACACGTACACCCACGCCGTGCGCCCGGAGCGCAGCGGCACCGCGATGCGCACGTAGTCGTCGACCTCGTAATCGTCGGCGGCGGCCAGTTCCTCCCGGGTGATCGCGAAGACGGTGCCCTCGACGGCCCCCGTTCCGGGCTTGAGGATCGGGTGGCGGTCGCTGCCGCTGGTCGCGATGACATGCGGGTCGGTGATCGTGACGTAGTCGAGCTCGAAGCCGACGATCGCGTCCGGACGGCCGTCGAGCGCACGGCCGAACGTGGTCAGCTGCACCTCGCGCTGGCGCAGCGTTCCGTAGGAGAAGAGCAGCTCGGTCGCGGAGGTGACGGCCATGACGGCAATCATGCCAACACCGCGTGGTGGCATCCTGACGGTGTGGGCATGATCTTCCGGCTGGTCGAGCTGCTGCTCGTGCTCGTGCCGTTGGCCGGCGCCATCTACGCCGCCGTGAGGGGTATCTCGGCCGTCTCCAGGCGTCAGGGGGAGACCCGGACCGAACCCGTCGTCGAGCCGATCCGTCGCGACGGCCCGAAAAGCCAAGCAGCGCAGTGGCGCACGATCACCCGGGTGCTCGACGAACACAGCCGCACCGACTCCCGCTGGCTGGACTACGAGCTCGACGCCGCCAAACTGCTGGACTTCCCGGTGATGACCGACATGCGCGATCCGTCGACGGTGGCCTTCCACCGGGCCAAGCTGCGCGCCGATTTGCTGCGCCCGGCCAAAGCCGAGGACCTGCTCGACGATCCCGCGGCGGCGAGGCATTACCTCGACGCAGTCGAGGCCTATGTAACGGCGTTCAACGCCGCCGAGACCGAGGCGGTGCGCCGCCGGCGCGGCGATTTCAGCCGCGAGGAGCAGCAGCGGGTGGCTCGTGCCCAGAGCCTGCTGCGGGTGGCCTCGGATCGCGGCGCCACCCCGCAGGAGCGCGAACATGCCTACGACCTGGCCTGCGGGGAACTCGACGGCCTGATCGTGCTGCCGGATCGCACCCGCGGCGCGTTGGAACGGGGTATCGCCGGGGAACTCGACGACTGACGGACCGTTGACAAGCCATCGAATATGAGTTCGAATAGCGGTGTGCGATGGTCGGACCAGGGGATCAGGGTCGACGACGGCGCCCTGCCCGGTCTGCAGCGCATCGGTTTCGTACGGGCCGTGCGCACCCCGCAGTTCGAGGGCATCACCTTCCACGAGGTGTTGTGCAAGTCGGCGCTGAACAAGATCCCCGCCGCCGCGATGCTGCCCTTCCAGTACACCGTCAACGGCTACCGCGGCTGTGCGCACGCCTGCCGGTACTGCTTCGCCCGTCCCACCCACGAATACCTGGAGTTCGATGCGGGCGGTGACTTCGACAGCCAGATCGTCGTCAAGACCAACATCGTCGACGTCCTGCGCCGCGAACTCGCCCGGCCGTCCTGGCGCCGCGACACCGTCGCGCTGGGCACCAACACCGATCCGTACCAGCGGGCCGAGGGCCGCTACGAACTGATGCCCGGCATCGTCACGGCGCTCGCCGGATCCGGGACACCGTTGTCGATCCTGACCAAGGGCACGTTGCTGCGCCGCGATCTGCCGCTGATTTCCGATGCAGCACAACAGGTTCCGGCCTCCGTCGCGATCTCGCTGGCCGTCGGCGACGCCGACCTGCACCGCGACGTCGAGCCGGGGACCCCGTCACCGCAGGCCCGGCTGAGCCTGATCACCGCCGTTCGCGACGCCGGGCTGGACTGTCATGTCATGGTGGCGCCCGTGCTTCCGCACCTGACCGACTCCGTCGAGCACCTCGACCACCTGCTCGGTCAGATCGCCGCGGCCGGCGCCACCGGGGTGACCGTGTTCGGTCTTCACCTGCGCGGTTCTACCAGGGGCTGGTTCATGAGCTGGCTGGCCCGCTCGCATCCCGCACTCGTCGCCGACTACCGCCGGTTGTACAGCCGCAGCGCCGACCCCGCCGACTACCGCGAGATGCTGCGCCGCCGCGCTGCTCCGCTGATCGCCAAGTACCGGCTGGCCGGCGACCACCGGCCGTTCGCGTCGGCGGCACCCGTGCCGCAGCCGCGCGTCGCCGAACGGCAGCTCAGCCTGTTCTAGTGCCGGCTCCCCACGGCCGCGTTTGACCTCGTTGAACGGTACGAGCGCGACTCGATGTCGACGGAGCGTCGTTAGGCGATCGCCAGTCCCAAGTCGAGGCCCGCCTGTTGCCTCAGCCCAGATCGCGCGCTTTGAAGGTGTCGCACTGGTTCGCGTCACCGGTCTGGTATCCGACGGTGAACCACTTCTGCCGCTCGGCTGACGAGCCGTGCGTCCACTGCTCGGGGTTGATCCGCCCGGTGGCCTGCTTCTGGATGCGGTCATCGCCCACCGATGCCGCCGCGGACAATGCATCGGCAATGTCCTTGTCGCTCAGCGGTTCCAGATAGGTCACGTCGGTGCCGGGCTGTTTGGTGATCGCCGCGTAGTGCGCCCACACGCCGGCGTAGCAGTCGGCTTGCAGTTCGGTGCGCACGCCGTTGCCGGTGGCGCCCTGCGCGCCCTGCTGTGCCCTGCCGAGCACGCCGAGCAGGTTCTGGACGTGGTGGCCGTACTCGTGGGCGACCACGTACTCTTGCGCCAACGGCCCACCGCTGGAACCGAATTGGTTCTTCAGGACGTCGAAGAAGTCGGTGTCGAAGTAGGCGGTGCGGTCGACGGGGCAGTAGAACGGGCCGACGTCGCTGGTGGCCGGGCCGCAGCCGGTCTGGACCGAGCCCTTGAACAGCTTCATCTTCGGGCGGCTGTAGCCGCGCAGCAGCTGCTCCCACACGCCGTCCACGGAGTTGCCGGTGGCCACCACGCGGCACTCAACGTACTTGTTGGCGTCGGCGCCCGTCTTGCACTTGCTCAGGTCGTAGCTTGACTGCTCGGCGCCGGGTGGCAGCGCCGGTTGCTGGCTGACCACCTGGCCGGGATCGACGCCGAGGAACAGGGCCAGAAGCACGATGACCAGACCACCGACGCCGCCGCCGATGGCGATGCCGCGACCGGAACCGCCGCCACCGGTCGAGGTGGTGCTCGTGTCGATCTGCATACCTTCGTTGAAGGTCATCACCGCTCCTCGAGATTGACCCTTCATGTGGGCAAACAGCCGCGTTCAGCTTGCCACACTACGATTCGCTCGTGTCCGTCGTAGTCGATCCGTCGACCGTGGCTCACACGACGCTAGGTGCGCTGCGCGGCGCCACCGACGGCGGTGTGCGGGTCTGGCGAGGGGTGCCCTACGCCGAGCAGCCGGTCGGTGATCGCCGATTCCAGGCGCCCGCGCCGCTGCAACCGTGGGACGGGGTGCGCGACGCGATCGAGCACGGGCCGGTGCCGCCGCAGGGCCGGTCCTTCGTCGGCGGCGGCCGCGACGACCCGAAGATTCGCGACGAGGCCTGCCTGACCGTCACCGTGTGGTCGCCGCGCCGCGAGCCGGGAACGTTGCTGCCGGTGATGGTCTGGATTCCCGGCGGCGCGTTCGTATACGGCGCCGGCCAGCTGCAGCTCTACAACGGCTCTCGGCTGGCCGCCAACGGCGACGTCGTGGTGGTCAACGTGACCTATCGGCTGGGTGTGTTCGGCGGGTTCGAACTCGGTGATCTGGGCCCGCGATTCGCCGACAACCTGTGCCTCCGCGACCAGCTCGCCGCGCTGGGGTGGGTACGTGACAACATCGCCGCCTTCGGCGGAGACCCGGCCCGTGTCACCATCTTCGGCGAGTCGGCCGGTGCGACCTCGGTGCTGGCGTTGCTGGCCAGTCCGGCCGCCGACGGTCTCTTCGCCCGGGCGATCGCGCAGAGCCCGGCACTTCCGCTGATCGCCGACCGCGAAACCCGCGCGCGGCGGGCGCGCGAGTTCGTCGACCTGGTCGGGGTGCCGCCCGCCGAGCTGGCCGGCCTGCCGCAGCGCACGTTGCGTCGCGCGGCTGGGGAGATCCAGCGCCGCAGCGCGGCGACCTCGCCGACGCTGGCCTACGGGCTGACCTACGGTGTCGACCTGCTCCCGCGCCACCCCATCGAGGCGGCCCGCGCCGGTGCGGTGAACGCGGTCCCGCTGATCGTGGGCACCAACACTCACGAGGCGTCGATGTTCGCCTTCTCCAAGCCGCCGATGCTGCCGACCACCGTCGCCGGAATCGACGATTTCTTCGAGCGAATTGCCCCCGAGGCGCGCGGGCGGGTGCTGGCCGCCTACCCGGACTATCCGCGGCGGCGGGCTCTGATCGCGATCGGCTCCGACGTCATGTTCGGCGCGCCGACATGGGCCTTCGCCGATGCGTACAGCGCGCACGCACCCACTCACGTCTACCGCTTCGACCACGCCGCCTGGCATCTGCGCGCGCTCGGACTAGGCGCCACCCACGGCAGCGAGATCGTGCACATCCAGCACAGCTACGGCTCCTTCGTCGGCCGCAAGCTGCATCCGCTGGGCCAGCGCGTGCTGCCGTCGGTGGGTCGCCGCATGCAGCGCACCTGGCTCGACTTCGCCACCACCGAACTCGACGACTGGCCGCGCTACGACAGCGGCAGCCGCACCACGCGCGTCATCGGCTCGGCCCGCGACGTGTCTGTGCGCGACCCGGATTCGGCCCGCCGTTCGGCGTGGGCGGGCCTGTACTGATCAGGCGAAGCGCCGACCTCATAGACTGAGCGTCCCCAATTCTTCAATCCCAGGAGTCATCCAGTGCTGCGCAGTCATGCCGCCGGTTCGTTGCGTACCACCGACGCCGGGCAGCGGGTCACCCTGGCCGGCTGGGTCGCGCGGCGCCGTGACCACGGCGGCGTGATCTTCATCGACCTACGGGATGGCGCCGGAGGGCAGGAGCACAGCGACCCGGGAAGTGGTCCGAGCGTGGCACAGGTGGTGTTCCGCGAGTCCGACGTCCTGGCCCAGGCGCACCGGTTGCGCGCGGAATTCTGCGTCGCCGTCGAAGGTGTGGTCGAGATCCGCCCGGAGGGCAACGCCAACGCCGAGATCCCCACCGGCGAGATCGAGGTCAACGCCACGTCGCTGACAGTGCTGGGCGAAAGCGCGCCGCTGCCGTTCCAGCTCGACGAGCCGGCCGGCGAGGAAGCCCGCCTGAAGTACCGCTACCTCGACATGCGGCGCGAGGGCGGTCCCGGTGACGCGATCCGGTTGCGCTCGAAGGTCAACGCGGCGGCCCGCTCGGTGCTGGCCGGCCACGACTTCGTCGAGATCGAGACGCCGACGCTGACCCGCTCCACACCGGAGGGCGCGCGCGACTTCCTGGTGCCCGCTCGGTTGCAGCCCGGCTCGTTCTACGCGCTGCCGCAGAGCCCTCAGCTGTTCAAGCAGCTGCTGATGGTGGCCGGCATGGAGCGCTACTACCAGATCGCGCGCTGCTATCGCGACGAGGACTTCCGCGCCGACCGCCAGCCCGAGTTCACCCAGCTCGACATGGAGATGAGCTTCGTCAGCTCCGACGACGTGATCGCGGTCGCCGAGGAGATCTTGGCCGCGCTGTGGGCGCTGATCGGCTACGACCTGCCGCGGCCGATCCCGCGGATGACCTACGCCGACTCGATGCGCCGGTTCGGTTCGGACAAGCCGGATCTGCGCTTCGGCCTGGAACTCGTCGAGTGCACCGAGTACTTCGCCGACACCTCGTTCCGGGTGTTCCAGGCGCCCTACGTCGGGGCCGTGGTGATGCCCGGCGGCGCCTCGCAGCCGCGCCGCACGCTCGACGGCTGGCAGGAGTGGGCCAAGCAGCGCGGCCATCGGGGTCTGGCCTACGTCCTGGTCGGGGAGGACGGCGCGCTGTCCGGGCCGGTCGCCAAGAATCTTTCCGACGCCGAGCGTGAGGGGCTGGCCGCCCAGGTCGGCGCCAAGCCGGGGGACTGCGTGTTCTTCTCGGCCGGTCCGGCGAAGACGTCACGTGCCCTGCTGGGCGCGGCCCGCGGTGAGATCGCCAAGCGGTTGGACATGATCGATCCGACGGCGTGGGCCTTCACGTGGATCGTCGACCCGCCGCTGTTCGAACCGGCCGGCGATGCGACCGCCGCCGGCGACATGGCGGTCGGGTCGGGTGCGTGGACCGCGGTGCACCACGCGTTCACCTCGCCCAAGCCCGAGTTCCAGGGTTCGGTCGACACCGACCCGGGTGCGGTGCTGGCCGACGCCTACGACATCGTCTGCAACGGCCACGAGATCGGTGGCGGTTCGATCCGTATCCATCGCCGCGACGTTCAGGAGAAGGTGTTCGCGGTGATGGGTATCGATCACGCCGAGGCGCAGGAGAAGTTCGGATTCCTGTTGGACGCGTTCACCTTTGGCGCACCGCCGCACGGCGGCATCGCCTTCGGCTGGGACCGGATCACCGCGCTGCTGTTCGGCGCGGACTCGATCCGCGACGTGATCGCCTTCCCGAAGTCCGGCGGCGGCGTCGACCCGCTGACCGACGCGCCCGCGCCGATCACCGCCCAGCAGCGCAAGGAGTCCGGAATAGACGCCAAGCCGGAGAAGCTTGAGAAGGCATGACCGATTTCACCGACAAGGCCAGCCTGGACGCATTCAACAACGTCATCATCGAGGAGTTCCGCGCCAACAGCGGCGTCGTGGGCGGCCCGTTCGAGGGTGCGACCCTGCTGCTGCTCACCACGACGGGCGCTAAGTCCGGCCAGCCGCGGCTGAGCCCGCTGGCCTACCTGACGATCGACGGCAAGATGATCATCGTCGGCTCCAAGGCCGGAGCCGACACCAACCCGCACTGGGTGCACAACCTGCGGGCCAACCCGCGGGCCCACGTCGAGGTCGGTACCGATTCCTATGACGTGGTGGCCCGTGAGCTGCCCGCCGACGAGCGCGATGCGACCTATCCGAAGCTCGTCGAGCTTGCCCCGACCTTCGGTGACTACCAGGCCAACACCAGCCGGGTCATCCCGCTGTTCGAGCTGCAGCGCGCCTGAACTCCGCGATTTCGGCGCGCTCGTCACCGCTGTGCGAACGTAAGCGCGCCGAAATCACCGCCGTTCGGCCATCCCGCCGCCTTCGTACATCGGCTGCAGGCCGTAGCGCGCGCCGCGCTGTTCCATCCGTGTCGCCGGTCTGCGCAGCATCACAACAGTTCGGCCAGGGAACTAGACCGCAGTTGGACAGGTGTTGTCAGCTCGACGCGGTGAGCAGCACCTTCAGCGCTGCGGTGTCCGCGGGCCGGGCGAATACGTCATAGGCGGTGTCGAACTCGTCGAGGACGAACCGGTGGGTGATCATCGAAGCGGTGTCGAGTCGGCCACTAGCGACTAGTTCGACCAAGGTTGGTGTGGAGAACGTATCGACCAGTCCGGTGGTGATGGTGAGATTCTTGATCCAGATGTCTTCCAGGTGCAGCGTTGCTGGTTGGCCGTGCACGCCGAGGTTGGCGACGTGGCCGCCGGGGCGGACCAACGTCACGGCCTGCTCGAAGGTCTGCGGCTGGCCGACCGCCTCCATCACGACGTCGGCACCCAGCCCGCCGGTCAGCCCGGCGATGACCTCTGCGGGGTCATCGACGCTGCTGTTGACCGCCACGTCGGCTCCGAACTCGAGCGCGGCCTTCAACCGGGAGTCGGCCAGGTCGATCGCCACGATCCGGCTGGGACTGAACAACTTCGCGGTCATGATCGCGGCCAATCCGATCGGGCCGGAGCCGATGATGGCCACCACGTCGGCTGGTTGGACCCCGCCGTTCAGGACCCCGACCTCGTAGGCGGTGGGCAGGATATCGGCGAGCACGATCATCTGCTCGTCGCTGACCCCGTCGGGCACCTTATGGGTGGAGTTGTCGGCGAACGGCACCCGCACGTACTCGGCCTGCGTGCCGTTGACCAGGTGACCCAGGATCCAGCCGCCCCCGCCCAGACATTGCCCGTAGCTGCCGTGGCGGCAATACCGGCAGCTACCACACGAGCTAATGCAAGACACCAACACCCGATCGCCAACAGCAAGGGTTTGCACGCCCGACCCGATCGCGGTGACGGTGCCCACCGCCTCGTGACCGAGGATTGTGCCGGGCGCTACGTCGGGAACATCGCCGCCCAAGATGTGCAGATCGGTGCCACATATCGTGACCGCATCCACCCGTAGCACCGCATCGGTCGGCTTGTCGATGGTGGGGTCGGGAACTGATTCCCACGACCTCACGCCCGGCCCGTGATACACCAACGCCTTCATCGCACCCCTTCTCTGCTATCCGGTACCAGACCAGACTATCCAGTTCCACCGTTAACTTGACAGTCTCCAGCGCAACGGTGCCTCATTCAGGTGGGCAGGTTCCGTTGGGCCAGTGAAATGCAGTTTCTTGGGGTCGGCCGCTCAGTTCGTGAGAAACTGCTGCCAACTGTTTACAACCTAGGTGGTGGAAGGCTGGACGGTAAGATGTCGGTTCCGGTGGATCGGCAGTCGTTGCCGAATGGATGTCGGAATTTGGGGTTGCCATGGTGTTTGCACGGACGGGGGCTGAGGGCAGCGGGGTTGGCCAAGTGAGTCTGATCAGATGCGTTGCCGCGGGTTTGTACCATTCCGATCTGCATCTGACCGAGGGTGACCATGACGGATGAGCTCAGTTATGCCTCGGGCGACTCGGATGTCCCCTTGCTGCGCGAGACGATCGGCGAAAACCTAGAACGCACGGCGCGGTTGTTCGGCGACCGCGATGCCTTGGTCGAATGCTGGACCGGCAGGCGCTGGACCTACCACGAGTTCGCGCGGCAAGTCGATTTGGTCGCATCAGCCTTGTTGGAGACTGGAATCGCCAAGGGAGACCGGGTGGGTATCTTCGCGCCCAACTGCGCGGAGTGGACCTTCCTTCAGTACGCGACGGCCAAGGTCGGAGCGATACTTGTCAACATCAATCCCGCGTACCGCGCTCACGAACTGGAGTATGTCCTCAACCAATCCGGCGTCAGCCTGCTGGTCGCGGCAGACCGGTTCAAGTCTTCGGATTACTCCGCCATGATCAACGAGTTGCGGCCCCGATGCGATGCGCTCCAACACGTTGTCCTGCTTGGGGGTGAGGATTGGGACGCGCTGCTCGAGCTCGGCCGGAAGGCCGATCCTCGTCGGCTGTTGATGGCGGCGGAATTACTCAGCGCCGACGACCCGATCAATATTCAATACACGTCGGGCACCACTGGCTTTCCCAAAGGGGCCACCCTGAGCCACCGAAACATCCTGAACAACGGCTTTTTCGTCGGTGAGCTCTGCGGCTATTCCGAGGCGGACCGGATCTGCATACCGGTGCCCTTTTATCATTGTTTCGGCATGGTTATGGGCAACCTCGCTGCAACGAGCCACGGAGCCTGCATGGTCATCCCAGCACCCTCCTTCGAATCGCGAACCACCCTGCAAGCCGTCGCCACCGAGCGTTGCACCTCCTTGTACGGTGTCCCGACTATGTTCATCGCGGAATTGGCCGAATCTGGGTTCGGGGACTTCGACCTGACCAGCCTGCGGACCGGCATCATGGCTGGCTCCCCTTGCCCCGTGGAGGTGATGAGACAAGTCCTCGACCGGATGGGCATAACCGAAATAACGATCTGTTACGGCATGACCGAGACGTCACCGGTGTCCACCCAGACCAGAGCCGACGATACGATCGAGCGCCGAGTGTCGACGGTCGGAACCGTACATCCACATTTGGAAGTCAAGATTGTGGACCCGGAGACGGGAGCAACCGTGTTGCGGGGGAGCCCGGGCGAGCTCTGTACTCGCGGGTACTCGGTCATGCTTGGCTATTGGGAACGACCGGACTGGACGAGCGGGGCGATCGATGATGCTCGCTGGATGCATACCGGGGACCTGGCGGTCATGGACGACGACGGCTACGTGAGCATCATCGGCCGGAACAAGGACATGGTGATCCGAGGCGGGGAGAACATCTACCCGCGTGAGATCGAGGAATTCCTCCACACGCATCCGGAAATTCTTGATGCGCAGGTGATCGGTGTGCCAGACCTGAAGTACGGCGAAGAGCTCATGGCTTGGATCCGCATGAAAGACGGGGCCCAACCGTTGACCAGCGAGGACCTTCGCGGTTTCTGCACGGGGAAGCTAGCGCATTACAAGATCCCGCGGTATGCGCATGTTGTCGATGAGTTTCCGATGACGGTCACGGGTAAGGTTCGCAAAGTCGAGATGCGAGACACGGCAATCAAGCTGTTGAAGCTGCCGGTCCAGTAGTCGCGATCCCTATCGAGGACACGGACCGTCCCCCCGGGGAGGTTCGAGGCGCTACCGTGATGGTTGCTGGCTACCCGCCGTTTGAGAGGGGGTGTCGACGTGGCTGTCTTGGGTATCGACGGTGAGTTCAGCGCGGTGCTCTCGCTGCTCGACAGAACAGCGGCGCTGCGACGCGGCGCGGAGATCGTTTACCGTGTGCTCGGCGCGGACTTGGCGGTCGGAGCGAATCGGATCGCCGAGGACGACATGATGGAAGTCGTCGCCGTGGTGGGCGGGCGTACTGAGTTGCTCAATGGGCTGGTGATCGGGCCGCAGGAAGGCCTCGGTGGTCAGGCAGCGGTGTTGCGTCGGACCGCGGCGGTCGACGACTACTGCTTGAGCAGGGCGATTACGCACGACTTCGACCACGGAGTTCGGGCGGAGGGTTTACATGCGGTGATGGCCGCCCCGATCGTGCGCGCCCACCGGCTCTACGGGCTGCTCTACGCGGCCCGTCGGTCTGCAGTTCCGTGGACCGACGGCGACCGGACCGCTCTGCTGGGCTTGGCGCGGCAGACCGCGGTGGCGATGGAAGTCGCCGACAGCGCCCGCGAGATGGCAGAGGTCGCGGTCTTCAGTGAACGGCAACGCCTCGCGATACAGCTGCATGATTCGGTTGGCGCGACGTTATTCAGCCTCCGGGTGGCGTTGACGTCGGCGCGCGCAGCGGCGGAGGCGCGGGCCGATGCCACGCTGGAACTGCTGACCGATGCCTTGGCCTTGACCGAACGGGCAACCTCGGAGCTGCGGGCTCAGACGTACTCGCTTCATCAAGCACCCGAGGACAAGGCACTCGCAGTCGCCTTGCAGGGGGAATGTCGTGACTTCTCCGAGCGAACTGGTGTCGCAGCGGAATTGGTAGTACTGGGCGATCTTCCGCTGCTGGACAGGGGCCGAACCGACGTGTTGCGGCGGACCGCCCGCGAGGCCCTGCTCAATGTGGAGAAGCACGCTGGCGCTCACTCCGTGGTCGTGAGCCTCTACACCTCCCAGGAGGGTGTTGGCATGGCCGTGGCCGACGACGGAACGGCCGGCGACATCACGCTGCAAGACGAGCGCGGCTTGGGTCTTCGGGCAATGGCTGAGCGCATCGAGCGGGTCGGAGGCCAGTTGACGTGCGTTGGCAACGACGAAGGCGGCGGCACGGTGCGGGCGTGGGTTCCGGTAGCTAGAGCATTCCGGCCTGTTGCGCCTTGACCACCGCGTCCAACCGGTTGCGGGCGTCGAGGTGGGCCAGTAGCGATTGGACGTAGGATTTCACGGTGTTCGGCGCTAGACGCAGCTGCTGAGCAATCTCGGCGTTGCTCTCCCCCATGGCCAGCCGCTCCAGTACCTGATACTCGCGCCGCGAGAGTGCCAGCGGATCCCCCGAGCTGATGACGGGGTCGCAGTAGCGTCGTCCGGCGGCGACTTCGGTGATTGCTGTGATGAGTACTGCGCAGGCGTTGTCCTTGTGGACCACCGCATCCACCCCGACCAGTCCCGCGGTCTGCCCGACCGAGCGTTTGCTGTCCCCTGTGAACAGCACCAGCCTCACTCCGGGGCATGCCCCGCGGAGTGCGGCGGCGGCGTCCGGCAAAGCCATGTCCGGGAGATGCAGATCCAGCAAAACGACGTCGGGTCGTTCCGATGCAGCCACTGCGACGCCCTCGGTTGCGGTTCGCGCCCCCCGGCACATTTGCACGCTCGTCGCTTCCTCGACCAAACGTTCCACGCCCAGGTGCACGATCGGATGATCATCGACGACCATCACCCGCACCACCCCGCCACTGGCACCCACCACCTGTGTGGTGGCGGGGTGTGGGTGTGGGTTGGTGTGACCTCGCCGGTGAGGTGGCATGTTTCCACAGTAGCTTCTGTAGTTGTTCGTGTTCGTGTTCGTGTTCGCTGTCAGCTGCGTGGTGGACCTCCGATCGGAGGTAGTCGACTGTGGGGTTGTGTGTGATGCTGGTCTCAACGCGGCGGTGGTTGGCGCCGTTGTCACAGTCGGTGGAAGCGATGGATGAAAGGGAGCGATTGATGACCGCATCGATCACGACGCAGCACGAGAAGATCAAGTCCTTCGATTGGGAGCCGAGTTATTTTCGGCGTGATGCGTTGTATCCGACGAAGTATAAGATCCCGCCGAAGACTAAGGATCCGTTCCGTACCTTGGTCCGGGATTATGTCGGGATGGAGGAGGAGAAGGACGATCGGCAGTATGGTGCGCTCGAGGATGCGTTGAGTCGGATGAACAATTCCGGCCAGGCTGAGCCCCGTTTTATGGAGATCCTGAAGCCGGTGTTGTCGTTGGTCGATTTTGGTGAGTATGCGGCGATGAAGTGCACTGCGATGCTTGTCGATACGGTGGAGAATCCGGAGCTGCGTCAGGGTTTTCTGGCGCAGATGATCGATGAGGTGCGCCATGTCAATCAAGAGGCGTACTTGATGCGGTATTTCGCTAAGCATGCTCCGGATCCGGCTGGGTTCAACTCGGGGTTTCAGACGCGTGCTTCCGATCCGATTGGGCGGCCGGGTCGGGCGGTGTTTGAGGCGTTTATGAATGATGATCCGATCACTAATGCCCTGAATCTGCAGGTTGTGACCGAGACTGCGTATACCAATCCGTTGTTTGTGGCGGTGACTGAGGTGGCGGCTGCGAATGGGGATCAGGCGACGCCGTCGGTGTTTTTGTCGGTGCAGTCTGATGAGGCTCGGCACATGGCCAACGGGTATTCGACGCTTGCGGCTGTGTTGAGCGAGCCGGAGAACCTGCCGATGCTTCAGGAGGACTTCGACACGGCGTTTTGGCGTCAGCATGCTTTTCTGGATAATTTCCAGGGGGCGGTTTACGACTATTTTTCGAAGGTTCGGTTGAAGTCGTATAAGGAGTATTGGGATCAGTGGCTCTGGGACGACTGGGCGGGTAGTTACATTGAGCGGTTGGAGCCGTTCGGTTTGAAGGTGCCGCGCTGGATTCATGATGCGAAGCGGCATGTGGAGTGGGGCGGGCATTCCGCGGCGATGGTGTCTGCGGCGTTGTGGCCGGTGCATGCTTGGCGGTCGGATTACATGACTGATGAGGATTTCGCTTATCTTGAGGAAAAGTATCCGGGGTGGGAAGGGCATTTCGGCCCGTTCTGGACGGCGTACCGTGAGATGGGCGATCCGCGCAAGGGTCATTTGGCGTTGGAGTTGTTCTCTGAGATGCCGCCGATTTGTCGGGTTTGCCAGATGCCGTGCGTGTTCCCGCGTCCGGATATCAATGAGGTCCGGTTGTCGGTTGATGCGGCCGGCCAGCGGCATGCTTTCTGCTCGGAGGCGTGCCAGCACATCTTCCGGCAGGCGCCGCAGCGTCATACGGGTATGACGTGGTGGGAGGTCAATGATGGTGTCGAGTTGGCCCGCTACGTTGAGGATAACGGCTTGTTGCGCGCGGATGGTCGGACCTTGATGGGTCAGCCTCATGTGCACACCGATGACCGGTGGTTGTGGACGATCGAGGATATCCGGCGGACCGGATTTGTCATTCAGGATCCGCTCAAGGCACTGCCTGCTGATGCATTCGCGGCGGATATCTGATGAGCGCGGAACTGATTTCGGAGGGTGTGGAGGCTGAGACGGTGGGTGAGGGTTTTTATTCGGCCCGGGATTTGACTTATATTCGTCCGCAGAAGCGTCGGCTCTCTGAGTATGAGGGGGTCATCTGCAATACGCAGCCGGATTTGGGCCAGTTTGATTCTGGTGGCTGGTATCTGTTGAGGCCGGATGGTTTGGGTTGTCAGGATGCCCGGACCACCGCGTTGGTGCATCCGAACTGGTTTGAGTATCGCGATCCGTCTGGTTTGTGGCAGCGTCCGTACATCAAGTTGCAGGCCCAGCAGGAGCGGTCTATCCAGGGGGCGATCACCTCGGCGAAGGCCAATGGCGCGTTGGCCGAGATTGAGCCGGAGTGGCTTGATCTGGTGTCGCGCTATTACGAAGCGTTGGCGTCGTTTGAGTGGGGGATGTTCAAGGCGCATGCCTTTGTCACCCGGGAAGCGTTGTCGGACACTTTGTCGATGGCCTATACGTTCAGTGGGATGGATCGGTTGCGTCATCAGCAGGACATCGCGTTGTACAGCTTGGATCTCCATGAGCAGGCACCGGGTTACACCGAGGGCCTCGGTGCGGGGGTCTGGCTCGGTGATCCGGCGTGTCAGGGGGCGCGTCGGCTGGTGGAGAGGCTGCTGTCGTTGCGTGATTGGGGTGAAATGGTTGTGATGACGAACCTGGTGGTGGAGCCGTTGTGTACCACTGTGATCGGTAGCGAGTTCTTTCGGCGTTTCGCTCCGCTGCATGGGGATGTGGTGATCCCGGTGATCGAGATGACCGCGGAGGCCGATCGGCGTCGCAACCGGGCCGCCACCCAGGCTTTGGTCAAGATGCTCACCGCTGATAGCGATCGTTCCGGTCGGCCGGTGCCGGCTGCGGGTAATCGTGAGTTGATGCAGGGTTGGGTTGATTCTTGGTATCCGGATGCGTTGGCGGCTGTTGATGCGTTCTTGCCGGTCTTTGATGCTGTTCGTGCGGGATCGGGGTTCGCAGAACGGGCCCGACAGCAGGTTGTCGGCACGACCGCTGACATCTTGGCGACGGCCGGTCTGCAGGTTCCCGCGGGGGTGAGGTCATGAGCGGCACCCAGGAACACGGGCGTAGGACGATCGGGCTTGTCTTGATGAAAAGTGAGGAGGCGCAGGCGACTGTGCATTATGTGAGTGAGGAGTGCCCCGGGATTCGGGTGCAGGATCGGGGTACGTTTTTCCTGCTGGAGACGGAGGGGACGATCCGTATCCCGCTGGCTGAGGTGGAGGAGTATCTGGGTAAGCCGTTGACGATGTCACGGTTTTTGGTGTGCATGTCCAGTTATTACGGGCGGGCGCATGTCGAAGATGATGCGTTTGTGGTCACTGCCGACATGTCGCAACTTGAACCGGCGAAGATCTGATCGGATAGTTGATGGCACGTGTCACCCTGGTACCGACGGGGGAGGAGTTCCCCGTCGGTGAGGGCGAAGATATCCTCACCGCCGCGCTGCATCACGGCGTCAATTTGCAGTATGGGTGTCGGCATGGGAACTGTTCCTCGTGTAAGCACTGGTTGCTTGAGGGTGACGTCGATGATTCGGCGGCGTCGGTGTATGCGATCCCGCGTGATGAACGTGAGGATGGGGCGATCTTGCTGTGCTGCACGTTCGCCAAGAGTGATCTGGTGATCGAGATTGACCAGCATGGCGGTGTGGAGACACTTCCGCCGATGACACCGCCCAGTCCGCGGCGGGCCACGGTGTTGGGGTTGCGTTCGCTGACACCGGGGTTGGTTGAGTTGCGGGTGGCTTTGGATGAGCCGTTGAGTTTTCGGGCGGGCCAGTACGCGGAGTTCACTCTCGATGGTGGGGAACGTCGTTCGTACTCGCTGCTGAGTCCGCCGAGTTCGGGAAGTGAGCTGACGTTTTGTGTCAAACGGGTGCCCAATGGGGTGTTCAGCGCCGTGCTCGACGGGCTCGAGCTGGGGTCTGAGCTGCACCTGGAGGCCCCGTTTGGCACGATGTTCCTGCGTGAGAGCGGTCGCCCGGTGATCGCGGTCGGGATCGGCTCGGGGATCGCGCCGCTGTTGTCGATGTTGTCTGATGCGGCCGATCAGAATTGCGAGGTCCCGATCCGCTTCTACTATGGCGCTCGTAGCAGCGGTGATCTGGTGTATGTCGAGGAGTTGGCTGAACTGGCGACGCGGTTGAAGGATTTCCAGTTCATCCCGTGTCTGTCGCAGGGCACCGCCGAGGCGTTGCCGCCGAATGGCCGCACGGGCCGGGTTACCCGGGCGATCGCCGAAGATATTCGGGATGCCTCGCTGTATGACGCCTACCTGTGCGGGGCACCCGAAATGTGTGACGCGGTCGGGCGTCTGCTGGAAGCCAAGGGTCTGCCGGGGGCGCGTATTCACGCCGATAAGTTCTATCCGGCCGTCGAGTCGGCCCCGGTGTCGGCGTGAGTGGGTGTCGGTGTGAGTGGGTGTCGGCCCCGGTGTCGGTGTGCCAGTCGGCGTTCGATGCGCTGCTGCCGTGAGGTTCGAGACAGGTATTACTGTCAAGGAGATTGCTGTGACAGCTGTGACAGAGCACCCGGTGCTGCCGGAGGTTCGCGGGTTTCTGCGTGGCAGCAAGAAGCTGTTGATTGGCGGCCGGTGGGTGGACGCGGCGTCGGGTGAGACGTTCCCCACCATCGACCCGGCTACCGGGGCGGTACTGACCGAGGTCGCCCATGGGCAGGCTGAGGACGTCGATCGGGCGGTCCGCGCTGCCCGGGAGGCGTTCGACACCGGTGCGTGGCCGGCGATGAAACCCAACCAACGTGAACGTTTGTTGTGGCGGGTGGGCGACATTCTCAGTGACCGTGCAGCGGAGTTCGGCCAGCTTGAGGCACTCGACAACGGCAAGTCGGCGGGGATCGCCACCGCGGTCGACGTCGCGTGGTCGGCCGATGTGTTCCGTTATTACGCCGGCTGGGCTACCAAGATCGAGGGTTCCACCGTCACTGTCTCGATGCCGTTTTCTCCCGGTGGGGAGTTTCACGCTTACACGCTGCGTGAGCCGGTCGGTGTGTGCGGGCTCATCGTGCCGTGGAATTTCCCGTTGTTGATGGCGGCGTGGAAGCTGGCCCCTGCCCTGGCCGCCGGGAACACGGTGATCCTCAAACCCGCCGAGCAGACGCCGCTGACCGCATTGCTTCTTGGCGAGGTGTTCCAGGAAGCTGGGTTCCCCCCCGGGGTGGTCAACATCGTCACCGGGTTCGGGGATGCGGGTGCGGCGCTGTCCGGGCACGGTGCTGTCGACAAGATCGCGTTCACCGGCTCGACGGAGGTCGGTAAGAAGATCGTCGATGCGGCCAAAGGCAACTTGAAGAAGGTTTCGTTGGAACTGGGCGGCAAGAGCGCCAACGTGGTCTTCGCTGACGCCGACTTCGAGTTGGCCGTGGAGGGTTCGCTGAACGCCTGGTTGTTCAACCACGGGCAGTGCTGTGTCGCGGGTACGCGGCTCTACGTGGAGGACACGATCTTCGGTGAGTTCACCGGGGCGGTGGCCGAAGCGGCGAGCAAGGTCAAGATCGGTCCGGGGATGGATCCGTCGACCGAACTTGGTCCGCTGATTTCGCAGGAGCAGTTCGACAAGGTCACGGGCTATCTGAGGCAGGGGCTGGCCGATGGCGCGCGGGCGCTGACCGGTGGTAAACGGTGGGGCGAGACCGGGTTTTTCGTCGAGCCGACGGTGTTTGTTGACGTCGAACCCGAGTTCAGTGTGGTCCGCGAAGAAATCTTCGGCCCGGTGGTGACGGCGCTGCCATTCGAGGCGGACAACGGTGTCATAGCCGCGGCCAACAACAGCATCTACGGTCTGGCCGCTGGCATTTGGACCAAGGACATCTCCAAGGCGCACCGGACTGCCAAGAAACTCAAGGCGGGTTCGGTGTGGATCAACCAGTACAACGGTTTCGATACCGCGATGCCGTTCGGCGGCTACAAGCAGTCCGGCTGGGGCCGTGAACTCGGCGGTGCTGCGCTGGATCTGTACACGCAGGTCAAATCCGTCAACATCGCCCTGTGAGGGGCTCTGTACCGATGAGGAGTAGCAGGTGAAGACCACCGCGGCAGTGTTGCTGGAGCCGGGGAAACCGTTCGAGATCATGGAGCTCGACCTCGATGGTCCCGGTGTTGGCGAGGTGCTGATCAAGTACACCGCCGCCGGGTTGTGCCATTCGGACCTGCACTTGACCGACGGTGATCTGCCGCCGCGGTATCCCATTGTCGGGGGCCATGAGGGGGCGGGCATCATCGAGGACGTCGGGCCCGGGGTCACCAAGGTCAAGCCGGGTGATCACGTCGTGTGCAGCTTCATCCCGAACTGTGGAACCTGCCGGTACTGCGCGACGGGACGGTCCAGCCTGTGCGACATGGGCGCCACCATCCTCGAAGGGTGCATGCCCGACGGCAGTTTCCGGTTGCACCGCGACGGGCTGGATTTCGGGGCGATGTGCATGCTGGGCACATTTTCTGAACGCGCGACTGTCTCCGAGCATTCGGTGGTCAAGATCGATGACTGGCTGCCGCTTGAGACGGCGGTGGTGGTGGGTTGCGGTGTTCCGACCGGCTGGGGCACTTCGGTGTACGCCGGCGGGGTGCGCTCTGGTGATACCACCGTCATCTATGGTGTCGGTGGGCTGGGTATCAACGCTGTCCAAGGTGCGGTCAGTGCGGGCGCGAAGTACGTCGTGGTCGTCGATCCGGTGGCGTTCAAACGTGACACCGCCATGAAATTCGGTGCCACCCATGCCTTCGCCGACGCCGCTACCGCGGCGGCCAAGGTCAAGGAGCTCACCTGGGGGCAGGGGGCCGACCAGGCGCTGATCTTGGTTGGCACCGTCGATGAGGAGGTGGTGAGCGCGGCGACTGCGGTGATCGGTAAGGGCGGCACCGTGGTCATCACCGGGCTGGCGGACCCGGCGAAACTCACCGTGCACGTCTCGGGTTGCGATCTGACTCTCAATGAGAAGACGATCAGGGGCACACTGTTCGGCTCGTCCAACCCGCAGTACGACATCGTACGGTTGCTCCGTCTCTACGACGCCGGCCAACTCAAACTCGACGAGTTGATCACCACCCGATACACCCTCGACCAGGTCAACGAGGGCTATCAGGACCTGCGAGACGGCAAGAACATCCGCGGTGTGATCATCCACGCCTGACCGGGTCACTGCGGTAGCCGTACGCCGGCCCGCCGCAGTGATAGCCCCGGCGGGCTGGTTTTCAGCCGGGCAGCGTCGCCTCGTGAGGTGGGTAGCTGGCGGCACGCCCCGACCCGCAACGGTGCCCCGCACAACCAGGCGCCGGCACAACCAGGTACCAGGTGCCCGCACGACCAGCGCGATGCGCGATGTCCTCGGTCACCACCCGGGGCGACAGCTTCACACCGAAGAGAAAAGAGCGCATGAGCGTGGCTAAGACAATCGCCTTCGACGAGGATGCCCGGCGGGCTTTGGAGCGTGGGGTGGACAAACTCGCGGACGCCGTCAAGGTCACCCTGGGCCCCAAGGGCCGCAATGTCGTGCTCGGTCGTCACCTGGCGAAACCGCTTGTGACCAACGACGGCGTCACCGTTGCGCGCGGTATCCAACTCGGCGACCCCTACGAAAAGATGGGCGCCGAACTGGTCAAAGAGGTCGCCAAGAAGACCGACGACGTCGCCGGTGATGGTACGACCACCGCCACCGTGCTGGCCCAGGCCATGGTGCACGAAGGGCTGCGCAACATCGCCGCCGGCGCCAACCCGATGGCGATCAGGCGGGGCATCACCGCTGGGTTGGCCAATGTCATCCGGGCGATCGGCGAGGCTGCTCGACCAGTCGAAACCACCGAACAGATCGCCGCGACCGCCACGATCTCCTCGGGCGACCCGGCTATCGGGAACCTTGTTGCCGCGGCGTTGGACAAGGTCGGTACGCACGGCATCATCACCGCGGAGGCATCGGACACGATCGGCCTGACCCTTGAGCTCGTCGAGGGTGTGCGATTCGAGAAGGGCTACCTCAGTCCGTACTTCGTGACCGACTTCGAACGGCTCGAGGTCGTCCTGGACAACCCGTACATTCTTTTCGTCTCATCGGTGATCAGCTCGGTGCGGCAGCTGATGCCGATCGTGGAAAAGGTGATGAAATCCGGTCGTCCGCTGGTCATCGTGGCCGAAGACGTCACCGACGATGCGCTGGCGACCTTGGTCGTCAACAACGTGCGCGGCACGTTCACCTCAGCGGCGGTGAAGTCGCCCGGTTTCGGCGACCGGCGTGAGTTGATGCTGCGCGACATGGCCATCCTCACCGGTGGCGAAGTCATCTCCGAGGCCATCGGAGTGACCGTCGAGGCCGCGAGCCTCGACTTGCTCGGAACCGCCCGTCGGGTGCTGATCACCAAAAACGACACCTCCATCATCGGCGGCGCCGGCGACCCCGCCGCGATCGCCGGGCGGATCAAGGAAATCACCACCGCGATCGAGGCCTCGACCGACGATTACGACACCGACAAACTCCGGGAACGCCTGGCCAAGCTCAGCGCCGCGGCGGCGGTGATCCGGATCGGCGCCGCAACCGAGATCGAACTCAAAGAACGCAAACATCGGGTCGAGGACGCCGTGCGCAACGCGAGGGCCGCAACCGAGGAAGGCGTCGTGGCCGGCGGGGGTGTCGCATTGCTGCAAGCATCCACGACCGCCTTCGACACACTCGACCTCACCGGCGACGAGGCGACCGGCGCCCACGTCTTACGGATTGCTCTGCAGGCACCGCTGAAACAGATCGCCATCAACGCCGGACTAGAAGGAGGCGTTGTCATCGACAAGGTCAGACGCCTACCAATCGGGCACGGCCTAAACGCCGCAACCGGACACTACGGCGACATGATCGCCGCCGGAATCATAGACCCACTCAAGGTAACCCGACTAGCACTGGAAAACGCGGCGTCCATCGCAGCGATATTCCTGACCGCCGAAGTACTCATCGCCGACAAACCCCAAATCCCGCTATCAGAAATGCCCCCACTCTAAAACGACCGCCGCATTCCGGCGGCCTAGGTGAACCCCGATCCCGGCCGCGCGAACGGCACTGACTCGGCCAGGACACCGTGCTCGGGGCAGCGCAACCGACGTCGCCGCAGTTTGAGCACACATACCCGCCCACTTAGGTCCAGGTGCCGCCACGCCGAATCCACCATCGGTGTGTCGTAGCGGTGCCGGGTACGGAAATCGCAATGCGGACAGGCGCCGACCATGGTCTTCGGCAGGTCGAGGACACGGTTGAGTAAAGTGGTCGCGCGCACGGGCAAGCTCCTTGGTACGAGGTGTAGGAGCTTTCGAACCTATGAGCTACCCGTGCGCCCAGACCGCTCCGCCCACGCGAGACATAGCACACCCCACCCGACCCACATTCATGGCAACAGAGCCCTTTTTCCCGGTCAACGGGGTTGTGCACCCGCGTGTATCCGGCATGTTGGTGCAGGTAATCCAGGGCGGCTCGGACCGCTCGCACGTGCGCCTCAGTGACGACTTTTCTTGTCATCTCGCCGGTCAGCGTCCGCACCAGCGACACACTCTCGGCGGCTGCGAACATGAGGTCGAAACCGTGTACGGATTCCTCCATAAAGGCCCCGCCCGACCGCGCCGCGTCGGGATCACCAAGGCGGCGACCTCGGCGCGGCTGGGCGAACTCGTCGACGCCGGGCTGCTCGTCCGTCGCCCGTACCGGGAGCCGGGGCAGCGGGTGCGTGACGAGTACGTGCTGACCGAGGCGGGCACGGAGTTGATGTCGGTGGTGTGGTCGATGTTCGAGTGGGGTCGTCGCCACCTGGCCGACGATTCTCGGCTGCGGTTGACCCATCTGGGCTGCCGCGCCGACGCCACCGTCGAAATCCGCTGCGCCGAAGGTCATCCCGTTCCCCCGGAAGAGCTGGGTGTCGCGCTCCGGCGGCGCGGCACAGCGACGCCCGAACCGGAGTAGGCGCCGGAGCCGCCTACCATACGCGTGTGGACAACACGTTGGCCTACATCGATCAGGGTTCGTTTCTGGGTTTGCGGGCTCTCGGCAGGGGTCCGTTGCCGCAGTTCATCTGGATCTACGAGCACCCCGTCGACCTCGAGGGGCTGCGCCGATTCCACCGCAATCTCGGCTCCGGCCTACTGGGCCGGCGTGTCGAGAGGTCGCCCCTGCCCTTCGGAAGGCATCACTGGGTAACCTGGCGTGGCCCCGCCGACATCGAGTTGTCCGCTAAGATGCGGCCCCGCAGCGAGGTGTTCGCCTGGGCCGACGAGCAATTGCGGTTGCCCATCGACCCGGAGTACGGGCCGTCGTGGCGTCTGGCGGTGCAGCTGCTGACCGGCGGCGGCGCGGCGGTCTCGCTGGTGACATCCCACACCGTCAGCGACGGGCTGGCGTTCACCCAGGCGGTGGCCGAGGCGGCCGGCGGCCTCACCCGGGATCTGGGCTATCCGGAGCCGGCGTCTCGTCCCCGCAGCCAGGCGCTGCGCGAGGACGGCCTTCAGATGGCGCGTGCCGTCCCGGAGATGGCCAAGGCCGCCGCCGCGGCGGTGCGACTGGCACGCAACAACAAGGGCGAGCTCAACACGTCGGCCGTCCGTTCTGCGCCGGCGGCCAAAGTCGACGACACCAAACTGGTCGCCGCACCCATGGTGGCCGTCTTCATCGACGAACGGCTCTGGCTGGAACGCGTGGAAGCCCTTGGCGGAACGAGCAATTCGTTGTTCGCCGGGATCGCCGCACGGATCGGCCAGCTCGTCGGCCGGGTCGACGGCAACGGCATGGTCAAGCTGTCGATGCCGGTCAGCGAGCGGACCGAGGGCGACACCCGCGGCAATGCCCTGACCGGCATGATGGTCACCGTCGACCCCCGCGGTGTCGCGACGAGCCTCAGCGGTATCAGGGCCGAGCTGAAGAAGAACCTGGCCGACCTGTCCGAGAACGGCCTGGACCTGCTGGGTCCGCTGGCCCTGACCCCGCTGGTCCCGGTCCGGCTCGCCCGCCGACTCGAGGGCATGGCCCTCGGGTCCGACGCCCCGGTCGGCTGCTCGAATCTGGGTCAGGTGCCCGCCCCGGTCAACCGGCCGGACGGCACCGACGCCGAGTTCATGATCGCACGGCAGGGGGAGTCGCGCATCACCGCCGAGATCCTCGATCGGCTGGGTGGCATGTTGTTCCTGGCGTCCCTGCGGGCCAACGGCAAGGTGTCGCTCTCGGTGACGTCCTGGAAAGCCGGTGGTCCCAACACCCGAGACGAACTGGCGACGTGGGTGCGCACCGCCCTCGACGACTTCGGATTGCCGGCCGTCTTCGAGCCCGCGTCGCGGTGACGCCGGTGAGCCACTTACCAACCCATGACGCGTCTCACAGGCGTTAGGATGAAACAACCGTTAGTCGTACTATGTAGCGGTGCTAACTGCAGCGGCGGCAATTCGACAGGCTGACCCGCTCAATGCGAAGGGAGGACGGTCGTGACTTTGGAGAGCCAGACCTATTCCGCCGCTTCGCCCGGGGCCGAGCCGACCGCGCCGACGCCGCCAGCCGAGCACGAAGCGCAACCAGCCACCAAACCTCGCAAGAAGAGGCGTGGCGGCCCCATGCGCCTGCTGCGCAAGTTGTGGCTGCCGCTCGTCATCCTCATCGTCATCGTGGTCGCCGCGTTCGCCGTCAACCGGCTGCACGGGTTCTTCGGCAAAGCCGAACTCACCCGCGAGGGCAGCGGACTGGCCAACGACCCCAAGCCGTTCAACCCCAAGACCGTGGTCTACGAGATCTACGGCCCACCGGGAACCGTCGCGACCATCAACTACCTCGACCTGGACGCGACCCCACAGATCGCCCGCGACGTGACCCTGCCCTGGTCGCTGACTCTGACCACCACCGCACCCGCCGCCTCGGCCAACATTGTCGCGCAGGGTGACAGCGACACCATCGGCTGCCGCATCACCGTCAACGGCGAGCTAAAGGACGAGAAGACCTCCACCGGGGTCAACGCGCAGACCTTCTGCCTGGTCAAGTCCGCATGATCGCCCTCAACAAGGGCGAGCGGCCCCGGGTCGACGAACACGGCAACCGGCCGCACATCGCGCACTGGATCCGCTGGTTGTCGGTGCCGATCATCCTCGGCTGGCTGGCACTGACGATCTTCACCAACGTCGCCGTGCCTCAGATCGAGGTGGTCGGACAGGCACAGTCGACGCCGATGGCGGCCAGCGACGCGCCGTCGACCATCGCCATGAACACGATCGGCAAGACGTTCCAGGAGTTCGACTCCAACACGTCGGTGATGATCGTGCTGGAGAGCGACCAGCCACTCGGCGACGCCGCCCACCAGTACTACAACGAGATCATCAGCAGGCTCGACGCCGACCGCAAGCACGTCGAGCACGTCCAGGACTTCTGGAGCGACCCGCTGACCGCGGCCGGCTCGCAGAGCGCCGACGGCAAGTCGGCCTATGTGCAGGCCTACCTCGCCGGCAACATGGGCGAGGGGCTGGCCAACGAGTCGGTGGAGGCGGTCAAGAAGGTCGTCGAGAGCGTCCCTGCGCCACCCGGGATCAAGGCCTACGTCACCGGCCCGTCCGCGCTGATCGCCGACACCCACATCGCCGGTGACCGAAGCCTGCGCCTGATCACCGGTCTGACCTTCGGCGTCATCACACTGATGCTGCTGTTCGTCTACCGGTCTATCATCACCGTGGTCCTGGCGCTGATCATGGTGTTCCTGGAGTTGGGGGTGGCGCGCGGTGTGGTGGCGTTCCTCGGCCACTACCACCTGATCGGCCTGTCCACCTTCGCGGTCAACCTGCTCGTCATGCTGGCCATCGCTGCCGGCACCGACTACGTCATCTTCCTCTTCGGGCGCTATCAGGAGGGCCGCTCGAAAGGCAAGGACAAAGAGTCCGCCTACTACGAGATGTATCACGGGACCGGCCACGTGATCCTCGGCTCCGGCCTGACCATCGCCGGCGCGATGTTCTGCTTGCACTTCACCCGCAGCCCGATGTTCAACTCGCTGGGCATCCCACTGGCCATCGGCATGCTGGTCGTGGTGGCAGCCGCGATGACGCTGGGGCCCGCGGTCGTGACGGTGGCCAGCCACTTCAACCTGCTGGAGCCCAAACGCGCCACCCGGGAACGGTTCTGGCGCCGCATCGGTGCCGCGGTGGTCCGCTGGCCCGGACCGATCCTCGTCTCGACGGTGGCATTGTGTCTGATCGGTCTCATTGCGCTGCCCAGCTACCGGACCGATTACAACGACCGGCACTACCTCCCGCCCGACATCCCCGCCAGCGAGGGATTCGCCGCCGCGGAACGGCATTTCCCGGCGGCCCGGCTGAGCCCTGAGCTGCTGATGGTCGAGAGCGATCACGATCTGCGCAACTCCGCGGATTTCCTGGTGATCGACCGGGTCGCCAAGGCGATGTTCCACACGCCCGGCGTCGGCCGGGTCCAGACCATCACCCGGCCCCTGGGCACCCCGATCGAGCACAGCTCGATCCCGTTCATGCTCGGCATGCAGGGCACGACGCAGACGATGAATCAGTCGTACCTGCAGGACCGCATGAAGGACATGCTGAAGATGGGCGACGACATGAACGTCTCCATCGCCACCATGACGCAGATGTACAACCTGATGGGCGACCTCAACGCCGTCACCCACGACATGGTCGGCAAGATGGACCTGACCCTGGCCGACATTCAGACATTGCGTGACCACATCTCGGACTTCGACGACTTCTTCCGTCCGATTCGCAACTACTTCTACTGGGAACCGCACTGCTTCGACATCCCGGTGTGCTGGTCGATCCGCTCGGTGTTCGACACCCTCGACGGCATCGACACCATGACCGACGACTTCCAGCAGCTGGTACCCAGCCTGCATCAGCTCGACATGCTGACCGCGCAGATGCGCGCGACCATGCCGCCGATGATCGAGACGATGAAGTCGATGCGGACCATGCAGCTCACCATGCAGAGCACGCAGTCCGGCATGTACGACCAGATCGCGGCCATGCAGGAGAACCAGAGCGCGATGGGCAAGGCGTTCGACGACGCCAAGAACGACGACTCGTTCTATCTGCCGCCCGAGGCCTTCGACAACCCCGACTTCAAACGCGGGATGAAGATGTTCCTGTCACCGGACGGAAAAGCGGTGCGGTTCATCATCTCTCACGAGGGTGATCCGATGTCTCCCGAAGGCATCTCGCACATCGACCCGATCAAGAACGCCGCGTTCGAGGCGATCAAGGGCACCCCGCTGGAGGGCTCCAAGATCTACCTGGCCGGCACGGCCGCCAGCTACAAGGACATGCAGGAGAGCGCGAACTACGACCTGATGATCGCCGGGATCGCGGCGCTGTGCCTGATCTTTATCATCATGCTGGTCCTGACCCGGGCCGTGGTGGCCGCCGCGTCGATCGTGGGTACGGTGCTGCTCTCGCTGGGCACGTCGTTCGGCATGTCGGTGTTGATCTGGCAGCACCTGATCGGCCGTCCCCTGCACTGGATGGTCCTGGTGATGTCGGTCATCATCCTGCTGGCGGTCGGCTCGGACTACAACCTGCTGTTGGTCTCCCGACTCAAGGAGGAGATCGGCGCCGGCCTGAACACCGGAGTCATCCGGGCCATGGGCGGCAGCGGCTCGGTGGTCACCTCCGCGGGCCTGGTGTTCGCGGTGACCATGGCGGCGATGGCGTTCTCCGACCTGACGATCCTGGCTCAGGTGGGCACTACCATCGGTATGGGCCTGCTGGTCGACACCCTGGTGATCCGTTCGTTCATGACGCCGTCGATCGCCGCACTGCTCGGCCGCTGGTTCTGGTGGCCGCAACGGGTTCGGCAGCGTCCGGAACCGAACCCGTGGCCGCAGCCGCGCACGGAGCTGACGGAGGCTGTCGCCGCCCCGGCACGGCGCGATGTGTGAGCACTTGCGGGCGATAGGGGGCGTGGACCGAGCCCAGATGCTGGGCACCACAACGCAATAGCGGTCACTTCATCGCGTTGTGCGCACCGTCGATACAGCCGTGCTCGAACTTGCCCGGGTTCTGCTGTCCGCCGGCCGTTCCGCGGCAGTATGCGGTGATCGACTGCTCGTGGGCCTGATACCCGCCCTCGTGCACCCACCGCTGACCGTCGGCGTAGCCCGCCCAGTACGACGAGTCCTTGCGTTCGGAGACCAGCATGAAGATACCCGCGAGTGCCGCGAACACCGCCACCACCAACAGCGCCTTGACCCACGGTTTGCGCAGCCCCGGCCGAAGTCGAGTCGGCACCCAACGCGGCCCGGCCTGATCCACCAGACGATTCTCGCACCCCGGTCGACGTAGTCGCCCGATTGTGTTGCATTTGCGGCTGACCACACCCGCGGGCACTTCGGCGACGCGCGAAAGCGCCGAGCACTTGGGGTGCCGGACGTCATCACAACCTCGACAAACTCTAACTTTAGAAGTACATTTAATGTTATGGAAACCGTGACGTTCTCGGACCTGCAACTGCGCGGTAAGGCCACCGTTGAGGGCTGGCTGCGCCGTTCGCAGAGCCGCGTTCTGCGGGTCCAGCGCCGCGACGCCGAAGACCTGGTGTTGACGACAGTCACGCGCGCTGCTCAAGCGCAGGAAGCGTCGTCGGTGACCGTGCGAATCTTCGCCGCGTTGATGCAGCGTGATCCGTATGTGCGCGAACTGGTCACCGAGATCGTGCCCGACATATTTCCGTGGGTGGTGTTTTTGTCCCGCGATGAGGTGCGGGAGTTCGTGGCGGAGCTGGTGTCGACGATGCGAGCGGCTGACGCGATCGATAATCCGGCGCCGGTGGTGCAAGTGATTGATAGCTGGCGACATACCGCGGAGGTGTTGGCTGATCCCGAGTTGACCGCAGTATTGATCGAGCCCAGCGACGGCGACTTCGGACCAGTTCCCCAGCCCAGCCGCGGGTAACGGATTGGCGCCCAAACGTGGTGATCGAGTCGCACCGCCGGCCGGCACAGCCGCCGAGTGGGAGCTGCGATTCGCCACCAATGAAGCGGTGAAGGGCTGGGAGGCGCTATGCCAGCAGGCCCCAGCCAATACCGCGGTGGCGTGGCAAGAACTGCGTTCCCGGCCGGACAATCCGATGGCGACCGGCCGACACCACCGACTCAAGGGCCGCCTCGCCAGCGGCGTGCACCGCGGCGTCGAAATGGAGCAATGGCAATACGAGGTCACCAGCGGCGGACGGCTCTGGTATCTCGTCGACGCCGAGAAACGCACATTGTGGCTGCGGAACGCTGGTCCCGGCCACCCGCCGCTACGGATTAGTTAGGACTCGGGTGCCGCTGTATGGACAGGCAGGACCGCGTTCACCCTCGCATGACCAGCGAATTCCCCGGTACGGCGCAGACGCCTGTGCTTCCTGATGTTCTTGTGCCTGGGGTGCATGATCGGCCGCGGCCTTCGTGCTCGGCGGTGCGGCGCAGGCACGTCTCCCGGCCCCGTGAGCGCGGAGATCGGCCGTCCGCGCTGCACTTCGTGTGGAGGAAGTGCCGGGTCGACGGCGGCGACGAAAGACAACCGGCTAAGGTCTAGCCCCTGTGGGGTGGATGACGGGGAGCGCGGAGTTGAAGGAACGGGTATCACTTCGCGGGATCGTGATGACGGCGTTGACTGTCGTGGTCGCCGGTATGGCGATCGCGACGTTGCGCTACCAACCGAGCGCGCCCGACGAAAGTCCTAACTACCGCACGCCGACGAGCACCCCAGTCTCGTCGGTTGCGCCGCCGCCGGCCCCCGCGTCCCCGATCGCGCCGCCGCCGGCCCCACCGCGGAGCCGCCGACGGCTCAACCGACGACGGCGAAGCCCCCGTCGCTACCCAGACCTTCAGCCCCACCCAGACCTTCATCCCCACCGAGACCGCCAGCCCCGATGAGACCGCCAGCCCCGATGAGACCGCCAGCCCCGATGAGCCGCCCAGTTCGACTCAGATCCCCAGCCCGACTCCTGCGCCCGCTTCCAGGGCGCCGTCCACCGGCACTCGGCACACGAACCCCACTGTGCTTCCAAACGGCGGCCGCCGATTCGGGACTGTCCAGCAGTGACGGTGCCGGCTCACTGATCGCATCGCCGACGGCCCAGTCCTCGGGAAGGGTCTGCGCGGGTTGGCTGATGGCCTTCAGGCCCTCGGATGGTGGTGGCCGGCCAGGCCCAGTGCCGCTGCAGGACGCGAACGCCTCGCGGCGCTGATCACCGTCGGGGGCCGGGGCGGGGCGTGCTCTTGATGAACAACGAGCGGGGCGGATCGGCGTCTTCGCCGGCCGGCCTTCCCCGGCCGGAGGCCACCGGCGTACCCGTGCGGACTGCGCAGCCCTTTTTCTTGTGGTGGGATTGCGGCCTATGGGTATCAAAGTGGCGCTGGAACACCGCACCAGCTATATGTTCGATCGGCTGGTCGAGGTGCACCCGCACGTCGTGCGGCTGCGGCCGGCACCGCATTGCCGCACGCCCATCGAGGCGTACTCACTGGAGGTCGAGCCCGCCGACCACTTCGTCAACTGGCAGCAGGACGCGTTCGGCAACTTCCTGGCCAGGCTGGTGTTTCCCAGCCGCACGCGCGAGCTGACCATCAAGGTCGGCCTGATCGCCGACCTGAAGGTGATCAACCCGTTCGACTTCTTCATCGAGGACTCCGCCGAAACCGTCCCGTTCACCTATTCCAAGGCGCTCAAGGACGACCTCGAGCCCTATCTGCGGCCCGTCGACGAGGGCGAGGAGGGCTCGGGGCCCGGCGAGTTGGTGACGTCCTGGGTACGCGACTTCAGTGTCGCGCCGGGCACCCGCACGATCGACTTCCTGGTCGCCCTCAACCGGGCGGTCAACGCCGACGTCGGCTACAGCGTGCGCATGGAGCCGGGTGTGCAGACTCCCGACCACACGCTGCAGAGCGCGATCGGATCGTGCCGTGACTCGGCGTGGCTGCTGGTGTCGATCCTGCGCCGGCTCGGGCTGGCGGCGCGGTTCGTCTCGGGCTACCTGGTGCAGCTGTCCTCCGACGTCAAGGCCCTCGACGGGCCCTCCGGCCCGGCGGCCGACTTCACCGACCTGCACGCCTGGACCGAGGTCTACATCCCGGGGGCCGGCTGGATCGGGCTGGACCCGACGTCGGGGCTGTTCGCCGGCGAGGGGCACATCCCGCTGGCCGCCACGCCGCACCCGTCGTCTGCCGCGCCCATCACCGGCGCCACCGGCGTCGCCGAGACGTCGCTGGACTTCTCCAACACCGTCACCCGGGTGCACGAGGATCCGCGCGTCACGCTGCCCTACACCGAAGGGGCATGGAAGGCCATCAACGCCCTCGGCAGCCGGGTCGACCGGCGCCTGGCCGACGCCGACGTCCGGCTGACCGTCGGAGGTGAACCGACCTTCGTATCGGTGGACAACCAAGTCGACGAGGAGTGGACGACGGCGGCCGACGGCCCGCACAAGCGGGAGCGGGCCTCCGTGCTGGCCGCGAGGCTCAAGGCGCTGTGGGCGCCGCAGGGGCTGGTGCAACGCAGCCAGGGCAAGTGGTATCCGGGAGAGCCGTTGCCGCGCTGGCAGATTGCGCTGTACTGGCGCCGCGACGGCCAGCCGCTGTGGACCGACGGCTCCCTTCTGGCCGACCCGTGGAGCGGTGAGCGTTCCGAAACCGACCCGCAGGCCGCGCAGCAGCTGCTGTCGGTAATCGCCGCGGGCCTGGGCCTGCCCGCCGGGCAGGTGCGACCGGCCTTCGAGGATCCCCTGACCCGGCTGGCCGACGCGGTGCGGCAACCGGCCGGTGAGGCCGTCGATCCCGACGACGACCTGGCCGCCGACACCCCGGCGGTCCGCGCCGCACTGCTGGCCCGGCTCGAGGAGCCGGTGGGCGAGCCGGCCGCCTACGTTCTGCCGATCCATCGCCGCGAGGACGACACCGGCTGGGCGAGCGCGGACTGGCGGCTGCGCCGCGGGCGCATCGTGCTACTGGAAGGCGACTCACCGGCCGGGCTGCGGCTGCCGCTGAGCTCGATCAGCTGGCGCCCGCCGCGGGCGACGTTCCCCCGCGATCCGCTGGCCGGCGGGGGTGACCGGCTTCCCGTCGACCCCGAGGACCCCGACGCGGTCCTGGAGGATTCCGAGACCGCACCCACCACGGCCATGGTCGCCGAGATCCGCGACGGCCTGCTGTACGTCTTCATGCCGCCGACCGACGCGCTGGAAGACTTCGTCGACCTTGTCGGCCGGTTGGAGGCCGCGGCGGCGAAAGTCGGCTGCGCGGTGGTGGTCGAGGGCTACGGGCCGCCGCCCGACGCCCGGCTGGAGTCGATGTCCATCACGCCCGACCCGGGCGTCCTCGAGGTCAACGTGGCGCCCAGCGCCGGCTTCGTCGAACAGCGCGAGCAGTTGCAGACGCTCTATGAGGAGGCGCGCCAGGCCCGGCTGTCCACCGAGTCCTTCGATTTCGACGGCACCCACGGCGGGACCGGCGGCGGCAACCACATCACGCTGGGCGGGCTCACGCCGGCGGACTCCCCGCTGCTGCGCCGGCCCGACCTGCTGGTCTCGCTGCTGACCTACTGGCAGCGCCACCCGGCGCTGTCCTACCTGTTTGCGGGACGTTTCATCGGCACCACATCGCAGGCGCCGCGAGTCGACGAGGGCCGCCCAGAGGCGCTTTACGAGTTGGAGATCGCTTTCGCCGAGATCGCGCGCCTGACCGCCTCGGGGGCGCCGCAGCCGTGGGTCACCGACCGGGCACTGCGCCACCTGCTCACCGACATCACCGGCAACACCCACCGCGCCGAGTTCTGCATCGACAAGCTCTACAGCCCGGACAGCCCACGCGGCCGGCTGGGCATCCTGGAACTGCGCGGCTTCGAGATGCCGCCGCACTTCCAGATGGCGATGGTGCAGTCACTTCTGGTGCGCTCGCTGGTGGCCTGGTTCTGGGACGAACCGCTGCGGGCACCGCTGATCCGCCACGGCCTGAACCTGCATGGCCGATACCTGTTGCCGCACTTCATTATTCACGACATCGCCGACGTCGCCGCCGACCTGCGGGCGCACGGCATCGACTTCGACACCAGCTGGCTGGACCCTTTCACCGAGTTCCGCTTCCCCAGGGTGGGTACCGCGGTGTTCGACCACGTCGAGATCGAGCTGCGCGGCGCGATCGAACCGTGGAACACCCTGGGCGAGGAGTCCACCGGCACCGGCACCGCCCGCTACGTCGACTCCTCGGTGGAGCGCATCCAGGTGCGCGCCATCGGCGCCGACCGGCAGCGCCATGTCGTCACCTGCAACGGATATCCGGTCCCGATGCTGGCCACCGACAACCCCGACGTCCAGGTGGGCGGGGTGCGCTACCGGGCCTGGCAGCCGCCCAGCGCCCTGCACCCGACGATCACCGTCGACGGGCCGCTGCGCTTCGAGCTGGTCGACATTGCCACCGGTACCTCCCGCGGCGGGTGCACGTACCACGTCTCCCACCCCGGCGGACGCGCCTACGACACCCCGCCGGTCAACGCCGTGGAGGCCGAGTCCCGCCGCGGCCGGCGCTTCGAGGCCACCGGCTTCACCCCGGGCAAGGTCGACGTCGCCGACATCCGGGAGAAACAGGCTCGCCAGTCCACCGATGTCGGCGCGCCGGGAATCCTCGATCTGCGCCGGGTGCGTACCGTGCTGCAGAACTGACGGGGTCTCCGACCCGGGTGCCGTCCGGGCCGGAGACGCTCGTAGGTTTGCAGGTGTCGTCAGTCAGGAGGTGGGGCCGTTGTCGCTGTCGGCTGCCGGTTCTGACCTGCGGCCCGCCCGTGATCCCGACCGGCTGCTGGCCGGCTACCGGTCCGCGCGGGCACAGGACACGCTGTTCGACCTGCGCGGCGAAGGCCCGGGATCGGGGACTTTCGGGGGCACCGGGTACGACGAGTTCGTCGACGCCACCGGCACCATCCGCCCGTCCTGGCAGGACCTCGGCGACCTCATCGGCGAACGCGGCCGCGCCGGCCTGGAGCGGCTGCGCACCGTGGTGCGCGCCCTGGTGGACAACGACGGCATCACCTACATCGAGGTCGACCGGCACGGTGAGGCCGTCACCAACGGTCAGGGCATCTCGACGCCGGGCCCCTGGCATCTGGACGGCATCCCACTGCTGTTGTCGGCCGCAGACTGGGAGACGCTGGAAGCCGGTGTGGTGCAACGCTCCCGGCTGCTCGACGCCGTCCTGACCGACCTCTACGGACCACGCCGCGCGATCACCAGCGGCATACTGCCGCCCCAGTTGCTGTTCGCCCATCCGGGCTACATCCGGGCGTCGCGCGGAATCGAGAACCCCGGCCGCCATCAGCTGTTCATGCACGGCTGCGATCTGAGCCGGGCGGCCGATGGGCGGTTCCTGGTCAACGCCGACTGGACCCAGGCGCCGTCGGGCGCCGGCTATGCGCTGGCCGACCGCCGGGTGGTCGCCCACGCCGTCCCCGACGTCTACGAACGGGTCGGGCCGCGTCCGGCCTCGCCGTTCGCCCAGGCTCTGCGACTGGCGCTGATCGACGCCGCCCCGGAAGCCGCCGAGGACCCGGTCGTGGTGGTGCTCGGCCCGGGCATTCACTCCGAGACCGCCTTCGACCAGGCCTACCTGGCCTCCGTGCTGGGTTTCCCGCTCGTCGAGAGTGCCGATCTGGTGGTGCGCGACGGCCGGTTGTGGATGCGGTCGCTGGGCTCGCTCAAGCGGGTCGACGTGGTGCTGCGCCGCGTCGACGCCGAGTACGCCGATCCGCTGGACCTGCGGCCGGACTCGCGGCTCGGCGTGGTGGGCCTTGTCGAGGTGCAGCGCCGCGGTGCGGTGACGGTGGTCAATACGCTGGGCGCCGGGATTCTGGAAAGCCCTGGGCTGCAACGGTTTCTGCCGCAGCTGGCCGAGCGGCTGCTGGGGGAGAAGCCACTGCTCGACACCCCCCAGCTGTTCTGGGGCGGGTTCGACCGGGAACGCTCGCATCTGCTGTCGCGGCTGTCGTCGCTGTTGATCAAGTCGACGGTGGGCGGGGAGACACTGGTGGGACCGGCGCTGTCGGCGGCCGAACGTGACGAGCTGACCGCCCGCATCGAAGCGCAGCCGTGGCAGTGGGTCGGCCAGGAACTGCCGCAGTTCTCCTCGGCGCCCACCGACCGCTATCCGGGCACCTTGTCGGCGGCCAGTGTCGGCATGCGGTTGTTCACGGTGTCGCAGAGTGGCGGCTACGCCCCGATGGTCGGCGGCCTGGGCTATGTGCTGGTACCGGGCAATGCCGCCTACAAGTTGAACAGCGTTGCAGCCAAGGACATCTGGGTCCGCCCGCCGACCAGGGCCAGGGCCGAGACGCTGACCGTGCCGCCGGTGGAGCTGCCGAGCGGCGTGCGGTTCATCAGCTCGCCGCGCGTGCTGTCCGATCTGTTCTGGATGGGTCGCTACGCCGAGCGGGCCGAGCACCTGGCCCGCCTGCTGATCGTCACCCGGGAGCGCTACCACGAGTACCGCTACCGCCAGGACATGGAGGGCAGCGAGTGCGTGCCCGTGCTGCTGGGGGCGCTGGGTCAGCTGACCGGAGCCGATGCGGGCACCGCCGGTTCCTACGCCGAGACGGTGACCGGCGCGCAACGCACGCTGTGGGCATTGACGGTTGACCGGCAGCGGCCCGGCTCGCTGGCGCAGTCGATCGAGGGCCTCGGACTGGCCGCCCGCTCGGTGCGCGACCAGATGTCCAACGACACCTGGATGGTGCTCGGCGCGGTGGAACGTGCGCTGGCCCAGCAGGCCGGCTCACCGCCCACCGCACAACGCGGGTCGCGGGTGGCCGACGACACCCAACTGGCCGCGGCCCAGCAGCAGATGCTGGCCGGGATGCTGGCGCTGTCGGGAGTGGCCGCCGAGTCGATGGTGCACGACGCCGGCTGGACGGTGATGGACATCGGCAAGCGCATCGAACGCGGCTTGAGTCTGACCGCGCTGCTGCGGGCGACGTTGACCACCGAGCGCGGCCCCGGTGCCGAGCAGACCATCACCGAGTCCGCACTGGTGGTGTGTGAGTCCTCGGTCCTCTACCGGCGGCGCAACCTCGGCAAGGTCAGTGTGGCCGCCGTGGCCGACCTGGTGCTGTTCGACGGAGAGAACCCGAGATCGCTCGTCTTCCAACTGGAGCGGCTGCGCGCCGACCTGCGTGCCCTGCCGGGGGCTTCGGGGTCCACGCGGCCGGAGCGCCTGGTCGACGAGATCAGCACTCGGCTGCGCCGGCTGGATCTGGCCGAGCTGGAAGAGGTCGACGACGAGGGTCACCGCGTGGAGTTGGACGGCCTGCTCAAGGGTGTGGAAGTCGGGCTGCGCGAGCTGTCCGACATCATCACCCGCACCCAGCTCTCGCTGCCCGGTGGCATGCAGCCGCTGTGGGGACCCGATCAGCGGCGGGTGGTGCCGTGAGCCCTCAGCGAGGAGCGAAGGCGGATCGCGCATGAGCCGCATCTATCGCGTCACCCACCGCACCGAGTACAGCTACTCCGACGTGGTGACCAGTTCCTACGGGCGCGGGCACCTCACCCCGCGCGACACCGCGCAGCAGCGCTGCCTGACCAGCACGCTGGTCATCGACCCCGAGCCCGCCGACCGGTCCACCAGCCGCGACGCCTACGGCAACATCAGCTCGTACTTCCACGTCACCGAGCGCCACCACGCGCTGACGGTGACCAGCAGCTCCGTCGTCGAGGTCGACCCGCCGCCGGCCGAGCTCTACGACGGGGGTTCTGCGCTGGCGCCCTGGGAGTCGGCCCGGCCGGTGGGCCGCGACGGTGTGCTCGCCAGTGAGTTCGCCCTGGACCTGCGCCCGCCGGAGATCACCGACGCCGTGCGCCGGTACGCGGCCCCGAGCTTCGAGCCGGGCCGTCCGCTGGTCGAGGTGCTGCGCGAACTCAATGCGCGCATCTTTTCCGACTTCACCTACCGTTCGGGCTCGACGACGGTGTCGACCCAGGTGAATCAGGTTTTGGAAGCGCGAGAAGGGGTATGCCAGGACTTCGCCAGGCTGGTGATCGCGTGCCTGCGCGGCAACGGGTTGGCGGCGAGTTATGTGTCGGGATACCTCGCCACCGACCCGCCGCCGGGAAAGGAACGGATGTTCGGCGTCGACGCCACCCACGCCTGGGCCGCGGTGTGGACCCCGCAGAACCACTGGATCGGTCTGGACCCCACCAACGATCAGCTGATCGACGAGCGCTACATCGTCGTGGGCTGGGGCCGCGACTATGCCGACGTGCCGCCGCTGCGCGGCATCATCTACACCGACTCCGAGCGCAGCGTCATCGACGTGTCGGTGGATGTGGCCCCGTTCGAGGGCGGTGTGGTCCATGCGTGACTTCACCTGCCCCAACTGCGGTCAGCATCTGGCGTTCGAGAACTCGGTGTGCCTGTCATGCGGCCACTCGGTGGGATTCTCGCTGGAGGACATGTCCTTTCTGGTGATCGCTTCCGGTGAGGACAGCGAGCACGGCGGAGCCGTCGATGCCGCCGAGTATCAGCTGTGTGCGAATCTCTATCTGGCCGAATGTAATTGGCTGGTGAAGGTGCAGCCGGTGCGGGCGCTGTGCGCTTCGTGCCGGCTGACACGGACCAGGCCCGGTGACGACGACACCGCCGCCATGGCCGCCTTCGCGGTGGCCGAGCGGGCCAAGCGGCGGTTGATCGCCGAACTGCACGAACTGATGTTGCCGATCGTGGGCCGCGACGAGGATCCGGACTACGGGCTGGCATTCGACCTGCTGTCCTGCGCCAAGGAGAAAGTGTTCACCGGCCACGACAACGGGGTGATCACCCTGGATCTGGCCGAGGGCGACGACGTGCATCGCGAGCAGCTGCGCGTCGAGATGGACGAGCCCTACCGCACGCTGCTCGGTCACTTCCGCCACGAGGTGGGCCACTACTACTTCTACCGCCTGGTCGGCACGTCACCGTCGTACCTGGAGCGCTTCAACGAGCTCTTCGGCGACCCCGACGTCGACTACCAGCAGGCGCTAGACGGGCACTACCGTCAGGGACCGCCGGCCGACTGGGAGCAGACCTACGTCTCGTCGTATGCCAGCATGCATCCGGCCGAGGACTGGGCCGAGACGTTCGCCCACTATCTGCACATCAGGGACACCCTGGACACCTTGGCCTCGTTCGGGCTGGCACCGGCGAACGCCACCTACCAGCGAAAGATTCTGGGGCCCAGCGGGTTCGACACCATCATCCAGATGTGGCTGCCGCTGGCCTGGTCGCTGAACATGGTGAACCGCTCGATGGGCAAGGACGACCTCTATCCGTTCGTCCTCCCGGTGCCGGTGCTGGAGAAGATGCGCTTCATACACACCGTCATCGACGAGGTGACGTCCTCACCGGGCAAGCTGGAGATCGCCGCCGGCGGCCAGCAGCAGTAAGCGTTGACGGCCCTACTCGGTCGCCTCGGGCTCGATCGGCGGGAGTGCGCCCGGCACGGGCGGGCAGCAGACGCTCCCGATGTGCCGAGGACAGCGAAGAAGTGTGCGCTGTTGTACTCCTCACGTCCTCGGCGACGCGCCGGTTCGGTGTGGCCGTGGCGGGTGTGTGAATCCCTACGATCGCCTGGTGGCAGATCGCTATGGCGCCGACGTGCTCGCCAATGACCCGCACCGGTCCCGTCAGGTCCGCTCCACCGAGCAGCCCGCGGAGATGGGCTTGGTCGTCGAGGACCCGCAGTCGGGCTATGTCGGCGCCATCGTCGGGATCGAGGGCGGCCGCGTCGAGCTCGAGGACCGCCGGGGCGGCAGGCGGGTCTTTCCGCTGGGTCCCGGATTCCTCTTCGAGGGCCGGCCCGTCATCCTGACCGCCCCGCGCCGATCCGCCCCGGTCGGATCGCAGCGCACCAAGTCCGGTTCGGTGAAGGTGACCGACGCTCGTGCCCGCGTCGCGTTGGCCAGCCGGATCTACGTCGAGGGCCGCCACGACGCCGAGCTCGTCGAGCAGGTCTGGGGTGACGATCTGCGTGTCGAAGGCGTGGTGGTGGAGCATCTCGGGGGAGTCGACGACCTCGTCGACATCGTCTCCTCGTTCCGGCCCGGGCCGGGCAGACGGCTCGGGGTGCTCGTCGACCACCTCGTCGCGAGGTCGAAGGAGGCGCGGATTGCCGAGGCGGTCCGGCGCGGCCCCGGCGGCGAACACACTCTGGTGGTCGGGCATCCCTATGTCGACATCTGGCAGGCGGTCAAACCGGGCAGGCTCGGGCTGCCGGCGTGGCCGGACGTGCCGCGCAGCGTCGAATGGAAGCACGGCATCTGCGCAGCCCTGGGCTGGCCGCACCGCAACCAGGCCGACATCGCCAGGGCGTGGCAGCGGATCCGATCGTCGGTGCGCGACTGGACCGACCTGGAACCGGCGCTGATCGGTCGCGTCGAGGAGCTCATCGACTTCGTGACCCAGCCTGCCTGACGGCCCCCGGCGCCCAACCATCCTCACCCGGCCTCCCGGCACGGCCTCCGACCCGCCTGCGTCGCCAGCAACGACCCTGCCAGAATCAGTGCCAGGCCGGCGGTGTTCCACCACGTGAGCGGTTCGCGCAGGATGAGCACTCCGGCCAGCAGCGCCACCGCCGGGTTGACGTAGGCGAAGATCAACGCCCTGGTCGGACCGACCTCCCGGATCAGCGCGAAGAACAACACGAACGCCAGCAGACCGGTGAGTGAACTGGCGAGATGCCGTTCGGCGTCCGACAGCATCAGCCAAGCGGCGATCATCTCGAAGAAGGCGAATCCCGCCACGGCCTTCCAGTGCCGGAGCAGCAGCGCGCGTGTCTCTGCGGACAGCGCCAACGGCAGCAGCAGCGCCGCTCCCACCGCTGAGCGGGTGAAGATCAGCAGCGGGACCGAGACTTCGGCGACTGCCACCTTGATCATCAGGTACGGCACACCCCAGATGACGCTCATGGCTGCGAACAGGAGCCAGCCGCGCGCGCTCACAACGACCACATTACGAACGTGGTAAGCCTGTGGTCGTGGCAGACAGCCTGTTCGACGTCCCCGGCGATGACGACCGGCGCGGTCTGGACATGCCACCGTCTGCTCCGCTAGCGGTGCGGATGCGCCCTGCCACGCTCGACGAGGTGGTGGGCCAGGACAGCCTGCTGCGGCCCGGCTCGCCGCTGCGCCGGCTGATCGAGGGCTCGGGTGCGGCCTCGGTGATCCTGTACGGACCGCCGGGCACCGGCAAGACCACACTCGCGTCGCTGGTGTCGCAGGCCACCGGCCGGCGGTTCGAGGCGCTGTCGGCCCTGACCGCGGGCGTCAAGGAGGTCCGCGCGGTGATCGACAATGCCCGCCGCGCCGCCGCCTACGGCGAGCAGACGGTGCTGTTCATCGACGAGGTGCACCGCTTCTCCAAGACCCAGCAGGACGCCCTGCTGGCCGCCGTGGAGAACCGCATCGTGCTGCTGGTGGCCGCCACCACCGAGAACCCGTCGTTCTCGGTCGTCGCACCCCTGTTGTCGCGGTCCCTGATCCTGCAACTACAGCCGTTGAGCGCCAACAACATCCGTGCCGTCGTGCGGCGGGCCATCGAGGACCCCCGTGGCCTGGGCGCCAAAGTGACCGTCGACGACGACGCCGTGGACCTGCTGGTGCAGCTGTCCGCCGGCGACGCCCGCCGCGCGCTGACCGCCCTGGAGGTGGCGGCCGAGGCGGGAGAGCACGTCACCGTCGAGGTCGTCGAGCAGTCGCTGGACAAAGCCGCCGTGCGCTACGACCGCGACGGCGACCAGCACTACGACGTCATCAGCGCCTTCATCAAGTCCATCCGCGGATCCGACGTCGACGCCGCCCTGCACTACCTGGCGCGGATGCTGGTGGCGGGGGAGGACCCGCGGTTCGTGGCCCGCCGGCTGATGATCCTGGCCAGCGAGGACATCGGGATGGCAGACCCGTCCGCACTGCAGACCGCGGTGGCCGCGGCGCATACGGTCGCGCTCATCGGCATGCCCGAAGCGCAGTTGACGCTCGCCCACGCCACCGTGCACCTGGCCACCGCGCCGAAGTCCAATGCTGTGACCAATGCGCTGGGTGCGGCGATCGCCGACATCCGGGCGGGCAAGGCCGGGCTGGTGCCGCGTGACCTGCGGGACGGGCATTACTCCGGGGCGGCGAAGCTGGGTCACGCCCAGGGCTACCGCTACCCGCACGACGACCCGGACGGCGTTGTCCCGCAACAGTATCCGCCTGACGACCTGGCGGGCGTCGACTACTACAAGCCCACCACGCACGGCGCGGAGCGCGAGATCGCCGGCCGACTGGACAAATTGCGTGCCATCATCCGCCGCAAGCGCTGACAATCCTGCCGTAAGGCAATATTCTGACTGCGACGGACAACCGTTAGCAGCATCGCGCGGAATGTCCGAAAACGTCTGTTGGTCATCCAAACATATTGGTAATCAAAGACTTTGGTTGACCACGTGTGGTTTAGACCCGTCGGGTGGGGCGGCCGCCGCTCGGTCGCGAATGCCGCGCAGCATCCGGCGTTCCATCACAAAGTGCGGAATGTCGAAGCTGGTGATCCCGACCCAGCCGCCGGTGCCGCGGGCCAGCAGCCTGGTCCCGCCGTGGTATGGCCGCACGTAGAACGCCCAGGACCCGCTCGCCCGCTCGCCGCGTTGCACGCGGTCGAAATCGGCCGCCGACATGAGGACCAGATGAGACTTCGGCGCCACCGCCGCCACCACCTGGCTGGCATTCTGCCCGTAGCGGCGGGCCAGCCACACCGTGTCACCGACGCCCAGTTCCTGCCATTCCGGGTGGACGGCGTCGGCGTTGTGGATCCTCGCCCCGGCCAGACGCTCCAGCCAGTCGTAGCTGTAGAAGCCGCCGCGGTCCTCGCCGATCTGGGCAAGCCACGGCCACACCGCCTCCGGCGGCGCGTCGACGGTGACCGCCCGCGTGGTGCGCGGCGCGCCCGGCTCGACCAACTCGTCACCCGGCAACACCGCGGTGATCTCCTCGGCGGTGGCGCCCCAGTTGTACATCCGTGGCCGCACGACCCAGCGGTACAGGCCGACGACGCCGGCTACTGCCATAACCGTGGCCAGCGGTCTCTGCTTGCCCACAGCCGAAACGTAGTCCCGGCAGGATCCGTCGGGCGAGAGTCTTAAGTCACGTGCCTTCAGGCCATCTCCGGTGCCCGCGGTCGGGCGATCGTCCGCGCGCTACCGGCTCTTCCCACCTTCCTCAACCGGGTACGGCCTGGCAACGGTCGCTTAGGCTGGAAGTCGTGGACTCCGATGTGCTCGACGTCGACACCGCGCGGCGGCGGACCGTCGACCTCACCGATGCGGTCCGGTTGCTCGGAACGTGGCAGAGCGTCGTCCTGGTGGATCTCAACAGGGACAATCCGCGCCGTTCGGTGCGGCTCAGTTTCCTCGGCGGCCGAGCTAACCCAGGCGGACCGGTAATGTAGGGCGGTCGAAGCGACAGTCGAGCCGCAACCCAAAACGCAAGGACAGCAACCCAGTGCAGACACATGAGATCAGGAAGCGGTTCCTGGATCACTTCGTGAAGGCAGGCCACACCGAGGTGCCCAGCGCCTCGGTGATCCTCGACGACCCCAACCTGCTGTTCGTCAATGCCGGCATGGTGCAGTTCGTGCCCTACTTCCTGGGCCAGCGCACCCCGCCCTACCCGACGGCCACCAGCATCCAGAAGTGCATCCGCACGCCCGACATCGACGAGGTCGGTATCACCACCCGCCACAACACGTTCTTCCAGATGGCGGGCAACTTCTCCTTCGGCGACTACTTCAAACGCCGCGCCATCGAGTTGGCCTGGACCCTGCTGACCAACCCGGTCTCCGAGGGTGGCTACGGCTTCGACCCCGAACGGCTGTGGGCGACGGTCTTCTACGACGACGACGAGGCCGTCCAGTTGTGGCAGGAGGTCGCCGGGCTGCCGCCGGAGCGCATCCAACGCCGCGGCATGGCCGACAACTACTGGTCGATGGGCATCCCCGGGCCGTGCGGGCCCTGCTCGGAGATCTACTTCGACCGGGGGCCCGAGTACGGCATCGAGGGCGGCCCGGAGGCCAACGAGGACCGCTACATCGAGATCTGGAATCTCGTGTTCATGCAGAACGAGCGCGGTGAGGGCACCTCCAAGGAGGACTTCGAGATCCTCGGACCGCTGCCGCGCAAGAACATCGACACCGGCATGGGCGTGGAGCGGATCGCCTGCCTGCTGCAGGACGTGGAGAACGTCTACGAGACCGACCTGCTGCGCCCTGTGATCGACAAGGTGGCGCAGTACGCACCGCGCGGCTACGGCGCCGGCAACCCCACCGCAGGCGGGGGGCCGGCGACATCCAGCCCAGACGACGTCCGTTACCGGGTCATCGCCGACCACAGCCGGACCGCGGCGATCATCATCGCCGACGGCGTCACCCCGTCCAACGAGGGTCGCGGCTACGTCCTGCGCCGGCTGCTGCGCCGCATTATCCGAGCCGCCAAGCTGCTGGGTATCGACACCCCGATCGTCGGCGAGCTGATGGTCACCGTGCGTGACGCGATGGGTCCGGCCTACCCCGAGCTGGTCACCGACTTCGACCGGATCAACCGCATCGCGGTCGCCGAGGAGACGGCGTTCAACCGGACCCTGGCGTCGGGCTCCAAATTGTTCGAAGACGCCGCGGCCGCCACCAGGAAGGCCGGTAAGACGGCGCTCGGCGGTTCGGACGCGTTCACCCTGCACGACACCTACGGCTTCCCGATCGAGCTGACCCTCGAGATGGCCGCCGAGGCCGGCCTGACGGTCGACGAGCTCGGTTTCCGGGAGCTGATGGCCGAGCAGCGCCGCCGCGCCAAGGCCGACGCCGCCGCACGCAAGCACGCGCATGCCGACCTGTCGGCCTTCCGCGAGCTGGTCGATGCCGGTCCCACCGAGTTCACCGGGTTCGACGAGCTGACCTCCGAGGCGCGGATCCTCGGCATCTTCGTCGACGGCAAGCGGGTTCCGGTGGTCGGCCACCAGAAGCGGGTCCACGGCGAGGTTTCCGGCGACGCCATGCCCGAACGGGTTGAGATCGTGCTGGATCGCACCCCGCTCTACGCCGAGTCCGGCGGCCAGATCGCCGACGCCGGCTGGATCTCGGGCACCGGCGGCAGCGAGTCGGCCAGGGCCGCCGTCACCGACGTGCAGAAGATCGCCAAGACGCTGTGGGTGCACCGCGTCAACGTCGAGTCCGGCGAGTTCGTCGAGGGCGACACAGTGGTCGCCGCCGTCGATCCGAAGTGGCGCCACGGCGCCACGCAGGGCCACTCCGGCACCCACATGGTGCACGCCGCGCTGCGACAGGTGCTGGGGCCCAACGCTGTTCAGGCCGGTTCGCTGAACCGGCCCGGTTATCTGCGATTCGACTTCAACTGGCAGGGGCCGTTAACGGACACCCAGCGCTCCGAGGTTGAAGAGGTCACCAACGAGGCGGTCGAGGCCGACTTCGTGGTCAACACCTTCACCACCGGGCTGGAGAAGGCCAAGGCCATGGGCGCGATGGCGATGTTCGGCGAACAGTACCCCGACGAGGTGCGGGTGGTCGAGATCGGCGGCCCGTTCTCCCTGGAGCTCTGCGGTGGCACGCACGTGCACAACTCGGCTCGGATCGGACCGGTCACCATCCTCGGGGAGTCGTCGGTGGGCTCCGGGGTGCGCCGCGTCGAGGCCTACGTCGGACTGGACTCGTTCCGGCACCTCGCCAAGGAACGCGCATTGATGGCGGGGCTGGCGTCGTCGCTGAAGGTTCCCTCCGACGAGGTGCCCGCCCGGGTGGCGAACCTCGTCGAGCGGCTCAAAGCGGCCGAGAAGGAACTCGACCGCGCGCGGCTGGCCACGGCCCGCGCGGCGGCGGCCAATGCCGCCGCAGGCGCCGAGCAGATCGGTGAGGTCCGTCTGGTGGCGCAGCGGATGTCGGCGGGGATGACCGCCAACGACCTGCGCTCCCTGGTCGGCGACATCAAGGGCAAGATGGGCTCCGAGCCCGCGATCGTCGCTCTGGTCGCCGACGGGGACGAGGGCACGGTGCCGTTCGTCGTCGCGGCCAACCCGGCCGCCCAGGATGCGGGTCTGCGTGCCAACGACCTGATCAAGCAGATCGCGGCGGCCGTCGACGGCCGCGGCGGCGGCAAGGCCGACCTGGCCCAGGGCTCCGGGAAGAATGCGGGCGGGATCGACGCAGCGCTGGCCGCGGTACGCGCAGAGATCGCCCGGAGCTAGCCTCAGTGCTCCCCGCGCACAACCGCGTGCCCGACCGGCCCGGGGCCGATGATCCCGGGCGGGGCCGGCGTCTCGGTGTCGATGTGGGCACGGTTCGGATCGGGGTGGCGGTCAGCGATCCCGACGGCATTTTGGCAACGCCGGTGGAGACGGTTCGGCGCGAACGTACGGGCAAGCATCTGCGCCGACTCGCCGCGCTGGTCGAGGAGTTCGGCGTCGTCGAGGTGATCGTCGGGCTGCCGCGCACCCTGGCCGACCGGGCCGGCACGTCAGCCCAGGACGCCGTGGACGTCGCCGATGCGCTGGCCGGGCGGATCGCCCCGGTTCCGGTGCGGCTCGCCGACGAACGACTGACCACCGTTGCGGCGCAACGATCGTTGCGGGAAGCCGGTGTACGGGCCAAGGCCCAACGAGGAGTGATCGACCAGGCCGCCGCTGTGGGGATCCTCCAAGGCTGGCTCGACCAACGCCGCAACGCGGCGCCGACGCGTGCGGAGAACGACGATGTCTGACCCATACGAATCCGATCGGGCTGAGCCGGCGGCGGTCGGGGCGCCTCGGCACCGGATGAGCCGACTGGAACGAACTCGCGCCCGCCGCAGGCACACTCGGCGACGTATCGTCGCAGGCGCGGCCGTCGCGGTGCTGGCGGCCGTCGTAGTCGCGGTGATCTTCCTGGGCACCAGTATCTTCGACGGCGGCAGCGACTACTCCGGGGATGGCAAGGACGACATCGTCATCCGGGTCCACGACGGCGACTCGACCACCCAGATCGGTCAGACCCTGCGCGACCGGAACGTGGTCGCCAACGTCAAGTCGTTCGTCGATGCCTCTAAGGACAACGCCTCGATCTCGGCCATCCAGCCCGGCTACTACAAGATGCGCACCGAGATGTCGCCGTCGGCGGCCGTGCAGCGCCTCGCCGACCCCGGAACCCGGGTGGGCAAGCTGGTGATTCCCGAAGGCAGGCAGCTCGACGACGTCAAGGCCGTCGGCACGGACAAGACCACCGAGGGCATCTTCACCTTGATCTCCGACGCCAGCTGTGTCGAGCTGAACGGCCAGCGCAAGTGTGTTGCGGCCGACGACCTGCGCAGGGCGGCCGAGCAGGCCGAGCCGTCCGCGCTCAACGTTCCGGACTGGGCGGTCAAACCCATTGCCGCGCTGGGCAACAACCACCGTCGGCTTGAGGGGCTGATCGCACCTGGCGCCTGGAACGTCGACCCGTCGGGGTCAGCGCAGCGGATCCTGGCCACGCTGGTCGCCGAAAGTGCCGACCACTACGTCGAGGGTGGCCTGCTGGACACCGCCAAGGCGATGAACATGTCGCCGTACGAGATCCTCATCGTCGGCTCCCTGGTGCAGCGCGAGGCCAAGCCGAACGACTTCGCCAGGGTCGCGCGCGTCATCTACAACCGGCTGGACGCCCCGCAGCACCTCGAGTTCGATTCGACGGTGAACTATCCGCTGGACCGTCAGGAAGTCGCCACCACCGACGCCGACCGCGCCCAGATCACCCCGTGGAACACCTATGCCTCCGGCGGCCTGCCCGCCACTCCGATCTGCTCGCCCGGGGACGAGGCGCTGGCCGCCGCCGAGCGTCCCGATCCGGGGGACTGGCTGTACTTCGTGACGGTGAACATGGACGGTACGACGTTGTTCACCAAGGACTATCAGCAGCATCTGGCGAATATCGAGCTGGCGCGAGGCAATGGTGTCCTCGATTCCGCGCGATGAACGAAGTGAAGAGCGCATCGGACTTCGGCGATAGCGCCCGTAAGGCGGCGGTGCTGGGTTCGCCTGTCGCGCACTCGAAGTCGCCTGTCCTTCATCTGGCTGCCTACCGGGCGTTGGGCCTGACCGACTGGACATACGACCGCATCGAGTGCACGGCCGAGCAGTTGCCGTCGCTGGTGGGAGGTTTCGGGCCAGAGTGGGTCGGGGTGTCGGTGACGATGCCCGGCAAGTTCGCGGCGCTGGAGTTCGCCTACGAGCGCACCGAACGCGCCGGACTGGTCGGCTCGGCCAACACCCTGGTTCGAACTCCGCACGGCTGGCGCGCCGACAACACCGACATCGACGGTGTGGCCGGCGCTCTGGGTCACCACCGGCACCTGCGTCACGCGATCGTGCTGGGATCCGGCGGCACCGCACCCGCCGCGGTCGTCGGCCTGGCCGAAATCGGCGTCACCAAGATCACCGTCGTCGCGCGCAATCGCGACAAGGCCGTCAGGCTGCTCGAACTCGGCGGGGCCGTCGGTGTCACCACCGGCTTCTGCGCACTGGATGCACCCGAGCTCCCCGCCGTCGTGGCGGCCGCCGACGTGATGGTCAGCACCATCCCCGCCGAAGCCGCCGCCGACCATGCGCGCGCCTTTGCGACCGTGCCCGTGTTGCTCGACGCGATCTACGACCCGTGGCCCACCCCGCTGGCCACGGCGGTCGCCGAGGCCGGCGGCGAGGTGATCAGCGGCCTGCAGATGCTGCTGCACCAGGCCTTCAGCCAAGTCGAACAATTCACAGGCCGACCTGCGCCGCGCAACGAGATGACGGCCGCGTTGGGTTAGCCTGCCGCGCATGCGCTTCGTCGCCTGCGCCGCCGTGCTCTTCTGGGCGACCGCCCTGACCGTCGTCGACATCCGGCAGCGACGCCTGCCCAACGCGCTGACGTTGCCGGGTGCCGCCCTGGTTGTGATGGTCGCCGTGGCGTACGGGCGCGGACCGGCGGCGCTGTACGGCGCGGTGGGCCTGACCGCGCTCTACCTCACCGTGCACCTCGTCGCGCCCGGCGGTCTGGGCGCCGGTGACGTCAAACTCGCCGTCGGCCTGGGCGCGCTCACCGGTGCATTCGGGCCCGACGTGTGGCTGCTAGGCGCGGTGGGTGCACCGGTGCTCACCGCGGTGTTCGGCGTGCTGGGCAGGACCAGGACGCTGCCGCACGGCCCGTCGATGTGCGTCGCCAGCCTGGCGGCCGCAGCGCTCGCGGTGTTCTGAGGATCAGATACTGTGGCGCTAACCGCCGGCCGTCGAGAACGTCGGCCGCCCCCGGCGCGATTGGGTCCGGCGTCACCGACGTGGGAAGATGGGACGCGTGTTGCGATGGACGACCGCTGGTGAATCACACGGCCGCGCGCTGGTAGCCGTGGTCGAGGGGATGGTCGCCGGCGTGCAGGTCACCACCGAGGACATCGCCGGCCAGCTGGCCCGCCGCCGGCTGGGCTACGGCCGGGGCGCCCGGATGAAGTTCGAGCAGGACCAGGTCACCATCCTGGCCGGGGTCCGGCACGGCGGCACCCTCGGTGGCCCGATCGCCATCGAGATCGGCAACACCGAGTGGCCCAAGTGGGAAACGGTGATGGCCTCCGACCCGGTGGACCCGGCCGAACTCGATGTCGCCCGCAACGCGCCGCTGACCCGGCCCCGTCCCGGTCACGCCGACTTCGCCGGGATGCTCAAGTACGGCTTCGACGACGCCCGGCCCGTTCTCGAACGCGCCAGCGCCCGAGAGACCGCCGCCCGCGTAGCCGCCGGAACCGTCGCCCGCGAGTTCCTGCGGCAGGCGCTCGGCGTCGAGGTGGTGTCCCACGTCGTCTCGATCGGCGCCTCGGAGCCCTACGACGGGCCGCCGCCCGGCGCTGCCGACCTCGCCGCTGTCGACGACAGCCCGGTGCGGGCCTTCGACAAGGTCGCCGAAGAGAACATGATCGCCGAGATCGAGGCCGCCAAGAAGGACGGCGACACCCTGGGTGGTGTCGTCGAGGTGGTCGCCCACGGCCTGCCCATCGGCCTGGGTTCGTTCACCAGCGGGGAGAACCGGCTCGACAGCCAGCTCGCCGCTGCGGTGATGGGTATCCAGGCCATCAAGGGCGTCGAGATCGGCGACGGGTTCACCACCGCCCGCCGCCGCGGCAGCCAGGCGCACGACGAGATGTATCCCGGCCCCGACGGCGTGGTGCGCTCCACCAACCGGGCCGGTGGCCTGGAGGGCGGCATGACCAACGGCCTGCCGCTGCGGGTGCGGGCGGCGATGAAGCCGATCTCCACCGTCCCGCGGGCGCTCGCCACGGTCGACATGACTACCGGCGACGAAGCCGTCGCGATCCACCAGCGCTCCGATGTGTGCGCGGTACCCGCCGCGGCCGTCGTCGTCGAGACCATGGTGGCGCTGGTGCTGGCGCGCGCCGTGCTGGAGAAGTTCGGTGGCGACTCGCTGGAGGAGACCCGGCGCAACATCGACGGGTATCTGCAGGCGGTGGCCCAGCGCGTGCCGTCCGGAACAGCCGTCCGGGCATCGGGGTAGCCGAGATGGCGCCCAAGGCCGTGCTGATCGGCTTGCCTGGCTCGGGAAAGTCCACCATCGGACGGCGCCTGGCCAAGGCGATGGGCCTCGCGCTGCTCGACACCGACGCCGCCGTCGAGGCGAAGACCGGCCGCACCGTCGCCGACATCTTCGCCAACGACGGCGAGCAGGCGTTCCGCCGTATCGAGGAGGACGTCATCCGCGATGCGCTGGCCACCCACGACGGCATCCTGTCGCTGGGCGGCGGCGCGGTGACCACCCCCGGCGTTCGCGAGGCGCTGGTCGGCCACACCGTGATCTTCCTGGAAATCAGCGCGGCCGAAGGGGTCCGGCGCACCGGCGGCAGCACGGTGCGCCCGCTGCTCGCCGGTCCCGACCATGCCGAGAAATACCGCAAACTGATGAACGACCGGATGCCGGTGTACCGCCGCGTCGCGACGATCCGGGTCAACACCAACCGGCGCAACCCGGGTGCGGTGGTGCGCCACATCGTCGGGAGGCTGGAGAATCCGCCGCGGCGGCGTCGCCCCCCGTGGCGCCGGTCCTCGCCGCCGCAGGACGAAAAGCGGCCCACCCCAACGCCATCCGGGCCGAAGCCCGCCCCGGTCGAATCCGTTCCGGTCACCCCCGCCACGCCGGCGGCGCTGGCCGCCCGTCGCGCTGGAGTCCGCAAATGATCAACGCCACCCCGACGACCATCGAGGTGGCCGTCGCCCCGCCCTACCCGGTGATCATCGGCGCCGGGCTGCTCGGCGAGGTGGGCGAGCTGCTGGGCTCGCGGCACAAGGTCGCGATCCTGCACCAGCCGGTGCTGGCGCAGACCGCCGAAGCCATCCGCGCCCACCTGGCCGACAAAGGTGTCGACGCACACCGCATCGAGATCCCCGACGCCGAAGCCGGCAAAGACCTCCCGGTCGTCGCCTACATCTGGGAAGTGCTGGGCCGCATCGGAATCGGACGCACGGACGCCGTCGTCAGCCTCGGTGGGGGAGCGGCCACCGACGTGGCGGGCTTCGCCGCGGCGACATGGCTGCGCGGCGTGGACATCGTGCACATCCCGACCACACTGCTGGCCATGGTCGACGCCGCCGTCGGCGGCAAGACCGCCATCAACACCGACGCCGGCAAGAACCTCGTCGGCGCCTTCCACCAACCGACGGCCGTACTGGTCGACCTGGCGATGCTGGAGACCCTGCCGTCCAACGAGCTCGTCGCCGGGATGGCCGAGATCGTCAAAGCCGGTTTCATCGCCGACCCGGTGATCCTCGACCTGATCGAGGCCGACCCGCAGGCCGCCGTCGATCCGGCCGGATCGGTGCTGCCGGAGCTGATCCGGCGCTCCATCGCCGTCAAGGCCGAGGTCGTCGCCGCCGACGAGAAGGAGTCGGCGCTGCGCGAAATCCTCAACTACGGACACACCCTGGCGCACGCCATCGAACGCCGCGAGCAGTACCGCTGGCGGCACGGCGCGGCGGTGTCGGTGGGGCTGGTGTTCGCCGCGGAACTCGGCCGGCTGGCCGGCCGGCTCGACGACGCCACCGCCGACCGGCACCGCTCGGTGCTGACCGCACTGGGGTTGCCGGTCAGCTATGATGCCGACGCGCTGCCGCAGCTCGTCGAGATCATGGCCGGTGACAAGAAGACCCGGTCGGGCGTGCTGCGCTTCGTGGTGCTCGACGGCCTGGCCAAGCCCGGCCGGCTGGAGGGTCCGGACCCGTCGCTGCTGGCGGCGGCCTACGCGGAGGTGGCGAACAACCGATGACCACAGTCCTGGTCCTCAACGGGCCCAACCTGGATCGGCTCGGACGTCGTGAGCCCGAGGTGTACGGCAGCACCACCTACGACGACCTGGTCGCCATGATCGAGGCCGAAGCCGTCGAGCTCGGCTTGAATGCCGTTGTGCGGCAAAGCAACAGCGAGGCCCAACTGCTGGACTGGCTGCACGCCGCCGCCGACGCCGGCGACCCGGTGATCATCAACGCCGGTGCGCTCACCCACACCTCGATCGCGCTGCGCGACGCCTGCGTCGAACTGCGCGCGCCACTCATCGAGGTGCACATCTCCAATGTTCATGCGCGCGAAGAGTTTCGGCACCACTCGTATCTGAGTGCGGTGGCGACCGGGGTGATCGTCGGCCTGGGTGTGCAGGGCTACCTGCTGGCCCTGCGGTACCTGGCCAAGGCCACGCCGCCCGTCGCCGCGGAGTGACCCCGTCACGACGTGGTGCTGGCCACCGAGTTGCAGATCGCCGTCGTCACGACGCCCGGGGGGCGATGGCCGACGTCTGCTCCTCGGGATCGGCACCACCGGCACCCAGCCCGCTGATCGGGCCGGTCCGGTCGTCCTCCTGCGCGGCGTCGAACACGTCGCGCGCTTCACCGAAGCGGCGGCGCGGCTCGTCAGGCCGGCCGCGGTCGACCATCCAGCGGCCGATGGCCACCGCGGCGATTGCCGGGGTGAAGACCACCAGCGCGGTGAAGGCCGCGAACGTGGTCACCTCGCTGATCAGCCCCTCGACGTAGACGTTCTGGTAGAACAGCGAGATCGCCCACGCGACGGCGCCGGCCACCACACCGGCGACCAGACCCGCCAGCAACCATCTCATCGCCAGGTCGCGGCGACGGTCCGGGTCGGGGTTGGCGTTGGCGTCGGCGCGGCCGTCGAGCAGACCCCACACGAAGGCCGCGATGCCGAACAGCACCACCAGGACGAGACTGATCATTCCGGCCTTGGTCGGGTACTGGTTGATCAGCGTTCCCTGCACCAGTCGGACGATGACCATCCCGGCCGCGAACGCCAGTCCGCGCAACAACCGGGTGCTCATGGGGTATCAGCGTAGCGAGTACCGTCGGCGACCGTGACGCATTCCCAACGCCGGGACCGGCTCGCGGCCCGGCTGGCCGCCGACGGTGTGGACGCCATGCTCGTCAGTGACCTGGTCAACGTCCGATACCTGTCCGGCTTCACCGGGTCGAACGCGGCGCTGCTGGTGTTCGCCGGCGACACGCCGGCGGTGCTGGCCACCGATTCCCGCTACCGCACCCAGGCCGCCCGCCAGGCACCCGATCTGCAGACGGTGATCGAGCGCGCTTGCGGGCGGCATCTGGTGGCGCGCGCGGTGGCCGACGGCGCGCGGCGCATCGGATTCGAAAGTCATGTGGTCAGCGTCGACGGGTTCGACGCGCTGGCCAAGGAACTCGGTGAGGCACCCGCCGAACTGGTGCGGGCCGCCGGTGTGATCGAGGCGCTGCGCGAGGTCAAGGACGCCGGTGAGGTCGCGCTGCTGCGGCTAGCCTGCGAGGCCGCCGACGCCGCCCTGGCGCAGCTGGTGGCCGAGGGCGGGCTGCGTCCGGGGCGCACCGAACGCGCGGTGGGCCGCGACCTCGAGGCGCTGATGCTCGAGCACGGCGCCGATGGACCCTCCTTCGAGACCATCGTGGCCTCAGGGGCCAACTCGGCGGTACCGCATCATCGGCCCACCGATGCGGTGCTGGCGGAGGGCGATTTCATCACGATCGACTTCGGCGCGCTGGTTGGCGGCTACCACTCCGACGTGACCCGGACGTTCGTGCTGGGCAAGGCGGCGGCCTGGCAGCGCGAGATCTACCAGCTGGTGTCCGACGCCCAGCGCGCCGGCCGCGAGGCACTCGAGGTCGGCGCCAGCCTCAGCGATGTCGACGGGGCCGCCCGGACGGTCATCGCCGACGCTGGTTACGCCGAGCAGTTCGGGCATGGGCTGGGCCACGGCGTCGGACTGCAGATCCACGAAGCGCCGGCAATCAACTCCGCAGCCGCCGGTACACTGCTTGCTGGCTCCGTGGTGACCGTGGAACCGGGTGTCTACCTGCCTGACCGTGGTGGTGTACGCATCGAGGACACCCTGGTCGTGGGCGAACGGGGCCCAGAGCTGCTCACCCGGTTCCCCAAGGAACTGGCCATCATTTAGAAGCTAGGAGAACGACCGACCGTGGCAACCACTGCCGATTTCAAAAACGGCCTCGTGCTGAACATCGACGGCCAGCTCTGGCAGATCACCGAGTTCCAGCACGTCAAGCCCGGTAAAGGACCGGCGTTCGTGCGGACCAAGCTCAAGAACGTGCTGTCGGGCAAGGTCGTCGACAAGACCTACAACGCCGGGGTGAAGGTGGAAACCGCCACTGTCGACCGCCGCGACGCCACCTATCTGTACCGCGACGGCTCGGACTTCGTGTTCATGGACGCCGAGGACTACGAGCAGCACCCGCTGCCGGAGGCTCTGGTCGGCCGCGCCGCGGGCTTCCTGCTCGAGGGCATGCCGGTGCAGATCGCCTTCCATGACGGCGCGCCGCTGTACCTGGAGCTGCCGGTGACGGTCGAGCTCGAGGTCAGCCACACCGAGCCGGGCCTGCAGGGTGATCGCTCCAGCGCGGGCACCAAGCCCGCGACGCTGGAGACCGGCGCCGAGATCCAGGTGCCGCTGTTCATCAACCCCGGCGACAAGCTCAAGGTCGATTCCCGCGACGGCAGCTATCTGGGGCGCGTGAACACCTGATATGGCCGACCGCAAGGCCGACAAGGGTCGGCATCAGGCGCGCAAGCGCGCGGTCGACTTGCTCTTCGAAGCCGAGGCACGGGGACTGACACCGGCCGAGGTGGCCGAGAGCCGCACCGCGCTGGCCGAGGCCAACCCGGACGTGTCGGTGCTCAACCCGTACACGGTGACGGTGGCGCGCGGGGTCAGCGAGAACTCCGCCCACATCGACGAGCTGATCACCTCGCACCTGCAGGGCTGGACGCTGGAGCGGCTGCCCGCCGTCGACCGCGCGATCCTGCGGGTGGCGGTGTGGGAACTGCTGCACGCCGAGGACGTTCCCGAGCCGGTCGCCGTCGACGAGGCCGTCGAGCTGGCCAAGGAGCTGTCCACCGACGAGTCGCCCGGCTTCGTCAACGGCGTGCTGGGCCAGGTCATGCTGGTCACCCCGCAGATCCGGGCCGCGGCCGCCGCCGTTCGCGACACCAGGTAGCTCAGCGGTGCGCCTCGTGCCAGGCCGCGAGAATCGCGGGTTTGAGCCGTCCGCGGTCGGAGACTGGCAAGCCGACGTCCAAGGCCCAGGCGCGCACCTCTGCGGTCGAGGGTTGCGGCGAGGGCGGCGCGACGCCCGTCTCGGCGGTGACGCCGAACGCGCCCGCTGAAATATCGGCGTCGGCAGCCCACTGCCGTGCTGCGGCCAGGTAGCGGTAGGTGTACTCCTGCGCCAGCTTACGGGTCTGGCAGAACACGATCGGCACCGACGGAAACATCACCTGCGTCTCGGCGAGGCTGTCGGCAACGACGGCCGGGCGCACATGGGTGAGTGCGAAGACCTCGGAGAACCGATCCTCCACGACGACGGCCGCGCGCGGCAGCGAGGCCAGTTCGGCGAGTTGATATTTCAGCCTGCCACCGAGCAGGCTGCTGGTCAGATCAGCGAGCGCCTTGCGTTCCACCGCGGCGACCAGCTTGTCGCCGACTACCAGCCCGTAATCACCGCACGGCAGTGCACGTCGGGTGACGACGACAGGCTTGCCGGCGAAGTCGTAGGCGTAGCGCTCATGTGAGTCGACGATGACGCTCAGGTTCTCGATGCCCGAGGCTCGGGCGGTTGGTGTGCTGACGCCGGGTCGGGATTGTTTGACGGTGCGCGGGCTCTGCCAGAACACCACGTCGCGGCCGCGCGCGGTGGTGAAGACAAGCTGTGAGCGACCCTCCCGGGAGCGCTCGGCAACGATGTCGATGGCCGCGCCGCGGCGGTTGCAGGCCCGCAGACCGATGCGTTCGAGCGGTTCGGCGTCCGCGGGCCACGCGTCGGCGTCCATGGGATGGCAGTACAGCGCCTTCGTCCGCGGCCAGGTGTCCGATGTCGCGAACACAAGCCCGTCCAGCGGTAGCCGGATCAGGTACCGCAATCGGGAAGCGGTGTTCGGGTTAGCGGCGATCAGCAGCTCCACGGGTTGTGAGCGTAATGTCCGACACCATGGCACCGGAGCGGCACCTCGCGGACCCTGGGGTTCTACATCCTGCGCGCGATGCCGATCTCGCCGATCGCGATGGTCTGACTACTCCTCCAGTGCGGCGTAGGTGCGCCGCACGAACCGCGGTTGCACCGACTGCAGCTCGGCCAGCGAGGTGTTGCCCGCCACCGCCACCGCCGCCGCGGCCGCCGTGAGGTTCGGATAGTTCTGGATGAGGTAGATCAGGATGGACTCGTTCGATGGGTCGGCCTGCCACCACGTCCCGTAAGCGCCTGGCCAGCTGAACGTGCCAAGGCTGCCGGGTCCGAACAGCTGCGTGGACTTGGGCGCATCGGTGACCACCGAGAGGTTCAGCCCGAATCCGCGGCCGATCCAGTACGGCATGCCCAGGAACCGGTGACGCTTCTGCCCCTCGGTCAACTGGTCGCTGCGCATCAGTTGCACCGACTTGTCGGACAACACGCGGACGCCGTCGATTTCGCCGCCGCCCAACAACATTCGCACGAATCGCAGATAGTCGTCGGCGGTGGAGAGCAGCCCGGCCCCGCCCTGGCAGAACCTCGGTTCGGTGACCGGGATGGGACCCATGGCGTCGTGCTGAAGGCCCTTCAGTTCGTCGAGCCGGTACATCGTCGCCGTGCGCCCCCGCTTGTCCGGTGAGATGAAGAACCCGGTGTCAGTCATACCGAGGGGCTCGAAGATCCGCTCGGAGAGCACCCTGTGCAACGGCTTGCCCTCGATGCGGGACAGAGCGATGCCCAGGACCTCGGTGGCGTGACTGTAGGTGAGCCGGTCACCGGGTTGGTGCACCAGGGGCAGCGTGGCGACCTCGGCCAGCCAGTGGTCCTGATCCTGGCGCAGCGAAACCCCGCCGTAGGCGCGGCTCAGCGGGCCCAGTACGGAGAACATGTAGGCCAGCCCGCTGCGATGGGTCATCAGGTCGTCGATGGTGATCGGCCGCTGCGCCGGTACGGTGCGCTCCAGCGGGCCCATCGGGTCGACCAGCACTCGCATGTGGGCCAGCTCCGGCAGCCACCGGCTCACCGGGTCGGACAGTGCCAGCCTGCCCTCGTCGACGAGCGTCATCGCGGCAGCCACCGTCACCGGCTTGGTCATCGAGGCGATCCGGAAGATCGTGTCGCGCCGCATCGGCAGCTTGGCCTCGACGTCACGGTAGCCGACTTCACTGACCTGCAACACTTTTCCGCGCTGCCAGACCAGGGTGACGGCACCGGCGAGCAGGCCGGCGTCCACCGCCTGAACGATCGAGGTGCGGTTGTCCGCGAGACTCACCGGGCCGAGTCTACTGTTGCGCGATCGGCGACCACGAGCCAGAAGGCCATCTCGACCTCGCCGCTCTCACCGGGGCTCTCGCCCCGGTAGAAGGCGTCGAAATCCCAGCGGTGGGGTGGTGGCGTGGTCACTGCATCCAGGCGGGCGCGGCCGCAAAGGGTGCTAAGCTGCCCCAGTTCGACATCCTTTAACGAGCCGTCCGGAGAGGCGGAGAAGGAGGTCAGGGTCGCCTCGTGGGCACTTCAGACACCGACCGGGAATTGATGACCGCAGCGGACGTCGGCCGGACCATCTCCCGTATCGCCCATCAGATCATCGAGAAGACCGCACTCGACGGTTCCGACGCCCCCCGTGTCGTCCTGCTTGGCATCCCGACCAGGGGTGTCACGCTGGCCGACCGGCTGGCCGCCAAGATTCACGAGTTCTCCGGAGTCACGGTCGCGCGCGGTGGCCTCGACATCACGCTGTACCGCGACGACCTGGACTTCAAGCCGCCGCGCGCGCTGGAGGAGACGTCGATCCCGGCCGGGGGGATCGACGACGCCCTGGTGATCCTCGTCGACGACGTGCTCTACACCGGGCGCTCGGTGCGCTCGGCGCTGGACGCCCTGCGCGACATCGGCAGGCCGAAGGCGGTGCAGCTGGCGGTTCTCGTCGACCGCGGCCACCGCGAACTGCCGCTGCGGGCCGACTACGTCGGCAAGAACGTCCCGACGTCGCGCAGCGAGAACGTCAAGGTGCGGCTCGCGGAGGACGACGATGTCGAAGGCATCTGGATCGCACCGCACGGAGGGCCCGCGAGATGACGATCAGGCATCTGCTGTCGGCCGGGGATCTCACCCGGGACGAGGCCACCGCGATCCTCGACGACGCCGACCGGTTCCGGCAGACCCTGCAGGGCCGTGAGGTCAAGAAGCTGCCCACCCTGCGCGGGCGGACCATCATCACGATGTTCTACGAGAACTCCACCCGCACCCGGGTGTCGTTCGAGGTGGCCGGCAAGTGGATGAGCGCCGACGTGATCAACGTCAGTTCGTCGGGGTCCTCGGTGTCCAAGGGCGAGTCGCTGCGCGACACCGCGCTGACCCTGCGCGCGGCAGGTGCCGACGCGCTGATAATCCGGCATCCCGCCTCCGGTGCAGCCCAGCAGCTGGCCGAGTGGACGCTGGAGCCCGACGGCACGGGTCCCAGCGTCATCAACGCCGGCGACGGAACCCACGAACACCCCACCCAGGCGCTGCTGGACGCGCTGACGTTGCGCCAGCGCCTCGGCGACATCGAGGGCCGGCGGGTGGTGATCGTGGGGGACATCCTGCACAGCCGGGTGGCCCGGTCGAATGTGACGCTGCTCGACACGCTGGGCGCCGAGGTGGTACTGGTCGCCCCGCCGACGCTGCTGCCGGTCGGTGTCTCGGACTGGCCGGTGACGGTGTCGCATGATCTCGATGCCGAGCTGCCGGCCGCCGACGCGGTGCTGATGCTGCGGGTACAGGCCGAACGGATGAACGGCGGGTTCTTCCCGTCCACCCGCGAGTACTCGGTGCTCTACGGGCTGTCGGAGAAGAGGCAGGCGATGCTGCCCGGGCACGCGATTGTGATGCACCCCGGCCCGATGCTGCGCGGCATGGAGATCTCGTTCTCGGTGGCGGACTCGTCGCAATCCGCTGTGCTGCAACAGGTTTCCAACGGTGTGCACGTGCGGATGGCGGTGTTGTTCCATCTGCTGGTCGGCACGGACGAGGCGGTGACGGTATGAGTGGAGTCCTGATTCGTGGGGTCCGCCTGTACGGTGAGGGCGGCCAGGTCGACCTGCTGGTGGCCGACGGCCAGATCGCCCAGATCGGCCCGGAACTCGTCGTCCCCGACGATGCCGACGTGATCGACGCCGCCGGCCAGGTGCTGCTGCCCGGATTCGTCGACCTGCACACCCACCTGCGCGAGCCCGGCCGCGAGTACGCCGAGGACATCGAAACCGGTTCGGCCGCAGCGGCTCTCGGGGGCTATACCGCGGTGTTCGCGATGGCCAACACCGACCCGGTCGCCGACAGCCCGGTGGTGACCGACCACGTGTGGCGCCGCGGCCAGCAGGTCGGGCTGGTCGACGTGCATCCGGTGGGCGCGGTGACGGTGGGACTGGAAGGCAAGCAGCTCACCGAAATGGGCCTGATGGCAGGTGGTCTGGCGCAGGTGAAGCTGTTCTCCGACGACGGCATCTGCGTGCACGACCCGTTGGTGATGCGTCGTGCGCTGGAGTACGCCAAGGGGCTGGGAGTGCTGATCGCCCAGCACGCCGAGGAACCGCGGCTGACGGTCGGCGCCGTCGCCCACGAGGGACCCAACGCCGCGGTGTTGGGCCTGGCGGGCTGGCCGCGGGCTGCCGAGGAGTCGATCGTGGCGCGCGACGCCCTGCTGGCCCGCGACGCCGACTCGCGGGTGCATATCTGCCACGCCTCCACAGCGGGCACGGTGGAGATCATCAAATGGGCCAAGCAGCAGGGCATCTCGGTCACTGCCGAGGTGACACCGCACCATCTGCTGCTCGACGACGGCCGGCTGGCCACCTACGACGGGGTCAACCGGGTGAACCCGCCGCTGCGCGAGGCCGCCGACGCCCGGGCGCTGCGCCAGGCACTTGCCGACGGGGTGATCGACTGCGTGGCCACCGACCACGCACCGCACGCCCAGCACGAGAAGTGCTGCGAGTTCTCCGTCGCCCGCCCAGGCATGCTGGGGCTGCAGACGGCGCTGTCGGTGGTGGTCGAGACGATGGTGGCGCCTGGGCTGCTGGACTGGCGCGGGGTCGCGCGGGTGATGAGCGAGAACCCGGCCCGCATCGTCGGCCTCGACGACCAGGGCCGGCCGCTGGAGGTGGGCGAACCGGCCAACCTCGTCGTGGTCGACCCCGACGCCACCTGGATCGTCGACGGAGCCGAGTTGGCCAGCCGCTCGTCGAACACCCCGTACGCGTCGATGACGTTGCCGGCCAAGGTCACCGCAACCCTGCTGCGGGGCACGGTGACCGCGCGGGACGGGAAGAGCCCGGCGCAGTGAATACCCAGCGAGAAGCGCAGACGGATCGCCCATGAATACCGGCACCGCGGTCGCGACGTTCGTCTTCGCGTTGTTCATCGTCGTGATCATCGGTGCGGTGATCCGCCGGATGATGCGCGGCTGGCGCAACCGCGCGCTGCGGCAGAGTGAACTGCTCGGCCAGTTTCCGCCGCTGCCGGACATGTTGGGCCCGGCCACCGTCGCGCCCACCCGCGGGCTGTATGTGGGCAGCACTCTCGGCGGCGACTGGCTGGATCGTATCGCCGTCGGGGACTTGGGATATCGATCGAAGGCGGTGTTGACCCGCTATCCCGAGGGCATCCTGCTGGAGCGCTCGGGGGCGACTCCGATCTGGATGCCCCAGGAGTCGATCACGGCGGTACGTACCGAACGGGCGCTGGCCGGCAAGGTGATCCCGGGCCGGGGCGAGGCCGAGTCGGCGGGGATGCTGGCGATCCGCTGGCGGCTGCTCTCGGGCACCGAGATAAACACCGGATTTCGCGGCGACGACCGCGGCGAGTACGCCAGATGGATAGGAGAGGCAGTGTGACTGGGAAAGCCCATCTCGTGCTGGAGGACGGCCGAGTCTACACCGGCACCGAATACGGCGCGGTCGGCGAGACTCTCGGCGAAGCGGTGTTCTCCACCGGGATGTCCGGCTACCAGGAGACGCTGACCGACCCGAGCTATCACCGGCAGATCGTGGTGGCCACCGCGCCGCAGATCGGCAACACCGGCTGGAACCACGAGGACGCCGAAAGCCGCGGCGACAAGATCTGGGTGGCCGGATACGTGGTGCGCGACCCGTCGCCGCGGGCCTCGAACTGGCGCGCCACCGGGACGCTCGAGGACGAACTCAAGCGGCAGCGCATCGTGGGCATCGCCGGTGCGGACACCCGCGCGGTGGTGCGGCACCTGCGCGACCGCGGGTCGATGAAGGCCGGCGTGTTCTCCGGTCCGGCGCTGGCGGACACCGACGAGTTGGTGCGTCGGGTGCGCAGCCAACCGGCCATGCTGGGCGCCGACCTCGCCGGCGAAGTGAGCACCGAGCAGAGCTACGTCGTCGAACCCGAAGGGGCGCCGCGCCTCAACGTGGCCGCACTCGACCTCGGAATCAAGACCAACACCCCGCGCAACTTCGCATTGCGCGGCATCAGGACCCACGTGCTGTCGTCCTCGGCGACGTTCGACCAGATCGCCGACCTCGAGCCCGACGGGGTTTTCTTGTCCAACGGGCCCGGCGATCCGGCCACCGCCGACCACGTCGTCGGGGTCACCCGGGAGGTCCTGGGGGCCGGAATCCCGCTGTTCGGAATCTGTTTCGGCAATCAGATCCTGGGGCGTGCCCTCGGCCGGTCCACCTACAAGATGGTGTTCGGCCACCGCGGCATCAACGTGCCGGTCATCGACCATGCGACCGGTACCGTGGCGATCACCGCGCAGAACCACGGATTCGCACTCGAGGGTGAGGCCGGTGAGCGCTTCGACACCGACTTCGGGCCCGCGATGGTCAGCCACACCTGCGCCAACGACGGAGTGGTCGAAGGGATCAAACTTGTTGACGGGAAAGCCTTCTCGGTGCAATACCACCCGGAAGGCGCGGCGGGGCCGCATGACGCCAATTATCTGTTCGATCAGTTCGTCGAGCTGATGGAAGGGGGGAATCGCTAGATGCCTCGCCGCACCGACCTCAACCACGTCCTGGTCATCGGCTCCGGACCGATCGTCATCGGCCAGGCCTGCGAGTTCGACTACTCGGGCACCCAGGCCTGCCGCGTACTGCGCTCGGAGGGTCTGACCGTCAGCCTGGTGAACTCCAACCCGGCGACGATCATGACCGACCCGGAATACGCCGACTACACCTACGTCGAGCCGATCACCGCGACCTTCGTCGAGAAGGTCATCGCCCAGCAGGCCGCCCGCGGCAACCGGATCGACGCCCTGCTGGCCACCCTCGGTGGGCAGACCGCGCTCAACACCGCGGTGGCCCTCTACGAGAACGGGGCGCTGGACCGCTACGGCGTGGAACTCATCGGCGCCGACTTCGAGGCCATCCAGCGCGGTGAGGACCGCCAGCGGTTCAAGGACATCGTCGCCAAGGTCGGCGGCGAATCCGCCCGCAGCCGAGTCTGTTTCAGCATGGCCGAGGTCCGTGAGACGGTGGCGGAGCTGGGCCTGCCGGTGGTCGTGCGGCCTTCGTTCACCATGGGTGGCCTCGGCTCCGGCATGGCGCACTCCCTGGAGGACGTCGCGCGGATAGCCGGCGACGGCCTGGCCGCCTCGCCGAGTGCGAACGTGCTCATCGAGGAATCCATCTACGGGTGGAAGGAATACGAGCTCGAGTTGATGCGCGACGGCCACGACAACGTCGTCGTGGTCTGCTCGATCGAGAACGTCGACCCGATGGGCGTGCACACCGGTGACTCGGTGACCGTCGCGCCAGCGATGACGCTGACCGACCGGGAATACCAGAAGATGCGCGACCTGGCCATCGCGATCCTGCGCGAGGTCGGCGTGGACACCGGTGGCTGCAACATCCAGTTCGCCGTCGACCCGAAGGACGGCCGGCTCATCGTCATCGAGATGAACCCCCGGGTGTCGCGTTCCAGCGCACTGGCTTCCAAGGCCACCGGCTTCCCGATTGCCAAGATCGCCGCCAAGCTGGCGATCGGATACACCCTCGACGAGATCGTCAACGACATCACCAAGGAAACCCCGGCGTGCTTCGAGCCGACGCTGGACTACGTGGTGGTCAAGGCGCCGCGCTTCGCCTTCGAGAAGTTCCCCGGCGCCGACCCGACGCTGACCACCACGATGAAGTCGGTGGGTGAGGCGATGTCGTTGGGTCGCAACTTCATCGAAGCGCTCGGCAAGGTGATGCGCTCGCTGGAGACCACCCGTGCCGGGTTTTGGACCGGGCCCGACGACGACGGCTGGGTGTCCGACGTGCTCGACCGGCTGCGCATCCCGACCGAGGGCCGGCTTTACGACATCGAGCTGGCCCTGCGGATGGGCGCCAGTGTCGAGGAGGTGGCCGAGGCTTCCGGGGTGGACCCGTGGTTCGTCGAGCAGATCAACGGTCTGGTCGCGCTGCGCCACGAGGTGATCGAGGCCGCGGTGCTCGACGAGGACCTGCTGCGCCGGGCCAAGCACAACGGCCTGTCGGACCGCCAGATCGCCGCGCTGCGACCAGAGCTCGCCGGCGAGACCGGGGTGCGGTCGCTGCGGCAGCGGCTGGGCATCCACCCGGTGTTCAAAACCGTCGACACGTGTGCCGCCGAGTTCGAGGCCAAGACGCCGTACCACTACTCGAGTTACGAGCTCGATCCGGCGGCCGAGACCGAAGTCGCCCCGCAGACCGAGAAGCCCAAGGTGCTGATCCTGGGCTCCGGGCCGAACCGGATCGGTCAGGGCATCGAATTCGACTACAGCTGTGTGCATGCCGCCACCACGCTCAGCGAGGCCGGCTTCGAGACCGTGATGGTCAACTGCAACCCCGAGACGGTGTCCACCGATTACGACACCGCCGACCGGCTGTACTTCGAGCCGCTGACCTTCGAGGACGTCCTGGAGGTCTATCACGCCGAATTCCAGTCCGGGCAGGGCGGTCCGGGCGTGGTCGGAGTGATCGTCCAGCTTGGCGGGCAGACCCCGCTCGGCCTGGCGCATCGGCTGGCCGATGCCGGTGTGCCGATCGTCGGCACCCGGCCCGAGGCCATCGACCTGGCCGAGGACCGCGGCCGGTTCGGTCAGGTGCTGGCACACGCCGGCCTGCCCGCGCCGAAGTTCGGCCTCGCGACCAGCTTCGAGCAGGCCCGCGAGATCGCCGCCGGCATCGGCTATCCGGTGCTGGTGCGGCCGTCCTACGTCCTTGGTGGGCGCGGCATGGAGATCGTCTACGACGAGAAGACGCTGCACGGCTACATCACCCGCGCCACCCAGCTCTCGCCCGAGCATCCGGTGCTGGTCGACCGTTTCCTCGAGGACGCCATCGAGATCGACGTCGACGCGCTCTGTGACGGCACCGAGGTCTACATCGGCGGCGTCATGGAGCACATCGAGGAGGCCGGTATCCACTCCGGTGACTCGGCGTGCGCGCTGCCGCCGGTCACCCTGGGCCGCAGCGACATCGAAGCGGTGCGTAGGGCCACCGAGGCCATCGCGCACGGGGTCGGTGTGATCGGCCTGCTCAACGTGCAGTACGCGCTGAAGGACGACGTGCTCTACGTCCTGGAGGCCAACCCGCGGGCCAGCCGTACCGTGCCGTTCGTGTCCAAGGCCACCGCCGTTCCACTGGCCGAGGCCTGCGCGCGGATCATGTTGGGCGCCAGTATCGCCCAGCTGCGCTCGGAGGGGCTGCTGGCACCCACCGGCGACGGCGCCAGTCCGGCCCCGAACGCCCCGATCGCGGTGAAGGAAGCGGTGCTGCCGTTCCACCGGTTCCGCCGGGCGGACGGTTCGGCGATCGACTCCTTGCTCGGCCCGGAGATGAAGTCCACCGGCGAGGTCATGGGCATCGACCACGACTTCGGCAGCGCGTTCGCCAAGAGTCAGACCGCGGCCTACGGATCGCTGCCCGTCGACGGCACGGTGTTCGTCTCGGTGGCCAACCGCGACAAGCGTTCGCTGGTCTTCCCGGTCAAGCGGTTGGCCGACCTCGGCTTCCGCGTGCTGGCTACCGAGGGCACCGCGGAAATGCTGCGCCGCAACGGTATTCGGTGTGACGTTGTGCGCAAGCACTTCGAGGGGCCAGGGGAGGGTCGGCCGGTGATGTCAGCGATCGACGCGATTCTCGCCGGGGAGGTCGACATGGTGATCAACACGCCATACGGCAACTCCGGACCGCGCATCGACGGCTACGAGATCCGCTCGGCGGCAGTGTCGATGAACATTCCGTGCGTCACCACCGTGCAGGGCGCGTCGGCGGCCGTGCAGGGCATCGAGGCCGGTATTCGCGGCGACATCGACGTGCGCTCCCTGCAGGAGTTGCACGCCGCTCTCGGCAATGACTGACATCTCGTTCGGCGCCAGGCTGGCTGCGGCGATCACCGCCCGCGGCCCGCTGTGCGTGGGCATCGACCCGCACCCGGAGTTGCTGCGCTCCTGGGACCTGCCGGTCTGTGTCGACGGGCTGGCCCGGTTCTGCGACATCTGCGTGCAGGCTTATGCCGGTTTCGCCGTCGCCAAACCGCAGGTGGCGTTCTTCGAGGCCTATGGCTCAGCAGGTTTCGCGGTGCTCGAACGCACCATGGCCGCGCTGAGGGAGGCCGGTGTGCTGGTGCTCGCCGATGCCAAGCGGGGCGACATCGGGTCTACGATGGCCGCCTACGCCCAGGCCTGGGCGGGCGACGGGCCGCTGGCGGCCGACGCGGTCACCGCGTCGCCGTATCTCGGATTCGGTTCGCTGCGGCCGCTTCTCGACCTGGCCGCGGCCAACGGGCGGGGCGTCTTCGTGCTGGCCGCGACGTCGAATCCGGAAGGCGCCAGCGTCCAGCGCGCACTCGTCGGAGGTCGCACGGTCGCGCAGTCGATCGTCGACGACGCGGCGGAGGTCAACCGATTGGCGGCTCCGCGGCCCGGCTCGGTCGGTGTCGTCATCGGCGCGACGCTGGAGCAGGTGCCCGATGTCGGCGAGCTCGGCGGTCCTGTCCTGGTGCCAGGTGTCGGCGCCCAGGGTGGCCAGCCAGAGACGCTCGGTGGTCTCGGTGGGGCCCGGCCCGGCCAGCTTCTGCCCGCGGTCTCGCGCGAAATACTGCGCGCCGGACCGGATTTCGCCGCGGTCCGGCGCGCAGGGGAGAAACTTCGTGACGAGGTCGCCTACCTCGCCTAGCGAGGGCCTAAGCCTTCGCCTTCTCGACCTCGTGGTGGTGTTCGCGACCGACGTGGGCCTCGGCCCGCATCCGGTCCACCATGTGCGGGTAATGCAACTCGAACGCGGGACGCTCCGAGCGGATCTGGGGCAGTTCGGTGAAGTTGTGCCGCGGTGGCGGGCATGAGGTGGCCCACTCCAGCGAGTTGCCGTGGCCCCACGGGTCGTCGACGGTGACGACCTCGCCGTAACGCCAGCTCTTGAAGACATTCCACGCGAACGGAATGGTGGAGACGCCCAGGATGAACGCGCCGACCGTGGAAATCATGTTCAGCGTGGTGAACCCGTCACCGGGCAGGTAGTCGGCGTAGCGGCGCGGCATACCCGCGTTACCCAGCCAGTGCTGCACCAGGAACGTGACGTTGAAGCCGATCAAGGTCAGCCAGAAGTGCAGCTTGCCCAGCCGCTCGTCGAGCAGCCGTCCGGTCATCTTCGGAAACCAGAAGTAGACACCGGCGTAGGTGGCGAACACGATCACACCGAACAGCACGTAGTGGAAGTGCGCCACCACGAAATAGGTATCGCTGACGTGGAAGTCCAGCGGCGGGCTGGCCAGCAGCACACCCGACAAACCACCGGCGAGGAACGTCACCAAAAACCCGACAGAGAACAGCATCGGGGTCTCGAACGTCAACTGCCCCCGCCACATCGTGCCCAGCCAGTTGAAGAACTTGATGCCCGTCGGCACGGCGATGAGGAAGGTCATGAACGAGAAGAACGGCAGCAGAACGGCTCCCGTGACGTACATGTGGTGCGCCCAGACCGCCACCGACAGCGCGGCGATGCTGATCGTCGCGTAGATCAGCGTGGTGTAGCCGAAGATCGGTTTGCGGCTGAACACCGGGAAGATCTCCGAGACGATGCCGAAGAACGGCAGCGCCAGCACGTAGACCTCGGGATGGCCGAAATACCAGAACAGGTGCTGGAACAACGTGATGCCGCCGTTGGCCGGGTCGTAGATGTGCGCCCCGAGTCGACGGTCGGCGGCCAGGCCGAACGCCGCCGCGGTGAGCAGCGGGAAGATCAGCAACACCAGGATCGAGGTGACGAAGATGTTCCAGGTGAAGATCGGCATCCGGAACATGGTCATGCCCGGGCAGCGCATGCACACGATCGTGGTGATCATGTTGACCGCGCCCAAGATGGTGCCCAGACCGCCGACGGCGACACCCAGGATCCACAGGTCGGCGCCGGCGCCGGGGCTGTGCACCGCGTCGGACAGCGGCACGTAGACCGTCCAGCCGAAGTCGGCCGCGCCGCCGGGGGTGATGAAGCCGCCCAGGGCGATCAGCGCGCCGAAGACGAACAGCCAAAACGACAGGGCGTTCAGCCGTGGGAACGCCACGTCGGGTGCGCCGATCTGCAGCGGCAGCACCAGGTTGGCGAACCCGAACACGATCGGCGTCCCATAGAACAACAGCATCGCGGTGCCATGCATGGTGAACAGCTGGTTGTACTGCTCGTTGGACAGGAACTGCAGCCCCGGAACCGCCAGTTCGGCACGGATGAACAGCGCCATAAGACCCGCGACCGCGAAGAAGATGAAGCAGGCAACCACGTACATAATGCCGATCAGCTTGTGATCGGTCGTCGTGATCACCTTGTAGATCAAATTACCTTTTGGCCCAATCCCCTGGGGTGTGGGCCGTTTTGCCTGCAAAAGGGCAGCCTGGGGCGCCTCAGAAACCACGATGTCTCCCAACATCTACTTTTCCTAAAGCACCCTGGGAAGCACTCTAGACGGTCGCCGGCCGTTCTACGACCGATACCCACCTGTCCGGCGAGTGTCGCAGGACACATTTTCCGGTGGTTATTGGCTAGCCGATCTAGGCAACTACCCCCTCCGGCCGAACAGGCGATCCGATACGGGCGACACGCCGCTGACGGGCCCGGCACCTGAAAATTGGCCGTGAACGACCCCGGCATCGAAGGACGCGGCGGAAACGTCGTTCACCTGTTGACAAAAACCAGCTAGACCGGGACTTTTGGGCATTGGATGCGATCACCGGAGCGATCCGCGGGCCCACATGAATCTTTGCCTGGCGACTGTCTGGCTCACTACTTTGTCGGCCATATCCTGCGGGTTTGCACCTGTAACGAGGGGGTGGGGTTAGATTTCGTCAGACAGCGTGGGTACGGTCGTCGTCGCTGGCTGAAGAACCCGGCCCAGGCATAACAATGATGGTGATGAGACGGAGGAACCCGTGGCCCTTCCCCAGTTGACCGACGAGCAGCGCGCAGCCGCGTTGGAGAAGGCTGCTGCCGCGCGTCGAGCACGAGCTGAGCTCAAGGATCGGCTCAAGCGTGGTGGCACCAACCTCAAGCAGGTGCTCAAGGACGCTGAGACCGACGAGGTCCTCGGCAAGATGAAGGTTTCCGCGCTCCTGGAGGCGTTGCCGAAGGTTGGCAAGGTCAAGGCGCAGGAGATCATGACCGAGCTGGAGATCGCCCCGACGCGTCGTCTGCGCGGCCTCGGCGATCGGCAGCGCAAGGCATTGCTGGAAAAGTTCGACTTCTCCTAGGGAGGTTGATGGACGCCGGCGGAAGGCCGGACAGCCGTGGCGGTGAGCCTGACCGCCACGCGGCCCGTGGCCGTGTGGTGGTGCTGTCCGGGCCCTCTGCGGTAGGGAAGTCGACGATCGTCCGCCGCCTGCGTGAGCAGGTGCCCGACCTGCATTTCAGCGTGTCGGCCACGACCCGGGCGCCGCGCCCTGGCGAGGTGGACGGCGTCGACTACCACTTCGTTTCCCCCGGGGAGTTCCAGCAGCTCATCGACCGCGGTGATCTCCTGGAATGGGCGGACATCCACGGTGGCCTGCACCGTTCCGGCACGCTGGCCGCTCCGGTGGCCGACGCCGCCGCCGCCGGTCACCCGGTGTTGATCGAAGTCGACCTGGCCGGCGCCAAGGCGGTCAAGAACGCGATGCCGGAGGCCGTCAGCGTGTTCCTGGCGCCCCCGAACTGGGAAGCGCTCGAGACGCGGCTGGTCGGCCGGGGCACCGAGACGCCGGAAGTGATGGCCCGCCGACTGGCGACCGCGCGCGCCGAATTGGCCGCACAGGGTGAGTTCGACGTGGTCGTCGTGAACTGCCAATTGGAGTCGGCATGCGCCGAATTGGTATCCTTGCTGGTGGGTAACGCGCCGGAGTCGGCGTGAGCGGTCGGAAGCGACCGCTGCACAGCCCGCCAGACTCAGCTTTCAACCCCGCAGGGAGATTTTCTACGTGACGCAAGCCAGCACGGATCACTACGATCCGGCCCCGGGTGCCGCTACCGCCTATGACACGCCGCTGGGCATCACCAACCCGCCCATCGACGAGCTGCTCGACCGGGTGTCGAGCAAGTACGCGCTGGTGATCTACGCCGCCAAGCGGGCGCGGCAGATCAACGACTATTACAACCAGCTCGGTGACGGCATCCTCGAGTACGTCGGGCCGCTCGTCGAGCCGGGCCTGCAGGAGAAGCCGCTGTCGATCGCGCTGCGCGAGATCCACGCCGACCTGCTCGAGCACACCGAAGGCGAGTAGCCGTACCGGGCCCGGGCTTCGAGATGAACCCGAAGCGGATCATCGTCGGCGTCGCAGGTGGCATCGCCGCGTACAAGGCGTGCTCGCTGGTCCGCCAGCTCAGGGAGGCCGGCCACGACGTGCGCGTCGTTCCCACCGAGTCGGCGCTGCGGTTCGTCGGCTCCGCCACCTTCGAGGCGCTGTCCGGCCACCCGGTCCGCACGGGGGTCTTCCAGGACGTCGACGAGGTCCCGCATGTCCGGCTGGGCCAGGAGGCCGATCTGGTCGTCGTGGCTCCCGCCACCGCCGATGTGCTGGCGCGCGCCGTCGTCGGACGCGCCGACGACCTGTTGACCGCCACTCTGCTGACGGCGCGCTGTCCGGTTCTGTTCGCACCGGCTATGCACACCGAGATGTGGCAGCATCCCGCCACCGTCGACAACGTCGAGACGTTGCGCCGACGCGGCGCAGTCGTCCTCGAGCCCGCCTCCGGACGGCTGACAGGCGCCGACAGCGGCGCGGGACGCCTGCCCGAGCCCGAAGAGATCGCCACGTTCGCCGAGCTGCTGCTGGCCCGCCGCGACGCGCTGCCCCACGACCTGAGCGGGACGAAGGTGCTGGTGACCGCCGGGGGCACCCGGGAGGCCATCGATCCGGTCCGGTTCATCGGCAATCGCAGCTCCGGCAAGCAGGGCTACGCCGTGGCCCGGGTCGCCGCCCAGCGCGGCGCCGAGGTCACGCTCATCGCGGGCAACACCGGCGGGCTGGCCGATCCGGCCGGTGTCGACGTCCTGCACATCACCTCGGCGGCTCAGCTTCACGAAGCGGTCACCAAGCACGCTCCAGGCGCTAATGTGCTCGTGATGGCGGCTGCGGTCGCGGACTTCCGGCCAGCTGCGGTGGCCGCAAACAAGATCAAGAAGCAGCCCGGCGTCCAGGAGGGGCCGACGATCGAACTCGTCCGGACCGATGACGTGCTGGCCGGCGCGGTCCACCAGCGGACCGACGGGCAGTTGCCGAACATGCGTGCCATCGTCGGATTCGCCGCCGAGACCGGCGACGCCAACGGCGACGTGTTGTTCCATGCGCGAGCCAAGCTCGCGCGCAAGGGCTGCGATCTGCTCGTCGTGAACGCGGTCGGGGAAGGCCGCGCCTTCGAGGTGGACAGCAACGACGGATGGCTGCTGGGGGCGGACGGCACCGAGGTCGCGCTGGAGCACGGGTCGAAGACTCTCCTGGCAAGTCGTATTGTGGACGCGATCGCGACGTTCACGCGCGGAAGCGGTGCGTAGCGGTCGGGGGATCACACCCGGGTGCGCAGAAGACTTGCGCGGGACGGACTGTCCCGGTTTGGTCTAACGGGGCAACGCATATGATTTGCTTGGCTAAGTATTCCGAAGGGATGAGACCGTGAGCGATAAGGGTCGGCTGTTCACCAGTGAGTCGGTCACCGAGGGGCACCCCGACAAGATCTGTGACGCCATCAGCGACTCGGTGCTCGACGCACTCCTGGCGCAGGATCCCGATTCGCGTGTCGCGGTGGAGACGCTGGTCACCACCGGTCAGGTGCACGTCGTCGGCGAGGTGACCACCAACGCCAAGGAAGCCTTCGCCGACATCGCCGACACCGTGCGGGAGCGGATCCTCGAGATCGGCTACGACTCGTCGACCAAGGGCTTCGATGGCGCCACCTGCGGGGTGAACATCGGCATCGGCAAGCAGTCGCCCGATATCGCCCGGGGCGTCGACACCGCGCACGAAGCGCGGGTCGAGGGCGCCGCCGATCCGCTGGACTCCCAGGGTGCCGGCGATCAGGGTCTGATGTTCGGCTACGCGATCCGCGACACCCCCGAGTTGATGCCGCTGCCGATCGCGCTGGCCCACCGGCTGTCGCGGCGGCTGACCGAGGTGCGCAAGAACGGCGTGCTTCCCTACCTGCGGCCCGACGGCAAGACCCAAGTGACCATCCAGTACCAGGGCACCACCCCGGTGCGACTGGACACCGTCGTGCTGTCCACCCAGCACGCCGCGGACATCGACCTGGACAAGATGCTGACCCCCGACATCCGGGAGAAGGTCGTCAACACCGTCCTGGACGATCTCGGCCACGAGACCCTGGACGCCTCGGACTTCCGGCTGCTGGTCAACCCGACCGGCAAGTTCGTTCTGGGTGGCCCGATGGGCGACGCCGGTCTGACCGGCCGCAAGATCATCGTCGACACCTATGGTGGGTGGGCCCGCCACGGCGGCGGCGCGTTCTCCGGCAAGGATCCCTCCAAGGTGGACCGGTCGGCGGCGTACGCGATGCGCTGGGTGGCCAAGAACGTCGTCGCAGCAGGGCTGGCCGAGCGGGTGGAGGTCCAGGTGGCCTACGCCATCGGCAAGGCGGCCCCGGTGGGCCTGTTCGTCGAGACCTTCGGCACCGAGATCGTCGATCCGGCCCGCATCGAGAAGGCCATCACCGCTGTCTTCGACCTGCGGCCCGGCGCGATCATCCGCGACTTGGATCTCAAGCGCCCGATCTACGCGCAGACCGCCGCCTACGGCCACTTCGGCCGTACGGACATCGACCTGCCGTGGGAGCGGCTCGACAAGGTCGACGACCTGAAGAGCTCGGTCTAAGGGGCACCTTCCCGGTCGACCTCCTCCGCCGAGCAGTCGCACAATCGCACGGTTTCTGTCCGAGTAGTGCGATTCTCTGGCTGCTCGCGGTGGAGCGGCCTCAGGTGCTGAAGGGGTAGTCCGCGACCAGGGTGGCCTCATCGGCCACACGATGGCAAGACGTCAGAGCGGACTCGGGGTCAGCCGATGAACGCGTCGAACGCCCACTGGTACTGAGGCGGCACGACCTGGACACCGCACTGCTGCTGGATCGTGCCCAGCGGGGAGAGGAGCTGCTTGAACTCCGCATACTCCTGCGGGTTGGCCGTGGCGTAGTTGCGCAGGGTCTGTTCGGCCTGCGGGCGCGGCTGCAGCGATGCGGTGATCAGCATCTTCTTGCCGTCGGGGTGGCTGTTGACGTAGCTCTCCACCTGGCCGCTCACCGTCGACACGGTGTTGTCGACGGCGACCTTGCTGCAGTCGGGTGCGGCCAACGCCGACGGCGCAGCGATCACGCCCAGGGCCAGACCCCCGACGAGCGCGCTGAGACAGGTGCCGACTGTTCGCCGGACCCCGGCAAGCTCAGCAGTTTTCATGGGTATGAGCCCTCCGTGTTGATACCTATGGTGCCATTGTGGCCTGTCGCGACGGCCACAACAAGGTTTGCTGGTCAGCCGTGTGGCGCCGCTCGCAAGGCGGCCAGACCGCGCTGTGTGGCCTCGGTCGCAGCCGGGACCACACCGCTGTGGCCCAACTAGCCGTGCACCAGTGTGTCGGCATTGTGCAGCTCGACCGTTACACCGGCGGCCGCGAGCAGCTCGGCGCCATGGTGTGGGCGGCTCCGCTGGCCGAGCTGCCGACGCCGTGGACGGCGCTGGGCGCGGTGTGCTTCGCGATCGCCGACGGCATGATCGGCATCGGCCGCTTGGTCCTGCAGTCGCAGGCCCTCGAGGTGCCGGTCTGGTGGGTGTACGCGACATCTCAGGTTCTGATCACCGCGGGCTTCTTCGGCAGGGCTACAACCGAATTCGGCAGGGCCGGTCGCGACTGAGACTTCTTGTCGGTGGCCCTCGATAGGTTGGAGTCAACCGAATTTTGAGGAGTCACCATGACCAATTCCGCTATTTCGCTGATCGCCGCACTGCTGGACCGATCCGGCTCGATGGAGTCGATCGCCGACGACACCCGCGGCGGCTTCGACGCCTACATCGCCGGTCAGCGCGGCCAGTCCGGCACCACGTTGGTGACCTTGGCGCAGTTCGACAACGACTACGACGTCGTCTACCAGAACCGCCCCGTCGACGACGTGCCGCCGTTGGCGCTCGAACCGCGCGGTACCACCGCGCTGCTCGACGCGATCGGCCGGTTCGTCACGGAGGTGGGCGCCAGCCTTGCGGCACTGCCCGAGGAAGACCGCCCGGGTGACGTCACCGTGCTGGTGATGACCGACGGCCACGAGAACTCCAGCGTGGAGTGGCCCAAAGATGCTGTGCGAAAGCTTGTTTCGCAACAGGAGGCGGTCTACGGGTGGGACTTCGTGTTCCTGGGCGCGAACATGGACGCCATCGACGTCGGGACGGGTCTCGGATTCGCACCCGGCAAGTCGCTGACCTTTGCGGCGTCCGACGCCGGTGTGGGTGGCGCGTTTTCGGCGGTGGCCGGCTACACCTCCCGCAAACGATCCCGGGGAGATCGCTCGGTCGCCTCGGTAGTCTTCGACGATGCCGAACGCCGAGGGGCGCAGGGTCGTCGATGAGCCCGGACCGGACGGCAGCAGGTGAGCACATCCCGCCGGGCCGCTGAGCACGAACCCATCGCCCGGGTGCAGCCGATGCTCTCGGTGCCGCACCTCGACCGCGAGTTCGACTACCTGGTGTCGGCCGAACAGTCCGACGACGCCCAGCCCGGTGTGCGGGTGCGGGTGCGGTTCCACGGCAGGCTGGTGGACGCGTTCGTGCTCGACCGGCGCTCCGACACCGACCACGTCGGCCAGCTCGGGTGGCTGGATCGGGTGATCTCGGCCGAGCCGGTGCTGACTCCGGAGGTGCGGCGGTTGGTCGACGCCGTCGCCGCCCGCTACGCCGGCACCCGGCCCGACGTGCTGCGGTTGGCGATCCCGCCTCGACATGCCAGGGCGGAGAAGGACGACGGCGTCGCCCCGCTGCTGCCTGTGATCGACCCGGTCGACCCGGCGGGGTGGGCTCGCTACGCCCGCGGCGAGCAGTTCCTCGAGGCGCTGCGTGAAGGCAGGGCGGCCCGCGCGGTCTGGCAGGCCCTGCCCGGCGAACAGTGGTGCGACCGGATCGCCGAGGCGGCCGCCGCGGCGGTCAGCGGCGGCTACGGGGTGCTGGCCATCGTCCCCGACCAGCGCGACATCGACGCAGTGTGGCGGGCCGCGATCGTGCGGGTCGACCCGGCAGCCATCGTCGCCCTGTCGGCCGGGCTGGGCCCCTCGGCCCGCTACCGGCGCTGGCTGTCGGTGCTGCGGGGTCACGCGCGCCTGGTGATCGGCACCCGCAGCGCGGTGTTCGCGCCCGTGAACCGGCTCGGCCTGGTCATCGTGTGGGACGACGGCGACGACACCCTGGCCGAACCCCGGGCGCCCTACCCGCACGCGCGCGAGGTCGCGATGCTGCGGTCGCACCAGCTGCGCTGCGCCGCGCTCATCGGCGGCTACGCGCGCACCGCCGAGGCGCACGCCCTGGTCCGCAGCGGCTGGGCCCACGACCTGGTCGCCCCCCGACCGGTGGTGCGGTCGTGCGCGCCCCGGGTGGTCGCCCTCGATGACAGCGGCTACGCCGAGGAGCGCGACCCGGCTGCCCGGACCGCGCGGCTGCCCTCGGTGGCGCTGCGGGCAGCCAAGGCCGCCCTGGACCGCAACGCACCCGTGCTCGTCCAGGTGCCGCGCCGGGGCTACCTGCCGTCGGTGGCGTGCGCCCGGTGCCGCACGATCGCGCGCTGCCGGCACTGCATGGGTCCGCTTTCGGTGTCCGAACGTGACGCCTCGGGGGCGGTGTGCCGTTGGTGCGGCCGCATCGATCCGGCGTTGCGCTGCCGGCGATGCGGTTCCGACGCCATCCGCGCCGTGGTCATCGGTGCCCGGCGCACCGCCGAGGAGATGGGCCGGGCCTTCTCCGGCACGCCGGTGATCACCTCGGCCGGGGATTCCGTACACAGCGAGATCGGGCCCGGCCCGGCACTCGTGGTCGCCACCCCGGGCGCTGAGCCGCGCGCACCCGACGGATACGGCGCGGCGCTGCTGCTCGACAGCTGGGCGATGCTGGGCCGCCAGGACCTGCGCGCCGCCGAGGACACCCTTCGGCGGTGGATGGCCGCCGCAGCGCTGGTCCATGCGCGCGCCGACGGCGGGGTGGTGGCCGTCGTCGCCGAGTCGGCGATCCCCACCGTGCAGGCGCTGATCAAGTGGGATCCGGTCGGCCACGCCGAGGCGGAGCTCGAGTCCCGTGCGGAGGTCGGCCTGCCGCCGTCGGTGCACATGGCGGTCGTCGACGGCGCGTCCGACGCCGTGACCGCGCTGCTCGACCATGCCGAGTTGCCCGAGGACGCCGACCTGCTCGGCCCCGTCGACCTGCCGCCCGGGGTGCGGCGCCCGCCGGCCACCCCGGCCGACGAACGCGTGATCCGGATGCTGGTCCGGGTCCGCCGCGAGGAGGGTCTGGCGCTGGCCGCCTCGCTGCGGCAGGCCACCGCCATCGAGAGCGCCCGCCACGATCACGACGCGGTTCGGGTACAGATCGATCCTTTGCACATAGGGTGAGTCGGGACTCAACTACGACGGAGGCGCCATGAAGGGATTCGGCCGTGCCATTGCGCGGTCGATCTCGTTGCTGCTCATCGGCATTGGGCTGCTCTGGCCGGTGTTGTTCAGCTTCACGCCCAAGACCGGCGCGCCGTCCGACCCGGTCGTCATCACCAACTATCGCGCGGACTTCGTCGTCGACCGCGACGGCCGGATGGACGCGACGGAGGTCATCACCGGCGACTTTCCCGGCAGCCGGCACGGCATCTTCCGCTACTGGGACGTCGCCAACCAGAACGACTCGCATGCGCGCCAGGTCCCCCAGATCACCGAGGTCCTGATGGACGACCGGCCGGTGCCCTACGAGATGCTGTGGGAGAGCGGCGAGCGCTTCCGGGTGGCCAAGATCGGTGACCCGAGCCGGTTGCTGGACTACGGCACCCACGTTTTCCGGCTTCGCTACACCATCGACGGCGTGCTCGATCCCGGTAGCACCGGGGCCAACCGGACGTTCGCGTCGTCAACCGGTGATCAGGCGGCGCCGTCGGCGTTCTTCTGGAACGTCGTCGCGCCGGCCTGGAACAACGAGATCGACCGCGCCGACATCACCGTCACCCTGCCCGGCGGGGTACCCGGCGCGCAGTGTTCGATCGGCTACGGCGCGGGACGCGCCTGTGACGGTCTGACCGTCGACGGCGACAAGGTCACGCTGTCGGCCACCGGACTGGCGCCGCGAACGCCGGTCACGGTACGCGCCGGGGTGGACGTGCCCACCCCGGTGCGAGCCGAAGTGCCGTGGTCCTACCGGTGGGACCGGGTGCTGGGCCGGTCGCTGCCGACCACGCTGTGGCTGCTCGGGCTGACTGCCACCGCGGGTCTGGGCGCCTTCCTGTGGTGGCGTACCACCGTCGAGCCCTCGCCGGGCTTCCCGTTGCAATACGCACCGCCCAAGGGTCTGGGGCCGGTGCAGTGCGAATACATCCGCACCGAGAAGGTCCCGACGGACGGCCTGACCGCCACGCTGTTCTACCTCGGCGAGCGCAAACTGGTGTCGCTCGACCAGGTCAGCCCAAAGAAGTGGGCCATTCTGGGCACGGGCGCCGGACCGGCGTGGGCCGACGTCGACCCGGTCAGTATCGACGTGGCCTCGGCGCTGGGCATCATGCGCAACGGACACACATTCGACGCCAACGGCACCGTCAGCGCCGGGAAAAAGCTCACCGCGGCCAAGGAGGTCATGGCGACCTCGGTCAAGAAATGGGCGTTCGTCGAGGGTCTGATGGTCAAGCGCCGCAACGAGTTGTGGCTGCGGTTCGCCAACGTCGTCGCGCTGGCGCTGGCCGTCTGCGGGTTCGTCGGCTGGTTCTTTCCGATCACGTTGTGGGGCCTGCCGTTCGCGGTGTTCTTCCTGCTGTCGGCGGGTGCCTGGAGCAGCGGCGTGGGCAGCCGGCGCTCGGCGGCCGGTCGCCAGCTATGGTCGCAGGTCGGCGGCTTCTACCGCATGCTGTCCACAGACTCCGCCGAGTCGCGGTTCGACTTCGCCGCCCGCAAGGACCTTTACACCGCCTACATCCCGTTCGCCGTGGCGGGCGGGGTGGCCGCACTGTGGGCGCGCAAGTACCAGACCGCCACCGGTCAGGTGCCGCCGGATCCGGAGTGGTATCACTCCTCATCGGGCACCAGCTGGCATTCGGCATCCGGTGGCGGGGGTGCTAGCTTCGACAGCTTCGAGTCGGCATTGTCGTCGTCCATCGGCGCCTACGCCGCGTCGCAGTCCTCCTCCTCGTCGAGCAGCGGCGGCGGGTCTAGCGGCGGCGGCGGTGGCGGAGGAGGAGGCGGCGGTTCATGGTGACCTTTGTGCTCGTACTGGTGCTGCTCATCGCGGTTCTGGTGCTCGGCGGATTCGTGCTGGGATACAACAAGGTTCGCTCCGCCGATGTGCGGGTCGACGAGGCGCTCGGCGGGATCGACGTCCAGCTGACCCGGCGCGCGTCGCTGATCCCGAGCCTGGTGAGCACGGTGCAGACGTATGCCGCCCACGAGAAGGCCATCCTCGACCACGTCGCCGACGCGCAGACCGCGCTCGCGGCGGCGACCGCGGGCAAGTCGGTGGCGCAGCGCGGTTCAGCGGAGAAGGAATTCGACACCGCCGTCGGTCAGGTGCTTGCGCTCGGGCAGACCTATCCGCAGCTGAACTCGTCCAACAACTTCCTGAACCTCCAGCAGAACCTCGCCGACACCGAGGACAAGCTGGCTTTCGCCCGTCAGTACTACAACGACGCCGCGGCAACGGTGAACCGGCTGATCACCGCGATCCCGTGGATGTTCGTCGCCGGGACGGCCGGGGTGACGCAGCGCGAGTTCTACCAGGTCCCGAAATAGGCATGCGACTCGTTTTCGCCGGGACGCCGGAACCGGCCCTGCCGTCGTTGCAGCGGTTGATCGACTCGCCGCGCCACGAGGTCATGGCGGTGTTAACCCGCCCGGACGCCGCGGCCGGGCGGCGCGGCAAGCCCGCACCCTCGCCCGTTGCCCGGCTGGCCCTGGATGCGGGCATCCCGGTGATGCGTCCGGATCGGCCGAACTCCGCCGAGTTCATCGCCGAGTTGACCGAACTGCGGCCGGACTGCTGTGCGGTGGTGGCCTACGGGGCGCTCCTGAGCGCGGACCTGCTGGCGGTGCCGGCGCACGGTTGGGTCAATCTGCACTTCTCGATCCTGCCGGCCTGGCGCGGCGCCGCACCCGTGCAGGCCGCCATCGCCGCCGGTGACAGTGTCACGGGCGCAACGACTTTCCTCATCGAACCGAGTCTGGATTCCGGGCCGGTGTACGGCGTGGTGACCGAGACGGTCCGCCCAACGGACACCGCCGGCGACCTACTGGGCCGCCTGGCGGTCTCTGGGTCCGGATTGCTCGAGACGACCATGGACGGTATCGAGGACGGGGCGTTGACCCCGGTGCCGCAGCCGGCCGAGGGAATCAGCCTGGCGCCCAAGATCACCGTCGAGCAGGCACGGGTCCGGTGGGACCTGCCCGCGCATGTCATCGAACGGCGCATCCGCGCGGTGACACCCAATCCCGGCGCCTGGACGATGATCGGCGATATGCGGGTGAAGATCGGCCCGGTCACCGTCGACGAGACCGCAGAGCCGTTGGCCTCCGGTCAGATTCGCGCGCAACGTGCGACAGTGTCAGTGGGCACCGGTTCGCACCCGGTGCTGCTCGGCCAGGTGCAGCCGCCGGGCAAGAAGGCGATGAACGCCGCCGACTGGGCCCGCGGCGCCCGGCTCGACGAGACGGTGCGTGCGTCATGAGTGAGCAATACCGTGGAAAAGGCAAGGACGGCAAGCCATTCGGCGGTCGCGATCGCGGGGGAAAGCCCGGCGGCCCGCCGCGGCGCGACCCGGGCCAGCAGCGCCCGCCGCGGCGTCCGCGCCGCACTCCGCTGGATCCGGCCCGGCAGGCCGCGTTCGACGTGTTGCGCGCGGTCTCCGAGCGCGACGCCTACGCCAACCTGGTGTTGCCGGCAATGCTCGCCGAGCGCGGCATCGGCGGGCGTGATGCCGCATTCGCCACCGAACTGGCCTACGGCACCTGCCGAACCAGGGGGCTGCTCGACGCGGTGATAGTAGCCGCGGCCGGACGTCCCGCCGACCAGATCGACCCGGTTCTGCTGGATCTGCTGCGACTGGGCGCCTACCAGCTGCTGCGCACCAACGTGGCCCAGCATGCCGCCGTCGCCACCACCGTCGAGCAGGCCGGAGTCGAATTCGACAGCGCCCGAGCTGGTTTCGTCAACGGTGTGTTGCGCGCCATCTCCGTGCGGGACGAGGCGTCCTGGGTGGCCGAATTGGCGCCTTCACGCACCGAGGACCCGGTCGGATACCTGGCCTTCGTCCACGCCCACCCCCGGTGGATCGCCCAGGCATTCACCGACGCACTGGGACCCGACGCCGGCGAGCTCGACGCCGCGCTGGCCGCCGACGACGCCCGCCCCGGCGTCCACCTTGCCGCCCGCCCCGGGGTGCTGACCGCCGAGCAACTGGCCGAGGAGGTGGACGGAACCGTCGGGCGGTACTCGCCCTACGCGGCATACCTCGGCAGCGGTGATCCCGGCAAGCTGGCGCCGGTGCGCGAGGCCAGAGCCCTGGTCCAGGACGAGGGCAGCCAGCTGGTGGCCCGGGCCATGGCCCTGGCGCCGCTGATCGGCGCGGACGGCGGACGGTGGCTGGACCTGTGCTCGGGGCCGGGTGGCAAGACCGCGCTCATCGCCGCCATCGCCGCCCAGCAGGGTGGCAACGTCACCGCGATCGAACCGGCGCCGCGCCGCGCCGACCTGGTGGAGCAGAACACCCGCGGACTACCCGTGCAGGTGCTGCGGGTGGACGGCCGGGAAGCCGGGCTGGAGCCGGGCAGCTTCGACCGGGTGCTCGTCGACGCGCCCTGCACCGGACTCGGCGCGCTGCGCCGCCGCCCGGAGGCCCGCTGGCGGCGCACGCCGGCGGACGTCCCGGTGCTGGCCAAGCTGCAGCGCGAACTGCTGGCCGCCGCGATCGCACTGACCCGACCCGGCGGCGTGGTCCTCTACGCCACCTGCTCACCGCATCTGGCCGAGACCGTCGGCGTGGTGTCCGACGCGCTGCGCCGGCACCCCGTCACCGCGCTGGATGCCCGCCCGCTGTTCGCACCGGCTGAGAACCTCGGCCCCGGGCCGTACGTGCAGTTGTGGCCGCACCGGCACGGCACCGACGCCATGTTCGCCGCCGCCCTGCAGAAGAACCTCTGACGCCGGGCTCAGGCCCGCTTGCCCGGCTCCTCCTCGGGACAGGTCCCGCATCGTCGCCGGGCTCAGGCCCGCTTGCCCGGCTCCTCCTCGGGACAGGTCCCGCATCGTCGCCGGGCTCAGGCCCGCTTGCCCGGCTCCTCCTCGGGACAGGTCCCGCATCGTCGCCGGGCTAGGCTTACCGCCATGGCGACACCGTATAGACCACTGATCGCGCCGTCGATCCTGTCCGCCGATTTCGCCCGTCTGGCCGACGAGGCCGCGGCGGTCGAGGGCGCCGACTGGCTGCATGTAGACGTGATGGACGCGCACTTCGTGCCGAACCTCACTCTCGGGCTGCCCGTGGTCGAGAGCCTGCTCAAAGCGACCGGCATCCCGATGGACTGCCACCTGATGATCGAGGACCCGGACCGCTGGGCCCCGGGATACGCCGAAGCCGGCGCGCACAACGTGACCTTCCACGCCGAGGCGACCGAAAACCCGGTGGCGGTGGCCCGCGACATTCGCGCCGCCGGCGCCAGGGCCGGCCTGGCGGTCAAGCCCGGTACGCCGCTGGAGCCCTACCTGGAGATCCTCCGGGACTTCGACACCCTGCTGGTGATGTCGGTCGAGCCCGGCTACGGCGGCCAGAGCTTCATCCCGGAGGTGCTCGCCAAGGTCCAGACCGCGCGGCGGCTGGTCGATTCCGGCGAGCTGACGATCCTGGTGGAGATCGACGGCGGAGTCAACGCCGATACCATCGAACTGGCCGCCGCAGCCGGGGTGGACTGTTTCGTGGCCGGTTCTGCGGTCTATGGTGCGCAAGTTCCGGCGGCCGCCGTCGAGGCGCTACGTCGCCGGGCCGCGGCCGCCTCGCCGCATCTGACGGTATGACCGCCCCGGGGGCCGTCGAGGCCGCGATGCGGCTGGCTATCGCCCAGGCTCAGCGGGTGAAGGGCACGACATATCCGAATCCTCCTGTGGGCGCGGTCATCCTGAGTCCCGAGGGTGAGGTGGCGGGGGTCGGTGCCACCGAGCCGACCGGCGGACCGCATGCCGAGGTGGTGGCACTACGGGACGCAGGGGAGCGGGCCGCGGGCGGCACCGCCGTCGTCACACTCGAGCCGTGCAATCACCACGGCCGCACCCCGCCGTGCGTCGGCGCGCTGATCGAGGCGGGGGTGGCCGCCGTGGTCTACGCGGTCGCCGACCCGAATCCCGTTGCCGCCGGCGGAGCCGGCCGGCTGCACGAGGCGGGTATCGCCGTCACCGACGGGGTCGGCGCCGAGGCCGTGGCGAGCGGCCCGCTGCGAGAGTGGCTGCACAAGCAGCGCACCGGAAGACCGCACGTCACATGGAAATTCGCCACCAGCGTCGACGGGCGCAGCGCGGCCGCCGACGGTTCGTCGCAATGGATCACCAGTGATGCGGCGCGCGCCGATGTGCACCGGCGCCGGGCGGCCGCCGACGCGATAGTGGTCGGCACCGGGACCGTGTTCGCCGACAACCCCACCCTGACCGCTCGGCTGCCGGACGGCGCGCTGGCCGAGCGACAGCCGCTAAGGGTCGTCGTCGGAAAACGGGAGATCTCTTCGGAAGCCAGTGTCCTCAACGATGATTCGCGCACCATGGTCATTCGCACCCACGACCCGCATGAGGTCATCCGGGCGCTGTCTGATCGCACCGACGTCGTCGTCGAGGGCGGCCCGACACTGGCCGGAGCATTCCTGCGGGCCGGTGTGATCGACCGCATCCTCGCCTACGTCGCGCCGATTCTGCTGGGCGGTCCGATCACCGCCGTCGACGACGTCGGGGTGCCCAGCATCGCCCGCGCGCTGCGGTGGCGTTACGACAGTGTGGAACCACTCGGCCCGGACGTTCTGCTCAGCCTGATTCCGGGCTAGTGCTCCCGCCGCCCAGCGGCCGGTGCTCGACGATCTCGCGGGAACCCGTGGCCCCCAGCTTCTCCCGGAACGCCTGCACGGTGTACCCGATCACGGGCGTGGACCTGGCGGCCGCCGATGAACAATGCCAGCGCGGCGCCCACCAGACACACGATGACCGTGATGAAGAAGATCGAGCCGTACTGCATGGCGAAGGCGGTGCGAGCGTTGTCGGCAACCTTTGCGGCGATCTCGAACACGTTGCGCCCGGTGGGTTTGGGCAGCGTCGCGATGATCTGGTTGAACCGGTACAGACCCCACGCGGTGAGCGCCGCGACCCCGATCAGCATGCCCGTCATCCGGGCCACCACGACCAGTGACGATGCGATTCCGTGCTGTCCCGAGGGGACCACGCGAAGCGCGGCCGACGTCAGCGGACCGATCACGAGGCCCAGTCCGACACCGGCCAGCGCCAGGTCGGTGTCGAACACCGGCAGCGACACCGGGCCCAGATGGTGGCGGGTTGTCAGCACATCGACACCCCACTGCGACACCAGCCAATAGGCGCCTGCGGCGATCAGCATGCCCACGACGGCGACCGCCCGGTCGCCCACCTTGGTGGCGATCCAGCCGCCGAGAAGGGCGCCGATCGGAAGCGCGATCAGGAAGTGCAACAACAGGAATGCGGCCTCGGTCTGGTCTTTGCCCAGCACGCCCTGCCCGAACAGCTCGACGTTGACCAGAGTCACCATCAGTGCCGCGCCTGCGCACATCGAGGTGCCCAGCGCGGACAGGAACGGGACGAACCGCACCCCGGCGGGTTCGATGAGCCGGGTGCGCGCGAAGCGCTCCCACACCGCGAATGCGATCGCGGCCACGATCGCCCCGCCCACCAGTGGCAGGCCGTAGCTCGGCAGCACCTGCTTGCCGTCCGGGGCGGGGTTGTACAGGCCGATCACGGCCAGGCCCAGCGCGATCGCCAGCAGCACGCCGCCGACCACGTCGACCCGTTGCGGGTGGGCACTGCGGTCATGGGCGGGCAGGCTGAAGTGGATCAGCACCATCGCGATCACCGTGAGCGGCACGTTGATCCAGAACACGTTCTGCCACTTCGAGAGCAGCACCACCACGCCGATGCCGTACAGCGGACCGAGCACGCTGCCCAGTTCCTGGGCGGCGCCGATCCCGCCGAGCACCGCAGCGCGGCTGCTGGCCGCCCACAGGTCGGCGGCCAGCGCCAGCGTCACCGGCAGCAGCGCGCCGCTGGCCACGCCCTGGATGAGACGGCCGATCACCAGCATCGTCAGATCGGTCGACAGCGCCGTCACCACCGAGCCGATCGCGAACGTGGCGAGGCTGAGCTGAAGGATCAGCTTGCGGCCGAAGCGGTCGGACAGCCGGCCTAGAAGCGGCATGGCCGCGATGTAGCCGAGCAGGTAGCACGTGATAATCGGGGTGACCCGCTGGATCTGGTTGATCGGGATACCGACCGTTTGCATTATGTCGGTCATGATCGTCACGACGACATAGGTGTCGAGCGCGCCCAGCAGTACGGCCAGGCTGCCGGCTCCGATCGCGATCGTGCGGCTGCGGCCGGTGGTCTCCGCCCGGTCGGCGGCGGCTTCGGCGGTGTCTTGTGCCTCGGACATCAGATTCCGGCGGCGATCAGACCGCGGGCTTGGTGACGGTCACCGGCTTGTCCCAGTCCGACAGGGTCAGCTGGACGCTGCTGCCCTCGCTCGGGTCGACCTTGGCCTGGACCAGCTGGTGTGGATCGTCCTTGCCGATCCACACCGTCGCGGGAATCGGGCCGGTGGCCTTGATCTGCGGGATCAGCTTGTTGACCGCATCCGCGGTGACCTTGCCGGCGATCCGGACCGTGTTGACGCCGTTGATCGTCTCGCTGGCCTGCGACTTGGCGTCGCTGATGCTGTTCAGCATGTTGGCCAGACCGGTATCGGGGTTCAGGATCACCGACGGGTCGTAGATGTCGGCGGCCGGTCCCATGTCGAGCCAGTTGTTGGGGGTCAGCGCGGCGAACAGCGTGCCCTCCAGCACGACCAGCTGGATGTCGACGTCGGAGCCGCCCATCGAGATCGTGGAGTTGCCCGAGATGGCGACGCTGGGCACATTGGTCAGGTCACCGGAGAGCTTCTTGACGGGCAGCCCGTCGATCTTGCCATTGACGGTGATCTCCAGGTGGGCGCTCTTGAGGGCCTTGGTGGCCTGGATGGACTGCTGAAGCGGCCCTGGGGCGTCCGGGAGGTTTTCGGCGGGCTTCGAGGCGGAGCAACCCGACACGAACAGGGCGGCGCTCGCGAGGAGGGCGGCAAGGACGGCGAACATTCGGCGGCACGTCGGCATAAGGAGCATCGTAGTGGGTCGAGCTGACGTGACCCGATTGCGTGAGCCCGGGGTTGCCCGGTCGTGACCAGGCCGGTATGAGTGTCAGCATGGGCGGTGACCTGCAGTTCCGGCATGTTCCGGTGAGCGACGGCGACGGTGCCGCGCCGGTGGCGGCGACGGTGGCCGAGATGCGCGAAACCGGCAGGTGCCGAATTTCAACGGCAACCCGGTGGCCGCGTTCTTCGGCGAGAAACGGCTGGTTCCGCCCGGGGGATAGATTGGGGCCCGTGTTCACCGGAATCGTCGAGGAGCTGGGCGAAATAGTCGGCAAGGACGACCTGGGCGACTCGGCCCGCTTCGTCATCCGCGGGCCCGTCGTCACCGCAGACGCCGGCCGCGGCGACTCGATCGCCGTCAACGGCGTGTGCCTGACTGTCGTCGAGGTAATGGCCGACGGGCGGTTCAGCGCCGACGTGATGGCCGAGACGCTGCGGCGCTCGAGCCTGGCCGCTGTCGATGTCGGCAGCGCGGTGAACCTGGAGCGGGCTGCTGCCGTCAACAGCCGGCTGGGCGGCCACATCGTGCAGGGGCACGTCGACGGTACGGGCCGAGTGATTTCGCGCGCGCCGTCCGAGCACTGGGAAGTGGTGCGTATCGCACTGCCCCCCGAGCTGTCGCGCTACGTCGTGGAAAAGGGCTCGATCACCGTCGACGGCATCTCGCTGACGGTGTCTGCGCTGGGACAGGACTGGTTCGAGGTGTCACTGATCCCCACCACGCTGGCCCTGACGACGCTGGGCCGGGCGCCGGTCGGCGCGGAGGTGAACCTCGAGGTCGATGTCATCGCGAAGTACGTCGAACGGCTGCTGGGTGAACGTGGGCAATAACCTGCCCGCCGACGTGGTTCATACTGTGTGCAGCGGCATCACTTGGGACAGGCGGCAACGATGACGAGGCTGGACACCGTCGAAAGGGCGGTCGCCGATATCGCGGCGGGCAAGGCCGTCGTCGTCATCGATGACGAGGACCGCGAGAACGAGGGCGACCTGATCTTCGCCGCCGAGAAGGCGACGCCGGAGTTGGTCGCGTTCATGGTGCGCTACACCTCGGGTTACCTGTGCGTGCCACTGGACGGCGAGATCTGCGACCGGCTGGGCCTGCTGCCGATGTATGCGGTGAACCAGGACAAGCACGGCACCGCATACACCGTCACCGTCGACGCGAAAAATGGTGTCGGAACCGGCATTTCGGCATCCGACCGAGCGACGACGATGCGTCTGCTTGCCGATCCGTCCAGTGCCGCCGAGGATTTCACCAAGCCCGGGCACGTGGTCCCGCTGCGCGCGAAGGATGGTGGCGTGCTGCGCCGCCCCGGCCACACCGAGGCCGCCGTCGACCTGGCCAGGATGGCCGGCCTGCAGCCGGCCGGCGCCATCTGCGAGATCGTCAGCCAGAAGGACGAGGGCGCGATGGCCCAGACCGACGAGCTGCGGGTGTTCGCCGACGAGCACGACCTGGCGCTGATCTCCATCGCCGACCTCATCGAGTGGCGCCGCAAGCACGAGAAGCACATCGAGCGCATCGCCGAGGCCCGCATCCCGACTCGGTACGGCGAGTTCCGTGCGGTCGGCTACAGCAGCATCTACGAAGAGGTCGAGCACGTTGCCCTGGTGCGCGGCGACATCGCCGGCCCCGAGAACGACGGCCACGATGTGTTGGTACGCGTGCACTCCGAATGCCTGACCGGCGATGTATTCGGCTCGCGGCGCTGCGACTGCGGCCCGCAGCTCGACACCGCGCTGGCGATGGTGGCCCGCGAAGGCCGCGGCATCGTGCTCTACATGCGCGGACACGAGGGCCGCGGCATCGGCCTGATGCACAAGTTGCAGGCCTACCAGTTGCAGGACGCGGGTGCCGATACCGTGGACGCGAACCTGGAGCTGGGGCTGCCCGCAGACGCCCGCGACTACGGCATCGGCGCGCAGATCCTGGTCGATCTCGGCGTGCGGTCGATGCGTCTGCTGACCAACAACCCGGCCAAGCGCGTCGGGCTGGACGGCTACGGACTGCACATCATCGAGCGGGTGCCGCTGCCCGTGCGCGCCAACGCCGAGAACATCCGCTACCTGACGACCAAGCGGGACCGGATGGGCCACGACCTGACCGGGCTCGATGACTACAACGAGGCGGTGCGACTCCCCGGAGATCTCGGCGGGGCCCTGTGAGTGCAGCCGGCCGCGACGCTCGCGGAGCGGGCGCATGAGCGGGGGTGACGGCGTCCCGGAACTTCCGGAGATGGACGCCTCGGAGCTGTCGCTGGCGATCGTGGCCAGCACCTGGCACGCCAAGATCTGCAACGCCCTTCTCGACGGCGCCCGCCGGGTGGCCGAGGACTCCGGGATCGCCAGTCCGACCGTGGTCAGGGTGCTCGGCGCCATCGAAATCCCGGTAGTCGCACAGGAACTCGCCCGTACACACGACGCCGTCGTTGCGCTCGGTGTGGTGATCCGCGGCCAGACACCGCATTTCGACTACGTGTGCGACGCCGTCACCCAGGGCCTGACCCGAGTCTCGCTGGACGCCTCGACACCGGTGGCCAACGGGGTGCTGACCACCAACACCGAGGAGCAGGCGCTCGACCGGGCCGGGCTGCCCGGCTCGGCCGAGGACAAGGGCGCACAGGCTGCGGCCGCCGCGCTATCGACCGCACTGACGCTGCGCCATCTCAGGGCATGAGCGGACCCAAAGGGGACTGGGACGTCGTGCTGCGGCCCCGGCTGACCCCGATCTTCGCCTGCGTCTCCGCGTTCGTCCTCGCCACGGCGGGGATCGTCGTCGGATTCCTGCTCAACCTCAGGTACACCGGGGCGATCATCCAGCCCGCCGACCAGGTGGCGGTCGCGACCCTGGGCGTCATCATCGCTGCGGCCATCCTGCTGCTGGCGCTGCCGCGCGTCCGGGTGGGCCCGGCCGGTATCGCGGTACGCAACGTGGTTCTCGAACGCCTGGTCCCGTGGAACGAGGTCGTCGACGTCTCGTTCCCAGAGGGCTCCCGGTGGGCGCGGGTGGACATCGCCGACCACGAGTACATTCCGGTGCTGGCCATCCAGTCGGTGGACGGTGAGCGCGCCATCGAGGCAATGGACACGCTGCGCTCTTTGATGGCCAAGTATCGGCCCGACCTCAGCCGAGGCTGAGCCGCATCGGCACCTCTGCCGTGCCGGGCCCGGGTACCTCGACGAACCCGAAACCTTCGTAGAGCGACCGGGCGATGCGGTTGTCCGGTGCCATCCGCAACGTCACCGTGCGAACGCCGCCGCGGCGTGCCCAGTCCAGGGCGGCGCCGACGAGTCGGCGGGCCAGGCCACGGCCGCGAACCCGCGGATCGATCCACAGCGAGTACAGGTAGACGTTATCGGGACTCTCCCGATGGGCGGCCACCAGTCCGGCCGGCCAGGCGGCTCCGGTGTCCGACGTCGCCGGCCAGGCGGCTCCGGTGTCCGACGTCGCCGGCCAGGCGGCTCCGGTGACGAACAGCGCGAACTGCGCGTGATCGCGCAGTCGCTGTTGCCAGCTGGTCGCCGAGAACCGGGATTCGGTCAGGTATTGCTCGTCGGCGGTGCCGAACGCGTCGGACAGCGCCCGTAACCGGAGGTGAGCGAACTGCTCCCAATCCGACTCGGTGAGGCGGGTCACGCGCGCCTGCGGGCTGCCGGTGCTGGGCACGTCGTCACGGTAGCGGCTGCCGGGCCGGAGCGTCCGACCCCGGTATTAACCTGAAGATCGTGCCCGATCCCGCGACGTACCGCCCGGCGCCCGGATCGATTCCCGTCGAGCCGGGCGTCTACCGATTCCGGGATCCACACGGCCGGGTCATCTACGTCGGCAAGGCCAAGAGCCTGCGCAGCCGGCTGACGTCCTACTTCGCCGACCTGTCCAACCTGCACCCGCGCACCCGCCAGATGGTCACCACCGCCGCGAAGGTGGAATGGACGGTGGTCAACACCGAGGTCGAGGCGCTGCAGCTGGAATACAACTGGATCAAGGAGTTCGATCCGCGGTTCAACGTCCGCTACCGCGACGACAAGTCCTACCCGGTGCTGGCGGTCACCCTCAACGAGGAGTATCCGCGGCTGTTCGTCTACCGCGGCCCGCGGCGCAAGGGGGTCCGCTATTTCGGCCCGTACTCGCACGCCTGGGCCATCCGCGAAACCCTCGACCTGCTCACTCGGGTGTTCCCGGCCCGCACCTGTTCGGCCGGAGTGTTCAAGCGGCACAGCCAGATCGGACGGCCGTGCCTGCTGGGCTACATCGACAAGTGTTCGGCGCCGTGCGTCGCGCGGGTCAGCGCCGAAGAGCACCGCAAGATCGTCGGAGACTTCTGCGACTTCCTGTCCGGGAAGACCGACCGGTTCGCCCGCGAGCTCGAACACCAGATGAACGCCGCGGCAGCCGAACTCGACTTCGAGCGTGCCGCGCGGCTGCGCGACGACATCGGTGCGCTCAAGCGCGCACTGGAGAAGCAGGCCGTGGTGCTCGGCGACGGCACCGATGCCGACGTCGTGGCCTTCGCCGACGACGAGCTCGAAGCCGCCGTCCAGGTCTTCCACGTCCGCGGCGGCCGGGTCCGCGGACAACGCGGCTGGGTGGTCGAGAAGCCTGGCGACCCTGGTGAATCTGCCGAAGCGCAGCTCGTCGAGCAGTTCCTCACCCAGTTCTACGGTGATCAGGCCGAATTAGGTTCGGCTGCAGATGAATCCACCAATCCGGTACCGCGGGAGGTGCTCGTGCCGTGCCTGCCGGCCAACTCCGAGGAGCTGGCCAGCTGGCTGTCCGGGCTGCGCGGATCCCGGGTGGCGCTACGGGTGCCGCAGCGCGGGGACAAGAAGGCGTTGGCCGAGACCGTGCACCGCAACGCACAAGAGGCGCTGCAGCAGCACAAGCTCAAGCGCGCCGGTGACTTCACCGCGAGATCGGCTGCGCTGCAGAACATTCAGGAGTCCCTCGGCCTGGCCGAGGCGCCGCTGCGCATCGAATGCGTCGACATCAGTCACGTGCAGGGCACCGATGTGGTGGCCTCGCTGGTGGTGTTCGAGGACGGGCTGCCGCGCAAGTCCGACTACCGGCACTTCGCCATCCGGGAGGCCGCCGGTGAAGGTCGTTCCGACGACGTCGCCTCCATCGCCGAGGTGACCCGCCGGCGCTTCCTGCGCCACGTGCACGACCAGCAGGACCCGGACCAGATGACCGCGGAAGGCAAGTCGCGCAAGTTCGCCTACCCGCCCAACCTCTACGTCGTCGACGGCGGCGCCCCCCAGGTCAACGCCGCCCAGGCCGTACTCGACGAACTGGGTGTCGACGACGTCGCGGTGATCGGGCTGGCCAAGAGGCTGGAGGAGGTATGGGTGCCCGCCGAGCCGGATCCGCTGATCCTGCCCCGCAACAGTGAGGGTCTGTACCTGCTGCAGCGGGTGCGTGACGAGGCGCACCGGTTCGCGATCTCCTACCACCGCAGCAAACGCTCCAAACGGATGACGGCCTCGGCGCTGGACTCGGTGCGGGGCCTGGGGGAGGCCCGGCGCAAGGCGCTGGTCACCCACTTCGGGTCGCTGGCCCGGCTGCGGCAGGCCGGCGTCGAGGAGATCACCCAGGTGCCCGGGATCGGGGTAGCGACGGCCGCCGCGGTGCTGGAAGCGCTAGGGGGGTCGGCGGATTCGGTGGGATCGGCTGCGCAGGGCGACGCGGTCGGCGATGATCAGAGTGCTCAGCAGGTATCCCGATGACCGATCACACCACAGGCGAAGACGTGCAGACCCAGACGGTGGGCGAACCCGAATCGGGTATCGACGTGGTGTTGGTGACCGGGCTGTCCGGAGCCGGCCGCGGCACCGCGGCCAAGGTGCTCGAGGACCTCGGCTGGTATGTGGCGGACAACCTGCCGCCGGAGCTCATTGCCCGGATGGTCGACCTGGGGCTGGCGGCGGGCTCGCGCATCACCCGGCTGGCCGTCGTGATGGATGTGCGCTCCCGCGGTTTCACCGGCGACCTGGATTGGGTACGCAACGAACTCGCGACCCGCAACATCCACCCGCGGGTGCTGTTCATGGAGGCCTCCGACGACATCCTGGTGCGCCGCTACGAGAACAACCGACGCAGTCATCCGTTGCAGGGCAACCAAACACTGGCCGAGGGCATCGCGGCAGAGCGGGCGATGCTCGCCCCCGTGCGGGCGTCGGCCGACCTCGTCATCGACACCTCTACGCTGTCGGTGCGCGCCCTGCGGGAGAGCATCGAGCGCGCGTTCGGCGGCGAGACGGTGGCCCAGACCAGCGTCACTGTCGAATCGTTCGGTTTCAAGTACGGCCTGCCGATGGACGCCGACATGGTGATGGATGTGCGGTTCCTGCCCAACCCGCACTGGGTCGACGAGCTGCGCCCGCATACCGGGCAGCATCCGGCCGTCCGTGACTACGTGCTGAGCCAACCCGGGGCCGGCGAGTTCCTGCAGACCTACCATCAGCTGCTGAAGCTCGTCGTCGACGGGTACAGCCGGGAGGGGAAGCGTTACATGACCGTGGCCATCGGCTGCACCGGCGGCAAGCACCGCAGTGTTGCGCTGGCCGAGGCGCTGGCCGCGCTGCTCGACGGCAACAAGCAACTCTCGGTGCGGGTGCTGCATCGGGATCTGGGCCGCGAATGACGGCGACCGGGGAGATCAGCCCACGGATCGTCGCGCTCGGCGGCGGCCACGGCCTGTACGCGACGCTATCCGCGGCCCGCCGGCTGACCCCGCATGTCACCGCGGTGGTCACCGTCGCCGACGACGGCGGCTCCTCGGGGCGGCTGCGCAGCGAGCTCGACGTCGTGCCGCCCGGTGACCTGCGAATGGCGTTGGCGGCCTTGGCATCCGACAGTCCACACGGCCGGCTCTGGGCGACCATCATCCAGCACCGGTTCGGCGGCAGCGGCGCGCTGGCGGGTCATCCGATCGGCAACTTGATCCTGGCCGGCCTCAATGAGGTACTCGCAGATCCGGTCGCCGCACTCGACGAACTGGGCCGCGTCCTCGGCGTCAAGGGCAGGGTTCTGCCGATGTGCCCGATCGCCCTGCAGATCGAGGCCGACGTGGCCGGGCTGGAGAGCGATCCGCGGATGAGCCGGGTGATCAGCGGCCAGGTGGCGGTCGCGACCACTCCGGGCAAGGTTCGCCGGGTGCGGCTGCTGCCCGGCGATCCGCCGGCCACCCGGCAGGCCGTCGACGTCATCATGTCCGCGGACCTGGTCGTCCTCGGGCCGGGCTCGTGGTTCACCAGCGTCATCCCGCACGTTCTGGTGCCGGGCCTGGCGGCCGCGCTGAAGGCGACCACCGCGCGGCGGGCCCTGGTGCTGAATCTGGCCGCCGAGCCGGGCGAGACGGCCGGGTTCTCGGCGGAGCGTCACCTGCACGTCCTAGCCCAGCATGCGCCCGATTTCTCGGTGCACGAGATCGTCGTGGACGCCGCTCGGGTGCCGTCGGATCGGGAGCGTGATCAACTTCGTCGTACGGCCAGCCTGTTGGAAGCGTCAGTGCAGTTTGCCGACGTGTCCAGACCTGGTACACCTTTACATGACCCGACGAAGTTGGCCGCAGCGCTCGACGGTGTGCGCACACGGGGAGCGGTTCATCCGCCACCTGCCGCTCCGACCGCTGCCTCGATGGAGGCAGGTGCAATGCGACGGGGGGACGGGGTGGAGGGACCGAGAGGACCGAGAGGTGACGACCCGTGGCGATGACTGCCGAGGTGAAGGACGAACTGAGCCGGCTGGTGGTCAACTCCGCGAGTGCGCGCCGGGCGGAGGTGGCATCGCTCCTGCGGTTCGCCGGAGGTCTGCATATCGTGTCCGGCCGTGTAATTGTCGAAGCCGAGGTGGATCTGGGCATCATCGCCCGTCGGCTTCGCCAGGACATCTACGACCTCTATGGCTACAACGCCGTGGTGCACGTGCTGTCGGCCAGCGGGATCCGCAAGAGCACCCGCTATCTGGTCCGGGTCGCCAAGGACGGTGAGGCGCTGGCGCGCCAGACCGGCCTGCTCGACCTGCGTGGCCGCCCGGTGCGCGGCCTGCCCGCTCAGGTGGTCGGCGGGAGCGTCGGCGATGCCGAGGCCGCCTGGCGCGGAGCGTTTCTGGCGCATGGTTCGCTGTCCGAGCCGGGCCGCTCGTCGGCGCTCGAAATCAGTTGTCCCGGACCGGAAGCGGCGCTGGCTCTGGTCGGAGCCGCCCGCCGGCTGGGCGTGAGTGCCAAGGCGCGTGAGGTGCGCAGCACCGACCGGGTGGTGGTACGCGACGGCGAGGCCATCGGCGCGTTGCTGACCCGGATGGGTGCCCAGGACACCCGGCTGGCCTGGGAGGAGCGGCGGATGCGCCGCGAAGTGCGGGCCACCGCAAACCGGCTGGCGAACTTCGACGACGCCAACCTGCGCCGGTCGGCGCGTGCTGCGGTGGCTGCCGCCGCCCGGGTCGAGCGCGCCCTGGAGATCATGGCCGACACGGTGCCCGAGCACCTGGCCGCAGCGGGCAGGTTGCGCGTCGAGCACCGGCAGGCCTCACTGGAGGAGCTCGGTCGGCTGGCTGACCCGCCGATGACGAAAGATGCTGTGGCAGGACGTATTCGGCGCCTGCTGTCGATGGCTGATCGTAAGGCCAAGCAGGACGGTATCCCGGACACCGAGTCCGCTGTCACGCCGGACCTGCTCGATGACGCCTAGGCGTTGCTCGACCCGTCACCTGGTCGAGTCGTCCTGCGCGGCATCACCACGGAGAAGATCGCGATCGCGGTGCCCCGCCACCGATCCCGCACTGCTGGCCCGCATCAAGGTCGCACCGGCTCACTCGAGCAGAACGGAACTTTGCCGACGATCCATCCGGCGGCGCCCGGACGGGATCGCCCCGGCTCAACCACAGCGAGATCTGACGCGACCGGTCGCGCACGCCGATCGCGTCGCCACTAGGCTGACGCCGAGTACCCGAAGCAACTCAAGGAGACAGACGTGACGATCCGGGTTGGCGTTAACGGCTTCGGCCGCATCGGACGCAACTTCTACCGGGCCCTGGCCATCCAGCAGGCCGAGGGCAAGGCCAACGACATCGAGATCGTGGCGGTCAACGACCTCACCGACAACGCCACTCTCGCGCACCTGCTGAAGTTCGACTCGATCCTCGGCCGCCTGCCCGAGGACGTCACGCTCGAGGGCGAGGACACCATCGTCATCGGCAGCACCAAGATCAAGGCGCTCGAGGTGAAAGAGGGGCCCGCGGCTCTTCCCTGGGGCGACCTGGGCGTCGACGTGGTCGTCGAGTCCACCGGCATCTTCACCGCCGCCGGCAAGGCCAAGGGCCACCTGGACGCAGGCGCGAAGAAGGTCATCATCTCCGCGCCGGCCACCGACGAGGACATCACGATCGTGATGGGCGTCAACGACGACAAGTACGACGGCAGCCAGAACATCATCTCCAACGCCTCGTGCACCACGAACTGCCTCGGCCCGTTCGCCAAGGTGCTCAACGACGAGTTCGGCATCGTCACGGGTCTGATGACCACCGTGCACGCCTACACCCAGGACCAGAATCTGCAGGACGGCCCGCACAAGGACCTGCGTCGCGCCCGTGCCGCCGCGCTCAACATCGTGCCCACATCGACCGGAGCCGCCAAGGCCATCGGCCTGGTGCTCCCCGAATTGAAGGGCAAGCTCGACGGTTTCGCGCTGCGCGTGCCGATCCCCACCGGCTCGTGCACCGACCTGACCGTGGAGCTGAGCAAAGAGGCCAGCGCCGCCGACATCAACGCCGCGATGAAGGCGGCCGCTGAGGGCAAGCTCAAGGGCATCTTGAAGTACTACGACGCCCCGATCGTGTCCACCGACATCGTCACCGACCCGCACAGCTCGATCTTCGACGCCGGCCTGACCAAGGTCATCGGCAATCAGGCCAAGGCCGTGTCGTGGTACGACAACGAGTGGGGCTACTCCAACCGGCTCGTCGACCTGGTCGGCCTGGTCGGCAAGTCGCTGTAACGGCGATGGCGGTCAAGTCTCTCGCCGACCTGCTGGATGAGGGTGTGGAAGGTCGGGGTGTCCTGGTGCGCTCCGACCTCAACGTCCCGCTCGACGACGGCGCCATCACCGACCCGGGTCGCATCATCGCCTCGGTGCCGACGCTCAAGGCGCTCGCCGACGCCGGCGCCAAGGTCGTGGTGACCGCGCACCTGGGCCGGCCCAAGGGCGGCCCAGACCCGAAGTTCTCGCTGGCGCCGGTCGCGGCCGCCCTGGGCGAGAAGCTGGGCCGGCACGTGCAGCTGGCCAGTGATGTAGTCGGCACCGACGCACTGGCGCGGGCCGAGGGTCTGACCGACGGTGACGTCCTGTTGCTGGAGAACATCCGTTTCGACCCGCGGGAGACCAGTAAGGACGACGGCGAGCGGCTGGCCTTGGCGAAGGCTCTGGTCGAGTTGGTCGGCGACGACGGGGCATTCGTCTCCGACGGCTTCGGCGTGGTGCACCGCAAGCAGGCCTCGGTGTACGACGTGGCCACGCTGCTGCCGCACTACGCAGGCACGCTGGTGGCCACCGAGGTCAAGGTGCTCGAGCAGTTGACCAACGCCGGCGAGCGGCCGTATGCGGTGGTGCTCGGCGGGTCGAAGGTGTCCGACAAGCTGGCCGTCATCGAGAACCTGGCGGCCAAGGCGGACAGCCTGATCATCGGCGGCGGCATGTGCTTTACCTTCCTTGCCGCGCAAGGACTTTCGGTGGGCACCTCGCTGCTGCAGGAGGAGATGATCGACACCTGCCGCCAGCTGCTGGAGACCTACGGCGACGTGATCCACCTGCCGGTCGACGTCGTGGTGGCGGAGAAGTTCGCCGCGGACTCGGCGCCGGAGACGGTGGCCGCCGACCAGATCCCGGCCGACAAGATGGGCCTGGACATCGGGCCGGAGTCGGTCAAGCGATTCACCACGCTGCTGTCCAATGCGCGCACGATCTTCTGGAACGGACCGATGGGCGTCTTCGAGTTCCCGGCGTTCGCGGCGGGAACCAAGGGTGTTGCCGAGGCCATCGTCGGCGCCACCGCCAAGGGTGCGTTCAGCGTGGTCGGCGGCGGTGACTCGGCGGCCGCGGTGCGGACGCTGGGTCTGCCCGAGGACGGTTTCTCGCACATCTCCACCGGCGGCGGCGCATCGCTGGAATACCTCGAGGGCAAAGTCCTGCCCGGTATAGAAATCCTCAGTCGTACTTAGGAGTCGTGTGTCCCGCAAACCGCTGATCGCGGGCAACTGGAAGATGAACCTCAACCACTTCGAGGCCATCGCCCTTGTCCAGAAGATCGCGTTCTCGCTGCCCGACAAGTATTTCGACAAGGTCGACGTCACCGTCATCCCGCCGTTCACCGACCTGCGCAGCGTGCAGACCCTGGTGGACGGCGACAAGCTCCGGCTGACCTACGGCGCGCAGGACCTCTCCCCGCACGACTCCGGCGCCTACACCGGTGACATCAGCGGTGCGTTCCTGGCCAAGCTGGGCTGCACGTTTGCCGTGGTGGGGCACTCGGAGCGCAGGACCTACCACCACGAGGACGACGCCCTGGTCGCGGCCAAGGCCGGCGCGGCCTTCCGGCACGGTCTGATCCCGATCGTCTGCATCGGCGAGCACCTCGACCTCCGCGAGGCCGGCAACCACGTGGAGCACAACGTCACCCAGCTGCGCGGCTCGCTGGCCGGCCTGACCAAAGAGCAGCTGACCGACGTGGTCATCGCCTACGAGCCCGTGTGGGCCATCGGCACCGGCCGGGTGGCCGGCGCCGCCGACGCCCAGGAGGTGTGTGGCGCGCTCCGCGCGGAGCTGGCCAGTCTGGCGTCTCCGCAGATCGCGGCCGGCATCCGGGTGCTGTACGGCGGTTCGGTCAACGCCAAGAACGTCGGCGAGATCGTCGCCCAGGAGGATGTCGACGGCGCCCTGGTCGGCGGTGCGTCGCTGGATGGCGAGCAGTTCGCCATCCTCTCGGCGATCGCCGCAGGCGGGCCGCTGCCGTAACCAGGCCGCGGACCCGGTATTCTGGCTGTCATGGTTTTGACCCTGCAGATCATCCTGGTGGTCACCAGCGTCCTGGTGGTCCTGTTGGTGCTGCTGCACCGCGCCAAGGGTGGCGGCCTGTCGACCCTGTTCGGCGGCGGCGTGCAGTCCAGCCTGTCCGGGTCGACCGTGGTGGAGAAGAACCTCGACCGCCTGACGCTGTTCGTCGCCGGCATCTGGGTGGTGTCCATCATCGGCATGGCACTGCAGATCAAGTTTTCCTGACCACCGGAAGCCAGCGCCCTTCGTAGACCGGTGCCCAGCACCGCTGCTCGGGGCCCGCGGCCCTGCCGATCCTGCCCCACCTCACCCGCCGTCGTCCTCGTCGTCGAGTAATCGCTTGGGATGATGGACCTCGTTGACCCGTGGCGGTCCGGCGCCGTCCGACCAGGCGATCCGCCCGTCTTCGGTGACGGTCGTCGTGTAGGTGCCGTCGGAAGCGGCGGCGTGGTCGCAGCCGCAGGCGAAATACAGGTTGTCGGCGTCGGTGGGGCCGCCGGCACTCCAGTCCCGGGCATGGTGGACTTCGCAGTCGTAGCCCCGGACAAAGCAGTTCGGTTTGGTGCAGCCGCCGTCGCGGGTGTGGCAGATGATCCGGTGGTCAGCGGTCGCGAGGCGCTTGCTGCGGCCGAGGTACAGCGGTCGCTCGGAATGGTCCTCGAAGACCGCGAGGTAATGGACGGCCTCACTGGCCATCCGGATCAGATCGCGCATTGGCAGGCGGCCCGTGCCACCGGTGCGGGCCGGCGGCGGCATCGGCACGGCTGGGTCACCGAGCGCCCGAGCGGCCTGTTCCAGTTCGGCCAGTGTCGTCGTCACAACCACCGTCACGGGTGCGCCGCGGTGCTGGCCGAGCCCACCGGAGGCGATCGCGGTCTTGCACGCGATTGTGAGCGCGTCGTGGCAGCGCTGCTCGGGGCTTCGGGCGTCGCGCTGGTCGCCGTCGGGTTGATGGCGACCGGGGCGTACCGCGGCGGTGACCGCCTCCAAACAGGAGCGGGCTTCCGGGTCCAGCCAGCCGGACAGGCGGCTCATGCCGTCGGGTCCCTGCCGTCCCAGCATCAACCCGCGCCGCCGGGCCCGGTCCTCGTCGCTGAAGTTGCCGTCGGGATTCAGACAGTCGGCAAGGACCCCGCCGACGGCGGCGACGAACTGCGAATCCTGTTCTCGGGCATGGCGAACCAATGTCCGTTCGGCCTTCTGCTTGTCGGCGGCGCAGACCGCGGCCGGCAGCGCGTCGAGCGCGCGGCAGACCGCGGCGATGTGGTCCTCGCCGACCTCGCCGGCCGCCACCGCGCCGGCGAGGTCGGGAAGTTCGGGCGCAACCGGCGGCCCGGTCAGCGATCGTCGCGGGCGGATTCGCGCCGCCACCCGGAACCGTCGCCTGACCTCCCCGGCGGTCAGCCGCAGCCGGGACGCCAGCACGTCGCGCACCTTGATGCCCGCGGGCAGCCGCGGATCGTCCGGCCCGTCGACCGGGGCGGCGATCTCACCGAACATTCGGTAGGACAGTCCGCGGTTGGTCCGCTGCTGCTTCTCCAGCCGGTCGGCGATCTCGATGCGAAAAGCGTTGCCCACCAGATCGGTACACGTCGAGCGCAGGCGGTCGTACGCGGTATCGATCGCATCGAGCTCCGCCCGAACCACGGCGTGTGCCGCCTCGGCGGTCAGCGGCTCGGTGAAGGTCATGAGCCCACGCTATCGAACAAACATTCGACAGGCTATGGTCGAGAACCGCCCTGTGGATGAACGGCGATCTGTGGATAGCGGCCGAACTCAGACAGCCGCGGTGGCGCGCTCCAGATCGAGGAGCTGCTCACCACGTCCACAGCTCCCAGCGGTTGACGCCGCGGTCGGCGGGCATGGATCGGCTCCCTTGGTCGATGTCGGGCCGGACTCGAAGGACTGTGGATGCCTCAGGGCGCCGCAGGGAAACCCGCGGGTACGCCATCCTCGTCGTGCGGGCTGCCCGATACCCACCGATACTGGAGACATGGCTGAGCTCTCCGACGTGACGCTGGCACCGTTCGGCGCCGTCCGCCGCACCCAGGTGGGGCGCGAGGCCACCGAGCCGATGCGGGAGGACATCAGGCTGCTGGGCACGATCCTTGGCGACACGGTGCGCGAGCAGAACGGCGAGCAGGTCTTCGACCTCGTCGAACGGGCCCGGGTCGAGTCGTTCCGGGTCCGGCGCTCGGAGATCGACCGCGCCGAGATGGCCCGGATGTTCGACGGCATCGACATCCATCAGGCGATCCCGGTGATCCGCGCCTTCACCCACTTCGCGCTGCTGGCCAACGTCGCCGAGGACATCCACCGTGAGCGCAGGCGCGCTGCCCATGTCGCCGCGGGTGAACCGCCGCAGGACAGCACACTGGCCGCCACCTACCACAAGCTGGACGCCGCGGAGATCGACGCCGATACCGTGGCCGACGCCCTGCGCGGTGCCCTGGTGTCGCCGGTGATCACCGCCCATCCCACCGAGACCCGCCGCCGCACGGTGTTCGACACCCAGCACCGCATCACGCAGCTCATGCGGCTGCGCCTGCACGGGCAGAACGAAACCGAGGACGGCCGTTCGGTCGAGACCGAGCTGCGCCGGCAGATCCTGACGCTGTGGCAGACGGCGCTGATCAGGTTGTCCCGCTTGAAGATTCAAGACGAGATCGAAGTGGGTCTGCGCTACTACCCGGCGGCCTTCTTCGAGGTGATCCCGAAGGTCAACGCCGAGGTGCGCGACGCACTGCGGTCCCGCTGGCCCGGGACCGACGTGCTGGCGGAGCCGATCCTGCGGCCGGGATCGTGGATCGGCGGTGACCGCGACGGCAACCCGAACGTCACCGCCGACGTGGTCCGACTGGCCACCGGGAGCGCCGCATACACCGCGCTGGCGCACTACTTCGCCGCGCTGACCAAGCTCGAGCGGGAGCTCTCGATGTCGGCCCGGTTGGTCAGGACCACACCTGAGCTGATCGACCTGGCAGATCCGTGCGACGAGCCGGCCCGCGCCGACGAGCCGTATCGCCGGGCGCTGCGGGTGGTGCACGGCAGGCTGACCGCCACCGCGGCTGAGATTTTGGACCGCAGGCCCGAACACGTCCTCGAGATCGGTATGGCGCCGTACGCTGCCCCCGACGAACTGCTGGCCGACCTCGACGTCATCGACACATCGTTGCGTGCCAACGGCAGCGCGCTGCTCGCCGACGACCGGCTGGCCCGGCTGCGCGACGCCGTGGACGTGTTCGGCTTCCACCTGAGCGGGCTGGACATGCGGCAGAACTCCGACGTGCACGAGGAGGTGGTCGCCGAACTGCTGGCCTGGGCCGGTGTGCATCCGGACTACGCGGGGCTGCCGGAGCCCGAGCGAGTGGAGGTCCTGGTGGCCGAACTGTCCACCCGCCGGCCGCTGATCCGCGACGACGCCGAACTCTCGGAGCTCGCCCGCAAGGAACTCGACATCGTGTTCGCGGCAGCGCGGGCAGTCCGGGTGTTCGGGCCGCAGGCGGTGCCCAACTACATCATCTCGATGTGCCAGTCGGTGTCGGACCTGCTTGAAGCCGCGATCCTGCTGAAAGAAGCTGGGCTGCTAGATGTTTCGGGTGGCGACGGGTACGCACCGATCGGTATCGTGCCGTTGTTCGAGACGATCGACGACCTACAGCGCGGCTCGTCGATCCTGGAGTCCGTCTTGGACCTGCCGGTCTACCGGGCGATGGTGCACGCCCGCGGGGAGAGCCAGGAAGTCATGCTCGGCTACTCCGACTCCAACAAGGACGGCGGGTACCTGGCCGCCAATTGGGCTCTGTACCGAGCCGAGCTCGACCTGGTGGAGTCAGCCCGCAAGACCGGTATCCGGCTGCGCCTTTTCCACGGCCGCGGCGGGACGGTCGGCCGCGGCGGCGGCCCCAGTTACGACGCGATCCTGGCCCAGCCACCCGGTGCGGTGAACGGATCACTGCGGCTGACCGAACAGGGCGAGGTGATCGCGGCCAAGTACGCCGAGCCGCGGATCGCCCACCGAAACCTCGAAACCCTGTTGGCGGCGACGCTGGAGTCCACCCTGCTCGACGTCGAGGGTCTCGGTGATGCGGCAGGACCGGCCTACGAGGTGCTCGATGACCTCGCCGCCCGCGCCCAGCGCGCCTACGCCGAATTGGTCCACGAGACACCGGGTTTCGTGGACTACTTCACGGCCTCCACTCCGGTCAGCGAGATCGGCTCGCTGAACATCGGCAGCCGGCCCGCCTCCCGCAAGCCCACCACCTCGATCTCGGACCTGCGTGCGATCCCGTGGGTGCTGGCCTGGAGCCAGTCGCGGGTGATGCTGCCCGGCTGGTACGGCACCGGCACCGCCTTCGAGGAGTGGATCAGAGAGGGGGACGGCCGACTCGAGGTGCTGCAGGACCTATACGTCAGATGGCCGTTCTTCGCCACGGTGCTGTCCAACATGGCGCAGGTGCTGTCCAAGTCCGACATGGGACTGGCGGCCCGCTACGCCGAGCTGGTCGCCGATTCCGAACTGCGCCATCGGGTGTTCGACAAGATCGTCGCCGAGCACGACCGCACCATCCGCATGCACAAACTCATCACGGGTCACGACGACCTGCTGGCTGACAACCCTGCTCTGGCCCGCTCGGTGTTCAACCGCTTCCCGTACCTCGAGCCACTGAACCACCTTCAGGTCGAACTGTTGCGCCGGTACCGGTCCGGGGACACCGACGAGTCGGTGCAGCGCGGCATCCTGCTCACCATGAGCGGGCTGGCCTCCGCGCTGCGAAACAGCGGTTGAGTGGAACTGCCACCGACGCGGCGGCGTCCTAACGGATATGACGCAACCCGAACACCAGGTATCTATGGCCAACACCGCCGAACTCATCGGGCCGCTGCCGCCCGTGGCGCCGCCCGTCCTGGGTGACTGGTCGATCGCCGACCCGGCTGAGCCCTGGTGGTAGGTTTTGCTGGACGCCGCGATCGCTGCGCCGCGGTGATGGCTGACGGGGGACACTAGCAGCGGCGGTGTCGTGTCCACGATGGACGTCAGTCGGTCAGCTTGCCGGCCGCGGCGGCGTCGAGAAGCCACACCGTGGCTTCGCGTCCCACACCGCCGGCCGCGGGGACATCGGCGGGGCTGGCCCCGCCGATGGCGGCCGCCACGGCATCGGCCTTGGCGTCCCCGGAGACCACCAGCCACACTTCGCGGGAGCGCTGGACGGCGGGCAGTGTCAGTGTGATCCGCCGCGGCGGAGGCTTGGGGGAGTCCGCTACGCCGACGACCAGCCGCTCGGTCTCCAGCGTGGCGGGGGAGTGCGGAAACAGCGAGTTGACGTGTCCCTCGCCGCCCATCCCGAGCAGGTGGACGTCGAAAGTCGGTGCATCTGCGCCGGATTCGGCACAATCGGCCAGCACCTTGGCATAGTCGGCGGCGGCGGCGTCGAGATCGTCGCCGAACTCACCGTCGCTGGGGGCCATCGGGTGCACGTTGTCGGCCGGGATCGCGATGTGGTCGATGAGGGCCTCGCGGGCCTGCTTCTCGTTGCGCTCGTCATCGGCGGCCGGCACGAAACGCTCGTCGCCCCACAACAAGTGCACCTTGGACCAGTCCACTCCGGCGTCGTGGGTACGGACGTGCTCGAGCAGGCCGATGCCGGTGCCGCCGCCGGTCAGGACGATCAGCGCCCTGCCGCGGGCTGCGATGGCACCGGTGATCGCCTCGACCAGGCGGTCCCCGGCGGCGGCGACCAGTGCGGAGGTGTCCGGATAGGTTTCGACCACAACGCTCACGTCCGCCCCTTCTTGTCCGTCACACGTACTGCACCTCGTCGATACCCGCCAATGCCTCGCGATAAATCTCGTCTGCGTCGAGCCGGCGCAGATCCTCGGCCAGGCACTCGCGGGTTTCCCGGCGGGGCAGTGGCAGCAGGGCGTCGGGCCGGGCGGTACGGCTCAGGGTGGCGGTGACCCCGTCTTGCGGACGGCTCAACGTCACGGTCTCGGAGGGACGCACCAGTTCGACCTTGAGTGCTCCCGTGGTCCGCCGGACCTGTCCGTCGATCCGGCTGGCCAGCCAGCCCGCCAGAATGTCGAGCGCCGGTTCGTTCTTCAGACCCGACACCAGCGCCGAGGTCACCGGCTCATACGGTGGCTGATCCAGCGCGGAGGCCAGCAGTGCCCGCCAGTAGGTGATCCGGCTCCAGGCCAGGTCGGTGTCGCCGGCGGTGTACCCGTTGAGCCGGTCCTTGATCGAGGCCAGCGGATCCGCTGCACCGGTGGCATCGGTGATCCGTCGAAGTGCCAAGCGGCCCAACGGATCCTGTGCCGGAACCGCCGGGGGCACGCCGGGCCACCAGGCCACCACGGGGGTGTCGGGCAGCAGGAACGGCAGCACCACGCTGCTGGCGTGCGCCGACAGTGGCCCGGAGATCTTCAGGACCACCACCTCGCCGGCCCCGGCGTCGCCGCCGACCCGCAACTGGCCGTCCAGCCGAGGGTCGGTGGCCAGCCGGTCGTCGGGCACCACGACGATGATGCGGCAGGGGTGTTCACGGCTGGCCGATGTGGCGGCGTCGATAGCGTCCTCGACGAGGTCCAAGCTGTCCGGCGCGATCACCAACGTCAGAACCCGGCCCAGTGTGATCGCACCGCCTTCCTCGCGCACTGCGGTGATCTTCTTGTTCAGCTGGTTGGTCGTGGTGTCCGGCAAATCGACAATCACTTCTGCCGTCGCCGTTCTTCGCTGACGCTCATCACGGGAAGCCGTCGCCGTTCTTCGCTGACGCTCATCACGGGAAGCCGTCTCCGTTCTTCGCTGACGCTCATCACGGGAAGCCGTCGCCGTTCTTCGCTGACGCTCATCACGGGAAGCCGTCGCCGTTCTTCGCTGACGCTCATCACGGGCTGCCGTCTCCGTTCTTCGCTGACGCTCATCGCTAGGGACGCCTCCATTCACGTCCCGAGCGCCGCAACATCTCGAACGCCGACTCCGGACCCCAGGTGCCCGACTCGTACGGGTCCGGCTTGCCGCCCTCGGCCCAGTAATCCAGGACGGGATCCAATATCTCCCAGGACATTTCGACCTCGGCGTTGCTGGGGAACAGTGAGGGCTCACCCAGCAGGACGTCGAGGATGAGCCGCTCGTAGGCCTCCGGCGAGTCTTCGGCGAAAGCCGAACCGTACGAGAAGTCCATGTTGACGTCGCGGACCTCCATCGCACTGCCGGGCACCTTCGAGCCGAAGCGCAGCGTGATGCCCTCGTCCGGCTGGACGCGGATCACCAGCGCGTTGGTCCCGAGGTCCTCGGTCATCGTCGCGTCGAACGGCAAATGCGGAGCACGCTTGAACACCAACGCGATCTCGGTGACCCTGCGGCCCAATCGTTTTCCGGTCCGCAGATAGAACGGCACCCCGGCCCACCGTCGGGTGTCGACCTCGAGTTCGATCGCGGCGAACGTCTCGGTGGTCGAGTCCTTGGAGAACCCCTCCTCGTCGAGCAGCCCGACGACCTTCTCACCGCCCTGCCAACCCGTGGTGTACTGCCCACGCGAGGTGGTCAGGTCCAGCGGCAGCGCCAGTGCGGTGGCCGAGAGCACCTTGATCTTCTCGGCTCGGACTTCGCGCGGGTGGAAGCTGACCGGCTCCTCCATCGCGGTCAGCGCCAGCAGCTGCAACAGGTGATTCTGGACGACGTCGCGGGCCGCCCCGATGCCGTCGTAGTAACCGGCCCGCCCGCCCAGACCGATGTCCTCGGCCATGGTGATCTGGACGCTGTCGACGTAGTGGCTGTTCCAGATCGGTTCGTAGAGCTCATTGGCGAACCGCAGCGCCAAGATGTTCTGCACCGTCTCCTTGCCGAGGTAGTGGTCGATGCGGAACACCGACTCCTCCGGGAAGACGCTGTTGACGACCTTGTTCAGCTCGATCGCGCTCTCCAAGTCGTGGCCGAACGGCTTTTCGATCACCACCCGGCTCCAGCGGCCCTCCTGCCGGCGGGCCAGCCCGGACTTTTTGAGCTGTTCGCAGACCACCGGGAACGCCTTCGGCGGGACCGACAGATAGAAGGCGTGATTGCCGCCCGTACCGCGGTCCACATCCAGCTTCTCCAGCGTCTCGGCCAGCCGGGTGAAGGAGGCGTCGTCGTCGAATGTGCCGCAGACGAACCGGACGCCCTCGGCGAGGCGGTCCCACACCTCCTGGCGAAACGGCGTGCGGGCGTGTTGTTTAACCGCCTCGTAAACGATCTGCCCGAAATCCTCGTCGGCCCAGTCCCGCCGGGCGAACCCGACCAATGAGAACGAGGGCGGCAACAGTCCCCGGTTGGCCAGGTCGTAGATCGCAGGCATCAACTTCTTGCGGGCGAGATCTCCGGTGACGCCGAAGATCACCACGCCGCACGGGCCGGCGATCCGGGGCATCCGCTTGTCCCGCTTGTCGCGCAGCGGGTTGCGATAACTCGCCGGGGCCGGAGCCACCACCCCGGGTACGGGCTCGTCTACCGCGACCATCTGGCGGCGGCGTCGAGCTGGCCCTGAGTAGCGTCCAGCAGCTGCTGCCAGGACTTCTCGAACTTCTCCACGCCCTCGTCCTCGAGGACCAGGAAGACGTCGCGCAAGTCGATGCCGATGGCGTCGAGCTTGTCGAACACCCCTTGCGCCTCGGCGGCCGTGCCGGTGATCGTGTCCCCGGTGACCACGCCGTGGTCGGCGACCGCGTCGAGGGTCTTTTCCGGCATTGTGTTGACCGTGTTGGGCGCCACCAGTTCGGTGACGTACAGGGTGTCGGAGTAGTCGGGGTTCTTCACCCCGGTCGACGCCCACAGCGGACGCTGCACCCACGCGCCGGCCTCGGCCAGGGGTGCGAACCGCTTGCCGCCGACGAACACCTCCTCGTAGGCGGCGTAGGCGAGACGGGCGTTGGCCACCCCGGCTTTGCCGCGCAGTGCGAGCGCCTCGTCGGACCCGATGGCCTCCAGTCGCTTGTCGATCTCGGTGTCCACCCTGGAGACGAAGAACGAGGCAACCGAATGGATGGTGTTCAGGTCGTGGCCGGCCTTCTCGGCGGCTTCCAACCCGGCAAGGTAGGCATCCATCACCGCTCGGTGGCGCTCGACGGAGAAGATGAGCGTGACGTTGACCGAAATGCCTTCGGCCAGAACGGCCGTGATGGCGGGCAGGCCCGCCTCGGTGGCCGGGATCTTGATCAGCAGGTTGGGCCGGTCGACGATCTTCCACAATTCGATGGCCTGCAGGATGGTCTTGTCGGTGTCGTGGGCCAGCCGCGGATCGACCTCGATCGACACTCGACCGTCGACACCGCCGGAGGCCTCCCACTGCGGCCGCAGCACATCGCAGGCGTTGCGGACGTCGTCCGTGGTCACGGTGCGGATGGTGGCGTCGACGTCGGCTCCTCGCTCGGCGAGCTCGGCGACTTGGGCGTTATAGGCGGTGCCCGTGGACAGGGCGGCCTGGAAGATCGACGGGTTGGTGGTGACGCCGACGACGCTGCGGGTGTCGATCAGCTCCTGCAGGCTGCCCGACTGCAACCGCTCGCGGGACAGGTCGTCGAGCCAGACGGAGACGCCCGCGGCGGACAGCGCCGCGAGGTTGGGATTCTGTGCCATGTCGGTACCCTTCTGTAGGTCAGTTGTCGATTGCGCGTTCGGCAGCCGCGGCGACGGCCTCGGGAGTGAAGCCGAACTCGCGGAAGAGCGTCTTGTCGTCGGCGGACTCGCCGTAGTGCTCGATGGAGATGATCTCGCCGGTGTCGCCGACGAACTTGTACCAACTCTGGGCGATCCCGGCCTCCACCGCGACCCGGGCCGACACGTCCGGCGGCAGCACCCTGTCGCGGTACTCCTGCGGCTGAGACTCGAACCATTCCACACAGGGCATCGACACCACGTAGGCGCGGATGTCCTTGTCCGCCAACATCTTCTGCGCTTCCACCGCCAGCTGGAGCTCAGAGCCGGTGGCAATGATGATCACGTCGGCGTCATCGGCCGGACTGCCGCCACCCAGCACATAGCCCCCGCGGGCGACGCCCTCGGCGCTGGTGCCCTCCAGAACCGGGACGCCCTGGCGGGTCAGGATGAAACCGACCGGGCCGCTGCCGTTGGCGCGGGCGATGATCGAGCGCCAGGCATATGCGGTCTCGTTGGGATCGCCGGGACGCACCACCGAGAGCTTCGGGATCGCGCGCAGCGCCGCCAGGTGTTCGATCGGCTGGTGGGTGGGGCCGTCCTCGCCGAGCCCGATCGAGTCGTGCGTCCAGATGTAGATGGTGTCGATGTCCATCAGCGACGCCAGTCGCACCGCGGGCCGCATGTAATCGGCGAACTGCAGGAACGTGCCGCCGAACGCGCGGGTCGGTCCGTGCAGCACGATGCCGGACAGGATCGAGCCCATCGCGTGTTCGCGAATACCGAAGTGCAGCACCCGGCCATACCAGTCGGCGGTGAAGTCCGCCGTGGAGATCGACGGCGGCCCGAACGACTTCACACCCTTGATGGTGGTGTTGTTGCTGCCCGCGAGATCCGCTGAGCCACCCCACAATTCGGGCAGTTTCGGCGCGACGTCGTTGAGCACCTGACCGAAGGCCGCCCGGGTGGCCACCGCCTTGGAGCCCGGCTCCCAGTAGGTGATGTCGGCGTCCCACCCGTCGGGCAGCTCCCGGGCCGTCAGCCGGTCCAGCAGCGCCTTGCGTTCCGGTTCGCGCTGCGCCCAGGCGTCGAAGTCGCCCTGCCACTTCTCACGGGCCTCCCGGCCGCGGTCGACGAGCTTGCGGGTGTGCTCGATGACCTCGGGGCGCACCTCGAACGTCTTGTCCGGGTCGAAGCCGAGCACCCTCTTGGTGGCGGCCACCTCCTCCTCGCCCAGTGCCGAGCCGTGCACACCGCCGGTGTTCATCTTCGTCGGCGCCGGATAGCCGATGATCGTGCGCACCGAGATGAACGACGGTTTGTCGGTGACCTTCTTGGCTTCGGCGATCGCCTTCTCGACGCCGACGACGTTCTCACCGCCCTCGACTTCCTGGACGTGCCAGCCGTAGGCGCGGTAGCGCTCGAGGGTGTCCTCGGACAGCGCGATGTTGGTGTCGTGCTCGATGGAGATCTGATTGCGGTCGTAGAAGACGATCAGGTTGCCCAGCTGCTGAGTGCCCGCCAGCGACGAGGCCTCGCTGGTGACGCCCTCCTCGATGTCACCGTCGGAGGCGATCACATAGATGTAGTGGTCGAACGGGCTGGTGCCGGCCGGAGCGTCCGGGTCGAACAGGCCGCGCTCGTAGCGGGCGGCCATCGCCATCCCGACCGCGGAGGACAGGCCCTGTCCAAGCGGACCGGTGGTGATCTCCACGCCGAGGGTGTGCCGGAATTCCGGGTGGCCCGGCGTCTTGGAACCCCAGGTGCGCAGCGACTCGATGTCGGAGAGTTCGAGGCCGAATCCGCCGAGGTACAGCTGTAAGTACAACGTGAGGCTGCTGTGCCCGCAGGACAGGATGAAGCGGTCGCGACCCAGCCAGTGGGTGTCGCTGGGGTCGTGCCGCATCACCCGCTGGAACAGCGTGTAGGCCAACGGCGCCAGGCTCATCGCCGTGCCGGGGTGTCCGTTGCCCACCTTCTGGACCGCATCGGCGGCCAAAACCCGCACCGTATCGACGGCCAGCGAGTCGATACCGCTCCAGTCGTCCGGATGGTGTGGCTGGGTCAGCGCGGAAATCTGTTCGAGTGTGGTCACTAACTCACTCCTGGCGTCGTCAGAGTGCTGGCAAGCTGGGGTCGTCTTCACCCTAGTGCCGGATGGGGTGCTATTGCAGTGTGCTCCCAGCAGCGTGACCCGCAGGTGAAGCTTTGCGGGTCCCAGCGCATCACCGAGGTGGAATCGCCGTGAATCGACCCTTCGGCTCCGGTCTGGGGCCGGCCGGTCTACCATCGTATGTAGTAGATCGTCGGCTTCGCCGCCGCGTGTCAGGAGTCAGCTGCGTGAGAGTTCGTGAAGTGCACCTCGTCGAGGGCGCGCCCGTTCGATTCCGCGACCGGATGCTGGGCTATCTAGCCCTGACCAAACCGCGGGTGATCGAGCTGCTGCTCGTCACCACCATCCCGGCCATGCTGCTGGCCCACCGGGGCAGCGTCGACCCGCTGCTGATCCTCAACACCTTGTTCGGTGGGATGCTCGCCGCAGCAGGCGCTAACGCGCTGAACTGTGTGGCCGATGCCGACATCGACAAGCTGATGAAGCGCACCGAGCGTCGGCCGTTGGCCCGGGCCACGGTGCCGCGCAGCCATGCGCTGGTGTTCGGGCTGGCACTCTCGGTCGCCTCGTTCTTCTGGCTGTGGTGGACCACCAACATGCTCTCGGCGCATCTGGCCGCCGCCACAATCGCCTTCTACGTGCTCATCTACACGCTGGTGCTCAAGCGCCGCACCTCGCAGAACGTGGTGTGGGGTGGGGCCGCGGGCTGCATGCCGGTGATGATCGGCTGGTCGGCGGTGACCGGCACCATCGGCTGGCAGGCGCTGGTGATGTTCGCGATCATCTTCTTCTGGACGCCGCCGCACACCTGGGCGCTGGCCATGAAGTACAAGGACGACTACCGCGCCGCCGGCGTGCCGATGCTGCCCGTGGTCGCCACCGAGCAGCAGGTGACCAAGCAGATCGTGATCTACACCTGGCTGACGGTTCTCGCCACGCTGGCGCTGATCCCGGGCGCCGGATGGCTGTACGCGTCGGTGGCCACCCTGGCCGGGGCGTGGTTCCTGGTGATGGCCCATCGTCTGCATGCGGGTGTACGCCGCGGTGAGTCCGTCAAGCCGCTGCGACTGTTCCTGCAGTCGAACAACTACCTGGCCGTGGTGTTCGTCGCTCTCGCGGTCGACTCGGCGATCGCCCTGCCCACGATCTTCCCCTAGGGCACCAACACGATCGAACCGGTCGTCTTGCGGCCTTGCAGGTCGCGGTGGGCTTGTGCCGCATCGGCCAGCGGGTAGTGCCCGCCGATGGTGATCGTGATCGAGCCGTCGGCAATGGCATCAAGCACTTCGCCTGCACGCCAGGCGAACTCGTCGGCCGTCCGGGTGAAGTGCGCGAGGTTGGGCCGGGTCAGGTAGACCGAGCCGGCCGCGTTGAGTCGCTGCGGGTCCACCGGCGGCACCGGTCCACTGGACGCACCGAACAACGCCAGCGTGCCGCGGACCGCCAAGCTGGCCAGGCTGGCGTCGAACGTGGTCTTGCCGACCCCGTCGTAGACCGCGGCGACACCGCGACCATTGGTCAGATCCCGGATCTTGGCGGCGAACTCGGCGGTGTTCTCGGGGTAGTCGAGCACCTCGACGGCACCCGCCCGCCGCGACAGCTCCGCCTTGTCGGGCGTGGAAGCCGTGGTGATCACCCGCGCGCCCAGGCTGGTGGCCCACTGGGTGAGGATCAGCCCGACGCCGCCGGCGCCGGCGTGCACGAGCAGGAAGTCGCGGGCCTGCACGGCGTAGACCGACTTGATCAGATAGTGCGCCGTCATACCCTTGAGCAGTGCCGAGGCAACCTCGTCGGACTGCACGGCATCGGGCACGTAGGCAACGAAATCCGCTGGTGCCGTGCAGAATTCGGCGTAGGCGCCGGAGGCGTTCGCGGTGACCACCCGATCGCCGGGCTTGATCGCCGCGACGTCGTCGCCCACCGCCGCGACCGTCCCGCACACCTCCGTGCCGACCACGAACGGGACTTCGCGCGGGTACAGGCCAGACCGGAAGTAGGTGTCGATGTAGTTGACGCCGATGGCGTCGGCCTCGATGAGCACCTCGCCCGGGCCCGGTTCGGGTTTCGGCTTCTCGACGTAGCTGAGGACCTCCGGACCGCCTGTCTGGGCGATTTCGATTGCGTGCATGTCATTATCATCCCCGGTGTGAGAACGGCATGAAGCTGGCCCGCCCCGATGTGTTCCATCCCAGGATCGTTCTGGCCGGCTGCCCGCAGCTGGTGGACGGCGACGGCGACGACGCCGGCCTCGTCGATGCGCTGCGCCGGCGCGGGCTGCACGCGCGGTGGCTGTCGTGGGACGACCCGCAGACCGAAGCCGCGGATCTGGTGATCCTGCGGGCGACGTGGGACTACGCCGCGCGGCGCGAAGAGTTCCTGGCCTGGGCCGCGCGGGTGCGCAACCTGCTCAACGCGCCGCAGGTAGTGGCCTGGAACAGCGACAAGCGCTACCTCGACGACCTGGCCGCCGCCGGTGTGCCGACCCTGCCGTCGTACTTCTTCGCACCGGGGGAGAAGGTTCGCCTGCCCCGGGGCGAGATCGTCGTCAAGCCGGCGATCGGTGCCGGCTCGGTCGACACCCGCCGGTTCACCGACCGTGCGGCCGCCCGCGAACATGCCGCCGCCCTGCAGGACAGCGGGCGCACCGTGCTGGTGCAGCCCTACGACGCGCGCGTGGAGGCGGGGGAGACCGCGCTGGTCTTCCTCGGCGGTGCACAGTCGCACGCCTTCACCAAGGGGCCGATGCTGCCCCCGGAGGGCAGGCTGCCCGAGCTCGACGAGTCCGGCACCTTCGCCGAGGAGTCGCTGACGCCGGCCGACCCGGACTTCGAGATGTGGGAGGTCGCCCACGCCGCGTTGGAAGCCGCCGCCGGACACCTCGGGCTTGCCATCGACGAGCTGCTGTACGCACGGGTCGATCTCATCGGGGGCGCCGACGACCCGCTACTTCTGGAACTCGAGCTGATCGAACCGTCGCTGGGCTGGCGCCAACTCGACGAGAACGCCCGGGAGTCACAGCAGCGACAGTTCGCGTTGTGTGTCGAGTCAGCTCTGGAGCGTCTTGGGCTCGGTCCGCTGTCGCATCGACGCCCATAGCGCCGCGGTCGCCGCGGTACAGGCCGCCGCACCGGCGACGTGGAAGGCCACCAGCACGGCCGGCACCCCGGTGAAGAACTGGACAGCCCCGAGCAAGCCCTGGGCGATCACCACGACGACCAGCACCGAGAGCCGGCGCATGATCAGCCGTGGTGCGTAAACGGCCAGCAGGCCGGCGCCCAGACCGATCAGCAGCGACAGATAGATGAACAGGAACGCGGAGTGCGCGTGCACCAGCGTGAGGATCTCCACCTCGAGACGCGGCACGATCCGCTGCGGGCTCTTGTCGCCGGCGTGCGGGCCCGCGCCCGTCACCGTGGTCCCCGTGACCAGGGTCGCGGACAGCGCGAGCGCGCTCAGTAAGGTCAAGTGCCGCAAGGGTTTCGGCACCAGCGCCGTCGGGATGCCGTCGTCGGGTTCGCCGATCTTGACGTAGAGCAGGGTGGCCAGCCAGACCATCAGCATCGAGGCCAGCAGGTGCACGGCGACCGTCCACCACAGCAGGCCGGTGAGCACGGTGACGCCGCCGATCACCGCCTGCAGCACGGTCGAGGCCGGCATCAGCCACGCGTAGACGAGCACCTCGCGGCGCCGGCCCGCCCGCGTGACGGCCAGCACCGCGAGGATCGCGGTGATCACGACGAGAAAGGTGATCATCCGGTTGCCGAACTCGACGGCCTGGTGGATTCGGGGGACTTCGGCGTGCGGGACGGGGGTGAAGCTGCCGGGGAAGCACTGCGGCCAGGTCGGGCAACCGAGGCCGGAGGACGTCACCCGGACGATCGAGCCGGTGACCGCGATTCCGGCCTGGGTGAGAATGACCGCCGCGGCGATGATGCGCTGCGTGCGCAGGCTCGGCAACGGAAGCAGGTCCACCAACCGCTGGAAAAACCGTCCGACGGGCACGGCCCGATCGTAGAGGACGCCCAACTACGCCCCGTAGTTGGGCGATCGGAACCCCTCAGGTGAAGCGGAACCAGCGCAGCGCGGCCAGCGCCGACAGCCCACCCCAGACCGCGAGCACCGCGATGCCGAACCAGTCGACCGACAAGGCCATCGCCTGCGACAGCGCCTCGGTCAATGCCCCCGACGGCGTCAGCCGCGCCACCCACGACACCCCGCGCGGGATCGCGCCCGTCTCCAGCGTCAGCGCGCCCAGCCCGGCGAACACGAACCACAGCAGGTTGGCGACCGCGAGCACGATCTCGGCACGCAGGGTTCCGCCGAGCAGCAGGCCCATCGCGGCGAATCCCGCGGTGCCCAGCGCGATGATCACCGCGCCGAGCAGAAGCCCTGCCGGATGGGGCCGCCAACCCAGGGCAAGGCCGATGCCGCCGAGCAGCAGCGCCTGCAGGAACACCACCGTCACCACCGCGAGCGACTTGCCGGCGATGATGCCCCACACCGGCAGGGCGGTGGCGCCCAGGCGTTTGAGCGCGCCGTATCGGCGGTCGAACGCGACGGCGATGGCCTGCCCGGTGAGCGCAGTGGAGATGACGGCCAGCGCCATGATGGCCGGTACGAACACCCCGACGCGATGCTCGCCGAACGAGCCCAGCGGCAGCAGCGTGAGCCCGATCAGCAGCGTGATCGGGATGAACATCGTCAGCAGCAACTGTTCGCCGTTGCGCAGCAACAGCCTCAGCTCCAGGCCGTACTGGGCCGCCAGCATCCGCGGCACGCTGTTGGGTCGCGGATCGGGGCGGAAGGTGCCCGCGGGGAAGAGCTCCGTCATGGCCGCAGCTCCTTGCCCGTCAGGTCCAGGAACACATCCTCGAGGCTGCGCTGCTCGACCCGGACCTCGGTGGTCAGCACGTTGAGCCGGGCGCACCAGGCCGTCACCGTCGCCAGCACCTGCGGGTCGATCTGACCCTCGACCAGGTACTCGCCCGGCGAAGCTTCTTTGGCCGAGTAGTTCTCCGGCAGTGCGGAGATCAACAGCGACAGGTCCAGCCGCCGCGGCGCGCTGAACCGCAGCTGACCTTCCGCCCCGTTGTGCATCAGCTCCGCGGGTGTGCCGGCTGCGACCGAGGAGCCGTGGTCGATGATGACGATCCGGTCGGCCAGTTCCTCGGCCTCCTTGAGTTGGTGGGTGGTCAGTACCACCGTCACACCGTCACGGCGCAGCGCGTCGATCAGCTCCCAGACCACCAGCCGCGCATGGGCGTCCATACCCGCGGTCGGCTCGTCAAGGAACACCAGCTCCGGCCGGCCGACCAGCGCGCACGCCAGGGCAAGGCGCTGCTGCTGTCCGCCCGACAGCCGGCGGTAGGTGGTGCGGGCGGCGTCGGTGAGTCCGAGGGTTTCCAGCAGCCAGGCCGGGTCGAGCGGGTTGGCGGCATAGGAGGCGACCAGCTTGAGCATTTCGCCGGCGCGGGCCGCCGGGTACCCGCCGCCGCCCTGCAGCATGACGCCAATCCGTTCGCGGACGCGGGCATTGTCGGCCACCGGGTCCAGGCCCAACACCTCGATGGTGCCGGAGTCGGGCCGCACGAATCCCTCGCACATCTCGACCGTCGTGGTCTTGCCGGCCCCGTTCGGGCCGAGCAACGCCAGCACCTCGGCGGCGTGCACGTCGAGATCCAGGTCCGACACTGCCGTTGTCGACCCGTAGCGCTTGGTGACCCCGCGCAGCCGCACGGGGGTATCGGAGCCAGGACTCACGGGGACTCAGCGTAGGCGTCCGCCGCCGGGCGCGGCGTGGGCGGCTCGGTCGGCGCGGGGGCGGGCTCCTGGCCGCTGAAGGTCTCGGTGGTGCCCGGCACGTTGCGCCACGGCAGCCGGTTGAGGGTCAGCGCGATCAGCAGCAGCACGATCACCGTGCTGGCCAGGGTGGCGTCGATGATCTGGAACAGTGCGAAGCGGTCGCCGTTGGCGGTCGGGCCGAAGATGCCGACGATGAGGGTCACCGCGATCGTCGCGATACGGAATCCCGGCCGAGTGGCCCAGGCGGCCAGCGGGATGATCGCCCACAGCAGATACCACGGCTGCACGACGGGGAACAGCAGGACCGTTGCGCCCAGGGCGACACCCAGGCCGCCGACCGGATGCAACCGGCCCCGCAGCACGGCCAGCAGCAGCCAGCTCACGGTGATGGTGATGATCAGCACGCCCATGGCGCGAGTCAGCGACAGCACAGCGGTGGTGTGATCGCCGAGGCCCAGTAGAATGCCCACCTGTCCGGTGCCCAACGCGAGCAGCGTGGGCGGGGACATCCAGCTGCGAACCACGTTGGCGGTGCCCAGCGTGAAGATCCAGCCGAAGCCCAGCCTGCTGGCCCAGCCGATCAGCGCCATCACCACCAGCGCGATGCTCATCATCAGCAGGCTGGCCGCAAGGAAGGGCTTGATCGTGCCGCCCCAGCGATGGGCCAGCGCCATGGCCACGAATCCCAGCGCGAGCAGCCCGGGCAGCTTGACCTGCGAGGACATCGTGATCAGTACGGCCCCGGCGATCAGCATGCCCAGCGGTAGCCAGGGCGCCCACTCGTCACGCCCGCGCGGCCACCGAAGCGGGTGCGGCCGCAGCGGGCCGGCCGAGTCGATTCCGCGCAGCGCGAACTCGGTTCCGGTCAGCATCAGCCCCAGCATCAGGGCCTCGTTGTGGATGCCCGCCACCAGGTGCATCAGTAGCAGGGGGTTGGCCGCGCCCAGCCACAGGGCGCTGACCTCGGCCACCCCGCAGCGGCGGGCCAGCCGGGGCACGGCCCACACGATCAGTCCGACGCCGATCAGCACCACGATGCGATGGCTGAGTACGGCCGCGACGATGTTCTCGCCGGTCAGTGCGGAGACGCCGCGGCCGATCCACAGGAACAGCGGTCCGTACGGCGCGGGTGTCTCGCGCCACAGGCTGGGCACCGAGAGCGTGAACACGTGGTCGAGCCCCAGCCCCGGAGCAGGGCCGACCTTGTAGGGGTTGAGCCCGATCCGTGAGATCTGGCTCTGCGCAAGGTAGGAGTACACGTCCTTGCTGTACATCGGTGGCGCGAGCAGCAGCGGCACCATCCACAGCAGCAGGGTGTGGTCGAGCTGGCTGCGCGACAAGCGGCGCGGGCCCAGCGTGAAGCGGCCCAGCATCAGCCACGCCAGCGCCATCATCACCGCGCCGGTGGTGGTCATCGTCAGCGAGACGGTCTGGATGCGCGACGGCAGGTTCAGCAGCCGCACCCCGAACGTGGGGTCCTGGACCACCGGCCTGGCCCCGGCGCCCAGGGCGCCGATACCCATCAGCACGGTTCCGGTGGCGCCGAACAGGCGGGTGCGCCGCAGCGCGCGAGCTTCGGCGTCGTTGAGGGGTGAGCCCACGGTGCGTTCGTCGCCGTGCAGACGGGCGATCGACGAACTCAAGGAGAGTTGGCGGGCTGCCACCACAGCACTCTAACCGCCGCAGCGGGGCCTGCCGCCGCCGCTGAGGCTGCCCTTACTGGACATCGCCCGGGGAATTGCGTCACACTGGTGTTGTGAAAATCCCGTCAGACGTTTATTCGGTGCCCGCTCCGGGCCCGGTCGCGCATGACGGTCCGACGCGCCGCGCCATCGTGCGCCTGCTGCTGGAGTCGGGACCGATCACCGCCGCCGAGATCGGACGCCGGCTGGGCATCTCCGCCGCCGGTGTTCGGCGTCATCTCGACGCCCTCATCGAGGCCGGTGACGCCGAGGCCAGCGCAGCGGCGGCATGGCAGCAGGTCGGCCGCGGCAGGCCCGCCAAGCGCTACCGACTGACCCCCGCCGGGCGCGCCAAACTCGAGCACACCTATGACGACCTGGCCTCGGCGGCCATTCGCCAGCTGCGCGAGATCGGGGGTGACGAGGCGGTGCGGGCCTTCGCCCGGCGCCGGATCGATACCATTTTGGCCGGGGTCACCGACGGCCCGCACGATGTCGAGTCGACGGCCGAGCGGGTGGCCGACGCGCTGACGAAAGCCGGGTACGCGACGGCCACGACTACCGTTCGCGGCCCCATCCAGGGCATCCAGATCTGCCAGCACCACTGCCCGGTTTCGCATGTGGCAGAAGAGTTTCCGGAGCTCTGCGAGACCGAGCAGCAGGCCATGTCGGAAATCCTCGGCACCCACGTGCAGCGGTTGGCGACGATCGCCAACGGCGACTGCGCATGCACCACCCACGTACCCCTGAACCCGGTACACCCCTAGCGCCACGACATCTTCGACGCACAGCCCGCGCCGGAGCCACCACGACCGCCTAAGGAGCGTCGCCATGACACTCACACCGGACACCAAGTCGGCCGAGCCGCTCAGTCAGGAGGAGGCGATCGCCTCGCTGGGCCGGTACGGCTACGGCTGGGCGGACTCCGACGTCGCGGGCGCCAGCGCGCAGCGCGGTCTGTCCGAAGCGGTGGTGCGCGACATCTCGGCCAAGAAGAGTGAGCCCGAGTGGATGCTCGACATCCGCCTCAAGGCGCTTCGCACGTTCGAGAAGAAGCCGATGCCGAACTGGGGTTCCAACCTCGGGGGCATCGACTTCGACAACATCAAGTACTTCGTGCGCTCCACCGAGAAGCAGGCGGCGACCTGGGACGACCTGCCCGAGGAGATCCGCAACACCTACGACCGGCTGGGCATCCCGGAGGCCGAGAAGCAGCGCCTGGTGTCTGGTGTCGCCGCACAGTACGAATGCCTCGCCGGGGACACTCTGGTGTGGACCGCCAATCGGGGACAGGTGCCGATCAAGGAGATCGTCTACGGCGATCGGGTTTTCGCCTACGACGAGGATGCCGAGCGGTTCGTCGTGGTACCCGTCAAAGCCGCAGCGCAGACAGATACCCGGCAGACCTACACCGTTCGCACGACCCGGCGCAGCCTGCGTGCCACCGACAACCACCCGATGCTTGTGTTGCGCGACGAACGCAAGCCGGGCCGGCAGCGGGCCCGTTATGCCCGTCGCTGGGTGACCGTCGGCGAGATCCAGCCGGGTGACTTCATCGCCGTGCCCCGCCAAATCCCGGTGTTCGGTGAGGCTGCCGAACTTCCGGCGGTCGCGGGTCTACATGCCCCGGCGACGAGCACTGTCGACCTGATGTGGCTGCTGGGTCTCTACCTCGGCGACGGCAATCTGCACCTGTCGCACAAGACCCATCGCGTTCAGTTCGCGATTCCGGACACCGACGTCGAACTGCGGGCTGAACTGACCCGCGTCGTCGGTGAGTTGTTCGGACTGCGCTGCATCGAGGCCGACCAGTACCGCGTCGTGGCGAACTCGAAGGCGCTGACCGAGTGGATCGTCGAGCTTGGTTTCGACGGACTGTCGCTCACCAAGCGTGTTCCGGATTGGGTCTATGCGCTTCCCGTCGATCAGCGGCTGGCGTTCCTCGGCGGCTGGGTCGACGCGGACGGCGACGTCCAGCCCGATCGAAGCGGCTCGATCATGTTGACCTCGGCCGATGAACCGCTCATCCGGCAAGCTCGAGAACTCGCCGAACTGTCGGGCCTTCGGGCTGCTGGGCCGTGGTCCTTCACCCAGCCCTATCGCCACGCGCCGGAGCGCATACAGACCGCGTGGCGGCTCGGAATCACCAGCGAGTTCGAGAAGCTCGGATGTCGCAACCCCAAGCGGACTGCTCGGTTCGGCCGCCGCCGCTGCTCGCACTCCTCGAACGGTGCGCACGGCACCACGATTCGCGTCCACTGCAACGACTGGCTGGGATTCGAACCGGTTAAGTCGGTGGAGCCATTCGCTGTCGAGCCGGTGTACGACATCGAGGTGGACGGTCCGCACAACTTTGTCGCCGAAGGCCTCGTCGCGCACAACTCAGAGGTGGTTTACCACCAGATCCGCGAGGATCTCGAGGCCCAGGGCGTCATCTTCCTCGACACCGACAGCGGTCTGCGGGAACACCCGGAGATCTTCAAGCAGTACTTCGGCACCGTGATCCCGGCCGGGGACAACAAGTTCTCCGCGCTCAACACCGCGGTGTGGTCGGGTGGCTCGTTCATCTACGTGCCGCCGGGCGTGCACGTCGACATCCCGCTGCAGGCCTACTTCCGGATCAACACCGAGAACATGGGCCAGTTCGAGCGCACGCTGATCATCGCCGACGAGGGCTCCTACATCCACTACGTGGAAGGGTGCACCGCTCCCATCTACAAGAGCGACTCGCTGCACTCCGCCGTCGTGGAGATCATCGTCAAACCCGGCGCGCGCGTTCGCTACACGACGATCCAGAACTGGTCGAACAACGTCTACAACCTGGTCACCAAGCGGGCCCGCGCCGAGGCCGGCGCCACCATGGAGTGGGTCGACGGCAACATCGGCTCCAAGGTCACCATGAAGTACCCGGCGGTCTGGATGACCGGCGAGCACGCCAAGGGCGAGGTGCTCTCGGTGGCGTTCGCCGGCGCGGGGCAGCACCAGGACACCGGTGCCAAGATGCTGCACCTGGCCCCGAACACCAGCAGCAACATCGTCTCCAAGTCGGTGGCCCGCGGCGGCGGACGCGCCTCCTACCGCGGCCTGGTCCAGGTGAACAAGGGAGCGCACGGGTCGCGTTCGAGCGTGAAATGCGATGCGCTGCTGGTCGATACGGTCAGCCGCAGCGACACCTACCCCTACGTCGACATCCGCGAGGACGACGTCACGATGGGTCACGAGGCCACCGTGTCGAAGGTCAGCGCCGACCAGTTGTTCTACCTGATGAGCCGTGGCATGACCGAGGACGAGGCGATGGCGATGGTGGTGCGCGGCTTCGTCGAGCCGATCGCCAAGGAGCTGCCGATGGAGTACGCGCTCGAGCTCAACCGGCTCATCGAGCTGCAGATGGAAGGCGCAGTCGGCTGATGACCAATCTCACCAAGGCGGTCGAAGGTTCACGCCCGGCCGCCTTCAACAAGGGCGAGCAGTTCGCCTCCTTCGACGTCGATGCCTTCGAAATCCCCGGCGGTCGCGACGAGCTCTGGCGGTTCACCCCGCTCAAGCGGCTGCGCGGTCTGCACGACGGCTCGGCACCTGCCACCGGCAGCGCCCGGATCGGCGTCTCGGAGCAGCCCGGAGTGACCGTGGAGACAGTGCGCCGCGGTGACGAGCGCCTCGGCCAGGGCGGTGTGCCCGCTGATCGTGTTGCCGCGCAGGCATTCTCGTCGTTCAACGAGGCGACCGTCGTCACCGTCGCCCGCGCGAGCCACCTCGAGGCCCCGGTCGAAATCACCCTCACTGGACCGGGGCAGGGTGCCACCGCCTACGGCCACCTGCAGATCCGCGCCGAGGAACTGGCCGAGGCCGTCGTGGTCATCGATCACCATGGCAGCGGAACCTACGCCGACAACGTCGAGTTCGTCGTCGGGAACGCCGCCCGGCTGACCGTCGTGTGGATCGCCGACTGGGCCGACGACACGGTGCACGTCAGCGCCCAGCACGCCCGGCTGGGTAAGGACGCTGTGCTGCGCCACGTGGCGGTGACCCTCGGTGGCGAGGTGGTCCGGATGTCGGCGACCGTCCGCTACGACGCCCCCGGTGGTGATGCTGAGCTTCTCGGCCTGTACTTCGCCGACGAGGGCCAGCACCTCGAGTCCCGGCTGCTGGTGGATCATGCGCAGCCCAACTGCAAGTCCAATGTGCTGTACAAGGGCGCGCTGCAGGGCGATCCGGACTCGAAGAAGCCCGACGCGCACACCGTGTGGGTGGGCGACGTGCTGATCCGCGCCGAGGCAACCGGCACCGACACCTTTGAGGTGAACCGCAACCTGGTGCTCACCGACGGCGCCCGCGCCGACTCGGTGCCCAACCTGGAGATCGAGACCGGCGAGATCGTCGGCGCCGGCCACGCCAGCGCAACCGGACGCTTCGACGACGAGCAGCTGTTCTACCTCCAGGCCCGCGGCATCCCCGAGAAGCAAGCCCGCCGCCTGGTGGTGCGCGGGTTCTTCGGCGAGATCATCTCCAAGATCGCCGTGCCGGACGTCCGGGAACGCCTGACCGCTGCCATCGAACACGAACTGGCCATCACCGAAGAGAGAACACAGTGAGCACTCTGGAAATCAAGGACCTCCACGTCAGCGTCGCCAACGAGGACGGCACCGAAAAGGAGATCCTCAAGGGCGTGAACCTGACGGTGAAGTCGGGGGAGACCCACGCGGTCATGGGCCCCAACGGATCCGGCAAGTCCACCCTGTCCTACTCGATCGCCGGGCACCCCAAGTACCACGTCACGTCGGGGTCGATCACCCTGGACGGCGAGGACGTGCTGGCGATGAGCGTCGACGAGCGGGCCCGCGCCGGACTGTTCCTCGCGATGCAGTATCCGGTCGAGGTGCCGGGGGTGTCGATGTCGAACTTCCTGCGCACCGCGGCCACCGCCGTGCGGGGTGAGGCGCCCAAACTGCGGTTGTGGATCAAAGAGGTCAAGGCCGCGATGACCGATCTCGGAATCGACCCGCAGTTCGCCGAACGCAGCGTCAACGAAGGCTTTTCCGGCGGTGAGAAGAAGCGCCACGAAATCCTGCAGCTCGGGCTGCTCAAGCCGAAGATCGCGATCCTCGACGAGACCGACTCCGGTCTGGACGTCGACGCGTTGCGCGTGGCCAGCGAGGGAGTCAACCGCTATGCCGAAGCCGAGCACGCGGGCGTACTGCTGATCACCCACTACACCCGCATCCTGCGCTACATCCACCCGCAGTTCGTCCACGTCTTCGTCGACGGGCGCATCGTCGAGTCTGGCGGTCCCGAGCTGGCCGACGAGCTCGAGGAGAACGGCTACGAGCGGTTCGCCCACCAAGCCACACCGGCAGGGGCATGACATGACCGCCTCGGTTGACCTGGACGTCCCGGCGATCCGTGCCGACTTCCCGATCCTGCAACGGGTGATGCGGGGCGGACACCAACTGGCCTACCTGGACTCCGGGGCGACCTCCCAGAAGCCGTTGCAGGTGCTCGACGCCGAGCGGGATTTCCTGATCAACCACTACGGTGCCGTGCACCGCGGTGCGCACCAGCTGATGGAGGAGTCCACCGACGCCTACGAGCAGGGCCGCTCCGACATCGCGGAGTTCGTCGGTGCCGCACCCGAGGAGCTGGCGTTCACCAAGAACGCCACCGAAGCGCTCAACCTCGTGTCGTACGTGCTGGGCGACAGCCGATACCCCGGCGCGGTGGGATCCGGCGACGTGATCGTGACCACCGAGCTCGAACACCACGCCAATCTGATTCCCTGGCAGGAACTGGCCCGTCGCACCGGCGCCACCCTGAAGTGGTACGGCGTCACCGATGAAGGACAGGTCGACCTGGACTCGCTTCAGCTCGACGAGCGGGTGAAAGTGGTTGCCTTCACTCATCATTCGAACGTGACCGGAACGGCACCGGCAGTGGCCGAGATGGTCGCTCGGGCCAAAGCCGTCGGCGCGCTGACCGTGCTCGACGCCTGCCAGTCGGTGCCGCACCAGCCGGTGGACTTCCGGGCGCTCGACGTGGATTTCGCCGCCTTCTCCGGGCACAAGATGCTCGGTCCCACCGGAATCGGCGCGCTGTACGGCCGCGCCGAGCTGCTGGAGAGCCTGCCGCCGTTCTTGACCGGCGGGTCGATGATCGAAACTGTGACGATGGAGGGCGCCACCTACGGGCCCCCCCCGCAGCGGTTCGAGGCCGGCACCCAGATGATCTCCCAGGTTGTCGGATTGGCGGCTGCTGCAAGGTATCTCGACGGGATCGGCATGCCGGCAGTGGCCGACCACGAGCACCGGCTGGTCGCGGCCGCACTGGACGGTCTGACCGCGATCCCCGACGTGCGGATCATCGGCCCGACCACCGCCGCTGAACGTCACTCCCCGGTGGCGTTCGTGGTCGACGGTGTGCACGCCCACGACGTCGGGCAGGTGCTCGACGACGACGGGGTCGCGGTGCGCGTCGGCCATCACTGCGCGTGGCCGCTGCACCGCCGGATCGGCGTGGCCGCCACCGTGCGAGCATCGTTCGCGGTGTACAACACCCTCGACGAGGTCGACCGGTTGATCGCCGGCGTCCGCCGGGCCATCGAGTTCTTCGGTAGGTAGACATGCGGTTGGAGCAGATGTACCAGGAAGTGATCCTGGACCACTACAAACACCCACACCATCGCGGGCTGCGGGAGCCGTTCGGCGCCGAGGTCCACCACGTCAACCCGACCTGTGGTGACGAGGTGACGCTGCGGGTGGCGCTGTCCGAGGACGGCGAGCGTGTCGAGGACATCTCATACGACGGTCAGGGCTGCTCGATCAGCCAGGCCGCCACATCCGTGCTCACCGATCAGGTGATCGGCCAGACGGTGGGGGATGCGCTCAAGATCGTTGCGGCGTTCTCCGAGATGGTCTCATCGCGGGGGACGATCGAGGGTGACGAGGATGTGCTCGGCGACGGGGTGGCCTTCGCCGGGGTGGCGAAGTATCCCGCGCGAGTGAAATGCGGGTTGCTGGGCTGGCTGGCTTTCAAAGATGCCCTGGCTCAGGCATCGCATCGAAAAGACTTGGAGGACAAGAAGTGAGCGAGACACCGACGGTCAGGAGCGAAGCGACCCGGGAATTGGCACAGCCGGAGGAACTTCTGGCCGACATCGAGGACGCAATGCGTGACGTGGTCGATCCCGAACTCGGCATCAACGTCGTCGACCTCGGCCTGGTGTACGGCGTGAACGTCGAGAAGAGCGACACCGGCACGGTGGCCTTCGTCGACATGACGCTGACCTCGGCCGCCTGCCCGCTGACTGACGTGATCGAGGACCAGACGCTCAACGCGCTGGTCGGTGCCGGACTGGTCAACGAGGCCAAGATCAACTGGGTGTGGAATCCGCCGTGGGGGCCGGACAAGATCACCGAGGACGGCCGCGAGCAACTGCGCGCACTCGGGTTCACCGTCTAGCGGCCTACCGTTTTCTGGGTGTTCACTTCGTCAAAAGTCGGTGACGCACCCGTCGATTAGGGTGAGGCATGCGCAAGGCCTATGCGGCGGTTCTCGCGGCCCTCGTGTTCGTGGCCGGCTGTTCGAGCGGGACGACCACCGCCCCCGGTGGCTACAGCAGCGACCCCAAGGTGCTTAGCATCGTGATGGGCTCCGAACAGCATCTGGTTTTCGACCAGATCGTACGGCCGTGGTGTGAGAAGAACGGACTCACCTGCACCCCAAAGGAACTGGGGTCGGTAGATCAGGCGAACCTGCTCAGCGAGGACTGTTCGAACCTGCCTCCGTATGACGTGTTCTGGTTCGCCTCGACGGTATTCGAGCAGATCGGCAACGAGCGGTGCGGCAAGCTGGTCGACTCCAAGCCGATGTTCTCCTCACCGGTGGTGTTCGCTGGGTGGCGCCATGTCATGGATCGATTGGGTTTCACGCCCGGCAGCAACACCTCGATCCAGCAGATTTTAGACGTGGTGGAAGCGGGCAAGGCCAAGGTCTGGATCACCAACCCGACGCAGTCAAACTCCGGTGCGACGGCGTTCTTCGGCTTCTTGAACTACTTCGCCGGAAACCCGCCCGGAAAAGCGCTCACCCAGGAACAGCTCGATTCGGAGCCGGTGCGCAGCGGCATCACACGGTTGATGAGCAAGTTCGATCACACGCCGCCGTCGACGAAGACGCTGATGGACGACTGCATCGCCGCACCGGACCGCTGCGAGGCCGTATTCACCTACGAGGCGCTGGTCATCGAGACCAACCGCGACCGCGTACCCAAAGGCGAAGAACCGATGACGGTGGTGTACCCGCAGGGATCGCTCGCCTTCGCCGATTCGCCACTGGGCTTCTTGCCGCACGGCGACAATTCCGAGAAGCAGGCCAACTTCGTCAAGCTCCAGACGTATCTGCTCAGCCCGGAGGCGCAGCAGGCGTTGCTGCTGCTGGGCCGACGGCCCGTCAACAGCAGCGGACTGTCGTTGCCCAATCTGCCGCAGGATCTCCGCAACACGGTGTTCCGGCCGGACTGGGGCATCGTGACCGACCGCCAAGAGCAGCCGATCCGGTTCCCGGCTGCGTCGGTCATCCAAAACGCCTTGTACAACTACAACGTCGAATATCGCCAGCCCGGCAACTTCGTCTACTGCCTCGACGGCTCGGGGAGCATGCAGGGGGACGGCTGGAACGGAGTACAGCAGGCCGCCGACATCCTCTTCGACCCCGACACCGCGCGAAGATACATGCTGCTGGCCAATCCCAAGGACAGCACAACGGTGTTCGTCTTCGATGACGGCATCAAGGGCGGTCCATGGACGGTGAACGGAAACCGCAAGGACGATCTGCTCGGGCTGCGCAAAGACATTACCGACAGCAGCCCCGGCGGCGGCACGAACATCCGCGGCTGCCTGCAGCACGCCGTCGACGTGTTCGGCAGCTACGGCGACGACGGCCGCAAGAAGGCCGTGGTGCTGATGACCGACGGACAGGACGGCGGTGACGACAACACCGCCATCGAGGAACTGGCGCAGATGGGCATACCGGTGATCGCGATCGGGTTCGGCGACGTCGACGAACACGATCTGCGCGACGTCATCGCCGCCGGCACCGGCGGCACGTACATCCACAAGGACAGCGTCGTCGGAGCACTGCGCGACGCTGCGGGATTCCGTTGAGGCTCAGCCGATGATGCCTTCGCAGCAGACCGTGCTCGCCGCGCTCGCCGCCGGAGCGGTGGGCTTCGTCGTCCTGTTCGCCCTCGGCGTCGGATGGCCGCTGGCGGCAGGACTCGGGGCTGGGCTGGCGCTGTCGGTGTGGTTCGCGCTCGGCTACCTGACTCCCTCTGACACCGAAGGCGAGCTCAACGACTGCTTCCGGCAGATCGACAAGACCGCCGCCCGCATCCGGGCGCTGAGTTTGCGAGTCAGCGACCGGGCAACAGCGGCTGCGCTGCAGTCCGGCTGCGACGGGATACCGCGCATGGTCGAGCTGATCCGTCAGCGCGATGTTCGGGTGGCCCTGCCGTTGGCGCAGCGCAGTCTGGCTTACGTCACGAACGTTGCCGGCGCGCTCGACGACTACGTCGACGTCCAGCACAGTGGTGACCCCGAATATCTGCGGCTGGGCCGCGAGGAGTTGAAACGGTTGGTGGACTTCACCTCCCAGCCCGACAAGGACCTGTCGGCGCGACAGATGGACGAGTACATCAACTCGCTCACTGCGCTCAACCTCAACCCGCCACCGGAGCTGTCGTGAGCCCGCGGCTATGAAGAAGTCCAAGGGTCTGTTCTATCTCGGGATCGCCGGGATCATCACCGTCGTGGTGGTGGCCATCGTGCTGATCACCATGGGCAGGGGCGGCGGATCGGGTGGCACCTCGGGATCGGGTGAGGGCGCCACCCGGATCACCTGCTACGGCGGATCCGAAAAAGGGGATTTCATCAACGACCCCGAGGTCAAGAAGATCCTGGCCGACAAGTACCGCCTCGAGGTCGACTTCATACCCAAGGGGTCCTACAAGCAGGTGCAGATTCCGCCCGACGAGCTCAAGTCGAACAAGATCGATTGCCTGTGGCCGTCCTCGGCCAGCGCCCAAGCGATCTTCGAAGGGTCCGGCTACAGCAAGGCTTTCGGCAACGATTACGAAGCGGCATCCGTGCTGCAGTCTCCGGAGGTGCTGTACGCCAACCAGGAGGCGGCCGACGGCCTGAAGCGGAGCCGGATCGTCGAGGAACGCGACAACGTCGATTACATCGTCGATTTCCGACGCCTGCTCGAGGACTACCTGCTGCCCGGCAAGTCATGGTCGGATCTCGGTGTGTCGCTGCCGGCCGGGCCCGTGCTGATCAACAGCAGCGATCCGGCGACGTCGAACTCGGGCATGACGCTGGCGCAGCTCGAACTCGCTACCGTCGCATCGGGGAATCCGTACCAACCCGCGAGCACCGCGCAGGCCGGCGCCGCCCTCGGGAAGGTCAAGGCGCTCATCGAAGCCCAGGGGCTGATGCGGACCGGTTCGGACAGCGCGTTCGAGCAATGGGTCATCCAGCAGACGGGCGGGTTACTCGCCGGTTACGAGAACCAGCTGCTGAACTGGATCACGACCCGCAACGGCGGCGCCGTCCCGCCGGGGATCGTCACGCTCTACCCCGAGCCGACGATCTTCAACGATCACCCGATCCTTGCCCTGACACCGGCCGGGCGGGGATTGATTCCGGCGGTGCAAGACGACGCCATTCAGGATATCGCCTGGAAGCGGTACGGATTCCGTTCCGGCACAAGGGTTGTCGAACAGATCTTTCCCGGCGTGACCGTGCCCCCGACGCACACCGTGAAGAAGACCCAGGCCCCCGGCTACGCTGTCACCAAACTGCTGTTGGACTGCTTCGTCAACAACCAGTGCTGAGCCGGATCGCCGGACGTCAGGAATCGCGGACTTCCTCGGCCGCGTCCGGGCACGTCTGTAGGTGCGGCGGTTAGCATCTGCAGTCGATGGCAGCTGCTCCGGACGAGACGGCCTTGATCGCGGCGCTGCGCGCACGCGACGAAGCGGTGTTCGCCCAACTCGTCGATCAACACTCGCCGGCGCTGTTGCGGGTGGCGCGGGGATATGTCTCCAGCCGCGAGATCGCCGAGGAAGTGGTGCAGGAGACATGGATCGCGCTGCTTAAGGGTATCGACAAGTTCGAGGGCCGATCATCTTTGCGCACTTGGCTTTTCACGGTGATGATCAACATCGCCAAGACGCGCGGCGTCCGGGAGCGTCGCGGCGACGACGCCGAGATCGCAGCGTTCACCGGCGGTACCGTTGACCCGGCACGGTTCCGCCCGGCCGGGCAGCGGTGGGCCGGGCACTGGAAGAGCAGTGAGCAGCCCTCGCCATTTCCCGACACCCCGGAGGGGTCGGTGTTGGGGCGCGAACTCGTCGACGTCGCGCGCGCCGAACTGGACAAGCTGCCCGAGCGGCAACGGCAGGTGGTGACCATGCGAGACATGCTGGGATTCGACTCCGGCGAGGTGTGTGAACTGCTGGACATCAGCGTGGCCAACCAGCGGGTGTTGCTGCACCGGGGCCGCGCCGCGGTGCGCAAGGCGCTGGAAGACTATCTGGCGGGATGCGCATGAGAACCCTGGACTGCAACGAGCTCGTCGAGTTGGTGACCGCCTACCTCGACGGCGCACTCGACCTCGACACCCGGGAACGCTTCGACCTGCACCTTGCCGAGTGTGACGGCTGCGAGAACTACCTGGAGCAGTTCCGCAGCACGGTGCGTACCCTGGGCAGAATCGAGGAATCCGACCTCGACCCGGACTTCCGCAATCGGCTGCTCGACGCCTTCCGCGACTTCCGGGACTGAGCGGGGAATCAGGTGGGCGGTGCCGAGGTGCTGCGGGGGCTGGCCCGCGGTCACCACCCTGTCCCGTTTGTCCTGACCCAGGCCGGGAACACACCGGCTGACCCCGACGTTAGCATTTTCGTGGCTATTCGAGACCTCTCCGCAGCGGACTTCAACGACACCGTCACTGGCAACGACATCGTGCTGGTCGACTTCTGGGCGTCCTGGTGCGGTCCGTGCCGCGCCTTCGCGCCGACCTTCACCGCCTCCTCGGAGAAGCACCCCGATGTCGTGTTCGGCAAGGTCGACACCGAGGCCGAGCAGCAGCTCGCGGCCGCCGCGGAGATCCGGTCCATCCCGACCCTGATGGCCTTCAAGAAGGGCACGCTGGTCTTCAACCAGGCCGGCGCGCTTCCGCCCGCCGCGCTGGAGGATCTGATCCGGCAGGTCAAGGACTTCGACGTCGACGCGGCGATCGCCTCTCAATCCCACGCCGAAGACGTCTGAGGGCCCGCACGCGATAGCGTGCAACGGTGATTCGAGACTCTGGTTTCATCGTCGACGCCGTGGAAGCCGAACGGATCGGTCTGGTGTCGCGGCAGGTTCCGGCCGAGGACCTGCTTCCGGGCTGCTCTGAGATGGCCGCACGCATCGCGGCGTTCTCGCGCCCCGGGACCGAATTGACCAAGCGGACGCTGTGGAGCGGGTTGGACGCCAGTACCCTGGAGGGGCATATGCAGGCCGAGGGCCTCGGGCAGCTCTACGTGCGCCTGCCTACCGCCAATTTCGAAGAGGCGGTCGCCGCGCGTGCCGGGAAGCGCGTCCGGTCTTCATCGACGACAAATAGCCACAGGAGAGCAGCGCCGTGATAACCGCAACGGACCTCGAGGTCCGCGCCGGGGCGCGCACGCTGCTGCTTGCGGAAGGTCCTGCGCTGCGGATCCAGCCCGGCGACCGCATCGGTCTGGTCGGACGCAACGGCGCAGGCAAGACCACCACCATGCGGATCCTGGCCGGTGAGGGTGAGCCCTTCGCCGGAACGGTGATTCGCAGCGGCGACGTCGGCTATCTGCCGCAGGATCCACGCGAGGGCGACCTCGATGTCCTCGCCCGCGACCGGGTACTCTCGGCGCGCGGTCTGGACACCCTGCTGGCCGACCTGGAGAAGCAGCAGGTGCTGATGGCCGAGGTGGTCGACGACGCCGCTCGCGACAAGGCGGTGCGCCGTTACGGCCAGCTCGAGGAGCGCTTCGCCGCTCTGGGCGGCTACGCCGCCGAGAGCGAGGCCAGCCGCATCTGCGCCAGCCTGGGCCTGCCCGACCGGGTGCTGACCCAGGCGCTGCGCACCCTGTCCGGTGGTCAGCGCAGGCGGGTCGAGCTGGCTCGGATCCTGTTCGCCGCCAGCGACACCGGCGCTGGATCGGCCACGACGCTGCTGCTCGACGAGCCGACCAATCATCTCGACGCCGACTCGATCGGCTGGCTTCGTGACTTCCTCAAGGCGCACACCGGCGGTCTGGTGATCATCAGCCACAACGTCGAACTGCTGGCCGAGGTCGTCAACCGGGTGTGGTTCCTCGACGCCGTGCGCGGCGAGGTCGACGTCTACAACATGGGCTGGCAGAAGTACCTCGACGCGCGAGCCACCGACGAGCAACGCCGCCGCCGCGAGCGCGCCAACGCCGAGAAGAAGGCGTCGGCGTTACGTGTCCAGGCCGCCAAGATGGGGGCCAAGGCCACCAAAGCCGTTGCCGCCCAGAACATGTTGCGCCGCGCGGAGCGGATGATGGCGTCTCTCGACGATGAGCGGGTTGCCGACAAGGTCGCCAAGATCCGCTTTCCGACACCCGCCCCGTGCGGGCGCACCCCGCTGGTGGTCAAGGGACTGACCAAGAACTACGGCTCGCTGGAGGTGTTCACCGGGGTGGACCTGGCGATCGACCGCGGTTCACGCGTGGTGGTCCTCGGTCTCAACGGCGCGGGCAAGACCACCCTGCTGCGGCTGCTGGCCGGCGCCGAAACCCCCGACGCCGGGGGCCTGGAACCCGGGCACGGTCTGAAGATCGGTTATTTCGCACAGGAACACGACACCCTCGACAACCTCGCGACGGTGTGGGAGAACATCCGCCACGCCGCCCCCGACACCGGCGAGCAGGAGTTGCGCAGCCTGCTGGGCGCGTTCATGTTCAGCGGTCCGCAGCTCGACCAGCCGGCCGGCACGCTGTCCGGCGGTGAGAAGACCCGGCTGGCGCTGGCCGGGCTGGTGGCCTCGACGGCCAACGTGCTGCTGCTCGACGAGCCGACCAACAACCTCGACCCCGCCTCCCGTGAGCAGGTTCTCGACGCGCTGCGCAGCTACCTCGGTGCGGTGGTGCTGGTCACCCACGATCCCGGCGCCGCCGAGGCCCTGGAGCCGCAGCGTGTCGTGCTGCTGCCGGACGGGACCGAGGATCACTGGTCAGAGGACTACCGGGATCTCATTGAACTCGCCTGAGTTCGGCGATCTGATTGACCTCGCCTGACTATTGGCGCTGGCGCACCGATTCCTCGACGACGTCGAGGACCGCAGACAGCCGTCTGGGATCATCGCCTGCGGCCAGCCGAGCCACCAGCCCGTCGAGCACTAGGTCGAGATAGCACTGCAGCACGTCGCTTGGCACGTCGTCGCGCAGCCGGCCCGCCTGCTTCTGGCGCAGCAGCCGGTCACTGGTTGCCGCCGACAGCTCCGCTGAACGCTCGGCCCACCCGCGGTGGAACGCCGGGTCGTTGCGCAACTTGCGGGCGATCTCCAATCGCGTGGCCAGCCAGTCGAATTGGTCGGGTGCGGCCAGCAAGTCGCGCATCACCTGGATCAGACCCTCACGGGAGGCGACCTCGGCCATCCGCTCGGCGTCCTCCCGGGCCAACTCGAAGAACAGCGTGTCCTTGTCGCGGAAGTGGTGGAAGATCGCACCACGCGACAAACCGATGGTCTGCTCGAGCCGGCGAACGGTCGCCTTGTCGTACCCGTACTGGGCGAAGCAGCGCCGTGCGCCGTCGAGGATCTGGCGGCGGCGGGCCGCCAGATGATCCTCGCTGACCCGGGGCATGTCCTTTCGATCGCGTCCGGTTAACCGGCGCGCAGCATGTTGCGCAGCACGTACTGCAGGATGCCGCCGTTGCGGTAGTAGTCCGCCTCGCCGGGGGTGTCGATGCGGACCACGGCGTCGAACTCCACCGCGGAGCCGTCGGCCTTGGTTGCCTTGACGTGCACCGTCTTCGGGGTCTTGCCCTTGTTGAGTTCCTCGATCCCGGTGATGTCGTAGACCTCGGTGCCGTCCAGCTTGAGCGAGGCCGCCGATTCGCCGGCGGGGAACTGCAGCGGGATGACGCCCATGCCGATCAGGTTGGAGCGGTGGATGCGCTCGAAGGACTCGGTGATCACCGCCCGCACACCCAGCAGGCTGGTGCCCTTGGCCGCCCAGTCGCGCGACGAGCCCGAACCGTATTCCTTGCCACCGAGCACGACCAGCGGAATACCTTGTGCCGCATAGTTTTGCGCGGCGTCATAGATGAACGCCTGCGGGCCGTCCGGCTGGGTGAAGTCCCTGGTGTAGCCGCCGGAGACGTCGTCGAGCAACTGGTTGCGCAGCCGGATGTTGGCGAAGGTGCCGCGGATCATCACCTCGTGGTTGCCGCGCCGCGACCCCAGCGAGTTGAAGTCCTCCGGCTTGACCCCGTTGGCCTCCAGGTACTGCGCGGCGGGGGTGCCCTTCTTGATGCTGCCCGCCGGCGAGATGTGGTCGGTGGTCACCGAATCGCCAAGCAGGGCAAGGACTCTGGCGCCCTTGATGTCGGCCACCGGCTGCGGTTCGGCGGGCATCCCGTCGAAGTACGGGGGTTTGCGCACGTAGGTGGAGGCGTCGTCCCACTCGAAGGTGTTGCCCGCCGGCGTCGGCAGGTTCCGCCAGCGCTCGTCGCCCTTGAACACGTCGGCGTAGCTGCTGGTGAACATGTCCCGGCTGATGGAGGAGGCGATGGTGTCGTCGATCTCCTTCTGCGCCGGCCAGATGTCCTTCAGGAAGACGTCGTTACCTTCGGAATCCTTGCCCAGCGGATCGGACTCGAAATCGAAATCCATGGTGCCCGCGATGCCGTAGGCGATCACCAGTGGCGGCGAGGCGAGGTAGTTCATCTTCACGTCGGGGGAGATGCGCCCCTCGAAGTTGCGGTTGCCCGAGAGCACCGCGGTGACACTGAGGTCGTTGTCGTTGATGGCCTTCGAGATCTCCTCGGGCAGCGGGCCGGTGTTGCCGATGCAGGTGGTGCAGCCGTAGCCGCCCAGGTAGTAGCCGAGCTTCTCCAGGTACGGCCACAGGCCGGCCTTGGTGTAGTAGTCGGTGACCACCTGCGAGCCGGGCGCCATGTTGGTCTTGACCCACGGCTTGGAGGTCAGCCCCTTTTCGACGGCCTTCTTGGCCAGCAGCGCCGCACCCAGCATCACCGACGGGTTCGAGGTGTTGGTACAGGAGGTGATTCCGGCGACCACGACGGCGCCGTGGTCGAGCACGAAGTCGCCGTGCTCGGCCGAGCGAACCTGGACCGGCTTGCTCGGCCGGCCCTCGGCGCCGTTGGCGGCCGACGGGCGGACGTCGACCGCGCCGTCGTCGGCGAACGACAGCGCCACCGAGTCGCTGGCCGGGAAGGACTCGTCGACGGCCTCGTCGAGCTTGGTCTCCGGCGCCGGGCGGTTCTCCTCGACGTAGTTGTGGATGTCCTTGCGGAACGCGTTCTTGGCGTCGGTCAGCTCGATGCGGTCCTGCGGGCGCTTGGGCCCGGCGATGGAGGCCACCACCGTGGACAGGTCCAGCTCGAGGTACTCGGAGAAGACCGGTTCCTTGTCGGGGTCGTGCCACATCCCCTGGGCCTTGGCGTAGGCCTCGACCAGAGCCACCTGCTCGTCGCTGCGGCCGGTCAGTCGCAGATAGCTGATGGTCTCTTCGTCGATCGGGAACATGGCTGCGGTGGAGCCGAACTCGGGGCTCATGTTGCCCAGCGTGGCGCGGTTGGCCAGCGGCACCTCGGCCACACCCTTGCCGTAGAACTCGACGAACTTGCCCACCACACCGTGCTTGCGCAGCATGTCGGTGACGGTGAGCACCACGTCGGTGGCGGTCACGCCCGGCTTGATCGCACCGGTGAGCTTGAAGCCGACGACGCGGGGGATGAGCATCGACACCGGCTGGCCCAGCATGGCGGCCTCGGCCTCGATACCGCCCACACCCCAGCCCAGCACGCCCAGGCCGTTGACCATCGTGGTGTGGCTGTCGGTGCCCACACAGGTGTCTGGGTAGGCCACCCCGTCGCGCACCATGGTCACCCGGGCCAGGTACTCGATGTTGACCTGGTGCACGATCCCGGTGCCCGGCGGCACCACCTTGAAGTCGTCGAAGGCGCCCTGGCCCCAGCGCAGGAACTGATAGCGCTCGCCGTTGCGCTGGTACTCGAGTTCGACGTTGCGCTCGAAGGCGTCGGGGCCGCCGAAGAAGTCCAGGATCACCGAGTGGTCGATCACGAGTTCAGCGGGGGCCAGCGGGTTGACCTTCTCGGGATCGCCGCCGAGCTGGGTCACGGCCTCGCGCATGGTGGCCAGGTCGACGATGCACGGCACGCCCGTGAAGTCCTGCATGATCACCCGGGCCGGGGTGAACTGGATCTCGATGCTCGGCTCGGCCGAGGGATCCCAGTTCGCGATGGCCTCGATGTGGTCTTTGGTGATGTTGGTGCCGTCCTCGGTGCGCAGCAGATTTTCGGCGAGCACCTTGAGGCTGTAGGGGAGTTTCTCGGTGCCGGGTACCGCGTCGAGGCGGTAGATCTCGTAGCTGTTGTCGCCGACCTTCAGGGTGTCGCGCGCGTGAAAAGAGTTCAGGGATGATTTCGTCGAATTATCGCTGCTCACATCAACTCCCGGCGTTGGTGATGATGTCGACGGGCTGTGCCGACATCCGGCTTGATACTAACAGTACGGTTGTCCTGCTAAGCGGGCGGTCCGCGTCCGAACCCGGCGGCGGTCCCGGCTGTCCAGTCTTGTCTTCCTCGGCGCGCGGTGCCACCCCCGGTCGCGGTGCGCGGTACGGTCTGGGATCGTGACGATTCCGCACGCGCCGATCTTCGTCCCGGTGGAGGTGTGCAGCAGCGTCGGCCTCGACCCGGCGACGCCGCTGGATCAGTGCATGAACACGGTCCAGGCCGACGTGGCCAGGGACGGCGTCGCCGCGCCGGCCGCCGATGTCGCCGGACTGCAGAAGGTGGTCGAGGGAGCCAGGGCGCACGGCATCGACCTCAAGGTCGTCGTGATGGAGAAGAGCCCGCCGATCGACACTCCGCTGCGCGATGTGGCCACCGAGATCGGCCACGCCAATCCGGGTTCGACGGTGCTGGTGCTCAGTCCCGGTTGGGCCGGCACCTACAGCACGACCTACGACCGGGTGCTGCTCGAGGCCGGCCAGGACGTGGCCAAAACCGCCCCCACCCCGGTGGTCGGGGCGCAGGCATTCGTCGACCAGTTGCAAACGCCCGACTTTCCCTGGATGGGACTAACCATTGCGCTCGTCCTCGGGGTCGCATCAGCGGCGGTATTGGCGCGAGTTCTGCAGCTGAAGGCGAAGCGATCACGAAATAGTAAAACCGCTACCGAGCTGGTCAAATAGCCTATTTTGGCAAATCAATAAGATTACTATTCGGCAACATCCCGTAAATGACAAACATGTAATTCTCGCCTGTAGTTTCCTCTGCGACAAGTGTGACGTACGGTGCAAATGACGCCACTGGTATTGATGTGACTGATGTGACATCAGTGAATGGGCGTGACTGTATGTGTCAAGCAAAGGGGACCAGAGTCGAATGAGAAGTTCCGATCGCGGCTCTCTTTTCCAACCGGCCCGCCGAATCGCCAAGCCGATGTGCCCGTTGGTGCTCACCGTCGCCGTCATCCTGAGCACGCCGGGGCTGGCGCTCGCCGAGCCGCAGCCCGCACCGAACACCCTCGCGGCACTCGTCGCTGACGTCGCCGAAGCCAATCAGCGCCTGCAGGACGTGGGCGCCAAGGTCCAGGCCGAGCAGGAGGCCGTCAACAAGGCGCTCGTCGAGGTGCAGGAGGCGCGCGATGTCGCCGCCACCGCCCGGCAGCAGGTCGATGCCAGCGGCCAGGCCGTCAAGGACGCCGACGCGGCCATCACCGCGGCGCAGAAGCGGTTCGACACCTTCGCAGCGGCCACCTACGTCAACGGTCCGGCGGGCGCGCTGGTGATGGCCACCAATCCCGACGAGATCATCTCCACCGCGACAGCCGGCCAGACCCTGGCGGTCAGCGCCGAGCAGGTGATGACCGACCTGCGACGGGCGCGTACCGAACAGGTCAATAAGGAATCCGCGGCCCGGCTGGCCAAGCAGAAGGCCGATGACGCCGTCGTCGCCGCCGAAGCCAGCCAGAACTCGGCCGTCTCGGCACTGACCGAGGCGCAGAAGACGTTCCGGGACCAGCAGGCCCAGATCGACCGGCTCGCCGCCGAGCGCAAGACCGCCCAGCAGAAGCTCGACGCCGCGCGCGAGTGGTCGGCTCCGGCCGGCGGCCCCGCCGCCGTGCCGCAGTCCGCCGCGGCCGGCGCCGGCACGTCGGGGGACCGCTGGGATCCGGCCGCCCCCGGCGCCAGTGCCGCGCCGGGGGACGCCAAGGTGCCCTACGGCAAGGCCTCCGAATGGGACCTGACCCTGCCCGCGGTGCCGAGCGCTTTTGTCTCCGGTGACCCGATCCAGATCATCAACGCGGTCCTTCAGATCGCGTCGAGCTCGATGCAGGTCACCCAGCAGCTCGGCAAGAGCTTCCTGCAGCAGCTCGGCATCCTGAAGCCCACCGACACCGGGATCACCAACGGTGCGATCCCGTTCGTCTACGGCTCGACGGCCGTCGAGTACGTCATCAAGCGGGGCATGTCACAGATCGGCGTGCCGTACTCCTGGGGCGGTGGCACCGCGGCCGGCCCCAGCAACGGCATCGACAGCGGAGCCGGAACGGTCGGGTTCGACTGCTCCGGGCTGATCCTCTACGCGTTCGCCGGGGTCGGCATCAAGCTGCCGCATTACTCGGGCTCGCAGTACAACATGGGCACCAAGATCCCGACGTCGCAGATGCGCCGCGGTGACGTGATCTTCTACGGCCCGGGCGGCAGCCAGCACGTGACCCTCTACCTGGGCAACGGCCAGATGCTCGAAGCCCCCTACACCGGCTCGACGGTGAAGGTTTCGCCGGTGCGCACCAGCGGCATGACACCATTCGTCGTCCGCTACATCAACTAGCGACGGAGCTGTTTCCATGTCCCGCAATGCTTCTCGACGGCTCCGCGCGGTCGGGACGGTCCTGACCGCACTGGTACTGGCGTTGGGTTTCGCCAGTCCGGCGAGCGCCGACCCCGGCGAGTGGGATCCGACGCTGCCCAAGGTCCTGAGCGCAGGCGCGCCTGGCGACCCCGTCGCCATCGCCAACGCCTCGCTGCAGGCGACCACCCAAGCCGCCCAGGCCACCGTGGACATGGGCCGCAAGTTCCTGGCCGGTCTCGGGATCGGCGGCAGCGGGTCGCGCATGGCACTGCCCGGGGGCCGGGTCAGCGGACCGCAGGCCATCGAGTACGTGATCGCCCGCGGCGCGTCCCAGCGCGGCGTGCCCTACTCGTGGGGCGGTGGCGCGGTCAACGGCCCCAGCGCAGGTGTGGACGAGGACGCCGGCAAGCTGGGCTATGACTGCTCGGGCTTCACCCGCTACGCCTTCGCCGGTGTCGGCGTGCTGCTGCCCAAGTACTCCGGCGACCAGTACAACGCCGGCCGGCACGTGCCGCCCTCGCAGGCCAAGCGCGGCGATCTGATCTTCTACGGGCCCGGCGGCACCCAGCACGTCACGATCTACCTGGGTAACGGGCAGATGCTCGAGGCGTCGTCGGCGGCCGGCCAGGTGACCGTGAGCCCGGTCCGCACCGCGGGCATGACGCCCTACCTGACCCGCGTCATCGAGACCTAACGTCGAGTCGACGATGCCGCCGCGCAGCGGTGGAGGAGGAGCGAGACAGTTCCACGCGTCGAGTCGACGATGCCGCCGCGCAGCGGTGGAGGAGGAGCGAGACAGTTCCACGCGTCGAGTCGACGATGCCGCCGCGCAGCGGTGGAGGAGGAGCGAGACACGGCTACCCGAGCCCTAGGCTCCCGACGCGCCAGCGAACGGGGCACGTCGACGGATTCCGGAACGCCTGGAATAGTTGTGTGAGGGCGGGCCCGGTGCGACGGCGCAGCCCGAGGAATCCAACAGCTGTGGAGGAAGTCGATGACGTCACCAGGTGGGTCACCCGCGGGCCCCGGGGGTTTTGCCGGCCCGAGCGGAGCCCCAGTGCCACCGCCGTCCGGCGGTAACGGGCTGGCCGGTGAGGTCCACACCCTGGAACGCGCGATCTTCGAGGTCAAGCGCATCATCGTCGGCCAGGATCTGCTCGTCGAACGTATCCTCGTCGGACTGCTGGCCAAGGGCCACGTGCTGCTCGAAGGCGTGCCCGGCGTGGCCAAGACGCTGGCCGTGGAAACCTTCGCCCGCGTCGTGGGTGGCACCTTCGCCCGCATCCAGTTCACGCCCGACCTGGTGCCCACCGACATCATCGGTACGCGCATCTACCGCCAGGGCCGCGAGGAGTTCGACACCGAGTTCGGTCCGGTGATGGTCAACTTCCTGCTCGCCGACGAGATCAACCGCGCCCCGGCAAAGGTTCAGTCCGCCCTGCTTGAGGTCATGGCCGAGCGCAAGATCTCCATCGGCGGCAAGGACTACCCGCTGCCCAAGCCGTTCCTCGTGATGGCGACTCAGAACCCGATCGAGAACGAGGGCGTCTACCCGCTGCCCGAGGCGCAGCGCGACCGCTTCCTGTTCAAGATCAACGTCGACTACCCGACGCCGGAGGAAGAGCGCGAGATCATCTACCGGATGGGTGTCACGCCGCCGGAGCCCAAGCAGATCCTCGACACCGGCGACCTGCAGCGCCTGCAGGGGGTGGCCGCCAACAATTTCGTCCACCACGCGCTGGTCGACTACGTGGTGCGCGTCGTGACCGCCACCCGCCGCCCCGAGCAGTTCGGCATGAGCGACGTCAAGTCCTGGGTGGCATTCGGCGCCTCTCCGCGCGCCTCGCTGGGCATCATCGCCGCCGCCCGCGCGCTGGCGCTGGTGCGCGGGCGCGACTACGTCATCCCGCAGGACGTCATCGACGTGATCCCCGACGTGCTGCGCCACCGGTTGGTGCTGACATACGACGCGCTGGCCGACGACGTCAAGGCCGAGACGGTGATCAACCGCATCATGCAGACCGTCGCGCTGCCTCAGGTGAATGCTGTTCCGCAGCAGGGACATTCGGTTCCCCCCGTAGTTCCCGCCGCGGCAGGTAACAACGGTCGGTGAGTGAGTCCGAGACCGTCCACCCGCCGTCGTTTGAGCGCGGTGAGATCGGTGACGCCAAGCTGTCGGCCGCGCTGCGGACCCTCGAGCTGACCGTCAAACGCAAGCTCGACGGGGTCCTGCATGGCAACCATCTCGGCCTGATCCCCGGCCCCGGCTCGGAGCCGGGGGAGTCGCGGCTCTACCAGCCCGGCGACGACGTGCGGCGGATGGACTGGTCGGTGACCGCCCGCACCACCCACCCGCACGTGAGGCAGATGATCG